>NZ_CP168806.1:0-157500 GCF_055698305.1 Azospirillum sp. VT-I1 | reverse complement strand
CGGTCGACGACGAACCCGCAAGGCTGCAGGCGTTGCGGAACACGGGCCTGCTGGACAGCGCGCCCGATCCCGCCTTCGATGATCTGGTGTCCTGGGCCTGCGACCATTTCCAGGTCCCCATCGCGCTGGTGTCGCTGCTGGATGCCGACCGCCAGTGGTTCAAGGCACGGCGCGGGCTGGCAGTGCAGGAAACACCGCGCGACCATGCCTTCTGCCGTTTCACCATCCGGCAGAGCCTCCCCATGGTGGTGGAGGATGCCGCGAACGATCCGCGGTTCCGCGACAACCCGCTGGTTCTGGGGCCGCCCCACATCCGCTTCTATGCCGGTGCGCCGATCATCAACCGCAATGGCCTGGCGCTCGGCTCGGTCTGCCTGATCGATACCAAGCCGCGCCGCTTCGGCATGGTGGACCGCATGGTGCTGGCCCAACTGACCGTTACGGCGCTCGTCGCCATTGAAAGGCGGCAATGCTAGCTGTCCCAACTGGTTATGGAGCCGAGCGCCGGCATGCGTCACACTGGCTGTACACTGGCCGACAGGATTGCGCACAAGGAACAATGACAGCTGTGATGACGCCTTTTCCGCCCTTGTCGCCTCCCATCCTTCCTCCCCTGCCCCCGATGGTGCCCCGCGAAGAGGACCGGCTTGCGGCGCTCCAGCGCTATGAGCTGCTCGACACCCCCGAGGAGCCGGCCTTCGACCAGATCACCCGTCTGGCCGCAAAGCTGCTGAACGTCCCGATCGCGCTGATCTCGCTGGTCGACCGCGACCGGCAGTGGTTCAAATCGCGGGTCGGCCTGCCGGTGCGGGAAACGCCGCGCGAGCATGCCTTCTGCGCCCATGCGCTTCACTCCGAGTCGCTTTTCGTGGTCGGCGATGCCAGCCAGGACCACAGGTTCGCCGCCAACCCGCTGGTAACCGGCGATCCGCACATCCGTTTCTATGCCGGCGCCCCTCTGCGGACAGCCGATGGCCTGACGCTGGGCACCATCTGCGTGATCGACGACCAGCCCCGTCCCGCCCTGTCGCCCGGGGAGGAGGAGGCCCTGCGCGACCTGTCGGCGATGGTGATGGCCCATATCGAGGCGCGGCGCGCCGTCGGCTATCTGCATCCGGTCACCTCGCTGTCGAACCGCTTCCGCTTCCTTGCGGACATCGACGCGTTGCTGGCCGATCCGGCCGCCGGGGAGCACACCCGCATGGCCGTGGTGGTGATCGACACCGCCGCGTCGCAGCAATATGCCGAGCTGACCCGGGTGCTGGGCCAGATGTGCGCCGATGCGTTCGAGATGGATTGCGCCCGCCGCATCGCTGCCTGCCTGCCGGACCGCACCCGTCTCTATCACCTGTCGCCGGCCCGCTTCGCCTGCATCCTCGTCGACCGGCCGGAGAATGAGCTGGGGGCCACGCTCGACCGGATCGGCGGCGTCATCCGCAGCCCCTTCCATTACCAGGGGGTGCCGATCGCATCCTCCACCGGCATCGGCTTCGTCCATCATCCGGACAGTCCGGCGGACAGCGTCGAACTGTTGCGGGCCGCCGCCAGTGCCGCCCACCAGTCGCTGGAGACCCAGAAGCCCTGGTGCGCCTATGACGAGGAGCAGGACCGCGCCTCCCACCGCGCCTTCCTGCTGCTGCGGAGCCTGACCGAAGCACTCGGCGGCACCGGGGGCGGGGGCGGGGGCGCCGAGAAGAGCGCCAAGACCGGGGCGGCGGGCAACGGCCAGCTGCACATCGCCTACCAGCCCAAGGTCGACCTGCGCAGCAACGCCTGCATCGGTGCGGAAGCCCTGCTGCGCTGGACCCATCCGGAGCTGGGAGCGATCTCGCCTGCGGAGTTCGTGCCGCTGGCGGAGCGGACGGCGCTGGTGCGCCCGCTGACCGAATGGGTGATCCGGGCGGTGCTGGTCCAGATCGCCCACTGGCGCCGGCGCGGGATCGCGCTGCCGGTCTCCATCAACATCTCGATGCTGGATCTCGGCGCCAACGACTTCGCCGACCGGGTGGCCGCCATGCTGGACCGGCACGGGGTGCAGGCGGACTGGATCGATTTCGAGGTGACGGAAAGCGCGCTGATGACCGACCGCGCCGTGGTCGACCGGCAGCTGGACCAGCTGCGCCGGCTGGGGATCGAGGTCGAGATCGACGATTTCGGCACCGGCCAGAGCGCACTGTCCTATCTGAAGGACATCCCGGCGACGGCGGTGAAGATCGACCAGCGCTTCATCCGCTCCATCGCCATCGAGAACCGCGACCAGATCATGGTCCGCTCCACCATCGAGCTTGCCCACGACCTCGGCTATCGCGTGGTGGCGGAGGGGGTGGAGACCCTCGAAGCCTATGACTGGCTGCGCCTGCACGGCTGCGACTTCGGGCAGGGCTATCTGTTCTCCCGACCGCTCGCCCCCGCGGCCTTCGAAGACTGGCTGGCGGCGGGCGCCTTCCGGCCCGCCGCCGTAGTTCCCGCCTGACTTACACAGTCGCCGGGCTGACGGCCGACAGGCACGCGACGATGGAGGCCCGTTCGATCTCCGCATAGAGGTCGAACGGGTCCCGGACGGGGGCGCCGAGGTCGGCTTCGAAGCGCTGCTGGTTCGGGCTGGCGGAGAAATCCTGCTGCGCATCGTCGCCCAAGTTGGACTGGAAGATGCCGGCGGCGCTGACCGGCAGGAAATCCTCATAGACGACGGGATCGAAGCGGACGAGACCGGCGGCGATCAGCGCCTCCAGATCGGCCTCCGGCGCCGGCGGGTTGCGGCGTCCGGCATCGGTCAGCGAATAGGCGAAATAGCCCAGCCCCTGGCGGCGGATCTCGTCCCAGCTGTCGGGGAACGGGGCGAAGACCTCCTGCAGGGCCGCCATATATTCGGCGGCGTTGGACCCGTCGGCGGCCGGCGCGACGAGGCGGCGCGAGTCCTGCAGCAGCGTGTCGTACAGCGCCCGGCCCTTCGGCGTCAGCGCGATGCCGCGCTGCTCGATCTCGCCGAAGCGGGCGGTGTGGACGCCCGACCGCCAGCCGTCGCCGTCGCGGAAATCCACCGGCTCGCTCAGCGCCTTGAAGGAGGTCTGGCGCAGCAGGATGGGGCAGCGCCGGGTCGGCGGGCCTTCCACCACGGCCTTGGGGGCGATGCCCTTTTCCGGCATCATCCGCTGCACCGCATCGATGTCGAGCGTGCGCGGGGTCAGGTGGTTGATGTGCGGCCCCTTGAAGGAGACGACGTCGGCGATCAGCCGATGGGCGTCATGCAGCCGCTTGTAGAGGTCCAGCGGCACATTGGCCCGGCTGTGCCAGCGGAAGGTCTCCAGCGCCTCCGCGACGAAGCGGGTTGCCTCCTCCTCCGTCAGCCCGCCGGCCGCCTCGGCCTTGCCGATCAGGGCGAGGCAGCCGTCGGTGAAGATGCGGCGGCCGGCCAGCACCTGCTCCGCCTCCTGCCGCAGGCCGGCGTCGGCGATCAGGTCGAGCCGCAGCAGCGAGGTGAAGACGCGGAAGGGATTGCGGCTCAGCGCCTCGTCGGTCACCGGACGGAAGGCGGTGGAATGGACGGGGACGCCGGCCTCCGACAGGTCGTAATAGCCGACCGGCTGCATGCCCATCACCGCGAACAGGCGGCGCATGGTGGACAGCTCGGCCGCGGTGCCGAGCCGGATGGCGCCGTGACGCTCCTCCGTGATGCGGGCGAGGCCGCCGGCGGCCTCCAGCCGGTGGCGCTCCGCCGGATCGGCGGCCAGCACCGCCTCGTTCACGTCCCGAACCAGCTCGACCAGCGTCTGATAGGCCGGAACCTCCGTCCGGTACATCTCCGACATGGCGGTGGAGAACAGGGTGCGGATCGCATCGGGGCTAATGAATCCGGCGTTCGGGGAAGTCTGGACACTCATTGCAAATCTCGCTCGCGTTGCCTGCGTCGAACCGGTCCGGTCGCTTTCCCGGTCCCTGCCATGGGCCAGCTATAGCAACGAAGCGCCGCCTTGGATTGCGAATGTTTTTACCGACTTCATGAGGAAAGCTCATGATGCGGTGGATGATCGCGCTCCGCGGCCTCCTCCCGAGTTTCCTCCAGAATCCAGTCGCGGAAGGCGACGAGCGGTGGATAGCCGGCCCGTTCCGACGGCCACACCACGTAATAAGCGTCCTCGCTTTCCATCGGCAGGTCGAGCGCCGGCACCAGCTGCCCTGACCGCAACTCCTCCCCGATCAGAAACAGGGGCAGCAGCGCCACCCCCAGCCCGGCGACCGCAGCCTGGGTGGTGGTGCCGAACTGGTCGAACAGCATGCCGTGCACGCCATCGGCCGGCGTGTCGTGCAGGGTCAGCCAGCGTTCCCAGGCATCGGGGCGGCTGGTCAGGTGCAGCAGCGGGGCAAGGCGCAGGTCGGCGGGCCGGCGGAAACCGAAACGGTCGCGCAGGCCGCGGCTGCAGGCCGGGATGACGGTTTCCCGGCGCAGCAGCGCCATCTCCCCGCCCGGCCAGCCCGGACGGCCGAAATGGATCGCCGCGTCGACGGGGTCCAGCCGGAAGTCGAAGGGCGCCATGCGCGTCACCAGATTGATGGTCACGCCCGGATTGGCGGCCAGGAACTTCGGCAGCCGCGGCGTCAGCCAGCGGGCCCCGAAGGTCGGCAGGATCGCGATGCTCAGCGTGCCGCCGAAGGGGTTGGCACGCAGGTTGAGCGACGCGGTGCTGATCTTGCGCAGGGCGTCACGGACCTCGCGCACATAATACTCCCCGCCCGCGGTCAGGCGGATGGTTTGCCGTTCGCGGTGGA
The DNA here is from genome assembly GCF_055698305.1 of Azospirillum sp. VT-I1. Taxonomy (NCBI): domain Bacteria; kingdom Pseudomonadati; phylum Pseudomonadota; class Alphaproteobacteria; order Rhodospirillales; family Azospirillaceae; genus Azospirillum; species Azospirillum sp. VT-I1. The sequence goes on along the minus strand of NZ_CP168806.1, from coordinate 152,733 downwards.
ACAGCTCGACCTCCAGCAGTTCCTCCAGGGCCTTGATCTGGCGGCTGACCGCGCTCTGGGTCAGCGACAGCTCCTTCGCCGCCGCGGTGATGCTGCCGGTCCGCGCCGCGGCCTCGAACGCCGACAGCAGGGCCAGAGAGGGGAGGAAGCGGCGCGGGCTCTGCATCTCATTCTCACAAGGAATGACTGGTTGAGCAAACATCACTTTGCCGAAGGGGGTAGGCAAGCGAATCTTCCCAGCTGTCCGTGGAGGTGCAGACCCGCTACGCTCACGGAACCGGTCGGCACGGTGTTTCCGGCTGGGAATGACAGGCGGGCAAGAACATGGGATGAGGACCACAGGGAATGCTGAACGATCCGCGGTCGCATGGGCTTTGGGAACGGACGGCGCCGCCGGCGCCGCCGACCGCGCCGCTGGCCGGGCCGGTCAAGGCGGACGTGGTGATCGTCGGTGCCGGCTACACCGGCCTGTCGGCCGCCCTGCATCTGGCGGAAAGCGGCGTCAACGCGGTGGTGGTGGAGGCGGTGGAGATCGGCTTCGGCGGCGCCGGACGGAATGTCGGGCTGGTCAATGCCGGCATGTGGGTGATGCCCGACCAGCTGGTGAACACGCTGGGACCGGTCTATGGCGAGCGGCTGATCGAGTTGCTCGGCAATGCTCCGCGCGCCGTGTTCGACCTCATCACCAAGCATGCCATCGCCTGCGAGGACGAACGCAGCGGCACGCTCCATTGCGGCGTCGGCGCCGCGGGCTTGCGCGAACTCGAGCAGCGGGCGGAGATCTGGCAGAAGCGCGGCGCGCCCGTGCGCCTGCTCGACGCGGATGAGACGGCGGAGAAGGTCGGCAGCAGGGCCTACACCGGCTCGCTTCTCGACCTGCGGGCCGGCACCATCCAGCCGCTGGCCTATGCCCGCGGGCTGGCCGCCGCCGCCGTGAAGGCGGGCGCCCGCATCTTCACCCGCAGCCCCGTCCAGTCGGCGAGCCAGACCGCCGGCAAGTGGGAGGTGAAGACCGCCGCCGGCAGCGTGCTGGCCGATTGGGTGATCGTCGCCACCGACGCCTACAGCATCGGCCCCTGGGTGCAGCTCCGCACCGAGCAGGTCCACCTGCCCTACTTCAACCTGGCGACGGAGCCGCTGTCCGATGCCATGCAGAAAGCCATCCTGCCGGAGCGGCAAGGGGTATGGGATACCAAATCGGTGCTCAGCTCCTACCGGTTCGACCGCCGGGGCCGGCTGGTGTTCGGCAGTGTCGGCGCGCTGCGGGGGACCGGGATCGCGGTGCACCGGGCCTGGGCGCAGCGGTCGCTGGCCGCACTGTTCCCGCAGCTCGGCCCGGTGCGGTTCGAGTCCGAATGGTATGGGCAGATCGGCATGACCAAGGATAATCTGCCGCGCTTCCACCGGCTGGACCGCAACGTGATCGGCTTCAGCGGCTACAACGGCCGCGGCATCGCGCCCGGCACCGTTCTCGGCCGCTGCCTCGCCGACCATATCGCCGGCAAACTCACCGACGCGGAGATGCCGCTCCCCGACAGCGCCGTGGAAACGATCGCCGGCCGGGCGGTGCGCGAAGCCGCCTATGAATATGGGGCGCAGGCGACCCATTTCGTCGGTGCGCGGCTGCCGGGCCGGATCTGACCCGTCCGGGATGGCGGGCATGGCCGGAGGAGACCGGCCATGTCCGACCGCGCCCCAGGCTCCGTTACAGGCCCCAGGCCCCGCTTTCCGCCGGGTCGACGACCTGGATGTTGTTCTCCACCGCCTTCACGCCTGGAACGCCTTCCGCCGCGACGCGCACGGCATCGCGCTGGGACTCGCTGCTGATGAAGCCCCAGAGATGGACGACGCCGTTACGGACGACGATGGCGTCGTGCGACCGCGGATCCCAGGACAGCTCCTTCACCGCCGCGGCGACCCGCTCCTTCAACACTCGGTCGTCCGGGGTGGCGACCACGGTTTCCGGCGATACGCTGGCCAGTGCGCGCAACAGGTTCGCCCGGCTGATGATGCCGATCAGGGCGCCCTGGCGGACCACCGGCACGCGCTTGATCCGCCGCGTCTCCATCAACCGCACCACCTCCTCGGGCGAAGCGTTTTCGTCGACGGTGGTGACATGGGCGGTCATGACGTCCGCCACCTTGCGGGCATGGGATTTGACGAAGTCCTCCGCCGGCAGCGTGCCGCCGGACACCAGTCCCAGCCACCAGGAGCGGTGGCGCTCCGTCCCAAGTTCTACCCGGCGCAGCAGGTCGCCCTCGCTGATGATGCCGACCACCTTGCCGGCAGCATCCAGCACGGGCATGCCGCTGATATTGTTCTCCAGCATCTTCCTGGCTGCATCGGCGATGGTCTCGTCCATGCCGATGGTGATGACGCGCGGCGTCATCAGATCGATGGCCTTCATGGTTTCGCTCCCCGAGATGTTGTTCGGTGAGCAAAGAGTATGGGAGCGGTGAAGCCTGGACGATTGATCTGCCGCAAATCGGCCGCGGGCTTTCCGCATGGTGAAAAATGCGGGCGACGGAAGAGCAGACTTAATGAGGCCCGGGCATTTCTGCCCGGGAAGACACCAAGCCGATTTGCGGAGGACATGCAGAGGTGCCGGTTGCTTCAATGAGGCCCGAGCATTTCTGCCCGGGAAGACGGCCACTCTACACCGCATTGATTCGGCGTCAAGAATCCGCGGCAGTGCGAGCGGTGGCCGTTTCTGACCAGGTGGTTAGGCTCCATGATCCCGTTACGTTCTGGACGATGTCAAAGATCCCAACGAAAACAACGCCTCTTCCGTTGCGAGCGGTGCCGGGGTTTTCGCGAGTGCCGGACCGCTCGCGGGGCGGCCGGCAGTTGCTACGGTAGCATGACCCGAACCGGCCGCACCAGACCGGCTTCCGGCCGGCAGCGGCTACCCGCGGAAATGGTCCTTGCGGTGGCGGAGTTCGGCGAAGACCTCCACCGGCGGGGCGCCGGGCAGGCCGATGGCGGACTGGACGGCGGGGTCGTCGGCGCGCAGGAAGGGGTTGGTCCGGCGCTCCAGGCCGATGGTGGTCGGGATGGTCGGCTGGTTGCGCTCGCGCAAGGCCGCGACCTCCTCCATGCGCTGCCGCAGGGCGGAATTGTCCGGGTCGGCGGTCAGGGCGAAGCGGCCGTTGGACTGGGTGTATTCGTGGCCGCAATAGACGCGGGTCGAATCGGTCAGCGACCGCAGGCTTTGCAGCGACTCCCACATCTGGGCCGGCGTGCCCTCGAACAGGCGGCCGCAGCCGAGCGAGAACAGGGTGTCGCCGCTGAACAGCGTCTCCGCCGCCTCGAACCAGAAGGCGATGTGGCCGCTGGTGTGGCCGGGAACGGCGATGACGCGGGCGGTCTGCTCCCCGAACACCGTGCGGTCGCCGTCGCCGAGCGCCACGTCCAGGTCGGGGATGCGGTGGGCGTCGGCACGGGCGCCGATCACGGTGGCGCGGTGGCGGGCCTTCAGCTCCGCCACGCCGCCGATATGGTCGTTGTGGTGGTGGGTCAGGAAGATGTGGGTCAGGGTCCAGCCGCGGCGCTCCAGCTCGGCCTGCACCGGGGCGGCCTCGCCGGGATCGACCACGCCGACCTTGCCGGATGCCGCATCGCGCAGCACATAGATGTAATTGTCGGCGAAAGCCGGAACGAGAATGACCTCCACGGCAGCGGACTCCTGCTGTTGCGATACGAAACCCGTGTTACGCTTGGGATACCATGTACACAGATATCGTCGATCTGAGGGAGTTCTACGAGTCCGGATTGGGCAGGACCGCCCAGCGGATGATCCGCCGGCGCATCCGCACCATCTGGCCCGACGTGCGCGACCAGATCGTGCTGGGCGTCGGCTACACCACCCCGTACCTGCGCCCCTTCATGGGCGAGGCGGACCGGGTGGTCGCCGTGATGCCGGCCAGCCAGGGCGTCAGCTTCTGGCCGGCGGAAGGGCCGGGCATGGTGGCGCTGGGCGATGAGGCCGACCTGCCCTTCGGCGACAACACCATCGACCGCGTCCTGCTGGTCCATGGGCTGGAGGGGACGGAACAGCTGCGGCCGATGATGCGCGAGATCTGGCGCGTGCTGGCCGGCGGCGGCCGGGTGCTGGCGGTGGTGCCGAACCGCCGCGGCCTGTGGGCGCGTGCCGACTGGACGCCCTTCGGCCACGGCTTCCCCTATTCCGCCTCGCAGCTGAAGCAGGTGCTGCGCGACACCATGTTCGTGCCGGAACGCACCCGCCACGCCCTGTTCATCCCGCCGCTGCGCTCGCACTTCCTGCAGAAGACGGCGCCGGCCTGGGAAGAGGTCGGCGTCCGCTGGTTCAAGGCCTTCGCCGGGGTAACGATGATCGAGGCGTCGAAGCAGATCTTCGCCGGCGTGTCGCGCCGGGCGGCGCATCAGCCGGTCAAGCGCCGGCTGATCGTGCCCCTGCCGGGCGGTGCAGCCCCCGCCGCGCGAAGCGGCAGCGCCCGCATCATCACCGGTCCCGGCGGCGATGCGGTGGACGGGCAGCAGCCCTACCCGCGGACCTGACGCAGCGCGTCGGACAGCCGGCCGCCCAGGCCGCTGCCGAGGCTTCCCGCCCGCGCGGCGATGGTCTGGCTCAGCGTCGCCAGCTCGTCCAGCGTGCGCGTCACCCCGCCCAGCGTCTGTTCGGCGTCGCCGATCCGCTGTTCCGCCGCCATGGCGTCCTGGCGGGAGCGGTCGAGCGAGCGCGCCACCTCGGCGGTCAGCGCCGCCTGTTCGTCGATGGCGGCGGCGACGGTGCCGTTGATGGTCTGGATCGAGCCGATGGTGGAATGGATGCGGCCCAGCGCCTCGTCCACCGCCGCGGTCTCCTTCTGCAGGTTGGCGACCTGATCGGCGATCTGCTTGGTGGCATCGGCGGTCTGGCGCGACAGGGCCTTCACCTCGTTGGCGACGACGGCGAAGCCGCGCCCCGCCTCGCCCGCCCGCGCCGCCTCGATGGTGGCGTTCAGGGCCAGCAGGTTGGTCTGGCTGGCGATGGCGTTGATAAGCTTGACCACGCTGGCGATCTGCTCCGCCGCCGACCGCAGGGAGTTCATGACGGTGGTGGCGCGGTCGCTGTCGGACGCCGCCGCCAGGCTGATCTCCCGCGCCTTGCTGGTGTCCCCGGAGATCTGGTCGGAGGTGGAGGCCAGCCGGTCGAGCATGCCGGCGATGGCGCCGACCGACCCGTCGACGGCGCGCGCGGCGCCGGCCGCGTCGGCGGTCTGGCGCAGCCCCTCGGTCCCGGCGGTGCGGACGGAGGCGACCGCCGTCTCCAGCCGGCGTCCGGCATCGGCCAGATCGGCGGCCAGCCCGCCGACCTCGCGCTCCACCCGGTCGGACAGGTCGCGCATCAGGGCGACGCGGCGGGTCTCCGCCGTTTCGGCCCGCAGGGTCGCCACCGCCCAGTGGCGGGCGAGGCGGGCAAAGCGGCGGGCCTGATCGGCCGGGCCGGCAACGGCCAGCGCCCCCACCCGCTCGCCGTCCAGGTCGATGGCGATGACGTATCCCTCGCGCATCGTCCCGCCCGACTTCGCCGCCTCCTCCCGGGTGACGGCGCGTTCGTCCAGCCGGCGCGCGACGATGTCGGAGGCGGCCGGATGGCCGGTGCCGATCCGCTCCCGCGCGGTGGAGGCGGCGACGCTGCCGCCCTTGCCGATGAAGGACACGACGGTGTCCAGTTCACGACCGATGGCATCGCAGAGATCCTGTGCGATGGTGGCGCTGATGTCCAAGGCGCTTCTCCCCTGTCTTCGGTTGGTGCGTTCCGGCCCTGCCCCGCCCACCGGACCGGGAGCATCCGCCGTGTTTTTGGTTATCTTCAGACACTACACGCAACATTTACAAACGCAGAGTTGAAAGAATGACGCAGCCGACCGTTCTGGTTCTTCCCGGCCTGGGCAATTCCGGGCCGGAGCATTGGCAGAGCTGGCTGGAAAGCCGGCTGCCGGCGCTGAACCGCGTCGACCTTGGGGACTGGGACGCGCCGGATCCGGAGCGGTGGGTCGGGCGGCTCGACGCCGCGGTCCGCGCCGCAGCGCTTGCGGCACCGGGCCCGGTGGTTCTGGTCGCGCATAGCCTGGCCTGCATCCTGGTCGCGCGCTGGGCGGCGGGTTCCGACGCCGCGGACAAGGTGGCGGCGGCCCTGCTGGTCGCCCCGCCCGACGTCGAGTCGCCGGACCGCGTGCCGGCGGTTGTCCGCCGCTTCGCGCCGGTGCCGACCGATCCCCTGCCCTTCCCGGCGGTGACGGTCGGCAGCCGCAACGATCCCTACTGCTCCGCCGCCCGTGCCTGCGGCTTCGCCGCACTGTGGGGGGCCGACTTCATCGACGCGGGAGAGGTCGGCCACATCAACGGCGACAGCGGCCACGGCCCCTGGCCGATGGGCGAGACGCTGCTGAAGGACCTGCTGGCGCAGCTGTGAAGCAACCCCTTGCCGCTGCGGGGGCAAGGGTGCGACACAGGGCGCGTCGTCGCGCGCCCGCCAGCGGATTGGAGCTTATGACCGGCATTCCCATCACCGAGGCCGCCCCGGCCAAGCTGAACCTGTACCTGCACGTCACCAGCCGGCGCGCCGACGGCTACCACGAGCTGGACAGCCTCGTTGCCTTCGCCGAGCTTGGCGACACCATCGCCCTGACGCCGGGCGCGGCGCGGGTGGCGCTGCGCGGTGCCGACCTGCCGCCGGCCGGGCCGCGGCTGGCCATCGCCGGCCCCTTCGGCCCGGTCCTGATGGGCGAGAACCCGGCCGGCAATCTGGTGATGCGCGCCGCCCATGCGCTGGCCGCCCGGCTGGGCCGGCAGGCCGACGTGATGATCGCGCTGACCAAGGCGCTGCCGGTCGCGTCGGGCATCGGCGGCGGGTCGGCCGACGCCGCCGCCTGCCTGCGGGCGCTGGCCCGCCTGTGGGGAGTGCCGGCCGACGACCCGGCGCTGTTCGCGGTGGCCGCCGGGCTGGGCGCCGACGTGCCGGTCTGCGTCGCCGGGCGCAGCTGCTATTTCGGCGGCATCGGCGACGTGCTGGACGAGGCGCCGGAGCTGCCGGAAACCCATGTGGTGCTGGTCAACCCGAACCAGCCGGTGCCGACGCCGGCGGTGTTCAAGGCGATGGCCGCCGCAAGGGCGCAGAGCGGCGCCCGCTTCTCCGCCCCCGCCCGCTTCACCCGCAAGCCGGCGGATGCGGCCGATCTGGCCGCGCTGCTGCGGGAGCGGACCAATGACCTCACCGCCCCGGCCCTGACGGTCGCCCCGGTGATCGCCGACGTGCTGTCGGCGCTGGAGCGCAGCGCCGGCTGCCTCTTGCCCCGCCTGTCCGGCAGCGGCGCCACCTGTTTCGGCCTCTATGCCACCGCGCGGGAGGCGGAGGCCGCGGCCAACGCCATCGCCGCGGCGGAGCCGGGCTGGTGGGTCAAGCCGACCCGCCTGCGCCCCACCCCGCCCGACGCCCCGGCCCTGCCGCGCGGCATCGTCGCCGATCCCGCCGCGGCCGTCCCACCGCCCGCCGTCCCCTTCCCCGACACCGGCGGCTGGGGCGTGGGCTGATCCGCATCCGCGCAGGGGGCGGGGCTCAGGCCCGCATGTAGCCCCATCCCTCCGCCTGCGCCTCGGCGATGTCGAGGACGCCGGCGGAGACCACCGTCAGCCCCTCCGCCGACCGGCCGGACTTCGCCAGCGTGTTGCCGCAGACGCGCAGAAGCCGGTCGGTCTCCGCATCCGGGGCATCCAACGCCGCCGCCACCGCGCCGGCATTGACCACGATCCGCACCTCGGCGTCCGGCCGCGCCTTCAGCAGGTTGCGGGCGTTGTTGCGCGCCCGTTCCAGCGCCGCCGGGGTGGGGGCGTGGATGACCAGACGCAGGGGCACATCGGGCTGGGTCGTCATGGCAATCATTTCCCCATGGCGGCGTCATGGAAGGACAGGTCGAACAGCGCATCCACGTCGACCGGTTCGGTGATCTGGCCCAGCGTCTGCTGGAAGGCCTGCATCCGCTTGGTGGAGTCCAGGATCGCCCTGGGGTCGTCGACGAAGGTCGTCGCGTCGGAGGTCAGCGCCGCCCGCATCACGTCGCGCTCCACCAGACCCTTGCCGATGATCTCCGTCACCAGTTCCGCCGTGCGGTCGGGGTTGGACTTGGCGAAGGCGGTGGCGCGGATGTGCAGCTTGACCAGATCGGCGACGGCGGCGCGGTTGTTGGCGATGGCGTCCTCCGTCACCGCCAGGACGGCGCCCGGCTGCTTGGGGAACATGGTGCCGGCCTTGGCGATGATCGCGGCATCCTGCAGGCGGGACTGCACCAGCGTCAGGATCGGCTCCAGGATCGAGGCGCCGTCGATGGCGCCGGTCAGCAGCGCCTGCTGCAGGGGCTGCTCGCCCATGCCGACGATCTCGACATCGTCCGCGCCGATATGGGCGACCTCCGCCATCCAGTAGCGCAGCACCGTGTCGGGCACCGAGCCGGCCGGCAGCGAGCCGATCTTGGGCAGGCGGCCGTTGGCGGCGCGGAAGGCCCTGATCCCCTCCGCCGGGCTGGCGGCACCGGCAATCGCCTTGGCCAGCGGGCCGCGGCCGATCAGCGCCACCTGATCGATGACGTTGGCGGCGACGACCTTCAGCTTCACCCCCTTCGATCGGGCGATCATCGCCGGGCCGATGCCGACATAGGCGACGTCCAGCGTCCCCGACGCCAGCGCCTGGATCATCGCCGGCCCCGACTGGAAGCTGGTGGTCTGCAGGGACAGCCCGACATCCTTCGCCCATCCCTCCCCGGTCAGCACATAGAGCTGGGTCATCGGAATGATCGGGATATAGCCGACGCGCAGCGTGGTCGCGGCGAAGGCCGGCAGCGGCAGCGACGCAACGCCCCCGGCGGCGACGGCGCCCAATGCGGCGGCACCCGCCAGCAGCCGGCGGCGGGCGATGGGAAAGGCGGTGTTGGAACGGCTGGTCGTCGGCATTGCTGTCTCCCTTTGCCGGGCGAGGCTAGCCCGCCCGGCCGGGAAACTCAATTCACATCGCTTCCGGATTCCATATTCCGGTATTTAACAAAGTTTCCCCGCTTTATTGCACGCCATGCTGCCGGCGGCGCACCGGACCGATCAGCCACAGGTTCAGCACGAGGCTGACCAGGGCCGTGCCGCCGATCACCGCCGCCATCGGCATGGCGGTGCCGTTGGCCATCAGCCCGACCGCCCAGCCGGACACCGCGCCGATGCTGAACTGCAGCATGCCCGCAAGCGCCGACGCGGTGCCGGCCATCTGCGGGAAGGACTGCAGCGCCCCGGCCATGGAATTGGCGAAGCAGAAGCCGGTCAGCGACATGAACAGGAACAGGCAGCCGACCAGCCCCCACAGGCCGCCCCAGCCGCTCGCCACCGTGACGACCAGCAGGATGCCGCTCGCCGCCGACAGCCAGACGCCGGTCCGCAGCATCACGTCGGAGCCGAAACGCATCACCGCGCGGCTGTTCAGCGTGTTGACGATGATCATGCCGACGATGTTCAGCCCGAACAGGAAGCCGTAATTCTCCGGCCGCACCCCGAACAGCTCGATATAGACGAAGGGCGATCCGGAGATGAAGGCGAACATCCCCGCATAAATGAAGGACGATCCCACCGCATAGCCGAGATAGCGGCGGTTGGTCAGAAGCATGCGGTAGGACTCCGCCAGCACCATCGGGCGCAGGCTGGTGCGCCGCGTCTCCGGATGGGTTTCCGGCAGGGTGGCGAGCGCCAGCATGGCGATGATGCCGAAGGCCGCCTGCGCCCAGAAAATCCAGCGCCAGTTCGCCCAGATCAGGATCTGTCCGCCGATCAGCGGCGCGATGATCGGGGCAGCGCCCATCACCAGCATCATCATCGACAGCACGCTGGCGGCGCGGTCGCGCTCGAACACGTCGCGGATCATGGCGCGGACCAGCACCGGCCCGGCGCAGGCCCCCACCGCCTGCACGAAGCGCCATGCAGCCAGATGACCGACATCGGTGGTCAGCGAGCAGCCGACGCAGCCCACGGCATAGAGCAGGATGCCGGTCGCCACCGGGATGCGCCGGCCGAACCGGTCGCTCAACGCCCCCCACAGCAGCTGCCCGACGCCGAAGCCCAGGAAGAAGGCCGACAGCGTCCATTGCACCTGATCCTGCGGGGCCTGCAGGTCGCGCCCGATCTCCGGCATGCCGGGCAGATACATGTCGGTGCCCATTGGACCGAACGACATCAGCACGCCGAGCGCCGCGATGAAGAAGGGGCTTTCGGCAGGCAGACGGGAACGGACGGCGGCAAGGCGCGCGAGCATCAGAAAATCCGAATGAGAAGGGATGGGGGATCGGCCGGACGGAGTCCGCAGCCTTTAAGCTGATCCGTCACCCGCCCCGCGCAAAGTCCCGTCTTGTCATGGCTGCCCTGACCGGTGCGCGATGGGCGGCAGCCGAGACAATCCGGGCTTTCGCCGGTTTGCGGCAGGCGGCGCGACAAATTTCTGGTTCCGGCGACGGGCCCGTGTCTAAAATTGCGGACCGATTATGGGTATTCCACCCAGCCAAAGGCCGCGCCATGCCGCACCCCACCCGCCGATCGGTCCTGTCCTGCGCCGCCGCCGGGACAGCCCTGGCCCTGCTGCCGCGATGGGCGCAGGCCGCGGCCGTCCGGCCGGGGCTGGTCTATGCGGCGGGCCAGAAGTTCGACAAGAGCTTCAACGAAGGCGCCTTCGCCGGGGCGGAGCGGTTCAAGGCGGCCAGCGGCATTCCGGTCGTCGAATACCTGCCGTCCAATCCGGCGCAGTTCGACCAGGGCGTCGCATCCCTGCTGCGGCGGGGCGTGACCGATCTGGTCGCCATCGGCTTCTACTATGCGACACCGCTGGCGCGGCTGGCCCCGAACCACCCGGAGGTGCGCTTCACCCTGGTCGATGCGGTGGCGGAGGGGCCGAACATCCGCTGCGTCACCTTCAAGGAACAGGAGGGCGCCTTCCTGGTCGGCGTGCTGGCGGCGCTGGCGTCGAGGACGGGGACCGTCGGATTCATCGGCGCGCTGGACATCCCGCTGATCCGCAAATTCATCGCCGGCTTCGAACAGGGTGCGCGCCATGCCCGCGGCGACATCCGGGTGGTGGTGAACTTCGTCGGCACCACGCCTGCCGCCTTCAACGACCCCACCGCCGGGGCGGAGGTGGCGCGCAGCCAGTTCCAACGCGGGGCCGACGTGGTCTTCGCCGGGGCGGGCGTATCGAATTTCGGCATCTTCGCCGCGGCGAGCGAGGCGCGCCGGCTGGCCATCGGCGTCGACAGCAACCAGAACTACCTCTACCCCGGCACCATCCTCACCTCCATGCTGAAGCGGGTGGATCTGGCGGTGGAGTCGAGCTTCCAGGCGGCAGTCCAGGGGCGATGGAGCGCCGGCACGGTGGCGCTGGGACTGGTGGAGGGTGCCGTCGATTACGCGGTGGACGAAAACAACCGGGCGCTTCTGACCCCCGCCATGCTGGAGGCGGCGGAAGCGGCCCGCCGCGCCATCGTCGCCGGCCGCATTCCGGTGGCGGACGGCAGTTGAATGACCCCGAATGGGGGCGGGCTCAGGCCGGCGCCTCGCAGGGTTGCCACCCCAGGGCGGCGGACAGGTCGGCCCCCTTCAGCGTGGCGAAGCTGGTCTTGATCGCGGTCAGGTCGGTGCCGCGCAGCACCACCCCGGCAAGGCTGGCGTCGCGCAGGTCGGCACCGGTCAGCCGCGCCTTGGCGAAGCTGGTCGGCCACAGGCGGCTGCCGTCGCCGCTGAGGTCGACCTTGCGGAACTTCGCCCGCCACAGCTTGGCGCCGGCCAGATTGGCGCCTTCCAGGTTGCAGCCGGACAGGTCGGCGCTGGTGAAATCGGCATCGCGCAGGTCGCTGTAGGACAGGTCCGCCATCATCAGCTTGGCGCCGGAGAAATCCGCCCCGCGCAGCCCGCTGAAGCGCATCACCGCCCCGCACAGCAGCTGGTTGGCGAAATTGTAGCCGCGCAGGTCGATGCGCTGCAGCTGGATGCGCTCCCCGCCCTTGCCAAGCTTCTCCACCCAGATCTGATGCTCGGCGATCAGGTCGGACATCCGCGCCGCGGTGGTGGTCAGCCCGGTGCCGTCCACGTCGACGCCGTGCCGTTCCAGCGCCACGCGCAACTCCTCGTTCAGGCGGGCGCCGCACATCAGCACGCCGTCCAGCGTCGCCTTGCGCATGGTCGCCCCCGTCAGGTCCGCCCCGATCAGGATGGCGCCGCTGAGGTCGCTGCCGCTGAGGTCGGCGCCGGACAGGTCGCTGCCGCTGAAATCGCACTGCGCCATCCGGCAGTCGGTCAGGACCGCCTGCGTCAGGCTGCAGCCGACGAAGGTCGTGGTGCCGTCGCTGTTGCCGGCGGCGCGGAATTCGCCCGCGTCCAGCACCATGCCGCGGCGCAGGTCGGCGCCCTGCAGGTTGGCGTTCAGCAGCTTCGCGCCGTCGACCCTGGCCCCGCGCAGGTCGGCGCCCTGCAGCTGCGCGCCGGTCAGGTCGGCCTTCGACAGGTCGGCGCCGTAGAGGTCGGCCTTCGACAGAACGGTGCCGACCATCCGCGCCCGCGCCAGACTGGCGCCCGTCAGCTTGGCGCCCGACAGGTTGACGCGGTTCAGGCCCAGTCCGGCCAGATCGTAGAAGCTGAGGTTGGCGCGGCGCCCCCGTCCGGCCGGGTCGCGCAGCAGCCATTGCTGGTGCCGCACCAGCGCGTCGCGAACCGCCCGAAGGTAGCGTTCATCCATCATGCGGCGCGTCGATGCCCCGGCATTGCCGTCCCGGACACGCTGTCCCGGACTGTTGGCGACCGGGATGTTACCGAAACCGATTCAATTTCGGAAGGCATGACCCCTCGAACCTTCGCCAGACCGGCAAGATTCTTTTGTCGCAGCTTCAGATCCGGTCCGATATAGGACCGCCGCCATCATAGGCGCGTGATCGCCGCACCGCCCGGCTTGGGCGGGCGGCAAGTCCGACCAATATAGTGGGTCTGGAACACCGACAACCACAAGCGGAGACCGGCGGCATGCCCGACTCGGACAAGACCACCACGGCCAAGAGCGAACAGGACTGGAAGCGGGAGCTGTCCCCCAACCAGTTCAAGGTCCTGCGCGAACACGCGACCGAATATCCCGGCACCAGCCCGCTGAACGACGAGAAGCGCCGGGGCGTCTACCGCTGCGCCGGCTGCGGACAGCCGCTCTACGCCAGCGACACCAAATACGAGAGCGGGTCGGGCTGGCCCAGCTTCTGGGAACCGCTTCCGGGCGCGGTGGAGACCTCCACCGACTACAAGCTGGCCTATCCGCGGACCGAGGTTCACTGCGCCAGCTGCAAAGGCCATCTCGGCCATGTCTTCGACGACGGGCCGCAGCCGACAGGGAAACGCTACTGCATGAACGGCGTCGCCATGACTTTCGTGCCCGCGGAAAAGTCCGGCTGACCCACGGAACTATGACCGGACGCCGAACTCCTTCGCCTGTTCGGCGTCCGGTCATAAATCCTCCCAAAAAAGGCGGGTTTACCCCTAATTGAGCTAAAAATGACAACCTTGGAACAGAGCGCGATGGTATGATCGCCCCCGTGCGGCGGGTTGTCGCGAGGGCATCGCCGCCCTCGGCCGTCCGTGGCACCATGCGCCGTTGAAGCGGCGCAGGCATTCGGTGCGGCTGGCGGAGGGCGAATGGTCATTTCGGCCGAGTTCCTGGGGATGCTGCTTCTGATCACCAGCGCCGCCGCGCTTGGTCTGTCGATCGTGGTCGATGTCGGCCGCGTCAGCGCCGAAAAGGCGCGCGAGGCGATGAACCAGCGACAATACGACAAGAAGCGTGCCGCGCTGGCCGAATGGCGCCAGAAGACGGAGCGCAAGCGCGTCGACCTCACCACCCTGCAGGCCCGCCTGACCGAATTCAACGGCCGGCGCCAGAAGGCGCTGACCGAATTGCGTGCGCTGGAATTCTCCAAGATCGAGCTGGTGCACGAGTTGGGCGACCAGGAGTCCGACGGCGACGTCTATTGGGCGCAGCTTGCGGTCGGCCCCAACTTCAACGAGCTGGACCGCAAGGATATCGTCTTCTCCCGCCAGATCTGGGAATACCGCAACGTCGCGCACATCACGGCCCCCTCGGCCGAACAGGCGCACGGCACGGTGCGGGCAAGCTTTTCCCAGCGCAACGGCCTGATCTGTTCGCCGGTGGTGCCGCTGGCGCTGGCCCCCGATCCCGAGGCGGAGGCGACCGCGGCATGACGGGCGGCATGATGGGAGCGGCCCGATGACCGGCATGATGCTGTATTTTGCGCTTGGCCTGATGGTGCTGACCGTCCTGTCCAACCGCTACTGGCGCCGCCAGCTGACCCTGACGCGGATCGCCATGTCCAAGCTGAAGGAGAAGGTGGACGACGTGACCAAGGAGGTGGCGGACATCGCCACCGACTATGCCCAGCTGGCCCAGCATCAGGCGGAGATGGAAAAGCGCGTCCAGAAGGCGGAAATCGACATGCAGGCCGCCATCCTGGAGCTGGACCAGAAGAAGGGCGCCGCGATGCAGCGCTATTTCGTGTTCGACCGGAACGAGCCGCGCCCCGGCCGCTTCTGGGAGGTCGCGGTGCGCTTCCACCCGACGGCGGTCAGCTTCGCCGACCAGCGCGGCTATCGCGGCTGGTCCGGCGGCATCCGCCGATTCCTTCTGATCGCCGACGGCGAACGGGACGCGCGCGAGCGGGTGGCCGCCCGCTACCCCCGCAAGGCCGGCTTCGAGATCCTGGAGGTCGCCGGCTGCCGCCTGAACGGACTGACGGTCAACCGCATCTCCGAACTCAGCACCTTCCGCAAGCCCGGCAAGCCGGAGGAGGAAGCCGACGCCAGCCGTTCGCAGCGCCGGGCCTCGCCCGCCCAATCCTGAAAATCCATTCCTGAATCCGGCGCGGGCGGCGGCGGTCAGTCCACCGCGGCCTGGAACATGTACCCCATGCCGTGGACGGTGACGATGCGGGTCGGGTCGGCGGGGTCGGGCTCCACCACCCGGCGCAGGCGGCGGACCAGCCGGTCGATGGACCGGTCGTAGGGCACCGAATCGCCGCGCAGCGTCAGGTCCAGCAGGTCGTCGCGGCTCAGCACCCGCCCCGGATTCTCGACGAAGGCGGCCAGCAGTTCGAATTCGGCGGAGGTCAGGCGCGCATCCTCGCCGCCGGGGTCGCGGAGGCGGCGCTTGTCCAGATGCAGTTCCCACCCGTCGAACCGCTTCACCCGCCCGCCCGCCGGCCGGGTCGGCTTGGCGATGCGGCGCAGGAGGCTGCGCGTGCGGGCCAGGATCTCGCGCGGCTCGAACGGCTTGGTGATGTAGTCGTCGGCGCCCAGCTCCAGCCCGATCAGCCGGTCCATGCGGTCGGAACGGCCGGTGATCAGGATGATGCCGATGTTGGAGGTGGCCCGCAGTTCCCGCGTCACCGCCAGCCCGTCCTTGCCGGGAAGCCGGATGTCCAGCAGCAGCAGGTCGATCCGCCCGCGCGCCAGCAGCGCCGACAGCTGATCGCCGTCGCGCGCCAGCATCACCCGATACCCCTCGCCCTCCAGATAGGCCTTCAGGGTCTCGCGGGTAATGGGATCGTCGTCGACCACCGCGATGGTGTTCATTGTCCCCCGTGACGGAGTCCTATGGTCGGCGGATTGTCTGCCGGCCCCTCATACCGAAGTTATCGGTTCCGCCAGCCGGACACAAGGTGGAGCACAGCGCGTTTTCGCCGGCGGCATCCGCTGATTGTATGGACTCCCCAGGGGTGCAGGATGGTGACAATCGCGCCGAACTTGCCAGAGCGAAGAGACAATGCCACATTTGTACTCATGACAAATTGGACCCCGAACCTGGAAGGCCGCGCCGGCCCGCTCTACCGCGTCATCGCCGACGCGCTGGCCGACGACATCGCGGAGGGCACGCTGCCGGTCGGCACCCGCCTGCCCACCCACCGCGACCTCGCCTTCCGCCTCGGCGTGACGGTGGGAACGGTGACGCGCGCCTATACGGAGGCGGAGAAGCGCGGGCTGATCGGCGGCGAGGTCGGACGCGGAACCTTCGTCCAGGGCCAACGGCCGCCGGCGACGCCCCTGCCGCTCGGCTGGCCGCCGGCCGGAGAGACCTCCGCCGGGCAGACGGGGACCGGCGCCGCCATCGTCAACATGACGACGGTCCATCCCGAACATGCGGTCGCGGTGCAGGCCTTCGGCCAGACGCTGGTCGCCATCGGCAGCTCCGGCCGCGCCGCGGCGCTGATCGGCTACGGTCCCCATGCCGGCCTGCCCGACCACCGCAGCGCCGCCGCCGCCTGGCTGGAGCGCCAGCACCGGGTGCAGGCGACCGCCGACTCGGTGCTGCTGACCACCGGGGCGCAGAACGCGCTGGCGGTGGCGCTGGCCGCCATCGCCCGCCCCGGCGACGTCATCCTGGCGGAACGGCTGACCAACATCGGCACCAAGGCGCTGGCGGCCACCCAGGGCTATCATCTGGAAGGGGTCGCCATCGACGAGCATGGGCTGGTGCCCGACGCCTTCGACAGCGCCTGCCGCCGGCTGGGGCCGAAGGCGGTCTATCTGGTGCCGACCCTGCAGAACCCGACCGCGGTGGTGATGCCCGCCGCCCGCCGCCGCGAGATCGCCGAGATCGCCCGCCGTTACGGCGTGATCCTGATCGAGGACGACGTGTTCGGCTTCATGGTGCCGGACGCGCGGCCGATCCAGACCATCGCCCCCGACATCACGCTCTATGTGTCGAGCGTGTCCAAGAGCCTTGCCGCCGGGCTGCGGCTGGGCTTCGTCGTCGCCCCGGCGGAGTTGCGGTCCCGCGTCGAGACCGCCATCCGCGCCCTGCAATATTCCGCCCCCGCCCTGCCGGCGGAGGTGGTGGCGCGCTGGATCCAGGACGGCACCGCCGACCGCATCGTCGCCACCCAGCGGGAGGAGGATCTGGCCCGCCAGCGGCTTGCCCGCTCCATCCTGCCGGCCGGGACGGTCTACGGCCACTCGGCGGCGCAACACCTGTGGCTGGTGCTGCCGGAACCCTGGCGGCGCGAGGATTTCATCGGCGAGGCGCGCCGGCGCGGCGTGATTGTCACCGGCGCCGATGCCTTCGCCGTGGGCCGTGCCAGCGCGCCCCATGCGGTGCGCGTGGGCTTGTGCATGCCCCGCAGCCGCGACGAGGCCGGGCGGGGGCTGCGCGCGCTGGCCGATGCGCTGGACGCACCGGCGGCGGCGATGCTGTCGATCGTGTAGAGTGCGATCGGTCCGGACGGAATCGTCCGAAGCGTGAATTGCACGGAAAATCGAAAGGCTAGAGTCCGCCTCACGCCCCCTGCAGCGTCCCCTGCACCGCGTCCATCGCGGCGAGCCCGCGGCTGAACACCGATTCCGCGGTCGCGGCCAGTTCCTGGGCCTCGACGCGGCGGCCTTCGCGCATGCCGTCCTCCACCGCGCGCATCAGCCCGACGAAGCGGGTCAGGCCGAAATGGCTGGCGGCGCCGGCCAGACGGTGGGCGATGTCCTCGATCTCGTCGTCGGGCGTATCGGCGGCGGTCAGGCGGGGCAGCCCCTCCTGCGCGGAGTCCAGCAGCAGCCCGCGGATGGTGGCGAAGCGCGCCGGGCCAAGGGAGCGGATGTAGCGCTCCAGGATTTCGTCGCTCACATCCTCCTCCACCACCGCCGGGCGGGCGGGCACCGCGACGGCGGCCTCCTCGCCGCCCGCCTCCTCGCCGTCGCCGGCACCATCGCCACGCGAGGCGACGGCGTTGGACAGCAGGTGCATCAGCCGTTCCGGGAAGATCGGCTTTTCGATCACCGCGTCGATGCCGGCGGCGAGATAGCGGGCGCGGTCGGCGGCGAAGACGTTGGCGGTCACCGCGACGATCGGCACCGCCGCGCGGTCTGCATCCGGGAAGGCGCGGATGCGCCGCGCCACCTCCGGCCCGTCGATGTCGGGCAGGCGGATGTCCAGAAGCACGGCGTCATAGCGCCGCCGCGCCGCCAGTTCCAGCGCCTTCTCCCCCGTCTCGGCGACAGTGATGCGGTGGCCGGCGTCCGACAGCAGGCCCAGCGCCACCTCCCGGTTGATGGCGTCGTCCTCCACCAGCAGCAGGGCCAGCGACCGCACCCGGCTGATCGGCAGGAGCCGGCCGGGCCGCCGCGCCGGCAGGGCAGTTTCCTCCACCCGCTGCAGGGGGATGGTGACGGTGAAGACGCTGCCCAGCCCGACGGCGCTGTCGACGCGGATGCTGCCCTGCATGGCGTCCAGCAGGTGCCGCACGATGGCGAGCCCCAGCCCGCTGCCGCCGAAGCGCCGCGCGATGGTGGGATCGGCCTGCTCCAGCTTTTCGAAGATGGCGGCGCGGCGTTCCGGCGGCACGCCGATGCCGGTGTCGCGCACGGCCAGACGCAGCATCTCTCCGGAACCGGAACGTTCCGGCCCCGGTTCGATATCGACGCGCAAGTCCACCCCGCCGCGTTCCGTGAACTTCACCGCGTTGCCGACGAGGTTCACCAGGATCTGGCGCAGCCGCTGGCGGTCGACCACCACAAGTTCCGGCACCTCCGGCGCGATGTCGAGGTCGAGGTCGATCCCCTTCTCGTTCGCCAGTCCTTCCACCGTCGCAACGACCTCCTCCAGCACCGGTAGCAGGGCGCAGGGGGCGGGATCGAGGTCCAGCTTGCCGTCCTCGATCTTGCGCAAGTCGAGGATGTCGTTGACCTGGTCGAGCAGTCCATGGCCGCAGCGCATGATCGACATGGCATAGCGCCGCTCGCCCGCATGCAGCTGCCCGGTCAGCAGCAGTCGGCACAGGCCGAGGATGCCGTTCAGCGGGGTCCGCATTTCGTGGCTGACGGTGGCGAGGAATTCGGTCTTGGCGGCGTCGGCGCGCTCCGCCCGCTCCTTGGCCTGCCGCAGCTCCTCCCGCGCCCGGCGCGAGGCGGTGATGTCGTTGGCGACGCAGATGATGCGGCAGCGGCCGTCGCCCGACCATTCGAAAGGGTGGCGCTGCAGGGCGAAGACCGCACTCTCGCCGTTGCGGGCCAGCACCAGCTCCTCCACCCCCAGCGAGCGCATGGAGCCGGGATCGCCGCCGGCCAGCGCCCGCCCGGTCTCCGGCCCCAGCACCTCGGCCAGGGTGCGGTCCTCGATGTCGGCGCGGCGGGTGCCGAAACGGTCCTCCGCCGCCCGGTTCCACAGCACGACCCGGCCGGTATCGCCCTCCAGCACGTAGAGCACGCTCGGCACATTGTCGATCACGGCGTCCAGGAAGGCCTGGGTCCGGCGCAGCAGCTCCTCCGCCTCGCGGCGGCGGGTGATGTCGACGACCGAACTCAGCAGCACCTCCTCCCCCTGGAACTCGAAGGCGATGCCGGACAGCAGGCCCCAAAGCCGTCGGCCGGTGCGGGTCACCAGCTCCGTCTCGACGTCGAGCGCCAGGCCGCTGGCGAAGACGTCGCGGACGAACTCCTCGCGCACCGTCGGCACATACCAGACGGAGGCGGCCGGCCGGCCCAGCAGTTCCCCGGCATCGGCGACCTCGAACAGGTCGGCGGCGCGGCGGTTGACGAAGCGGATCTGGCCGTCGGCGCGGCCGGAGATCACCAGCGGGACCGGTGCGGCCTCCAGCACCGTGCGCAGCCACTGCTCGTTGCGGCGCAGGGCCTCGCTCTTGTCCTCCGTCTCCTGGATGTAGAAGCGCAGCGCCCGCGCCAGCTCGCCGATCTCGTCGGCGCCGGTCGCCGGCACCTCCGCCCTGCCGCCCCCGGTGCGGTCGCGGATCGCCTCGCTGACCGCCCACAGCCGGGCCAGCACCTTGCGCCGGACATACAGAACCGACAGCACCATCCCCAGCAGAACCACGCCGACCGAGGCGAAGAACAGGCGGGTGTAGGTGGTGGACACCTCGATCACCTGCTGGCGGCTTTCCTCCGCCGCCTTGGTCTGCTCGACGAAGATGCCGGTGTTGAGGCCGGTGTTCACCAGCGACACCTGATTGGCTCGGTCGACCAGCCCGTTCAGCGCCTCCGACGCCTGCAGCTCGGCCTGCCGCTGCCGGAAGACGGAGCGGTCGCCCTCCACCACCGCGCGCATTCCCTCCGCCAGCCGAGCCAGTCGGTCGGAAACCCCGTCGGCCAGACCTTGCGGGACCGAGCCGGCAAGGCTCTCCAGCTGGGCTGCCGCGCCGTCGGCCAGCCGGGCCAGGGCGAAGCTGTTCTCCGCCTGATGGACCGAGGCGATCAGGAACAACAGTCGCTCGGCCATCGCCAGCCAGCGCTGCACGCCAACATCCTCCACCCCGCGCAGTCCCGGTTCCGCCAGGGCGTCGGCCATCCGCCGCACGTCGCGGGTGCGGTCGGCCAAGGCGCGGCGGGCGGCGACGCGGGCGGTCACGCCGCGGTCGATGGCGTCGCGCAGCCGCAGGATCTCATCGCGCTGCTGCTTCAGCCCGGCGATCCGCCGCGCCTGCGGGGCGTCGGACGTTTCCATCTCCGCCAGCAGCCGGTCATAGCCGTCCAGCTGGTCAGCCAAACCCTGCTTGATCGTTTCGCGGCCGAAATTGTCGTCCGACAGGGCCAGCTGTTCCAGGGTCCGCATGATCCGCTGATGCTGGCGCTCCAGCTTGGCGGAGGCGACGACGGCCGGAAACTGTTCCGATGTCACCCTGGTGATGCCGGCATGCAGCCCGTCGAAGGCGATATAGGCGCCAAGCCCGATCAGGAAGGCGACCAGACCGTTGAAGGCGAGCGCGCCGAACAGACGCGCGCCGACGCCGATCCTCACCACGCCCGCCCGTCCGGCTTCGGACCTGCCGGCCTCCGTCTCGCTGCCGCCCGCCATTCCCATTCCCGCCTGTCCCGTCCCGCCCGCGCCGAAGCGCCCGTGCCGAAGCGCCGCCCCGGCACCCCCAATCGTTTGCGCGGTGCCGCCGTCAGCGTATCATAGCGGCGCCGTCGGATAAGGGGAGAAGGATGGGGCTGAAGCCTGTTGCCGCCGCGCTGGGGCTGATTCTGGCGTTCGTCCCCGCGTTGGGCGGAACCGCCGTGGCGCAGCCCGACGCGCAGCCCGTGCCGAACGGCGACCGCCCGGTCCTGGCGGAGATCGAGCGGCGCGGGGTGGTCCGTTGCGGCGTGTCCTTCAACCCCGGCTTCGCCGCCAACGACGACGGCGGGCGGCCGGTCGGCTTCATGGTCGATCTGTGCCGGGCGCTGGCCGCCGCCGTCCTGGGCAAGGCCGATGCCGTAGAGATCCGCCGCCTGTCCAAGCCGCAGGAGTTCGAGGCCGTCGCAGCCGGCGAGGTCGACGTCTCCTTCGCCCAGACCTCCTGGACGCTGACCCGCGACGCGACCTATGCCGTCGATTTCGGTCCGCCGGTCTTCCACGACGTCCAGGGGATGGCCGCATGGCGCCTGCCCGACGGACGGTCGGCCCTGGACGGCGGGGAACTGACGGTCTGCGTCCCCGCCGGGACCACCACCCAGGCGGAGCTGGAAGCGCTCGCCGCCGCGGGCAAGCGCCCCTGGAAGCTGCGCAGCTTCCCCGGCTGGCCCGATGCGCTGGAAGCCTTCCTCAGCCGCGACTGCGCGGCGCTCAGCGCCGACCGTGCGCTGCTGACCACCGCGCTGCATGTGCTGGAGTCGCCGAAGGAGGCGCTGGAGATCGCCGACGCACCCCTGCCGTCGCGCGAACCGCTGGCTCCGCTGACGCCCAACACCGACCGCATGTGGATGGCGGCGGTGCGCTGGACGGTCTATGCACTGTTCCTGGCCGAGGATGCCGGCGTGACCGGCGCCAACGCCAATTTCCAGCGCATCACCGGCAGCAGCGAGATGCGCCGCCTGCTGTCCGGACTGCCGGAGGTCGCGGCCAAGGCCGGCCTGCGTCCCGACTGGGCCTATCAGGCGGTGGTGCAGGTCGGGAATTACGGCGAGATCTTCGAGCGCAACCTGGGCGCCCGCTCCCCCTTCAAGCTGGAGCGTGGGCCGAACCGGCCATGGACGCAGGGCGGGCTGCTCTACGCCCCCGTGTTCCAATAGGGGTGTTTCGACAGGGCGTACGACCCCGGCGGGAGGCCACGCACCTGTCCAAAGGATCACTGTAACCCAGTACCGCAACGCCTGATACCCCCGACCATGGTCGGGGGTGACGCGGATAATTTGGTTGGCACACTATCCATCAGAAAACCAAGGAGCGGGCTCGGTCATCAGTTCACATGACCGAAACGCACCGCTCGCCAAAAACCAACCGGAATACATGACCTTTCACTTGGGAGGGTGAAGACCATGGCCTATGCGGCTTCGTCGGGCGATGCCGTCCGACCGATGACGAGCGAGGAGAAGAAAGTCATCTTCGCGTCCTCGCTCGGGACCGTTTTCGAGTGGTACGACTTCTATCTCTACGGTTCGCTCAGCGCGGTCATCGCCGTGCAGTTCTTCTCCGGGGTCAATCCGACCGCGGCCTTCATCTTCGCGCTGATGGCCTTCGCCGCCGGCTTCGCCGTGCGGCCCTTCGGCGCCCTGGTCTTCGGCCGTCTCGGCGACATGATCGGCCGCAAATACACCTTCCTGGTCACCATCCTGATCATGGGCGTGTCGACCTTCATCGTCGGCATCCTGCCCAACTACGCGACCATCGGCATCGCCGCCCCGATCATCCTGATCGTCCTGCGCCTGCTGCAGGGTCTGGCGCTGGGCGGCGAATATGGCGGTGCCGCGACCTACGTCGCGGAGCATGCGCCGCACGGCCGCCGCGGCAACTACACCTCCTGGATCCAGACCACCGCGACGCTCGGTCTGTTCCTGTCGCTGCTGGTCATCCTGGGCTGCCGCGTGTCGATGTCGGCGGAGGATTTCAACGCCTGGGGCTGGCGCATCCCGTTCCTGCTCTCCATCGTGCTGCTCGGCATCTCGGTGTGGATCCGTCTGATGCTGAACGAATCCCCCGCCTTCAAGAAGATGAAGGAGGAGGGTAAGCACTCCAAGGCGCCGCTGACCGAATCCTTCGGCCAGTGGAAGAACCTGAAGATCGTCCTGCTCGCCCTGTTCGGCCTCGTCGCCGGCCAGGCGGTGGTCTGGTACACCGGCCAGTTCTACGCCCTGTTCTTCCTGACCCAGACGCTGAAGGTCGACGCGCAGGCGGCCAACCTGATGATCGCGGCAGCCCTGCTGCTCGGCACCCCCTTCTTCGTGATCTTCGGCACGCTGGCCGACAAGATCGGCCGCAAGCCGATCATCATGGCCGGCCTGCTGCTGGCCTGCCTGACCTACTTCCCGCTGTTCAAGGCCATCACCCACTACGCCAACCCGGCGCTGGAGGAAGCCATCGCGACCTCGCCGGTCGTCGTGGTCGCCGATCCGAACGAATGCTCGTTCCAGTTCAACCCTGTCGGCACCAGCCAGTTCACCAGCTCCTGCGACATCGCCAAGAGCGCGCTGGTCCGGCGCGGCATCCCCTACACCAACGAAACGGCCCCGGCCGGCACAGTCGCCTCGATCAAGGTCGGCAGCACGGTCATCCCCAGCTACACCGCGGCACCGCAGGCCAGCACCACCGTGTCGCTCAGCCACGGCCCGACCGCCTCGCATGCGCCGACCGACACCAAGGCCGCCGGCGCCGCCTTCGACAAGGGCCTGACCGACGCGCTGAAGACCGCCAACTATCCGCCCAAGGCCGATCCGGGACGGATCAACACGGTGATGGTCATCGCCCTGCTGACGGTCCTGGTCATCTACGTGACCATGGTCTACGGCCCGATCGCCGCGATGCTGGTCGAAATGTTCCCGACCCGCATCCGCTACACCTCGATGTCGCTGCCCTACCACATCGGCAACGGCTGGTTCGGCGGCTTCCTGCCGACCACCTCCTTCGCCATCGTGGCGGCGACCGGCGACATCTACTCGGGCCTCTGGTACCCGATCATCATCGCCGCCGCGACCCTGGTGATCGGCCTGCTGTTCGTCCGCGAAACCAAGGACGTGGACATCTACCAGCACGACTGACGCAGGGTTCCACCTGCTGACCATAGTCCGGCAAAAGGAAACGGGCGGAGGGGATGACCCTCCGCCCGCTTGCCGTTGGGACCTTTGCCGAAGTCCGGCTTTCCGGTCAGGCGATCGACAGCGTCGCCTGCTGCTGCAGGGCATCGGACGAGGCGAAAGCCGTGCCGGTGCTGGTGCCGAGCGGAGCGGCGCTGCGGCCCTCCTCATAACCCTGGGCGACGTAATGGGCGGTCGCCGCCTGCAGATCGCCGCCGAAGGCCGCCTGCAGGTCCGGATAGCGCGCCAGATAGGCCGACGCATCGAACTCCACGTTCCGCCCCTCGTTCCGGCCATAGGTGGCGTAATGGAGTGCCGCCGCCGTCGGATCGTTGCCGAAGGCCTGGATCAGGTCCGGGTTGGCCGCCAGATAGCTGGTGGCGTCGAAATCGGCCTGACGGTTCTCGTTGCGGCCGACGTCGATGTAGTGGCGCGTCGCTTCCGCCGTGTCGGTCCCGAAGGCGGTGGCGAGATCCGGATTGTCGGCCAGATAGCCGGCGGCGTTGAAGGTCAGGGTGCGCCCTTCGCTCCAGCCGAAGGACCGGTAATGGTCGAAGGCGGCGTCGCTGTCGGTGTTGTAGACGGCCGCAAGGTCCGGATTGGCGGCGAGGTAGGACAGGGCGTCGAACACCGGGGCGGTGGCGCTGGACACCGTCTGGTCGGCGTACTGGATGAACTCGACGTTGGTCATCCGGTCGTAGCCGTTGGCGTCGATCACGTAGATATCGCCGTTGTGCTTGACGGCGCCGCTGTCGGCCAGCGACGCGCTGCGCACCACCGTGTCGATGCCGTCGCCGCCGTCGATGGTGTTCACGCCGGCGCCGCCATCCAGCAGGTCGTCGCCCAGGCCGCCATTGATGGTGTCGTCGCCGGCATAGGCGCGGATCGTGTCGTTGAAGTCGGACCCGGTGAAGCTGTCGTTGCCGCCCAGCAGCGCCGCGCGGATCGCTGCGGGATCGGTGCCTGCGGCCTCCCAGCCCAGCGCCGTCGCCACGGGCAGGTTCAGCTGCGACACCGATAGGCCAGGGATGCCGTTGACGGAGTTGGTGACGCTGGAAATAGTGCCGCCGGTCAAGGTCTGGCCCGTGGCGTCATAGGTGAAGTTGCCGCGGAAGTCGGTAGACCGACCATCGGCATAGTTGACGACGAGCTGGTTGGCCGTAGCCAAGGCAACCGTGCCGCCCCGAATGCCCGTAACGCCGAGATCGTCGGTGTTGATGCTGGTCTGGGAACCGGCGCTGACCGATACCATTCGGACTCTCCTTAACCTTGCATGTTCGACCAAAGGCTTTGCAGCCCGCCAGGAAGAACAGGGAATCGCCGGATGTGTGCCGGCCTCCCCGGACGTGCGGTCGGATGGCTCCCTTTGCTCCCTGTGGTGGCAGGGGCAGCCTTTTGCGCGCCGCCGAAGGTGGGTGCCGAATGCGGGCGCGGCGCAGGGACGCGCCCTGTGCTAGGCTGCCGCCCGCGGGGAGAGAAAATCAAAACGGGATGCGAAAAGCCCCATGGAAAGCTGGTTCATCCTGGCCGTATCGATGGCCTATCTGCTGTCACTGTTCGCCATCGCATGGTACGGCGACCGGACCGGCGACCAGGGCGCCGAACGGCGCACGCCCTGGCTCTATGCGCTGAGCTTCGGCGTCTATTGCACCTCCTGGACCTTCTACGGCGCGGTGGGGCGGGCGGCGACCGGGGGCTTCTATTTCCTGCCGATCTATATCGGGCCGATCCTGATGATCGGGCTGGGCTGGCCGGTGCTGGCCCGCATCGTCCGGGTGGCGAAGTCGGAGAACGTCGTCTCCATCTCCGACTTCCTGTCCGCCCGCTACGGGAAGAGCCGCAGCCTGGCAGCACTCGTCACCGTCGCCGCGGTGATCGGGCTGCTGCCCTACATCGCCCTGCAATTGAAGGCGATCAGCGTCAGTTTCGAGATCCTGGCCGGGGCGTCGCTGGGAACCGACCTGAACCAGATGCCGGGCGGGACCGCGCTGATGGCGGCCCTGCTGATGGCGGCCTTCGCCATCCTGTTCGGCGTGCGCAGCGTGTCGGCCAACGAACACCACCGCGGCCTGATGCTGGCCATCGCCGCGGAATCGGTGGTGAAGCTGGCGGCGGCGCTGGCGGTGGGCGGCGCCATCGCCTATTCGGTCTTCGGCGATCCGGCCACCTTCTTCGAAGCGGCGATGAACCACCCCGGCTTCCTCGACCTTATCCGGCTGGACAGCATCGGCGCGGACTGGTGGGTGGCCTGCCTCCTGTCGGCACTGGCGATCCTGTGCCTGCCGCGCCAGTTCCACGTCGCGGTGGTGGAGAACACCCATGGCGGCGACGTGCGGTCGTCGGCGAAGCTGTTCCCGGCCTATCTGGTCGCCATCAACCTGTTCGTGCTGCCGGTGGCGCTGGCCGGGCTGATGCTGTTCCCGGACGGCACGACCAACGCCGACACCTTCATGGTCTCCATCCCCTTGAGCCAGGGCTGGCCGTGGCTGGCGCTGGCCGCCTTCATCGGCGGCCTGTCGGCGGCGACCAGCATGATCCTGGTGGAGATGGTGGCGCTCAGCACCATGATCTGCAACGACGTCGCCGTGCCGTTGCTGATGGCGCTGCGCCCCGACGACCGGCGGCTGCGCGACGATCCGGCGCGGGTCCTGCTGCTGGTCCGCCGGTCGGCGGTGATCGTGCTGGTCCTGCTGTCCTACGGCTGCTACCGGCTGATCGGCCCGGCCTTTCCGCTGGCGACCATCGGCATGATGAGCTTCACCGCGGTGGCGCAGTTCGCCCCGGCCCTGCTCGGCGGCCTGATCTGGAGCCGCGCCAGCCGCGCCGGCGCCTTCGCCGGCATCTGCGCCGGTTTCCTCGGCTGGGCCTACACCATGCTGCTGCCGTCCTTCGCCGACGCCGGCTGGCTGGCCTCCAGCGCGCTGCGCGAGGGGCCGTTCGGCATGACCGTCCTCAGCCCGGTGGCGCTGGCCGGCATCGCCGGCATCGACCCGCTGACCAACGCCGCGCTGTGGAGCCTGGGGCCGAACATCCTGCTGTTCGTGCTGGTCTCGCTGCTGACCCGCCCGTCGACGCTGGAGCGCCAGCAGGCCGCGCGCTTCATCAGCCTGCGCCGCGCCACCGACGGAGAAGCCACCGGGCCGCGCGGCGCCACGTTGGCCGACCTGCACGACCTTGCGGTGCGCTATGTCGGGCAGGCCCGCGCCGACGCCGCCTTCTGCCGCTTCACCGGGGTGGAGGACGGCGATCTGCGCACCGCGCTGCTGACCCGCACCGACGGCGAGGCGATCCAGCTGACCGAGCGCCTGCTCGCCGGCGCCGTCGGCTCGGCGTCCGCCCGCGTGGTCGTGGCCGGCCTGCTGTCCGACCGCCGGCTGTCGCGCACCGACGCCCGCTCCATCATCGACGAGGCGTCGCGCGCCATCCTGAAGCAGCATGAGCTGCTGCGCGCCACCGTGGAGAACGTTCCGCAGGGAATCGCCGTGTTCGACGAGGATTGGCGCGTCGCTACCTGGAACAACCAGTTCCTGGTGCTGCTCGACCTGCCCGACGGCTTCGTCCAGGTCGGCACCTCGCTGCAGGAGATCGTCGGGCTGATCGCGCGGCGCGGCGAATATGGCCGCAACGGCGAGATCGAGACCCTGCTGGAGCGCCGTTCCGACCCGCGCCGCCGCAACAAGCCCGACGTCTACGAGCGGGTGCGGCCCGACGGCACGGTGCTGGAGATCGCCACCAACCCGATGCCCGGTCCAAGGCCGGGGGCGGCGGTTTCGTCGCCGTCTACACCGACGTCACCGAACGCCACCGCGCCGCCGCCGCCCTGCGCGAAGCCAACGAGACGCTGGAGCGCCGCATCGCCGAGCGCACCCACGCCCTGTCGGAAGCCAAGGCGGAAGCCGAGCGCGCCAACCGCGGCAAGACCCGCTTCCTCGCCGCCGCCAGCCACGACCTGCTGCAGCCGCTGCACGCCGCCCGGCTGTTCCTGTCGGCCCTGGCCGAGCGCAACGGCGACAGCGCCATCCGCCAGATCGACGCCTCGCTGCGGTCGGTGGAGCAGATCCTGGGCGACCTGCTGGACGTGTCCAAGATCGACAGCGGCGTGGTGAAGCCGAATCCGGTGCCGATGCGCATCGAGGAGCTGCTGAAGCCGCTGGGCGAGGAGTTCACCGTCCTGGCCAGCCGCCACGGCCTGGGGCTGCGGGTGGTCGATTGCTCCGCCATCGTGCATAGCGACCCGACGCTGCTGCGGCGCATCCTGCAGAACTATCTCGCCAACGCCGTGCGCTACACCCGCACCGGCCGCATCCTGCTGGGCTGCCGCCGCCGCGGGGGCTTCCTGTCCATCGAGGTGTGGGACACCGGCCCCGGCATTCCCGAGCACAAGGTGCCGGAAATCTTCATGGAGTTCCGCCAGCTCGACAACGATGCCGACGACCGCGGCAAGGGGCTGGGCCTCGGCCTTGCCATCGTGGAACGTCTGGCCGGCATCCTCGGCCACACGGTTCAGGTGCGCTCGAAAGTCGGGCGGGGCAGCGTCTTCTCCGTCCTGGTCCCGCTGACCGACGAGCCGGTCGCCGCCCGCGCCGTGGTGGTCCGCCCGCGCGGCCGCGACCTGAGCGGCGTCCTGGTGCTGTGCCTGGAGAACGAGCCCGCCATCGCCCGCGCCACCGAGGATCTGCTGTCCAGCTGGTCGTGCCGCGTCGTCACCGCGGCGGCCCCCGACCTCGCCCTGGCGAAGCTGGAGGGGCGCATGCCCGACGTGATCCTGACCGACTACCACCTCGACCGCAGCCTGACCGGGGTGGAAGCGCTGCGGACCCTGCGCGCCGCGCTCGGCAGCGACCTCCCCGCCGCCGTCGTCACCGCCGACCGCGACGCCGCCGTGCGCGAGGACATCGAAGCGGCGGGCTGCCGGTTGCTCTACAAGCCGGTGCGTCCGGGCGCGCTCAGGGCGCTGCTGGGGCAGCTGCTGGCGGAGGGACAGCGGATGGCGGGGTAATGCTCCCTCTCCCGCCCCGGGAGAGGGAAGGGGCCCGCCGCGTAGCGGTGGGAAGGGTGAGGGGGTAGGCACGAAGCCATGCGGTTCGGCATTCTCGGCTCACCCCTCACCCTCCCCACTTCGTGGGTCCCCTCCCTCTCCCGGGACGGGAGAGGGCGAAACTCACTCCACCGGCGGCGGGGGAGCCGACGACAGCGCCAGCTGGCTCGCCAGCACCGCCGCCTGAGTCCTCGTCAGCACGCCCAGCTTGCGCAGGATCGTGGTGACGTGGGCCTTCACCGTCGTCTCGGCGACGTTCATCTCGTAGGCGATCTGCTTGTTCAGCTTGCCCTCGGCGATGCCGGCCAGGACGCGGAGCTGCTGCGGGGTCAGGGTGGCGGCGCGCTGGGCCGGGTCGGGGGCGTCGGTCTCGGGGCCGCCGTTGATCTCCGGCAGCCACAGCTCGCCGTCCAGAACGGCGTGGATCGCCTCGACGATCTGGGTGTTGGGGGCGGATTTCGGCACGAAGCCGGAAGCGCCGTAATCGATGGCGCGCTGGATCGTCACCGGATCCTCAGAGGCCGACACCACGATCACCGGAATCGCCGGATGTTCGGAGCGCAGCATCATCAGTCCGATCAGGCCGCTCATGCCGGGCATGTGCAGGTCGAGCAGGATGATGTCCGGCGGTTCCCCGGTGTCCAGCAGCGGCTTGATCTGCTCGAACCGCGATGCCTCCAGGATCACGGCGCCGGGGATCGCCTGCCCGATGGTTTGGGTCAGGGCGGTTCGCATCAGCGGGTGGTCGTCGGCAATCAGGATGCGGTGCGACATCGGCCTTCTTGGACTTTCCGGCTATGGACATTCCGGGTTTAAAACCGTCCCGGCAGTATCCGCTTGCAGCCGCGCGTTGACAACTGCGCCCAATGCCGCGCGTCGACGTTTCCGATGGATTTTTACCCCTATCCGTCCGCGGACGGAATGGCCCCGGCGCTGGTGCGTTCGTGGATGGCCTGCCGCCGGAAGCGGTACAACTCCGCCGGCCGGCCGCCGGTCTGGCTCTCATACTGTCCGGTGGGCTCGACGAAGCCGCCGGAGATCATCAGGCGCCGGAAATTCTGCTTGTGCACCCGCTCGCCCGACAGCGCCTCCACCACCAGCTGGAGCTGGTGCAGGGTGAAGGTCGGCGGCAGCAGTTCGAAGACGATGGGGCGGTAGCGCAGCTTGCCGCGCAGCCGTTCCAGCGCGGTCGCCAGGATGCGCCGGCCGTCGCGCGCCATCGGCCGGCCCAGCGCCCGCGGCATCGGCCCGCCGGCCTGCACAGACGGGTCGATCCGCGCGGCGAGGTCGCGGTCGCGGAACGCCTCCACCACCAGCCCGGCTTCGTAGAGCAGTTCGAAGCGTTCCAGGACCCGTTCCATGTCCCAGTCGGCGCCGTCCAGGCCGAAGGCCATCTGGGCGCGCTCGGCCCGGCGCAGGCGGGTCTCCTCGTCGGGCGCCGAGGCGATCCAGCCGCCGAGCGCCGGGGCGATCACGCCGTCCAGCAGCGGCGGGCGCCGGTCGCGCCAATCCTCCCACGGGAAATGGTCGTAGAGGTCGCGCCACTCGGCCGAGGCATCGCCGCCCAGCGGGCCGTCGCGGACCAAGGCGAGATAGCCGACCACAACGGACCGCGGGCCGCCGAACAGCTCATGCGGGTCGCGGTAACGGTCACCGAAGGTGTAGAGCTGCTCGACATAGCGGAGCGCCAAGCCCGACAGCCCCTCCGCCACCGCGCGCACGCCCTCCTGCAGGGTGCGGAAGCGGTCGGGTTCGAAGGGTGCGCCGGGAAGGGCGTCGCGATGCGGCAACGGCTCGTCGCCGCGCCGATGGTCCTCCGGCACGGCGAAGCCGCTGCGCACCGTCACCACGCGCGGCGTCCCGCCGGTCACCGCCACGATGGCAACCGACAGGCCGAGTTGCAGGGGCTGGGTCACGGCAGACTTGCTTTTCCCCTCTCCCCCCGGGGAGAGGGTCGGGGTGAGGGGAGGCGCGGCGGGACCTTTGCATAGAATCTGAGGTGTATCCCCCTCACCCTAACCCTCTCCCCGGGGGGAGAGGGGATCCAAGGCGGGGATAGGCTACTGAACTCAACGCTTGTCCAGCGGCACGAAGGGGCGGGCGGCGTGGCCGGTGAAGAGCTGGCGGGGGCGGCCGATCTTCTGGGCCGGATCCTCGATCATCTCCTTCCACTGGCTGATCCAGCCGACGGTGCGGGCCAGCGCGAACAGCACGGTGAACATGCTGGTCGGGAAGCCCATCGCCTTCAGGATGATGCCCGAATAGAAATCGACGTTCGGGTACAGCTTCTTCTCGATGAAGTATTCGTCCGACAGGGCGATCCTCTCCAGCTCCATGGCGATGGCCAGATGCGGCTCGTCATGGATGCCCAGGCGGTCGAGAACCTGATAGCAGGTCTCGCGCATGATCTTGGCGCGCGGGTCGTAGTTCTTGTAGACGCGGTGGCCGAAGCCCATCAGGCGGAAGCTGTCGTTCTTGTCCTTGGCGCGGCGGACGAATTCGGGGATGCGGTCGACCGAGCCGATCTCCTCCAGCATCTTCAGCACGGCCTCGTTGGCGCCGCCATGGGCCGGACCCCACAGCGCCGCGATGCCCGACGCGATGCAGGCGAACGGGTTGGCGTGGGACGAGCCGGCGAGGCGGACGGTGGAGGTCGAGGCGTTCTGCTCGTGGTCGGCATGCAGGATGAAGATCTTGTCCATCGCCCTGGATAGGACCGGATCGACCGTCCATTCCTCGCACGGCGTGCCGAAGGTCATGTAGAGGAAGTTTTCCGCGTAGGACAGGTCGTTGCGCGGATACATGAACGGTTCGCCGACCGTGTATTTGTGGGCCATGGCGGCCATGGTCGGCATCTTGGCGATCAGGCGGTGCGCGGCGATCTTGCGCTGCACCGGATCGAAGATGTCGGTGGAATCGTGATAGAAGGCCGACAGGGCGCCGACGACGCCGCACATGATCGCCATCGGGTGGGCGTCGCGGCGGAAGCCGCTGTAGAACTTGGTCAGCTGCTCGTGCACCATCGTGTGGTAGGTGATGGTGCGCTCGAAATCGGCCTTCTGCTGCGGGTTGGGCAGTTCGCCGTTCAGCAGCAGGTGGCAGACCTCTAGGAAGTCGCAGTTCTCGGCCAGATCGGCGATGGCATAGCCGCGGTGCAGCAGGACGCCCTCGTCACCGTCGATGTAGGTGATGGCCGAATCGCAGGCGGCGGTGGAGGTGAATCCGGGATCGTAGGTAAAGTATCCGGTCTCGGCGTAGAGCTTGCGGATGTCGATCACGTTGGGACCGGTGGACCCGCCCAGCAGCGGCAGCTTCAGCGTCTTGCCGGTGGCGTCGTCGGTCAGCGTGACGGTGCCGACCTGGGTCACATCGCCGTGCGGTGTGTGCTTGCTCGATTCCATGACCTTATCACACTCCTTGCTGGCCGGACGGCGCCTGTCGGTCTCCGCCGCCGGACCTTGGTGGTTGGCCCGTTCTTCGCGCGCTTTGGCACCTCACGGCGCCGCGCCGTCTTCTCCCGGTCTCCGAAGGATCGGTCAGGATCGGAACCCGCACCCGTCCACAGTCGTTGACTCCTCCGGAAGATAGCAGAGGACATCATGACCGACACGCCTCAAACGCGCATCCCCTCCGAAGGAATGCCCCACGCCGACAAGCCCCTATCGGACAAACCCGCTTCGGGCAAATCCGGTTCCGACACCCACGACCAGACCCCGGCGGGCGAACGCTCCCCACGCGAGGACATGACAAAGACGCCCGGCGACGGCACCCTGCAGGACGCCACCCCGGCCGGCATGTCGTCGAAGGAACTGCGGGAACGGGCCGAGGACACCGACGGCTCGACCCAGCCCGGCACCGGCTGACGACAGTCCGGCGGAGGGTCAGGCCGGCGGAAGGTCAGGCCGCCGGCCGCTCCACGCCGGTGCGCTCGCGCAAGCTGCGCTCCAGGCAGGCGGCCTCGCGCAGCAGCACCGGCAGAAGCCCGGCGGCCTGAGCGGTGTCGCCGTTGCGGCAGACCACCTCCATCCGCCAGGCGAGATGCATGACCGCCATGCCGCCGAAACTGCCGGCAAGGCTGGACAGGTCGTGCGCCTCCCCCGCCAGCGCCCGCATGTCCAGGGTGCCGCCGGCCGACCGCGCCATCTCCGACAGCCGCTCCAGCCGGCGGGATACGTCGTCGAGGAAGCTGTCCACGATCAGCGCGAGGTTGTCGGCCCCCACCGTCTCGATCAGATCGTCCAGCACCGCCTCGTCCAGAACCTCGCCGTCTTCATTGCCGCCGGCCTCTCCCGCAACGCCGCTGTCGCCGCCGGCTTCCGCCGCGGGCGGACCGCCGGCCTCCGCCATCCAGCGGTCCAGCGCGGCCAGCAGCCCGGCGCGGCTGATCGGCTTGGTCAGATAGTCGCTCATGCCCGCGCGCAGACAGAGTTCGCGCGTGCCCGGCATGGCGTCGGCGGTGAGTGCTATGATCGGCAGGTGGGCGAACCGCCCGCCGCGCGCGCGGATCGCCTGCGCGGCCTCCAGCCCATCCATTCCCGGCATCTGAACGTCCATCAGCACCAGATCGATGCCGCCGCGGCAGGCCGCGGCCACCGCCTGCTCCCCATCCTCCGCCACCTCGACCGTGTAGCCCAGCTTGCGCAGCAGCGTGGTGGCGAACAGCTGGTTGGTGCGGTTGTCCTCCGCCAGCAGGATGCGGCCGCTGCGCGCCGGCTCCTCCGCGCGGCCGTCGGCCGGCCGGCTCTCGGTGGTCTGCCGTTCCGCGCTCACGGTTTCAGCGGAAGGCGGGGCGGCGGCCTGGAACAGCCCGGTCAGGCAGCCGGCCAGCGCGCTCTGCCGCAGCGGACGGCTGAGGGTGGCGTGGGCCAGCCCGTGGGCGGGACCGCCGTCGGCCCGCGCCGCCGGTCCCAATGCGGCGATCAGCACGCGGCTGGTGCCGGCCAGCATCGGGTTGCCGGCAATGACGGCCAGCAGGGCGTCGCCCCCCATGCCCGGCATGGTCTGGTCCACCAGCACCACGTCGAAGGGCCGGCCGCCGACCGCCGCGCGGGTCAGCGCCTCCAGCGCGTCGGGGCCGTTGTCCACCACCGTCGGCCGGGCCCCCAGGCTGTCGAGCATCGCCGCCAGCACCCGGCGGTTGACCGCCAGATCGTCCACCACCAGGGCGCGGCGCCCGGCCAGCGGCTGTTCGGCCGGAGGCAGCGCCTCGTCCAGCAGGGCCAGCGGCAGATCGACCAGGAAGCGGCTGCCGTTGCCCAGGCTGCTTTCCACTCCGATGCTGCCGCCCATCAGTTCCGACAGCTGGCGGCAGATCGCCAGCCCCAGCCCGGTTCCGCCGAACTTCCGGGTGATTGATCCGTCCACCTGCTGGAACTTGTTGAACAGGGTGGGCAGCGCGTCGACCGGGATGCCGATGCCGGTGTCGGTGACCGTCATGCGCAGGACCAGATGCGCCTCGGTGGCGTCCAGCGCCTCCAGCTCCACCGCAACGGAGCCCTGGTCGGTGAACTTCACCGCATTGCCCACCAGATTGACCAGGATCTGCCGGATGCGCGTGGGGTCGCCCAGCAGAGTGCGGCGCAGGAACGGGTCGATGTAGAAGCCGATCTCGATCCCCTTCTCGTAGGCGCGGGGGGTCAGCAGTTCCACCACCCCCTCCACCAGATCGGCGGGGTCGAAGGGCAGCGTCTCGATGGTGACGCGGCCGGCCTCCAGCTTCGAGATGTCGAGGATGTCGTTGATGATGGTCAGCAGCGCGTTGGAGGAGCTGCGGATCGCCTGGGCGAACTGGTGCTGCTCCGCCGTCAGGGAGGTGTCGAACAGCAGTTCGGTCATCCCCATGATGCCGTTCATCGGCGTGCGGATCTCGTGGCTCATCGCCGCCAGGAACTCCGACTTCGCCTGGGTCGCCGCCTCCGCCCGGGCGCGCAGGGCGTCGGCCTCCTCGCGGGCGGCGTCCAGCCCTTCGGCGAGCGCGCACATGTCGGCGGCCTGACGCTGCAGCTCCGCCTCGAAGCGCTTGCGTTCGGTGATGTCGGTGCGGGTGCAGACCAGCGCCCCGCTGCTGGTGCGGTTCTCAGCCACCAGGATCCAGCGTCCGTCGGGAAGCTCCCGCTCGAAGGGCGGGCCGGGATTGCGGTGCTGGGCCAGTTCCGCCTGGATCCACGCCTCGTCGGTCGCACCCTCCGGGTTGGCCCCGAATTCGCCGTTGGCGACGGCGGCGCGCAGGATCTCCTCGAAGGGCCGGCCGGGCGTCAGCAGCGGTGCGGTCAGCGGATGCGCCCTGCGGTAACGCTGGTTGCACAGGATCAGCCGGTCGTCGGCGTCGAAATAGGCCAGCCCCTCCGGCACCGCCTCGATGGCGTCGTCCAGGGTCTGCTTGGCCAGCCGAAGCTCCTCCTCCCTCATCCTGTCGCGCGTGAGGTCGGTGTGGGCGCCGACCATGCGCACCACCCGCCCTTCGGCGTCGCGGATATGGATGGCGCGGCTCAGGATGTAGACGGTGTGCCCCTGCTTGTGGCGGAATCGCTGTACCGCCTCGAATTTCGGGATCAGCCCGGCATTGTAGGCGCGCACCATTTCCAGCGCGGCGATCCGGTCCTCTTCGAAGATCAGGCCCGCCCACATCTCCAGGCTGTTCTCCAGCTCGTCGTCGCGGTAGCCGAGCTGTTCCTTCCAGGTGGGGGAGAACCAGATGACGCCGGTGTCCAGCGACCAGTCCCAAATGCCGTCCCGCGTCGCCTGGACGGTGAGGTCCAGCAGTTCGCGGTTCGACCGCAGCTCTGCCTCTTCCCGCTTGGCGTCGGTGATGTCCTGGACGACGCCAAGCAGCCCGATCGGCCGGCCGGCGTCTCCCCATTCGGCCATGCCGCGGATGAAGACGTGCCGCAGCGTGCCGTCCGGCCGGATGACCCGCGCCTCGACGGAGAATCCCTCGCCGGTCGTCCGCGCCCGCTGCACCAACGCCGCCAGCGTCGGCAGGTCGTCGGGATGGTAGGCGCCGCGCGACATGTCCACCGTCGGCGGACCGTCCTGCGGGCTCAGCCCCATGATGCGGTAGACCTCGTCCGACCAGCGGCGGGTGTCGGTGACGAAGTCGATGTACCAGTGCCCGAACTGGCCGATCTCCTCGGCCAGGTTCAGCAGCCGGGAGCGGTCGCGCAGCTCCGCTTCCGCCTGCTGGCGCCGGGTCACCTCGCGGCGAAGCTCCAGCTCGTCCACCACCAGCCGGGCGAGCTGGGTCAGGGTTTCCGCCTCCCGCGGCTCGAAGCCGCCGCGGGGGCTGTCGTCGATCACGCACAGCGTGCCCAGCTTGTAGCCGTCCGCCACCAGCGGCGCGCCGGCGTAGAAGCGGATGTTGGGATCGCCGGTGACCAGCGGATTGCCGGCGAAGCGCGGGTCCTTCGTCGCGTCCGGCACCACCAGGACGCCGTCGTCGAGGATGGCGTGGGCGCAGAAGGCGAAGTCGCGGTGCGTTTCCTCCGCGTCCAGCCCGATGCGGCTCTTGAACCACTGGCGGTTCCGGTCGATCAGAGAGACCAGGGCTATGCGCGTGCCGAAGAAATGCCGGGCGAGCCGGGTGATGTTGTCGAAGCCGGACTCGGGCGGGGTGTCGAGGATGCAATAGGACTCCAGTACCGCCAGCCGCCGCTCCTCGTCGGGGGGCAGCGCCGCCGGGACCGCGCCGGTCGCCTCCCCGCTCACGCCGCCGTCCCCTGGTGGGCCGTTCCCTGGTGGGCGGTCCCCTCGGCTGCCCGCCACTGCTGCAGCTTGCGGTAGATGGTGGACGGGCTGATCTCCAGCATCAGGGCGGCGCGCGGCACGTCGTCGCCGCTCAGCCGCAGGGCCTTCAGGATCATCTCCTTCTCCACCTGCCACAGCGGAAGGACGGCGCCGTCCTCTGCCGGTTCGCCGCCTGCCGGGTTTCCGCCACCGGCGCCGGCGTCCGCGCCGATCCCGGCGGCTCCTCCGGTCAGGGGCGGCAGCATGTCCAGCGTAACCTGCGGCCCGTCGTTCAGCACGACGACGTTGCGCAGCACGTTCTGCAGCTGCCGCACGTTGCCCGGCCAGTCATGGGCGCGCAGCCGCGCCTCCACCTCCGGCGCGAAGGCCGCCAGGGACTTCCCCTCCTCCCGCGCGTAATCGACCAGGAAGGAGCGGGCGATGTCGATCACGTCGTCGCCGCGGTCGCGCAGCGGCGGCAGGGCGAGCGGGATGACGTGCAGCCGGTAATAGAGGTCCTCGCGGAAGCGACCGGCCTGCACCTCGGCCAGCGGATCGCGGTTGGTGGCGGCGACGAACCGCACGTCCACCCGTTCCTCCCGCCCGCTGCCCACCGGGCTGACGGTGCCGGTCTGGACGAAGCGCAGCAGCTTGCTCTGCAGTTCCACCGGCATCTCGCAGATCTCGTCCAGGAACAGCGTCCCGCCGTCGGCCAGCAGCGCTGCCCCCGGCCGGTCGCCCGCCGCCCCGGTGAAGGCGCCCTTCACATGGCCGAAGATCTCCGACTCCAGCAGCTCCTTCGGAATGGCGGCACAGTTCAGCGCGATGAAGGCGCGGTCGCGGCGCGGGCTGGCGCGGTGGATGGCCTGGGCCGCCACCTCCTTGCCGGTCCCGCTCTCCCCCGTGATGAAGACGTTGGCGCGGCTGGCCGCCACGCTTTCGATGGTGCGGTAGACCGCCTGCATCTCCGGCGAGCTGCCGATGAAGCCGTGGAAGCGCCCGCGGTCCAGATCCTTGCGGTATCCCTCCACCATCCGCGCCAGCGTCCGCCGCTCCAGCGCGTTGCGCAGGGTCAGGTTCAGCCGGTCGGCGTTGAAGGGCTTCACGATGAAGTCGAAGGCGCCCAGCTTCATCGCCTCCACCGCCAGATCGATGGAGCCGTGGGCGGTGACGATCACCACCGACACGCTCGCGTCGCGGGCCTGCAGCGCCTGCAGAACCTCCAGCCCGTCCATGTCCGGCAGCTTCAGGTCCAGGATCACCGCGTCGGGCGGGGATGCCGCCGCAGCGTCCAGCGCCTCGCGCCCACGGGTGCAGTGCACGACCTCATGGGCGTCCGCGCGCAGGAACTCGATGTACAGCTTGGCGAGCGGGACCGTATCCTCGATCAGAAGGATGCGGCGCTTCTTGGCGGAGGACACGGGGGCGGCACTCGGGCAGTCGGTGGGGCAGTCGGTGGGGCAGTCGGTGGGGCAGTCGGTGGCGGGCGGTAATTCGTCCACAGTGTAACCCGGCGAAAGCGCTGCCGCCAGTCGGGGCGAGCCCCTCGGCATATGACCTTCGGCGGAGACCGCCCGCCTGCGGTGCCCCGGCCCCCTCTACGCCCCGCTGTCGATCAGGTCGGTCCGCCCGATCCGCCGCAGCGAGACCTGGACGCGGGCGTTGTGCTCGCGAATCTCGCGCAGGGTCTGCAGCGTGAACTCCACATGGGCGTCGGCCGCGGCACTCGCAGCAGCCGCGTCGCCGGCGAGCACCGCATTGGCGATGGCCAGATGCTGCTGCAGCAGAAGCTCGCGCACGCCCGGCCGGGAATAGAGATCGGCGCGGTTGTAGAAGACGTCGTTGCGCAGCAGGTCGGACAGGGTCCGCATGATGTGCAGCATGACGACGTTGTGGGCCGCCTCGTAGATGGCCAGATGCAGGTCGGCGTCGGAATCCGCCTCTTCCGAGCTGTCGTCCTTGCCGTGGGCGGCCTGCATGCGGGCGATGATGGCGCGGATGCCGTCGCGGTCGAGGTCGGTCGCCCGCTGCGCCGCCAACCCCGCCGCCGCCGCCTCGATGGAGCGGCGGAACTCCAGATAGTCGAAGGACGCGTCCGGCTTGTTGCGCATCAGCGTCATCAGCGGATCGGCGATCTGCGACAGGAATGTCGCGACATGGGTGCCGTTGCGCCCGGTGATCAGCAGTCCACGCTCCTCCAGCTTGGCGATGGCATCGCGCAGCGACGGGCGCGACACGTCCAGCTTCACCGCCAGTTCGCGTTCGGCCAGCAGCTTCTCCCCCGGACGCAGCGCGCCCTCCAGGATCAGCCGTTCCAGATGCTCGGCAATGGCGTCGGCCAGCTTGGCCGGTTTGATCGTCCCCTGCATTGGGTGGGCGGCCTCTCCCTGCGCGTCTCGATCCTCTTCAATACCGGTGGACGGAACAGGCGTCCAGAGCAGTGGCAGACCGACAGCGTCGCACCCCCTACCAAAGTTGGTCGATTGGCAAACGATTCAGCCGTTGCACAGTCTGGTAAAATATTTTATCCAACGCCAACCGTATGGATAAGAGATGTCCGCCGCTTCCTCTATGGCAAGGGATCTTCCCCAAAGCCGCCGGGGCGGAAAGTGCATCCAGACGTACCGGGACAGGACGGACCAGCACCCGCAGGGGCGCATCCGCACCGCAGGCACGGGGCCGCAAGACCCCGACGGCGGTGAACGTCTTAGCTTTGCCGAATTTCCGGCCCTCCTCCTGCGCCGCCATCCGGGCGCGGGCAGCCCGGATGCATGCAAAGGCGGCTTTCCTTCTCCCGGAACACCGTTCGGACCGACATCACTCCCCGAGAAGGAGGCCCCTGACGATGAGCTGGTCGCAAGTCTACGACCCGATGAACAACATGTGGCTGTCGACGTTCTTCGCGTCGCTGCCGGTCCTGGTGATGCTGGGCGGTCTCGGCATCTTCCACATGAAGGCGCACCGCGCCGCCCTGCTGGGTCTGGCGGCGGCGCTGCTGGTGGCCGTCGCCGTGTTCGGCATGCCGATGGCGATGGCGGGAAAGACCGCGTTGCTGGGTGCGGCTTACGGCCTGCTGCCGATCGGCTGGATCGTCGTCAACATCATCTTCCTCTACCACCTGACCGAGCAGCGCGGCCAGTTCAAGATCCTGCAGGAAAGCATCACCGGCATCACAAACGACCGCCGGCTCCAGCTTCTGCTGATCGCCTTCTGCTTCGGCGCCTTCTTCGAAGGCGCGGCGGGATTCGGCACGCCGGTCGCCGTGACCGGCGCCATGCTGATCGGCCTGGGTTTCACCCCGCTGGCAGCCTCGGGCCTGTCGCTGATCGCCAACACCGCCCCGGTCGCCTACGGCGCGCTCGGCACGCCGGTGATCGCGCTGGCCGCCGTCACCGGCCTGCCGCTGCTCGACCTGTCGGCGATGATCGGCCGGCAGCTTCCCTTCTTCTCGGTGCTGGTGCCCTTCTGGCTGATCGTCGCCTTCGCCGGCTGGCGCGGCATGATCCAGATTTGGCCGGCCATCCTGGTCGCCGGTGTGTCCTTCGCCGTTCCGCAGTTCCTGGTGTCGAACTATCACGGCCCCTGGCTGGTTGACGTCGCCGCCGCCATCGTCTCGCTGGTCTGCGTCACGCTGTTCCTGAAGGTCTGGCACCCGAAGGCCATCTGGCACACCGCCGGCGGCGCATCCGCCCTGACGCATGCCGTCGGCGCCGCGGTGGTCCACGGCGAGGCGCGCCGCAGCCACGGCTACAGCGCCGCCGAGGTCCGCCGCGCCTGGACGCCCTGGGCGATCCTCAGCGTCGTCGTCTTCCTGTGGGGCATCCCGGAGGTCAAGGCCTTCCTCGACGGCATCTCGATCTTCAAGTTCCCGATCGAGGGCCTGCACAACATGATCCTGCGCGTTCCCCCGGTGGTGCCAAAGGCCCATCCGGAGGCCGCCGTCTACACCCTGAACTGGCTGTCGGCCACCGGCACCGGCATCTTCATCGCCGCCATCATCTCCGGCTTCGTGATGGGCTACTCGCCGGCCGCGATGCTGAAGACCTACGGCCACACGCTGTACGCCATCCGCAACTCGCTGCTGACCATCTCGGCCATGCTGGCGCTGGGCTATACCACCCGCTTCTCGGGCCTGGACACCACGCTGGGCCTCGCCTTCGCCAACTCCGGCTTCCTCTATCCGTTCTTCGGCACCTTCCTGGGCTGGCTGGGCGTGGCGCTGACCGGGTCGGACACAGCGTCCAACGTTCTGTTCGGCAGCCTGCAGAAGGTGTCTTCGGAGCAGCTCGGCCTGCCGCCGACGCTGATGGCCGCCGCCAACAGCTCGGGCGGCGTGATGGGCAAGATGATCGACGCCCAGAGCATCGTCGTCGCCGCAGTCGCCACCAAGTGGCATGGTCATGAGGGCAAGATCCTGCGCTACGTCATCTGGCATTCGCTGGCGCTGACCACGCTGGTGGGCCTGCTGGTGATGGCCCAGGCCTATCTGTGGCCCTTCACCGAAATGGTCATCGGCCGCTAACGCGGCCTTCCCTCCCACCGGCAGGAGCCGCCGCCGATGCTGCCTTCTCCTTACGACCATGTGCTGGCCGAGCTTCGGTCCGTCATCCCGCAGGCCCGGCTGATCACCGATCCGCTGCGCACGCTGGCCTATGGCACCGACGCCAGCTTCTACCGGCTGATCCCCAAGATCGTCGCGCTGGTGGAGACGGAGGAGGAGGTGGTGCGGCTGCTGCGCGCCACCCGCGGTCACAAGGTGCCGGTGACCTTCCGCGCCGCCGGCACCAGCCTGTCCGGGCAGGCGGTCAGCGACAGCGTGCTGGTGGTGCTGGGCGACGGCTGGCGCGGCTGCAGCATTGGCGCCGCCGCGGCCACCGTCACCCTGCAGCCGGGCGTGATCGGGGCGGAGGCGAACCGGCGCCTCGCCCCGCTCGGGCGCAAGATCGGTCCCGACCCGGCCTCCATCGCCACCGCCAAGATCGGCGGCATCGCCGCCAACAACGCCAGCGGCATGTGCTGCGGCACCGCGCAGAACAGCTACCGCACGCTGGAATCGATGCGGCTGGTGCTGGCCGACGGCACGGTGCTGGACACCGCGGATGCGGCCAGCCGCGCCCGCTTCCGCGACAGCCACGGCGCACTGCTCGACCGGCTGGCGGAACTTGGCGCCCGCACCCGCGCGGACGAGGCGCTGGCGACCCGCATCCGCGACAAGTTCCGCATCAAGAACACCACCGGCTACAGCCTGAACGCGCTGGTCGATTACGAGGACCCGGTCGACATCCTCCAGCACCTGATGATCGGGTCGGAAGGGACGCTGGGCTTCATCTCCGCGATCACCCTGCGCACCGTGCCGGAGCATCCGCACAAGGCCAGCGCGCTCCTGTTCTTCCCCGACATCGGCGAGGCCTGCCACGCCGTCTCGCTGCTGAAGGCGGCCCC
The DNA here is from genome assembly GCF_055698305.1 of Azospirillum sp. VT-I1. Classification (NCBI taxonomy): domain Bacteria; kingdom Pseudomonadati; phylum Pseudomonadota; class Alphaproteobacteria; order Rhodospirillales; family Azospirillaceae; genus Azospirillum; species Azospirillum sp. VT-I1. Next base: position 110,459 of record NZ_CP168806.1, on the reverse strand, counting down.
GGTGGACGCGGCGGAGCTGATGGACCGCGCCTCGCTCCGCTCCATCCAGGACAAGCCGGGCATGCCGCCGCAGATCCGCGGCTTCGGTCCCGACGTGGCGGCGGTGCTGGTGGAGACCCGCGCGGAGAGCGCCGCGGCGCTGGAGGCCAACGTGGCGGCGATCGCCGCCGTCCTGGCCGACTGCGTCACCATCGGCGACACCCGCTTCACCACCGACGCCAAGGCGTGCGAGGGCTTCTGGAAGATCCGCAAGGGCCTGTTCCCGGCGGTCGGCGCCATCCGCCAGACCGGCACCACCGTCATCATCGAGGATGTCGCCTTCCCCCTGCCCCGGCTGGCCGAGGCGACGCGCGAGTTGCAGGCGCTGTTCGCCCGCCACGGCTATCACGAGGCGATCATCTTCGGCCACGCGCTGGAAGGGAACCTCCACTTCGTCTTCACCCAGGCCTTCGACACCCAGGCGGAGATCGACCGCTACCGCCGCTTCATGGACGATGTCGCCGTGCTGGTGGTCACCCGCTATGACGGCTCGCTGAAGGCGGAGCACGGCACCGGCCGCAACATGGCCCCCTTCGTCGAGATGGAATGGGGGCCGCAGGCCTATGGGCTGATGAAGGAGATCAAGGATCTCTTCGACTCCGACGGGCTGCTGAATCCCGGCGTCATCCTGAACGGGGATCCCGAGGCCCACCTGAAGAACCTGAAGCCGCTGCCCCCCGCCGACCCGCTGGTCGATACCTGCATCGAATGCGGATTCTGCGAGCCGACCTGCCCGTCCCACCGCCTCACCCTGTCGCCGCGCCAGCGCATCGTCGGCCGGCGCGAGATGGCGCGGCTGGTGGCCGCCGGCGACGACGCCCCCCGTCTGGCCGAGATCGCCGCCGCCTACGATTACCAGGGCATCGACACCTGCGCCGCCTGCGGCCTGTGCGCCACCGCCTGCCCGGTCGGGATCGAGACGGGTCTGCTGGTGAAATCCCTGCGCGGCGAGCGCCGCGGAGCCATCGCCCGCAAGGCGGGGACGCTGGTCGCCGACCATATGGAAGGCACGCTGGGCCTCGCCCGCACCGGGCTGCGGCTGGCCGACCTCGCCCGCCGCACGGTCGGGCATGGCGTTACCCAGGCGGCGGCGCGGGTGCTGACCGGCGGCACCCTGCCGGCCCTGCCCCGCAACCTGCCCACCGCCGCGACCTTCACGCCGCACCCCGACACCCCCGGCGCCGACGATGTGCCGACAGTGGTCTACGCCCCCAGCTGCGTCAGCCGGACCATGGGTCCCGCCGCCGGCGACCCGCAGCAGCGCCCGCTGCCCGAGGTCGTCGAGTCGGTGATGCGCAAGGCCGGCTTCCGCATCCTCTATCCGGAGGCGGCGGACGGCCAGTGCTGCGGCATGCCGCTGGAGAGCAAGGGCCTGATCGAGGCCGCCGACGCCAAGGCCGACGCCATGCTGGCCGCGCTGTCGAAGGCGAGCCGGGGCGGCCGCTATCCGGTGGTGATGGACACCAGCCCCTGCGCCCTGCGCCTGAAGAAGCGCTTGACCGACGCGGGCCTGCGGATTCTCGACGTGGCGGAGTTCCTGAGCGAGTTCGCCATGCCCCGCCTGGAGATCGCCAAGACGGCGGAGCCGGTGATGCTGCACCTGACCTGCTCCACCCGCCGGATGGGCCTGGACGGCGCGCTGACCGCGGTGGCGAAGACCTGTGCCGAGACGGTTGTCGTGCCCCCGGATGTCGGCTGCTGCGGCTTCGCCGGCGACAAGGGCTTCACCACGCCGGAACTGAACGCCCACGCGCTGCGCCACCTGCCGGCCGCTGTGCCGGAAGGCTGCGCGTCCGGCTACTCCACCAGCCGCACCTGCGAGATCGGGTTGTCCGACAAGGCGGGCGTGCCCTACCGGTCGATCGTCTATCTGGTCGACGCCTGCGCAACGGCGAAGGTGGAGGAGAAGCTGCGGGTGGCGGAGGTGGCTTTCTAGGGGGGCTGAAACCCCCGGCAACACTTACCCCCACCCTAACCCTCCCCCGCTGGGCGGGGAGGGGACTGCCGCCGAACGCCGACAAAGCTCCTGTCCCCCTCCCCGCCCAGCGGGGGAGGGTCGGGGTGGGGGCAATAACCAAGACGGTGAGGAAACGCCCATGGACCACCAGCCCCCCAAACCCACCCGCGTCTATTACTTCGGCACCTGCCTCGTCGACCTGTTCTTCCCCGACGCCGGCATGGCGGGGATCGAGCTGCTGCAGTCCCAGGGCCTGACCGTCGTCTTCCCGCAGGGCCAAAGCTGCTGCGGCCAGCCCGCCTATAACTCCGGCTACCGCGCCGACGCGCTGAAGGTCGCCCGCGCGCAGCTGGACCTGTTCCCCGGCGACGATCCAATCGTCGTGCCGTCGGGGTCCTGCGCCGGCATGATGAAGAAGCACTGGCCCGACCTGTTCCGCGGCGAGCCGGACGAGGCCAAGGCCGTCCAGGTCGCGGCCCGCGTGTGGGAGCTGACCCAGTTCCTGGTCCATGTCCTCGACGTCCAACTGACCGACAAGGGCGAGCCGCTGCGCGTCACCTGGCACGCCTCCTGCCATGCCCAGCGCGAGATGGGCGTGGTGGAGGAGCCGAAGGCGCTGCTGCGCCAGCTCGCCAACGTCGAGCTGGTGGAGCTGAAGCGGGAGAAGGAATGCTGCGGCTTCGGCGGCACCTTCGCCGTGCGCCATCCGGAGATCTCCGCCGCGATGGTCGGCGACAAGGTGGCGGACATCGAGGGCACCGGTGCCGCCCGCGTGGTGTCGGGCGACTGCGGCTGCCTGCTGAACATCGGCGGCGCGCTGGAGGCCGGAGCCAAGGCCGCGCGCGGCCAGCACATCGCCCAGTTCCTGAAGGAGCGCATCCATGGACGGTAACGCACCGGATTTCGCCGCCGCCTCCCGCGCGGCGCTGGCCGACCCGCAGCTGCGCGGCAATTTCCGCCGCGCCATGGACGGGCTGATGACCAAGCGTGCCGCCCAGTTCGCCGACACGGGCGAATGGCATGGCGTGCGGGCGCTCGCCGCCGCGGTCCGGCTGCGCGCCCTGTCGAAGCTGCCGGAACTGCTGGAAAAGCTGGAGGAGAACTGCACCCGCAACGGCATCACCGTCCATTGGGCCGCCACCACGGACGAAGCCAACGCCATCGCGCTCGACATCCTGCACAAGGCGAACGCCAAGCTGGTGGTCAAGGGCAAGTCGATGGTGACGGAGGAGATGCACCTGAACGCCGTTCTGGAAAAGGACGGCATAGAGGTGCTGGAAAGCGACCTCGGCGAATACATCGTGCAGCTGGACGGCACCATGCCGTCGCACATCATCATGCCGGCGATCCACCTGAACACCAAACAGATCGCCCATCTGTTCAAGCGCAAGATCAAGGATGCCGAAAGCCGGGAGGATGCGGCTTATCTGACCGACCTCGCCCGCCGGGTTCTGCGCGCCAAGTTCCAGGCCGCCGACGTCGGCATGTCCGGCGTCAACGCCGCAGTGGCGGAGACCGGCACCCTCTGCCTGATCGAGAATGAGGGCAACGGCCGCATGTGCACCACGGTGCCGCCGGTCCACATTGCCTTCATGGGGCTGGAGAAGGTGGTGGAAAAGCTGGAGGACGTGCCGCCGGTCATCAGCCTGCTGCCGCGCTCCGCCACCGGCCAGCCGATCACCACCTACGTCAACATGATCTCCGGACCCCGGAAGGACGGCGAGAAGGACGGCCCGCGCGAGGTGCATCTGGTCATCCTCGACAATGGCCGGTCCGGCATCTACGCCGACCCGGAGCTGCGCGACACCCTGCGCTGCATCCGTTGCGGCGCCTGCATGAACCATTGCCCGGTCTACACCAAGGTCGGCGGCCATGCCTATGAGGCGCCCTATCCCGGCCCCATCGGCAAGATCCTGGTGCCGCAGATCGAGGGGTTGGACAAGCGCGGCGCCATGCCCCACGCCTGCACCATGTGCAACGCCTGCGTCGAGATCTGCCCGGTGAAGATCCCCATCGTCGAGATCATGGGACGGCTGCGGGTTGAGGCGGTGAAGCCCGGCGGTGCGGTGAAGGACGGCGGCGCCAAGGCCAGCCGGGCGGAATCCATGGTGTGGAGCGGCTGGGCGGCGATGAACGCCTCCCCCACCGCCTACCGCATCGCGACGGCGGCGATGAGCAAACTCGGCAATGCGGCGCCGTCGTCGCTGCCCCTGTTGAAGGAGTGGACGAACGTCCGCACCAAGCCGCGCTTCGCCGGCCGCACCCTGCACGACCTCGCCCGCGCCAAGGGGGTTCCCGATGTCTGACGCCCGCAACTCGATCCTGACGAAGCTGCACGCCACCCGCGACGCCCACCCACTGACCCCGCCCGCCTCGGACTTCGCGCCCATCGAGGCGAAGCGCTGGCCGCCGGAGGAGCGCCTGCCCCGCATCCGCCGCCTGATGGAGGCCGTGCATACGGAGTTCCTCGACGCGACCGAAGCCGACTGGCCGGCGGTGCTGCGGGAGTTCCTGGCGCGGGAGGGGGTGGGGTCGCTGCTCTACGCGCCGGCGACTGAGACGGGGAAGCGGTTGGCCGAGGGGTGGAAGGCTGCATCCCCTCTCCCCCCGGGGAGAGGGTCGGGGTGAGGGGGAAGCACCGCATGAGTCCCCCGAAGGTCCCACCGCGCATCCCCCTCACCCTAACCCTCTCCCCGGGGGGAGAGGGGATTTGAAGGGATGGGAGAGGGACCGGCCCTCATCCCCTACGACCGTCCCCTCGAAGACCTCAAGCCCCAGCTGTTCGAATCCATCGAGGCCGGCCTGACCACCACCCGCGGCGCAATCGCCGAGACCGGCAGCCTGATCCTGTGGCCGACGGCCGAGGAGCCGCGCACCCTCTCGCTGGTCCCGCACATCCACGTCGCGCTGCTGCGCGCCGACGCCCTCTACGACACCTTCCTGCAGGCCATGCGCGAGCAGGGATGGGCACAGGCGATGCCGACCAACGTGCTGCTGGTGTCCGGCCCCAGCAAGACCGCCGACATCGAGCAGACGCTGGCCTACGGCGTCCACGGTCCGAAGCGGCTGATCGTCCTGGTGGTTCACCCATGACGGCCCGCCCGTCAGCCGCCCGCCCGACGGCGGAGCCGGCGACCCGGCTCTACGAGGCGATCCTGCATCTCAGGCGCCTCGGCCACCGGGTGGAGAAATGCGAAGGGCGGCGCGGGCGACATCGGCTGGATGGGGCCGAGATCACCGACGCCGCCCTTCTGGAGCTGGCGATGACCCGCGTCCGCCGGGCGGCGCGGGTCACCCTATCCCATTAGGCCGGACGGACGGCGGCCGGGCGCGACACTGCCACCGACGGCTTGCGGCCGTAGCGCTCGACGCTCAGGCCCTCCATGTCGATCTCGGTCTGGCGGCCGCTGACCACGTCGGCCAGCACGCGGGCGGAGCCGGCCGACATCGTCCAGCCCAGCGTGCCGTGGCCGGTGTTGAGGTACAGGTTGCGGACATGGGTCGGCCCCAGGATCGGCGTGCCGTCCGGGGTGTTGGGGCGCAGGCCGGTCCAGAACTCCGCCTTCGACAGGTCGCCGCCCTTCGGGAACAGGTCGCTGACCACATGGTCCAGCGGCCCGCGGCGGCTCTCGCGCAGGGTCAGGTCGAAGCCGGTCAGCTCCGCCGTGCCGCCGACGCGGATGCGGTCGCCCAGGCGGGTGACGGCGATCTTGTGCGTCTCGTCCATCACCGTGGATTCCGGCGCGTGGGCGGCGTCGGTGATCGGCAGCGTCAGCGAATAGCCCTTCACCGGATAGACCGGCAGGTCGATGCCCAGCGGCTTCACCAGCTTCGGCGAATAGCTGCCCATGGCGACGATGTAGCTGTCGGCGGTCAGCGTGCCCTGGTCGGTCTGCACGCCGGTGATCTTGCGCCCGTCGCTCTCCAGCCCGCGGATGGAGACGCCATAGCGGAACTCCACCCCGCGCTTGGCGGCATAGGCGGCCAGCTTGTTGGTGAACTGGAAGCAGTCGCCGGTCTCGTCCCCCGGCAGGTGCAGCGCGCCGACCAGCTTGTCCTTCACATGGGCCAAGGCCGGCTCGACCGAGGTCAGGCCGTCGCGGTCGAACAGGCTGTAGGGAACGCCGTAGCGCTCCAGCACCGCCATGTCGTAGCCGGCGGCGTCCATCTGCTTCTGGGTGCGGAAGACCTGCAGCGTGCCCTGGGTGCGCTCGTCATAGGTGATGCCGGTCTCGGCGCGCAGAGCCTTCAGGCAGTCGCGGCTGTATTCGGCGACGCGGACCATGCGGCTCTTGTTCAGCTGATAGCTCGCCTCGTTGGCGTTGGCCAGCAGCTTCAGGCACCAGGACCACATGGCCGGATCCAGCTTCGGCCGGATCACCAGCGGCGAATGTTTCATCATCATCCACTTGGCGGCCTTCAGCATCAGCCCCGGCGCCGCCCAGGGAGCGGAATAGCCCGGCGACACCTCGCCCGCATTGGCGTAGCTGGTCTCCAGCGCCGGGCCGGCCTGACGGTCGATCACGGTCACCTCATGCCCGGCGCGCGCCAGATAATAGGCCGTGGTGACACCGATGACGCCGCTGCCCAGAACGATCACGCGCATGAGACTGGCTCCCAAGGGGATGGATGACTTCGCTTGGGGAGCGATGTCGCAAAGGGCGTGCCAGAGACGAAAATGGCGGATTTGCTGTGGTGCGGGGGGAGTGATGGGGCGTGGGGTGTATGCAGAAGTTTACAGGGGAGAGACGATGAGGGCTGTGGGTGTTGTGGAGCAAGGGGTTGGTCGGGTGTAAAGATTTTGATACGGCGTAACGATATGTGTACAGTGGTCGCTGATTGCCCCCTCCCCAACCCTCCCCGCCCTCGGCCGGCCAAAGGCCGGTCCGATCGCGGGAGAGGGAGTTAAGCGCGAGAGCAGCGGAGTTCCCTCTCCTGCGGAACGCGGGGAGGGTTAGGGAGGGGGCAACAAGTACCTCCTAACCCCAACAGCCCCCCATGCGCATCGAAGTCACCTTCACCGACCGCGTCGGCATCGCCCATGAGATCCTCGCCGTGCTGGCGCTGCGCCGGCTCAACGTCGTCGGCGTCGAGGTCGATCCGCCGCTGATCCACATCGACGCTCCCGGCCTCGATCCGGCCGCGCTCCCCGCCCTGTCGGACGCGCTGCGCACCATCGCCGGCGTCCAGTCGGTGGCCGCCATCGACATGCTGCCGGGCACGCGGCGACGGCTGCATCTGGATGCGCTGCTCGCCGCCCTGCCCGACCCGGTGCTGGCGGTCGACCGTGCGGGCAGTGTCGTGGTGGCGAGCGCCGCCGCCGCCCAGGTCGCCGGACTGCCGGAATCGCGCCTCGCGGGCCTCGACCTCGGCGAGCTGTTCGGCGAACCCGGCCTGACGCGCGAGCTGGCCGACGGCGGCTTCCGCATGTCCGGCCGCGAGGTGACGCTGAACGGCCAGCCCTTCCTGCTGGAGGTGACGCCCATCGTCGATGTCGAGGCGGCGGGCGCCGTCATCACCCTGTTCACCCCGTCTCGCCTGGGCGAGCGTCTGAATGCGATCCAGAATTTCGATGAGGGCGGCTTCGACCGCATCCTCGGCGAATCGCCGCCGGTGCGGGCGCTGAAGGCGCGGGCCGCGCGCGTCGCCGCCATGGAGGCGCCGCTGCTGATCCTGGGGGAGACCGGCACCGGCAAGGAGCTGATCGCCCACGCCTGCCACCGCGCCAGCCCGCGCCGCGACAAGCCCTTCCTGGCGCTGAACTGCGCCGCCGTGCCGGAGAATCTGGCGGAGAGCGAGCTGTTCGGCTACGCCCCCGGTTCCTTCACCGGGGCGCAGCGCGGCGGCAAGCCCGGCCTGCTGGAACTGGCCCATGGCGGAACCGTCTTCCTGGACGAGATCGGCGAGATGTCGGCCTATCTCCAGGCCAAGCTGCTGCGCTTCCTCAATGACGGCAGCTTCCGCCGGGTCGGCGGCGAGCGCGAGCAGAAGGTGGACGTGCGCGTCATCAGCGCCACCCACCGCTCACTGGAGGCGATGGTCGCCGACCACAGCTTCCGCGAGGACCTGTTCTACCGCCTGAACGTGCTGACGCTGAGCGTCCCGCCGCTGCGGGAGCGCGGGCAGGACATCCTGTTGCTGGCCCGCCATTTCATCGCCCGTGCCGCAGCGCAGGCCCGCCGGCCGCCCGGCCGCCTGACCCCGGCGGCGGCGGCGGCGCTGCTCGCCAACCGCTGGCCCGGCAATGTCCGGCAGTTGGAGAACGTCATCTTCCGCGCCGTGACCATGAGCGACGGCGGCGCGCTGGACGCCGCGGACCTGGAATTGGCCGGCGCCGGGATGCAGTCCGCCGAGATGCCGGCGGAGGAGGCCGAAAGCTGGGAGGAGGCGGTGGACGGTTTCGAACGGTCGCTGCTGCGCCGGCTCTACCCGCGATTCCCGTCCAGCCGCAAGCTGGCGGCGCGGCTGAACACCTCGCACACCATGATCGCCAACAAGCTGCGCAAACACGGCATTCCGGAGCGCTGACCCCCCCGGATCGGTGGCCGGATCAGTGGCCGGAGGGCTTGGCCGCAGCCGGCTTCTCTGGCGCCTTCTCGGCCGGAGTCTTGGCGGCCGGAGCGTCCAGACCGGGCGGCGGGGCGCCGAAGGTGATGGTCACCTCGGTCACCGGGCCGGGATCCGGCTGGCTGTGGTGGAAGCTCACCACCGCACCCGGCAGCAGCACGGGCGCGGACGGTTCGATGGTCCAGCTCTGCAGCGGCTTGTGGTCGGCGCCGAAGGCGATGGCGCGCAGCGGCGGCAGCGCGCGCTCGACATCGGTGGTGTTGGCAATCTCGCCGTCCAGCAGCAGGACGGTGGTTCCCCCCTCGACCTTCTGTTCGGAGCGGACGTTGCGCAGCTCCAGCCCGAAGCCCGGCGGCTCGACCGGCAGCCCGACGGTCTCGTAGAGCAGGGCGGCGGGCGGCCAGCTGCGGACGATGGCATCGCGGCCGAAATAGCCGCCGGCAACGGTCCCCGCGACGAGCAGCCCCAGCAGGGCGAAGCCGATCACCGTGCTGCGCGCCGGCTTGGCGCGCGGAGCCTTCGGCGGCTTGACCTTCGTCTTGGCGGCCGGCTTTGCCGCTTTCGCCGGACGGATTTCCGTCGGCGCATCGGCAACCACCGGCTCGGGCTCGACCCGTTCCGGCATCTGCCACCATGTGTGGCCGCAGCGGGCACAACGCACCTTCCGGCCGTCGGTGCCGAGCGACTCGTCGGACAGGGTGTAGCGCGTTGAACAGGTCGGACAGGAAACGATCATCGCGCCGTCGCAGAGAGGTTACCGCTTGCGTTATAGATAGGAGTGGCCGGCGGCGCAACCGACACCCGCGTGCCGGCACCGTTCATCCTTTCGCATGCGGCGATGGGCGCGTACGTTTGCCCCCTCCCTTCCCATGCTGATGCATGGGCCCCTTCCCTCCCCGCCTTCGGCGGTGGAGGGGAGAGTTTGCGAAGCGGCGGCAGTCCCCTCTCCCTCGAAGAGGGGGAGGGTTAGGGAGGGGGCAAACGCCCCCACATCCCGACCCTTACATCCCGCCCGGATAGTTCGGACCCCCGCCGCCTTCCGGCACGACCCAGTTGATGTTCTGGGTGGGGTCCTTGATGTCGCAGGTCTTGCAGTGGACACAGTTCTGCGCGTTGATCTGCAGGCGCGGATCGCTGCCGTCGTCGTTGCGGACGATCTCGTAGACGCCGGCCGGGCAATAGCGCTGCTCCGGCGCGTCGTAGAGCGCCAGATTGACGCTGATCGGGACCGACTTGTCCTTCAGCGTCAGGTGCGGCGGCTGGTCTTCCTCATGGTTGGTGTTGGAGAGGTAGACCGAGGACAGGCGGTCGAAGCTGACCTTGCCGTCCGGCTTGGGGTAGGCGATCTTCGGCGCCTCGCTGGCCTTCACCAGGGTGGTGTGGTCGGCGTGGTGCTTCAGCGTCCAGGGCGACTTGCCCTTCAGCGCCGTCTCGTAGGCGGCATTCGCCAGACCGGCCCACAGGCCCTTCTGGAAGCCGGGGCGGATGTTGCGGACCGCGTACAGCTCCGGCCAGACCCAGGACTGCTTCAGCCGCTCCGGATAGGCGATGACTTCCGGACCATTGTCAGCGCCGCCGGTCAAATGGTCGAACACCGCTTCGGCCGCGACCATGCCCGACTTCATGGCGGTGTGGTTGCCCTTGATCTTCGGCACGTTCAGGAAGCCGGCACCGTCGCCGACGATCAGGCCGCCGGGGAAGGTCAGCTTCGGGATCGACTGGAAGCCGCCCTCCGACAACGCCCGCGCGCCATAGGCCAGACGCCGGCCGCCCTCGAAGGTCGGGCGGATCGCCGGGTGGGTCTTGTAGCGCTGGAACTCCTCGAACGGGCTCATGTGCGGGTTCCAGTAGTCGAGGCCGACGACGAAGCCGACCGACACCAGGTTCCCTTCCATGTGATACAGCCACGACCCGCCATAGGTCTTGGGGTCCATGGGCCAGCCGATGGTGTGGACGATCAGGCCCGGCTTCGACTGGGACGGGTCGACCTCCCACAGCTCCTTGATGCCGATGCCGTAGGTCTGCGGCTGGCAGTCGCGGCGCAGGTCGAACCGCTCGAACAGGGTCTTGGTCAGCGAGCCGCGGCAGCCCTCGGCGAAGATGGTCTGCTTGGCGTGCAGTTCCATGCCGGGGGTGTAGTTGCCGGTCTTCTCGCCGTCCTTGCCGATGCCCATGTCGCCGGTGGCGACGCCCTTCACCGCGCCGTTGTCGTCATACAACACTTCCGCCGCGGCGAAGCCGGGGTAGATCTCCACCCCCAGCTCCTCGGCCTGCGTCGCCATCCAGCGGGCCAGATTGCCCAGGCTGATGATGTAGTTGCCGTGGTTGTTCATCTGCGGCGGGGCGAAGGGCGACTTGTAGGCCTTCGTCTCCGTCAGGAAGAGGAAATGGTCCTCGCGCGCCGGGGTGGTGAGGGGAGCGCCCTTTTCCTTCCAGTCGGGGATCAGCTCGTCCAGCGCATGCGGTTCGAAGACGGCGCCGGACAGCAGGTGGGCGCCGACCTCCGACCCCTTCTCGATCACGCAGACGCTGAGTTCCTGCCCGGTCTCGACCGCGCGCTGCCGCAGGCGGATCGCCGCACTCAGGCCCGACGGGCCGGCGCCGACGATCAGAACATCGTATTCCATGACCTCGCGCGGTTCGCGTTCCATCACCACACTCCCCCACCGTCTTGTTTTGGTACTGTTTCCCTCGGGACGCCCTATGGTGTTTTGCGGGCGCGTGCTTGTAGCACGCTTTGCACCGCACCCAAATTGGGTATCTGGACATGTAAGACCACACGATCTGTGGTAAGGTCAAACGATGATTGACGTATGCGACATCCTCGACGCGCTGCGCTGGCATGCCGATATCGGCTGCGACGAGGCCATCGGCGACGAGCCGATCGACTGGGCCGCCTTCTCCGCCCGGCCGGCGGCGCGCGCCGTGCCCGCGGGCGCCGGTGCGGCGCCCAATGCAGCCATGGGCCCCGGAATGGCGCGCGGCCCGGCGCCGACTCGGGCACCTGCCCCCGCGGCCCCGCGCCCGGCCGCCCTCTTTCCCTCTCCCGACCAGCCGCTGGGCGCCAGCGAGGCCGGCATCCAGGCCCGCGCCCGCGCGCACGAGGCGCAGAGCCTGGAGGCGCTTGAGGCGGCACTGCGCAGCTTCGACGGCTGCCCGCTGAAGGCCACCGCCATGAACACGGTCTTCGCCGACGGCAATCCGCAGGCCCCGGTCATGCTGATCGGCGAGGCGCCGGGCGAGGACGAGGACCGGCAGGGCAAGCCCTTCGTCGGGGTCAGCGGCAAGTTGCTGGACCGCATGCTGGCGCAGATCGGGCTGGACCGCGGCAAGGTCTACATCACCAACATCCTGCCTTGGCGCCCGCCCGGCAACCGTAGCCCGACCCAGGCGGAGATCGCCGCCTGCCTGCCCTTCCTGGAACGGCATGTGGAGCTGGTCCGGCCGAAGCTGCTGGTGGCGCTGGGCGGCGTGTCGGCCAAGACCCTGTTGAACCGGGCGGAGGGAATCACCCGCCTGCGCGGGCAATGGCGGTCCTATGAGGGCACCGGTACTCCCATCCCTCTGATGCCGATGCTCCATCCGGCGTACCTCCTGCGCAACCCTATCGCAAAGAGGGAAGCGTGGCGGGACATGCTTGCGCTGCGGCAAAAGATCGACGAAGACGGAATCAAGTATTCGTAAGCAAAAGATCGATGTCACAGCCCTGCCGAAATCGTTCGTATGACGGGGCCGATCCCATGACACAAATGTAATCGTCCCATGCCGAAAGGCACCTTCCCAACGGGCTAAGGCCATTTTCCCGGCATCCTTAAGCCGTTGTAGAGACTGGCGAATACCGGCTCCGACACATTCCGCGCAAATCCGTTGCTTGCGGTTGGCGAGCGCCTGCGCTATTTCGGAACAATGCTCCGGATATTTTGCAGTGCAGCATACCGGGCCGCGAACGCGGTCCCGCTGCGGCGGAACCTTCTGGGGGTGCTGGGTCTCGCGGTGGCTTACACCATGGGGCCCGACGGTGCGGTCGGGTTCCGGCCCGCTTGCGCCGCCCTCATCATCCACGCGCCGGACGGTCACGCCGTCGTCCCGCCCGGCCCGGATTCCGTGCCTGATCCCGATACCCCCGATTTCGGCGAGCCCACAGGCGACCCGGCAATGGGACTCCCCGATCCGGCCGTTCCCAGCAGCCCTGCGACCGGCTCTGCGGCGGCCGATGCGTCCACCGGCCCGAGCGGTTCCCCCTGCTGCTCGCCGACGACGTCGAGGCCCGCGCCGTCCAGCTGGACGAGGAGGATGCCGGCCGCTACCGCCGCATCTTCGCGCTGCAGGAGCGGGCGGAGTGGGACGCCGCCGACGCCGAAATGGCGAAGCTGAAGGACCGCCGGCTGGTCGGCTATGTCCTGCGCCAGCGCTACCTCCACCCCGACCGCCGCGCCGGCTACGAGGAACTCGCCCGCTGGATGCAGGATTACGGCGACCTCGCCGGGGCGGAGCGCGTGCACAGCCTGGCCCAGAAGCGCCAGCCCGCCGGCCAGCGCGCCCCGAAGCCGCCGCGGGGGAGGAGCGCGTGCGCTTGGTCGGCTCGCTGGAACGGCTGGGCGGCCTGCGCACCGTCGCCGCGAGCGAGGAGGACGAGGACGACAGCGTCACCGTCGCCCCGCGCAGCCGCACCGTGTCGCGCGCCCGCAGCGACCGCGCCGCCGTGGCGCGGGTGGAGGAGCTGCTGCGCTCCGGCCGCACCGGCAACGCGCTGAGCCTGCTGAACCAGGACGAGTTCGGCGGCAAGCTGGACACCGTGCAGTATGACGCCGCCCGCGCCCGCATCGCGGCTTCTCTCTATTTCTCGGGCGAGACGGCGCAGGCGCTGACGCTCGCCTCGGCCAGCGCCGCCCGGTCGGGCGACATGCTGCCGGAAGCGCATTGGATCGCCGGGCTGGCCGCATGGCGGCTGAAGCAGACCGACCGCGCCGCCCGCCATTTCCAGGGCATGGCCGCCGCCGGTCCGCGGTCCCCCTGGAAGGCGGCCGCCGCCGACTATTGGGCGGCCCGCGCACTGTCCCGCAAGCCCGGCAAGGAGAAGGAGGCGGCGGAGCATCTGGCGGCCGCCGCGCGCTATCCCCACACCTTCTACGGCCTGATCGCGCTGCGCACCCTGGGCACGCTGCACCAAGTGCGCTGGCAGGCGCCGGATCTCAACGGGCGGAGTCTGGCGGCGATGGCGGCCAAGCCGGCGGGATCCCGCGCCATTGCCCTGCTGCAGGTTGGCCAGCGCGAACTGGCGGGCATGGAGCTGCAGCGCATCCACCCGCAGGGCGACCCGCTGGTGGAACAGGCGATGGTGGCGCTGGCCGACCGCGCCGGGGTGGCGACCCTGTCGCTGCGGCTGGGCAATGCGGTGGCTGGGCCGGACGGCGCGCCCTATGCCGCCGCCCTCTACCCCCTGCCCCACTGGACCCCGCGTGACGGCTTCGCGGTGGACCGGGCGCTGGTCTTTGCGGTGATGCGCCAGGAATCGCGCTTCGACCCGCGGCTGGTCAGCTCCGCCGGGGCGACCGGGCTGATGCAGATCCTGCCCAGCACCGCCCAGCATGTGCGCGAACGCCACGCCGACATCGGCAGCGAGGACGCCAACCGGGACGCCCTGTTCGATCCGGCGCGCAACATGGAACTCGGCCAGCGCTATCTGACCGAGCTGCTGGCGATGCCGGAGATCGACGGCAACCTGTTCCTGGCCACCGCCGCCTACAATGCCGGGCCGGGCACGCTGGCACGCTGGCGGCGGGAGCTGAGCGATATCACCGATCCCCTGCTGTTCATCGAAAGCCTTTCCTTCGGCGAGACGCGCGACTATGTGGAGAAGGTGATGGCCAACTTCTGGATCTACCAGCTGCGGCTGGGCCAGGAGACCGCCTCTCTCGACGCCGTCGCCGACGGGAAATGGCCGTCCTACACCCCGGTGGAGGCCGGCGCCACCCAGGTCGCGGCCCAGCCGGACCCGCTGCCGGCGGTGAAGCCGGCGGTTCCGGCTCCGGAAGCGGCCCCGGAGGCGCCCGCGGAAACGGTGGCTGAAACGCCCTCGGAAACGGCGGCGCCCGCGCGGGTCGAGACGGTGGCGGAGCGGGAGGAGGCCAGCCCGATACCCTGACCGCCGGTGCGCCCTTGCCGGGCTCCGGCCCGACATGAGGACACGCCTGCCGCCATGCCGAAGATCGACGAGAGCCGCCCCTTCCTGCCCGTGAACATCGCGGTGGTGACGGTGTCCGACACCCGCAGCGCCGCCGACGACCGGTCCGGCGACGCGCTGGCGGAGCGGATCGCCGGGGCCGGCCACAGGCTCGCCGCCCGGACCATCGTCCGGGACGACATCGCGGCGATCCGCGCCCAGGTCCAGGCCCACATCGCCGATCCGCAGATCGACGTGGTGCTGACCACCGGCGGCACCGGGGTCACCGGGCGCGACGTCACGCCGGAGGCGGTCGAGGCGCTCTATGAAAAGGCGATTCCCGGCTTCGGCGAGTTGTTCCGTTACCTGAGCTACGCCAAGGTCGGCACCTCCACCATCCAGAGCCGGGCAACCGGCGGCGTCGCCAACGGCACCTACATCTTCGCCCTGCCGGGTTCGCCCAGCGCCTGCCGCGACGCCTGGGACGACATCCTGGTCTGGCAGCTCGACAACCGCCACCGCCCCTGCAATCTGGTGGAGCTGATGCCCCGCCTGCGCGAGCATATGGCGTGAGAGGAGTTGGAATGAGTGGAGTGGCCGGCTTCTCCATGGAGGCCCTGCACGCCGCCCTGATCCGGCTGCCGCGCCTTGCCGACCTCTCCCCCGACGCGCTGGAGCCGATGCCGCTGAAGGGCGTCGCCCACGACCATGTGCGGCTGCGCGGCCGCCGGCTGGTCGCCCGCATCCCGCGCTGGAGCCAGCTGGGCCTCGATGCCTGGACGGCGCTGGACCGGCAGGCCGCCGCCTTCCGGCGGGCGGAGCCGTCGGGGCACACCCCGCGCTTCGCCGGCCTGCTGCCGCCGGGCGAGGGGCTGCCGCTCGGCGCGCTGGTGGTGGGCGAGGTGGAAGGGCGCACTCCCATCCTTCCCGCCGACATGCCGGCCATCGCCCGCGCACTGGCGGCGATCCACCGCATGGCCCCGCCCGACTTCTACGAGCCGCTGCCCGCCCCGCCCGATCCGGTCGCCGCATTGCTGGCCCAGGTGGAGCGGCAGGCGGAGTGGTTCGACCGCGCCGCGCTGGACGCCGACGCCCGTGCCCTGATCGCGGAGGAGCTTGCCGCCGCCCGCAGCGACGACCTCGCGCCGCCGCCGGAGGCCCCAATGCCGCTGACCGCGGTGGGGGTGGACGTGCATCCCGGCAATTTCCTGATCGACGATCACGGCAAGGCTTGGTTCACCGACCTTGAGAAGCTGCAATACGGCCACCCGGCCAGTGACCTCGCCCATGCCAGCCTCTACACCTCCACCAAATGGGACCCGGCGGTGAATGCGGAACTGGCGCCGGCCGACATCGACGCCTTCGTCGAGGCCTGGGCGATGGCGGTGCCCGGCGACCTTGCCGACGAGGTGCGGCCCTGGTTGAAGCCGCTGCGGCGTCTCACCTGGCTGCGCACCCTGTCCTGGATGGCCCGCTGGTCGGTGGAGGGCGCCACGCTGTCGCCGGGCATGCCGGAGCCTCTGCGCGCCCATATGGACGCCCACGCCACCGACATCCTGCGCGCCGGACGGATCGAGCAGGTGCGGCGGGATTGGCGGTGATCGAGGTGCGAAAAGGGGAGGAGCACGAAAGTCTCTTGCCCGCGCCCCGCCGAAAATGATGGGATACCGACTCGGAAAACGAGGTGACGAGAGCATGACGAGTTTCCGACGCCGGTTGCTGCCGACCTCCCTGGCCGCCCTGCTGGCCAGCGGCGTATTTGCAGGGCCAATGCTGGCCCCGGCCTTCGCCGCCGGTCCGGCCGGCGAGAGCGCCGGCTCCGCCACCGGCAGCTATCTGGCCGGCCGCTATGCCCAGCACCAGGACGACTGGACGGCGGCGGCGCGCTTCACCGCCCAGGCTCTGGCCGCCGATCCCGACGATCAGGCCCTGCTGCGCCGCACCTTCCTGCTGCGGCTGGGCGAAGGGCAGATCGACACCGCCATCGGCTATGCCGCCCGGCTGCTGGGCGAACAGGGCGAGCCGCAGATGGCGCTGACCCTGCTGGCCGCCGATGCACTCGCGAAGGGCAAGCTGGACGAGGCCGACGGTTATGCCGCCCGCCTGCCGACCGACGGGCTCGGCCGCTTCATCACGCCGCTGACCCGCGCGTGGCTCGCGACCGCCCGCGGCAAGACGGACGAGGCGCTGGCCGCGCTGGAACCGCTGGCCGCCGTCCAGGGCTTCGGCGCGCTCTACAATCTGCACGCCGCCCTGATCCTCGACCTCGCCGGCCGCAGCGAGGATGCGGCGGCCCGCTACGTCAAGGTGACGGACACCGAGGCGCCGCTGCGGGTGGTGCAGATCGTCGGCAACTTCATGGTGCGCACCGGCAAGACGGACGAGGCGCGCAAGCTCTACGAGACCTTCCAGGTCAACAACCCCGACGGGCTTCTGGTGGAGCCGGCGCTGGACGCCATGGCGAAGGCGCCGTCCGCCACCCGCCCGGTACCCGATGCCCGCTCGGGTCTGGCGGAAGCGCTGTTCGACCTGGGCAGCGCCCTGCATCACGAGAATGCCGACGAGCCGGCGCTGCTGTTCGGCCGCATCGCGCTGCACCTGCGCGACGATCTGGCGCTGGCCCATCTGCTGATCGGCGACATCGTTGCCTCCCGCGACCATCACGAGGAGGCGCTGACCGCCTATCGCCGGCTGGCGAAGGACCCGCTGCTGGGCTGGACCGCCCGCATGCGCGAGGCCGACAGCCTCGCCCGCATGAACCGCAACGACGAGGCCATCGCGATCCTCGCGGCCCTGTCCGCCGAACGGCCGGAACGCACCGACGCCGTGACCCGGCTGGGCGACATCTACCGCTATTCCAAGCGGTACGACGAGGCGATCCCCGCCTACACCACCGCGCTGGAGCGGATCGGCGCGCCGCAGGAACGGCATTGGCCGCTGCTGTACGCCCGCGCCATGAGCTATGAGAAGACCAAGCAGTGGCCGAAGGCGGAGGCCGACCTGCAGACCGCGCTGAAGCTGCGTCCGGACGAGCCGTCGCTGCTGAACTTCCTCGGCTACAGCTGGATCGACCGGGGCGAGCATCTGGACAAGGCCAGGGCGATGGTGGAGCGCGCGGTGGAACTGCGCCCGCGCGACGGCTACATCGTCGACAGCCTGGGCTGGGCGCTCTACAAGCTGGGCGACTTCGAGGGCGCGGTCGCGAAGCTGGAGCGCGCGGTGGAACTGAAGCCGGGCGACCCCACCATCAACGACCATCTCGGCGACGCCTATTGGCGTGCCGGCCGCCGCAACGAGGCCCGGTTCCAATGGATGCGCGCGCTGCGCAACGCCGACGAGGACACCGACAAGGCCGCCATCCAGGCCAAGCTGGAGGAAGGGCTGGCCGAGCAAAAGGCCGCGGCGAAGTAGCTGTTTAATGCCCTCTCCCCGGGGGGAGAGGGAGACTTCCCCCACATAGGGTTTGTACAGGCTGTCCGTCTGCTGGATGTGCTCCACGAACCAATCCTTCAGCAGAAGGATCAGGTCGACGCGCAGCATGGTGGGGTTGTCGCCGTCGAAGTCGCGGGCCAGCTTCTCCACCTCGTCGGCAAAATAGCGGTGGGCGGCGAGGTGGCCGTCCAGGTCGGGATAGCCGCAGCGCTCCATCATCGCCTCCTCCCGCGCGAAATGGACGGCGACATAGTCCTGCAGGCTGGCGAGCAGGCTGGACAGCTCCTCCCGGTTGGCGGGGGTGATGCCGCTTTCCAGCAGGCCGTTGAACAGGTCGAGGAGCCGCCGATGCTCGTCGTCAAGGACGGGCACGCCGACGCTCATGGATTCGTCCCAGACGACATAGGTCATCGCAGCGACCTCCCCCTCGCATCCCGCGAAATCAAGCGCCTTCCGCCTGTTTCAAGCGGTTGCGGCCGGCCATGGCTGGGTTGTGGACATCTTGACAGGGATCCTAAAACCGGCAACCGTGCCCGTCCAAGCGGCAAATCCCCGCAGGGGGCGCGGCATGATGCGCCGGGCACCCTCCCTGACCAACCCTCCTCCGCCACCAGACCAGAGTGACCGATGGCCCTGCTCGACGAGATCGCGGAGAAGAAACGGGCGCTGGACGCGGCCCGCCCCCTGCCGCAGGAGGTCGTGCACGGCATCGCCGACCGCTTCGAACTGGACCTCACCGTCAGCGCCGCGGCGCTGGAGGAGGTGCCGGTCAAGCCCGCCGACGTCAAGGCGATCCTGGAGCGCGGCAGCATCCTGCGCCACCGCGCGGTGGAGGAGCAGCGCTTCGTGCTGAACCATCGCGCGGCGCTGGAGCTGATGGCGCGGCTGTCCTTCGATCCGGCGGGCGCCGTGACGGAGCGGACGGTCGCCGCCTTCCACAGCGTGCTGTATCGCGGGATCGAGGACGAGGCCGGCAAGTACCGCAACGGCCCGCCGAAGGACGATCCGGCGGAAACGGCGCCCGACCCGGCCAAGCTGCGCGTGTCGATGTCGGCGCTGTCGACCTGGATGCGCAAGACGGAAGCCGGTCCCGATACCGCCTTCGAGGCGCATCACCGGCTGAGCGCCATCCGTCCCTTCCACGCCGGCAACCGGGCCACCGCCCTGCTGCTGTGCAACCTGATCCTGAACCGCGCCGGCTTTCCGCCGGTGGTGGTCCTGGCGGAGGACCGCGGCCTGTATCTCGATCTCGTCGAGCGGGCATGGGCGGTCGGCGACAAGACGCCCTTCCGCGACCTGATGATGCGCTTCCTGTCGCAGAGCCTGGATTTCTGCCTGAAGGCGGCGGGAAAGGCCGACGCGGACGAGGCCGGCGACCTTCCGTGACTTTATGGCCCTGACTTTTTGGCCCGGACTTTCTCAGGCCGGCAGGCGCAGGCGCGATGGCCGGTCCGGACCGCTGTGGATCAGCAGCGTGATCGGCAGCGCATCGACCCGGCGGGTCTCGCCCGGCTCGGCCCCGGTACCGGGATTGACCGGATAGGCCGGGAAGCAGGAGCCGGCGAGGCTGAGGCGCAGCGCCGATCCCGGCGCCAGCGTGGCGCAGGCCGCCCGCATGGCGATGGTCAGCGGCCGGGTCGGATCGCCCGGCTCCACCCGCGCATGGCCCTGGGTCAGCGGCAACACCTGTCCGTCCGGGCGCATCACCGACAGCACGGCGCTGACGTCGAAGGACGGGGCGTCGGCCTCCACCCACAGGTCCAGCGCCACCCGCCCGGCCAGCATCAGCGGCTCGTCCAAGGGCAGGCTGGTGTAGGTCGCCACATCCGGCCGGCGGTCGACGGCGGCGCGGTCGAAGCGCCCGGCAGCGGTCGGCACCGCATGGCCGCCAACCGTCGGCACCGGGCTGCGCGGATCATGCACCACCACGTCGAGCGCCTCGAAATCGGGCATCTCCGGCCCCAGCCGACCGCCCTGCCGGTTGGCGAGGCCATCGCTGGCCAGATGCAGTACCGCCTCGGCTGCCGGCAGGGCGGGCAGGTCGTGCCAGCGCCCGCTCTCAACGTCATGCAGGCGCACCGGCCCGCCGCGGTCGGCCCCCTGCCCCTTCAGCACGCGGTCGAACCAGGCGAGCTGCAGCGTGTCGAGCGTCGGCGCCTCCCCCGGCGCCGCGGCGGGACCGTCGGCACCCCAGGGACCGACCACCAGCCGCACCGGCGCCCTGCCGCGAGCGACAAGCCGGTCGGCCGCAAGCAGGTCGTGGGCGTCCAGCGTTCCGGCCAGCCGCGGGTCGTACCAGCCGCCCAGCTGCAGCACGGCGACGTCCGCCGGCATGTCGGACAGCATCGCCTTGGGCGACAGCGCGGTCCAGGCCGGGCCGGGCACCGGGTTGGTCAGCCAGTCGTCGTAATGGGAATAGCGGGCATAGTCGCGCAGGGCCTGCGGCCGCGACGGGATCTCGTCGTCGATGGGCAGGCTGCGCGCCGCGTCGGAAAGGATGCGGTGACCCGTTCCGTCCTCCACCCGCCGCGCCGCCTCGGCGGCGGTCCGCAGGGCCCAGCCCATGGCGTCGGCCAGCCGGAAGGCGCCGCCCTCATAGGCCCAGTCGGAGAAGACGTCCCAGCCGGCGAAGGCCGGCGCCACGGCGCGCAGGGCGCCCGGCTGCTCCGCCAGCGCCAGCCATTGCGCCATCCCGGCATAGCCGCAGCCATACATCGCCACCGCTCCCGACGATCCCGGCAGCGAGGCCGCCCAGGCCACGGCGTCGGCCCCGTCCTCCCGCTCCGCCTCGAAGGGGCGGAAACGACCATCCGACGTGCCGCAGCCGCGCACATCCTGCACCACCACCACATAGCCGCGCGCCGCATACCAGCGGGGATGGGCATAATGGCTGGTCAGCGCGGTGCGCCGGCCGCAGGGGACGCGCAGCAGCAGCACCGGCCATGTGCCGGCGGCGTCCGGCCGGTAGAGGTCCGCATCCAGCCGCGCGCCGTCCCGTGTCCGCATCGACACGGTCTCCGGCGGCCGGACCGGCAGCAGGTCATGTGACTGGTGGATCACCGGGGCCAGATGGGTCATGGCTGATCGGGCTCGCTCGATGACGAACAACTGATAATGTGCTGTCGTGGCAAAGCCTGTGCCAGAGGGTCCGGGCCCGTTGCTGCCGATTTTTAGACAAAAGCCCGTCCGCTCGAAACCCCCTCTCCCCTTGCGGGAGAGGGGGTGGGGTGAGGGTGCGGCGGCCGACAGGCCGATGGAATTCTTGAGTTTGCGACCCCTCACCCCGGCCCTCTCCCGCAAGGGGAGAGGGGGAATCGCCTGCATGACCGTGTCGTTCCCCAGAACGATCGGACTCCGCTCACTTTCCAACCTTCTGCCTCATTCCCGGGCAACCCGCCCGTTCAGGCGGCAATCAGTTCGAAACAGTCGACGTCCACCATGCCGCGGTCGGTGATCTTCAGGTGTGGAATGACCGGCAGCGGCAGGAAGGCCAGCTGCAGGAAGGGCTCGGCCAGCGGGCAGCCCATGGCGCGGACGGCGGCGCGCAGGGTGCGCAGCCTCGCCTCCACCGTCTCGAACGGCTCCAGGCTCATCAGCCCGGCCAGCGGCAGGGCCAGCTCGCCCACCACCTTGCCGTCGCGCACGGCGACGAAGCCGCCCTGCAGCTCGATCAGCCGATTGACTGCGATGCGCATGTCGGCGTCGCTGGCCCCCACCACGCAGATGTTGTGGCTGTCATGGCCGACCGACGAGGCCAGCGCCCCTTCCGCGAAACCAAAACCCTGGACGAATCCGCGTCCGATGTTGCGGTTGCTGCCGTGGCGGGCGAAGACGCAGATCTTCAACAGGTCGCGCGACGGATCGGCCACCATGTGGCCGCCCACCACCGGCACCTCGATCCGCCGGTGTTCGGTCAGGATCTTACCCGGTTCCAGCCCGATCACCGACTGGACCGACCCGCCGGCCGGCACGATGAAATCCTCCTCCGCCACCGGCTCCAGCTTCACCGAATCCAGCCCCACCGGCGTCACCGCAGGCCGGCCATCGAAGCTGTGCGGGCCGACGACGCGGCCGTTGCGGATAACCCGGTTGACCGCGCACTCCTCCAGATCGTCGAGCAGGACGAGGTCGGCGCGGTGCCCCGGCGCCACCAGACCGCGGTCGTACAAACGGAAGCCGCGGGCGGCCGACCAGGTGGCGGCGCGGTAGACATGGGCGACCGGGGCGCCGAGGCGGATGGCGCTGCGGATCAGGTGATCCATGTGCCCTTCCTCCGCGATGTCCAGCGGGTTGCGGTCGTCGGTGCAGAAGCCCAGGAAGGGCGAGGTCTCGGGACCGATGACTTCGGCCAGGGCATGGACGTCCTTCGACACCGACCCGTCGCGGATCAGCACCTGCATGCCCTTGCGCAGCTTCTCCATCGCCTCCGCGGCGCTGGTCGTCTCATGGCAGTTGCGGATGCCGCAGGAGAGATAGGCGTTCAGCTCCTTCCCAGTCACCAGCGGGGCGTGGCCGTCGATGTGGCGCCCGTCGAAGGCGGCCAGCTTGTCCAGCACCCCGTCCACCTTGTGGAAGACGCCGGGGAAGTTCATGAACTCCGCCAGCCCCAGAACGCGGGGATGGTCCATGTGGCGGATCAGGTCCGGCGCCTCCAGCCGCGCGCCGGAGGTCTCCAGCTCCGTCGCCGGCACGCAGGAGGACAGCTGCACGAACAGGTCGAGCGTCGTCCCGCCGGCACTGTCCAGGAAGTAACGCAGCCCCCGCTCGCCCAACACATTGCAGATCTCGTGCGGGTCGCAGATGGCGGTGGTGGTGCCGCGCGGCAGAACGCAGCGGTCGAACTCCTGCGGGGTGACGCAGGTGGATTCGCAATGGACATGGGTGTCGATGAAGCCCGGAACCACGGTCAGCCCGCGCCCGTCGATCTCCTCCACCCCGTCATAGGACTCGTAGGTGCCGACGATGACCTCGCCGCAGACGGCGATGTCGCCCTCGGCGATCTCGCCGGTGACGACATTGAGGAAGCGCGTGTTCTTGATGACGAGATCGGCCTTCGCCTCGCCCAGCGCCTGCCCGATGCGCGTCTTCAGATCGTCGCGGCTCACCGCCATGTCCC
The DNA here is from genome assembly GCF_055698305.1 of Azospirillum sp. VT-I1. Classification (NCBI taxonomy): domain Bacteria; kingdom Pseudomonadati; phylum Pseudomonadota; class Alphaproteobacteria; order Rhodospirillales; family Azospirillaceae; genus Azospirillum; species Azospirillum sp. VT-I1. Next base: position 87,185 of record NZ_CP168806.1, on the reverse strand, counting down.
ACTCCGCCGGTCGTCTATTCAAACAGGCAAAGTGGCCCGCCGCGCCGCCGCGCGCAAGCGGCTAACGCCCGCCCGCTGGCCGAAAGGGCGAGCGGGCCTGTTCCTGCGCAAGGATGGCGAGGACTTTCGCGTTGTGCTGGCCCAGCCCCTCCGCCACCGCGCGGTGCATGCTGGTGTGGCGGAACCAGTGGCAGGCATGGGCCAGCTTCGGACGGAAGCCGCGCGCCAGTTTGTGCGGCCCGCCCCGGCCGCCATCCACCGCACTCAGGCCGCGGGCGATCGCCCGCTCGATGGTCCGGTAATAGCAGACCTCGAAATGGACCAGCCTCGCCTCCTCCCGCGCCCCCCAGTTGCGCACATAGAGCCGGCCGTCCCCCTCGACGGCCAGCAGCGTGCCGATCACGACACCATCGGCTTTGGCGAAGGTCAGCGTTACCGCATCCCCCAGCGCGGCGCAGAGCCGGTGGACGAAGTCGGCGGTCAGGGGCTGGCGCGTCGCCCGGCGGGCATGCAGGTCGTCCAGCAGAGCGAGGAAAAGAGCGACATCGGCCTCGCCCACCGCGCTGCCCGGCACGTCGCGGACGCTCACCCCGCTCGCCAGAACCTTGCGGCGTTCCCAGAGCAGGTTTTCGCGGCGGTGTTTCGACAAGGCGGCGGTGAAGTCGCCGAATTCCCGGTATCCGTCGTTCCGCCATTCATATTCCACGGCATGACGGGTCAGCCATCCCGCGGCTTCGAAGCGGGAGCGGTCGGCTTCGTCCGGAAAATTCACATGGATGGAGGACAGGCCGTTGCGGTGGGCGAGCGTCCGCATCGCGTCGATCAATGCATCCGCCGTGCCCGGCGGTGCCCCCGCCCGCAGCAGCAGCCGCGGACCGGTGACCGGCGCATAAGGGACAGCCGCCACCAGCTTCGGGAAATAGCGGCCGCCGGCAGCATGAAAACCGTCGATCCAGGCCTGATCGGACCAATGCTCGTCCTCGGAGCGGTCCCGCAAATAGAGCGGAACCGCGCCGATCATCCGCCCGGACGCCTCCCGCGCCGTCAGATGAACGGGATTCCAGCCGTTCGCCGGCCCGGCCAGTCCGCTGTCCTCCCCCGCCCGCAGACAGGCATGGCCGAGGAACGGTCCATGGCCGTCGGCGCAGGCATCCCATTCCAGCGGATCGATCCCTGAAATGCCCAGGACCACCGCGACGGCCGGCTGGGCTTCGGCCCGTCCGCCGGCCGGCAACACGGCATGCTCCATCACCGGCCTTCGATCTCCGTGCTATTCGCCGTCATAGGGTGGAGCAACCGGCAGGCGCACGCTGACCGTCGTGCCTTCCCCTTCGCGGCTGCGGATGTCCAGCGTGCCGTTCAGCAGGTCGACGAAGGAGCGGACCAGCGGCAGCCCCAGCCCGGTGCCGCCGGAGCGGCGGGACAGCTGGCTGTCGACCTGTCCGAAAGGCTGCAGCGCCACGGCGATGCCTTCCGCGCTCATGCCGATGCCGGTGTCGGCGATCTCGATCAGGATGCGGCCGCAGTCCGGGCGGACGCGCAGCGCGATGCTGCCGCCGGCCGGGGTGAACTTGACGGCATTGGACAACAGGTTCAGCAGGATCTGCTTCACCCGCACCGGGTCGCCCAGCAGGTGCGGGGTATCGGGGGCGATGTCCTGGGTCAGGGTCAGGCCGTTCTCCTCCGCCCGCTCGGCGATCAGCAGCAGCGAGCTTTCCACCGCGTCGCGCACGTCCATCGGCTGCGGGTGCATCTCCAGCTTCCCCGCCTCGATCTTGGCGACGTCCAGGATGTCGCTGATGACGGCCAGAAGATGCTGCCCCGACTTGCCGATCACCTTGGCGTAGTCGAGATATTTGGGATGGCCGAGCGGCCCGACGATCTCGCTCTCCATCATCGACGAGAAGCCGATGATGGCGTTCAGCGGCGTGCGCAGCTCGTGGCTCATGTTGGCCAGGAACTCGCTCTTGGCGCGGTTGGCCAGTTCGGCCTGCTCCTTGGCCTGGATCAGTGCCTTCTCGGCGCGGCGGCGCTCCTGGATTTCCTGCATCAGGGCGCGGGTGCGTTCGGCGACGCGCATCTCCAGCTCGTCGCGGGCCTGCCGCAGCGCCAGTTCCGCCCGCTTGCGCCGGGTGATGTCCTGGCCGACGCACAGAATGCCCGGCGGCACGCCGTCCGCCTCCGGCAGGCGGTTCAGGTTCCACAGCAGCACCCGCTCGCTCATGCAGTCCTGCTCGCGCAGCGCCTGTTCGAAGTTGCGGATCTCCGTGCCCTGGACGGCGATGGCGAGCTGGGCGGCGAAGGCGCCGGTCGGACGCTCCCCCATCACCTCCGTCCAATGACGGCCGAAGGCGCCGCCGACGGTCATGCCGAAGGCACGCTCGGCCTCCCGGTTGGCCTCCTGCACGCGGCCGTCCTCGCCCAGCACCAGGATGATGCTGGCCGCGGTCTGCACCAGGGAGCGGAAGCGCGCCTCGCCCGCCCCCGCCTCGCTCTGCCGCAGAGCGGCCTCAAGCTCGGCTACGCGGGCTTCGAGACGGCGGACGGTCTCCGCGGAACCGGCGGAGCTTGCATCCGTAGAGACCATCCTGTCGGTCACGCCGCGGCGTTTTCCGGCTGCATGATGTCGCCCAGCTTCGCCAGCAGGAATTCCAGATCCTCGGGCGCCAGATCCTCGTACTGGGTCAGGATGCGCTCGATGACGCGGCGGCGGTGGCGTTCGCGGTCGCCGGGCTCGCCGTCATAGGGGGTCTCCTTCAGCACGTCGATGGCGATTCGGCAGGCCGGCAGCAGGGCCGGCGGCAGCTTCGCCTTGTCGTACAGCGACTTCAGCCCCAGCCGGCCGGCGTCGTGGATCAGCAGGCGGGCGTTGGTCAGCGGCACGTTCGCCATGCGCGACATGGCCATCTCGAAGAAGGCGATGTCGCCGGTGCATAGCGAACGGACCAGCAGCGAGGGCGTCAGGCGGCCGGTGCGGGCAAGCTGGCCGACCAGCCGGTCGAGCGCCCCTTCGTCGCTTTCCCCGGTGAACAGCGCCACGGTCGCCCGTTCGCGGCTCTGCAGGATCAGCTCCGACGCGACCTTGGCCGGCAGCTCGTGATGGGCGACGAGATGCTGGCGCAACCGTTCCGACACCACGGCGACCAGCCGTTCGGCGATGGTGATCGGCAGTTTGGAGCGGTGGACCAGCGGGTCCTGCACCGCCTCGCTGGCGCCGAAGCGGTCGATGACGCGGCCCAGGCTCTGCTCGCCCAGTTCCGCCCCCTCGTTGGCGACCAGCGCGGCGACGGCGCGTTCGGACCCGCTTTCGATCAACGCGTCGGCGACCACCGCCGGCACGGTCGGGCGCTGGGCGATGGCGGTGCTCTTCGCCTCGGCCCCGGCTCCCCCGGATCGCACGATCTCGACCAGATCGGCCGGGGTCAGCACGGTGGAGACGCTGAGGAGCGGGATCGCCACCGCCTCCACGTCGCGGGCCAGGGTCAGGGCGACGTCGCGCGGCAGGGACGGGCTGGACTTCAGGTTCTCGGCCAGGGTCTGGCGGACGCGCAGGACCGTATCGTTGACCATCAGGCGGATGATGTCCTCCGCCAGCTTGTGCTCCGCCTGCGACAGCTCGGGACTGTCGAACTGCTGGGCCAGCTTGGCGGCCAGATCGGTCCGGCTGCTCGGCGACGGGTCGGCCAGAAGGCGCGCCACGTCCTGCTGGGTCAGATGACCCGACTTCATACCGTCACTCATGGGTCCGGGACCCTTCCTGCCCTGGTCCGTCTCCTTATCTGTCGCGAAGAGGCGATACCCGCGCGGATGTGGGCGGAGACTTGTCCACACGGTCGAGGATCTTCCGAAACGGTTGAACCTTCATTAACGCCGGCGGGTCATAGATCGTAGGACGGATCCGGGATCGCAGGGAGGATCAGGGCAGTTCGACGAAGCTGGGCGGCTCCGGCAGGATCGGACGGCGGCGGCGGGCACCGCGCAGCTGGATGGCGACCTCGGCGATCTGCTCCTCCACCGAGATGTGGCGCTGCGAGGCGACCTCCAACCCGCGGTCCTCGTAGACATAGGCGTCGGGATGCGCGTCGGCCCAGCGGCGGATGGCGGCATCGCGCTCGCGCAGCAGGGCGACGATGGTCGGGCGGAACAGCCGCATCATCGCGGTGATCCAGCGGTTGGCCGGCCAGGACGGGCGGGCATGGTCGATCTCGAAGGCGTCGAGCATGGCGATCACGTCGTCGGCCCCGTACCAGGTCTCCCCCGTCACCCAGCGGTTGGTGGTGAACAGGCGCACCGGCTGGCCGGCGACGTCCATGGCGATGCCGATCAGGTGCGACAGTGCGTCGTTGTCGTTCTCCGGCGGCTGGAAATCGGGCAGCGGCGCCGGCCACAGGCCGGACGGCATGCCGTGGGGCCGCAGGAAGGTGTGGAAATGCCCATGCTCCCCATCGGGCCGCTCGCCTTCCGGGTGGCAGTGGTAATAGTACTGGGCGTGGAATTCGGCATCGTAGACGTCGCCCGGCGGATAGTGCTTCCACTCATAGAGCGTGCCATGGCCGCGCAGAAGCTCGCCCACCACCGTGTCGCCAGTCTTGGCCAGGACGCGCTGGCACAGGCGGACCTCGCGCCCCGCCTCGGCCATCGCCTCCAACTCTTCCCGGGACACGTCCGACAAATCCGTCATCGCCCGATCCTGCGCTGCGCGAACATCCCTATTACGTACGTGGCTATGCGGGCGTGGCAAGGTCTTTTCGGATGCGGCACCTGCGGTTGCAGCCGTGCTCCAGCTTGGCCGCTCAGCCGCCGGAGGCGCGGAAGCGCTGCGACAGCGACCAGGTAACCAGGTCGCCGGTGACCTTGCCCAGCGCCTCGTCGAAGGCGGCGACGATGTCGGTGAAGGACCGGCCGCGCACGGGCACCGATGCCTCGAAGGTCTCGCCCGCTTCGATGGTCCGGCGCGGCATGGCGACCAGCTTGGCCGACAGGCGCACATGCACCCGGTCCGGCAGGGCGGCCCCCGGCGTGGCATATTCGGCCTGGAAGTCGCGCAGTTCCGACTTCAGCACATAGTCGGAGCGCAGGCCCACCGTATCGCGCCCGACCGACACGATCCGCCCGCTGTCCTCGAAGGTCTGGACGATCAGCCCCTGCACCATGTTTGGCGCCCGGTCGGCCCAGGACACGTCGGCGTAATAGTCGAGCGAGGTCGGCGTGCGGGCCAGCGCGATGCGCGGCGTGTCGATCCCGGCGGCGGCGGACGGCGTCTCGACCAGCAGCTGCCAGTCGGCCTTGGGACCGGGGGCGACGCTGGCGCGCGGGGTCAGCGTATAGAGATGCGGCGCCGTCGGGTTCAGCGTGGAGCAGGCGGCAAGCCCCAGCAGCAGGACGGCCCCCGTCACTGCGCCCAGCACCGACCGCGCCGCCCCTTTGCCCGTCCCCTTCCGCAAGATCGCCGTCCCCGTCATTTCCCACGCACCTCCACACCCTGCCGCGTCCCGCCGAAGAGGAAGTTCGACGGGTCGTTCTCGATCCGCGTGATCACCCGCGACAGCTGCCCGGACAGGTCGCGCAGCTGGGAGATCAGCAGCGTCAGATCATACAGCCCGGTGGCGGTAAAGTCCCGCACCGGCTCGCGATTTTCGGCCATCAGGCTGTTCAGCGTGTCGGAGGTGCGCTTCAGCGAACGCATCAGCTCGCGCGTTTCCCCCGTCAGCTGCTTGGCGCTGCCGTCCACCGTCGCCAGCGTTTCCCGCGCCTGCGCCAGCGTGCGGTCCAGCTGCGGCCCGACCGTCTCGAAGCCGTTCAGCGTCTGCCGCGCCTGGGCCATCGTCTCCTCCAGGCCGGAGCCGGCGCGGGCAAGCTCGCCGCTGAGGATGCGGGCGTTGTCCAGGATCTCGCCGATGGCCTTCTGGTTCTCGCCGTTCAGCAGCTCGCCCAGTCTGGTGATGACCTCCAGCGCGCGGTTGACCAGCTGCGGCGCGCTGTCCACCACCGCGGTCAGCGAGCTTGGCCGCGACGGGATGGTCAGCACGCCGTCGGCATCGGTGGCGGTCAGGCGCTTGCCCCCCACCGTCCCGCCGGAGATCTGGACATAGGCGCCGCCGGTGATGCCCTGCACCTCCAGCGAGGCGATGGAATCGGCCATGACCGGCGTGCCGTTCTGCACCTGGGCCGTCACCCGCACCCGCGTCACGTTGTCGGGGTCGAGCCGGATGTCCGACACCGTGCCCACCGGCACGCCGCGATAGCGCACCGGGCTTCCCTGCTGCAGGCCGGTGACCGATCCGGTGAAGTAGATGCGGTAGGTCTCGCGCGTCTCGTCGAGCTGGACCTTGGCGATCCAGGCGGTGAAGACCAGCAGTCCGGCGACCAGAGCCAGCACGAAGCTGCCGACCAGGATATAGCTGGCACGGGTTTCCATGAGGTGCCCCTAGCCTTTCGCAAGCTGTCGAGCGTCGTTGCGCTCTTTCGCGTCGAGGGCCGCGCGGCCGCGCGGTCCGTGGAAGTAATCGCGGATCCAGGGATGCGGATCGGCCAGATGCTGGGCCAACGTCCCCACCCTGATCTTCTTGTCGACCAGCACGGCGATGCGGTCGCAGATGGAGGTCAGGCTGTCCAGGTCGTGGGTGACCATGAAGACGGTCAGCCCCAGGCTGCGCTGCAGCCCCTGGATCAGGGTGTCGAAGGCGGCGGCGCCGATGGGGTCGAGGCCGGCGGTCGGTTCGTCCAGGAACAGGATGTCGGGGTCGAGCGCCAGCGCGCGGGCCAGACCGGCGCGCTTGATCATGCCGCCCGACAGCTGGGCCGGATGCTTGGTCCCGGCATCGGGCGGCAGGCCGGCCATGGCGATCTTCACCCGCGCCACCTCGGCGATCAGCGCCGGCGGCAGATCGGTGTGCTCCTTCAGCGGCAGCATCACATTCTCCGCCACCGTCATGGAGCTGAACAGCGCGCCGTTCTGGAACAGCACGCCGGTGCGGGCCTGCAGCGCCGTGCGCTCCGCCCGGCCGAGTTCGGCGGTGTCGTGGCCCAGCAGCTCGATCCGGCCGGCGGACGGTTCGATCAGCCCCAGGATTTCCTTCAGCAGCACCGACTTGCCGGTGCCGGACCCGCCGACGACGCCCAGCACCTCCCCGCGCTCGACATCGAGGTCGAGCCCGTCATGGACGGTCTGCGGGCCGAAGCGGGTGACCAGCCCCCGCACCCGGATGACGGGAGGGGCGATCATCACACCCCCAGCATGGAGAAGACGACGGAGAACACGGCGTCGATGACGATGACCAGGAAGATGCCCTCCACCACCGCCTTGGTGGTCATGATGCCGACGCTCTCGGCGCTGCCGGAGACCTTCAGCCCCTCGTAGCAGCCGACCATGGCGATGACGAGCGCGAAGACCGGCGCCTTTATGAGGCCGGCGATGACCGTGTTGATGCCGACGGCGCTGTGAAGCTGGCGGATGAACTGCCCGAAGGTGATGTCCAGCGTGGCGTAGGCCATCACCGCCCCGCCGAACAGCCCCATCACGTCGGCGTAGAAGGCCAGCAGCGGCAGCGAGATCATCAGCGCCAGCGCCCGCGGTACCACCAGCAGTTCAATCGGGTCGAGACCCATGGTGCCGATGGCGTCGACCTCCTGGTTCACCTTCATCGTGCCGATCTGCGCGGTGAAGGCGGAGCCGGAGCGGCCGGCGACGATGATCGCCGTCATCAAAATGCCGATCTCGCGCAGGACGGAGATGCCCAGCAGGTTGACGACATACAGCTCCGCCCCGAAGCGCTTCAGCTGGTCCGCTCCCTGGAAGGCCAGGACGACGCCGATCAGGAAAGACAGCAGCCCCAGGATCGGCAGGGCGTTCAGGCCCGTCTGCTCGATATGGAACAGGACGGAGGTCAGGCGCAGGCGCGACGGGCGCAGGATCAGCCGGCCGAAGGTGACGGTGACGAGGCCGAGGAAGCCGACGAGGTCCAGCAACTCCTTGCCGGCATTCACCGTCGTCTGGCCGGTGCGGACGACCATGTCCATGATCGGGTGATGGTCGCGCTCGATGGGATGGGGCGGCGCCTTGCCGGCATCGCGCACCGCGCCGAACAGGGCGGCATGCTCCGGCCGCAGCCCGACCACCTCCACCGCGTGCCCGTCCGCCCGCAGCCGGTCGGTGAGGCGGTTCAGCAGATAGGCGCCGACGGTGTCGAGAGCCTCCACCCGTGCCAGATCGAGCCGCACGGCGGCACCGCCCTGCGGCTTCGGCGCCCGGTCCAGCGCGTCCGACGCGGCCCCGGCGGCATGCAGCGTCCAGCGCCCGGCGGCATCGATCCGCCAGCCGCCGTCCTCCGGCCCGGCATCGATCCGGGCCGTCTCCGCCGCCGCTCCGTCCTTTGCCAATGTTACAGCCACAGGCTCCGCCGCACGCATCCGCACACCGACCGGTGCGTCTCGAACGTGGCGGAGCACCGCCGAATGGTCAACCCCATGCGGCATAGCCGCGCAGCACGGCGGCCATGCCCGGCGCCGAACACGGCGTCTCAGGCCGCGTCCAATCGCGTCTTTCCGCGCAGGCGGGCAGCCGCTAGAGTGCCGGGCGGCGGACCCGGCCGTTCCCGCCGGCACCGGACCCTTTACGGACAAGATTTCCGATGAACCTGAAAGACCATATCCGCGGCATTCCGGATTTCCCGAAGCCCGGCATCCTGTTCTACGACGTCTCGCCGCTGCTGGCGAACGGCGCTGCCTGGAAGGCCGCCATCGACGAGCTGGCCGAGGCCGTGCGCCCGCACAAGCCGGATCTTCTGGTCGGGATCGAATCGCGCGGCTTCCTGGTCGCCGCCCCGCTGGCTTTGGCGCTGGGCATCGGGTTCATCATGGTGCGCAAGCACGGCAAGCTGCCGGGCGACAAGATCGCCCATTCCTACAATCTGGAATACGGCACCGACACCATCGAGGTGCAGGCCGACGCGGTGAAGCCCGGCCAGCGCGTGGTGGTGCTGGACGACCTGCTGGCGACCGGCGGCACCATGGTCGCCGCCATCAACCTGCTGCGTCAGGTCGGCGCCGACGTCCGCGCCGCCGCCTTCCTGGTGGAGCTGACCTTCCTCAACGGCCGCGACCGCATCGACGTGCCCAGCGTCTCGCTGATGGCATACGATGAGTGAGACCCGCAACTGAGGTCAGCGCCGGGCGCGCCAGCCGTCGATGCTGAAACGCCCGGCACCCGCCGCGACCAGCGCCAGCAAGCCGCCGATGATGGCGAGGTTCTTCATGAACTGGATCTGCTGCATCTTCATCGCCTCCGGCGGGACGTCCCAATAGCGGTGGGCGATCAGGGTGGCGGCGACGGTGAAGGCCGCGACCAGCAGCGCCGCCAGCCGGGTCCAGGCGCCCAGCACCACGGCAAGCCCGCCGAACGTCTCCACCAGCGCGCCGATGGTGCCCATCACCGCCGCCATCGGCACGCCCTGGCTCTCCAGCCCGGCGATGAAGCCGCCGAGCGCCATCAGCTTGCCAAAGCCGCTCTGCACGAAAATCGCGCCCAGCAGGACGCGGGCTCCCAGAAGCAACGCGTCCTGTCCGGCGGTGGCGGTTCCCGCACCGGTGGCGAAGCCGCCCGACGTGGTCGAATCGTTGGTCATCGCACTCGTCCCTTCTCCCGATTTTTCTTGGAACAGGTGACGGCGGCGGAAAGCCCGTTATTCCGCCGATGGTCGAAAGAACGGCCTCAGGCGGTCTTCCACAGCGTGATGATCATGACGCCGGCCACCGTCAAGGCGGCACCGGCCAGCTGCAGCCAGCCCATCGGCTCCGCCAGCACCAGATAGCCGAAGACAGCGGCGGCCACCGGGCCGATGGCGCCGCTCAGCGCCACCAGATTGGGGCCGACCCGCCGCAGCGCCTCCGCCGTCATCAGCACCGGCAGCACGGTACAGACCACCGCCATCACCGCCGACAGCCCATAGACCGGCAGCGGCAGCTCCAGCGCCGACAGGGGCCGCAGCACGGCGAATTGCAGGATGCAGCACAGGCAGGCCGCCGTCATCGCATAGGCGGTGAAGCGCATGGAGCCGATCCGCTGCACCACCCGGCTGCTGCCGACCAGATAAACCGAATAGAGGAAGGCCCCCATAAAGACCAGCCCGGCCCCGGCCATGAAGTTGGGGTGGCCGGTCCCGACCTCCGACCACACCACCAGCGCCACGCCGGCATAGGAGACGACCAGCGCCACCACCTCGCGCAGGCCGATCCGCTTGCCGAGGAACATCGCCGACAGCAGGACGACGATGGTCGGGTAGAGGAACAGCAGCAGCCGCCCCATCCCGGCCGAGACGTAGCGCAGCCCCAGGAAATCGCAGAAGCTGGCGGCGTAGTAGCCGGTGACGCCGAGCCCGATGGTCAGAGCGAGGTCGCGCCCGGAAACCGGCGCGCGCTCTCCCTTCCGGGCGCCCGACCACAGTGCCATGCCGAGGAAGAAGGGCAGCGCGAAGACCATGCGCAGCATGATCAGCGTCACCGGATCGACATTGTAGCGGTAGGCCAGCTTGATGATGACCGGCCGCAGGGAGAAGGCCACCACCCCCGCGACGGCAAGACCGAGCCCGGCCAGAAGCTGGACCGGCGGCAGGACGGACGCCGCGGCGTCGCCGTCGGACGGCAGGCTGGCCTGGGGAGCGCTGGCTTGGGACAAGGGGATGGATCCGGCGACGGGAAAGGGAACGCCATTCAAGCATCCCCGCGCCCGTTTGGCTCGCCCGAAGGCGGTGGACGGCCATGCCGCCCGCCCCACCCTGGATTGCACCATCCGCGACGCTGACGGTTGAAGCGTCCGGACTGTCAGGCGGCGGGCGCCGCCGAGATGGTCAAGCGACGGACGTCGCCGCGACTGCGGTGCCGCTCATCGGGGCAAGGCCGGTGAAGGCGATCCGCGCCTGCTGGCCGATGGCGATGGAATGCACGCCGGTCAGGGCGCCGGTGGACACCCACTGCCCCGCCTTCAGCGGCCGGCCAAGGCGGACCGCCATGCTCAGCGCAACCGCCAGCGCCGCCGGGATGCCGCCCGGCAACTTGGCCGCGCTGCCGACCCCGACGCTCTGCCCGTCGATCAGCACCTCGGCCCGCAGGGCCTCGGCGCCTTCGACGCCGCCGACGATCTCCTCGCCGACGATCAGGCCGGCGTTGTTGCCGAAGACGGCGGTCGAGGCGGTCGGCCCCAGCTCGTTGACCGGGGCCAGCGGCCCGCCCGCCACCTCGACGGCGGCATGGACGGCGGCGATGAAGGCCGCGGCCTCCGCCGGGCTGTAGTCCAGCTTGTCGGCGGGGGCGTCGGCGGCGATGCGCACCGCGAACTCCGCCTCCACCGCGCCGAATCCGCCGGGGATCACCGGAAAGCTCAGCGCTCCGCCATCGGCCGCCGCGACCGTGCCGGCGAAGACCGGGCCGATGTAGCGCATGGCGCCCAGCGCTTCCTCCAGGGCCGGCGGCACCCGCGCCACTTTCCAGCCGGCGACCTCGTCGGGCCAGGCCGCGGTCGCCGTCGCCTGGATGGCGTAGGCGGTGGCGAGATCGGCCGGCAGCGGACCGGGGAACTCGGCGAGGCCGGTCGCGCTGCGGCGGGCGGCGACGAAGCGGGCGGCGGCCTCGGCGATCACCGGATCGGCCAGGGTCGGGGCGCTCAGCCCGATGGGGTGCATGACGGTCATGGCAGGGACTCTCCGCTGAGGGGTGCGGCGACTGTAGCCGCCCCGGCCGGTCCGGGAAAGTGCGCTGCACAAAACACAACCCGGCAACGCCACCTGGGCACTTCCCGAAAGGCGGGGTGGACGGACCATCCGCTTGGTACGACACTGGTGGCGTCCTTGCCGCGGGAGAGGCCATGCGCTCACACACCGACGCCGCAACCAGCCGGCTGTTCAGCCGCATCGAGGCGCGGCGCGACGATCTGGTCGCGCTGACCCGGGACTTGATCCGCATTCCCACCGTCAACCCGCCCGGCGACGTCTACACCGACTGCGCCGAGCTGATCGGCCGGCGGCTGGCGGCGCGCGGCTTCACGGTGGAGTATGTGCGGGCGGAGGGGGCGGCCGGCGACAGCGACCGCTACCCGCGCACCAACGTCGTCGCCCGCATCGAGGCGCCGCGGCCCGGCCCTTGCGTCCATTTCAACGGCCATATCGACGTGGTCCCTGCCGGCCAGGGCTGGACCGTCGATCCCTTCGGCGGGGTGGTGAAGGACGGCCGGGTCTATGGCCGCGGCGCCTGCGACATGAAGGGCGGCATCGCCGCCTCGATCGTCGCGGTCGAATCGCTGCTGGAGGAAGGGCTGCTGACCGCCGGCGCCCTGGAGATCTCCGGCACGGTGGACGAGGAATCGGGCGGTTACGGCGGCGTCGGGCATCTGGCGAAGCTCGGCTATTTCTCCCGGCCCAGGGTCGACCACGTCATCATTCCGGAGCCGCTGAACGTCGACCGCGTCTGCATCGGCCACCGCGGCGTCTGGTGGGCGGAGATCGAGACCAAGGGCCGTGTCGCCCATGGCTCCATGCCCTTCCTCGGCAACTGCGCGGTGCGCCACATGGGTGCGGTGCTGCACCGGATCGAGACCGAGCTGATCCCCCGCCTCGCCGCCAAGCGCACCGACATGCCGGTGGTGCCGGAAGGGGCGCGCCAGTCCACCATCAACATCAACGCCATCCATGGCGGCCAGCGCGAGGACCATGACGGCCTGCCGAGCCCGATGGTGCCCGACCGCTGCCGCATGGTCATCGACCGCCGCTACCTGATCGAGGAGGACCCCGAGGCGGTCCGCGGCGAGATCGTCGCCATCCTGGAGGATCTGCGCCGCAGCCGCCCCGGCTTCGACTACGAACTGCGCGAGGTGCTGGCCTTCCTGCCGACGATGACCGACGCCGACGCGCTGGTGGTGCGGGCGGTTGCCGCCGCCATCGAGACGGTGCTGGGCCGCCCGGCGCAGCATGTGGTTTCCCCCGGCACCTACGACCAGAAGCATGTGGTGCGCGTCGGCCAGCTGAAGGACTGCATCGCCTACGGCCCCGGCATCCTCGACCTCGCCCACCAGCCTGACGAGTGGGTCGGCATCGACGACATGGTGCAGTCGGCCCAGGTGATGGCGCTGGCAACGCTGGGGCTGCTGGGAGGAGACGATGGGTTGCGGTTCTGAACGCGCCCGCACTGCGGTCAGGGACGTGACATCGGCCATCGATCCGCCTGCCGGACAGTGAATGGAACTTCCCGCAGGCGGAGTTCCAAAACATCAGAGATAGGATTAAATGACCTCGATAGGTCGTCGATCATATTTCCGACGCATGTTGTTTCAAAATATTTACGCCGCGCTCGCCCTTCATTTTATGAAAATTGTTGAGTTTTACTCATTCCGACACATCACCGTTATGGAAATTCAGTTCAATATCAGCCTTACGCACTTGCGACCGGGAATGATGCGATTTCAAAACGGTCAAATTTGAAACGCACTACGGACGCTCTCTTCTCCTTTCCCTCTGATTCGATGCGGTTCATTTAACCGCCTCGGGCACAGATCCAGCGTCGCTTCACGAACGTATTCATACCGTCTGGCATGGAGAAACCGCGCGGGCGGCACCATCCATCGGCATTAGGACACATGGCCTATAACGTGGCGGTTGGATCATGCGGATGCTGTCGAGAGAATGCGAGTCTTTGTTCCCGGAGAAGCCAGAACTGATTGGATGCAAAATCTATCAAGAGAATAATTATGATCCTTAAACAATCAATTTGAATTCAATTTCACCTCACTCACACCGTTACGCAAAATCAGGCGAGGGAACCTTGATTAGCAATGCTTTGACCGACCTGACCATCCTGATCGTCGAAGACGAGCCTTTGATCGCAATGAGTTTGGAAGATGTGCTGAGCGACCAGGGCGCCATCTGCCTTGGCCCCGTCGGCTCGATCGACAGCGCTCTGAAAATCATCGCAACAAACCGCTTTGACATTGCGCTGCTCGACATCAACCTGCGAGGCCAGACCATCGATCCCGTTGCAGACCGTCTGGCCGCCGCGGGCATTCCGTTCATTTTCACCACTGGTCATGGTGAGGATGGACTGCCCAAATCGCACCGCCACCGTCCGGTGATTGCGAAGCCCTACAGCGACAAGGCCGTGATCGACACGCTGTTGCAATGCCGAACGGACTGCGGCCCGACTTCAGCGGACTTCCCAGGATAACGGGTGTCCGCTCCCGGTCGCTCCGGTCGAATCGATACCCCTTCGATGACAGATCCCGCTGCGGCCGTCACTCCACCGCCACCACATGGGCAGCACCCTGCCGGTCCAGCAGCCGCTCCACATCCTCGGCCGGGACCGGGCGGCTGAACAGGAAGCCCTGGTAGCTTTCGCAGGCGAGATCGCGCAGAAGCTGCAGCTGTTCCTGCGTCTCCACCCCCTCGGCGATGACCGACAGGCCCAGGCTGCGGCCCAGCCCGACGATGGCGCGCGGGACGGAGGCGTCGCTGGCGCCGGTCGACAGGTCGTGGATGAAGGACCGGTCGATCTTCAGCTTGTCGATCGGCAGCCGGTGCAGGTAGCTGAGGCTGGAATAGCCGGTGCCGAAATCATCCAGCGCGATCAGCACGCCGCGCTGCTTCAACGCCCCCAGCGTCGCCGCCGCCGATTCGACGTCGTCGATCAGGGTGCTTTCGGTCACCTCGATCTCCAGCTCCGGCCCGCTCAGGCCGTTGGCGTCCAGCGCGCGGGCGACCTTGGCCGGCAGCTGTCCGTCACGGAACTGGGCGCCGGAGACGTTGACCGCCACCGGGATCGACAGGTCGAAGCGGGAGCGCCAGCGGCGGATCTGGGCGCAGGCTTCGAACAGCACCCAGTCGCCCATCGCCAGCACCAGCCCGGTCTCCTCCGCCACCGGCAGGAAGCGGCCGGGCAGGATCAGCCCCTCCTCCGGGTGACGCCAGCGGATCAGCGCTTCCAGCCCGACGATGCGGCCGGTCAGGGTATCGACCTGCGGCTGGTAGACCAGGAACAGCTGGCCCTCGCGGATGGCGTTGCGCAGGTTGCCCTCCAGGTCCATGCGCTCGCGCGATCTGGCGCCCATCTCCTTGGTGACGAAGCGGAAGCCGTTCCGGCCATTTTCTTTGGCGTGGTACATGGCGATGTCGGCGCAGCGGATCAGCCCTTCCGGGTCGTCGGCGTCGTCGGGATACAGGCTGATGCCGATGCTGGGCGTCACGACGAAGTTCTGACCGCCGACGGCGAAGGGGCTGGCCAGATGCGCCACCACCTTCTCGGCAACCCGCGCCGCATCCTCCGGCTCGTTCACGCGGCGCAGCACGATCAGGAACTCGTCGCCGCCCAGCCGCCCGACCGTGTCCGATTCCCGCAGCCCGGCCTGCAGCCGCCGCGCCACCGACCGCAGCACCTCGTCGCCGAAGCTGTGGCCAAGGCTGTCGTTGATGACCTTGAAGCGGTCGAGGTCGATGAACAGCACCGCCACCTTGCCGCCCTCGCGCCGCGCCTCGCGCAGGGCCTGGGCGATGCGGTCGAACAGCAGGACCCGGTTGGGCAGGCCGGTCAGCGCGTCGAAATGCGCCAGATACTGGATATGCTGCTCCGCCCGGCGCTTCTCGCCGATGTCCTCGACGAAGGCCAGGACGAATTTCAGCTCTCCCGCCAGGGTGACGGGCTGGAAATGCAGGCTGAAATGGCTGCGCCGCCCGCCGAGCACCAGCGGCTGGTCCGATTCGAGCTTGCCGCTTTCCCCCTGCAGCGCCGCTTCCAGCGCGAAGACGGACGCCTGGTCACCGAAACGCAGCCGGACATCGGCGCCCAGCAGCTCCTCCCGCACCAGCCCCGCGGCGGCGGCGAAGGCCGGATTGCAGTCCATCAGGAGCCCGTCGGTGCCGACCAGCGCGATCCCCAGCGGCGCCTGGGTGAACAGCTGCTGCCGTTCCGCCTCCTGCAGGCGCAGCGAGGCCGTGATCTCCCCGGCCAGCTCCACCGCGCGGGAATGGGTCGCCAGCATCATGCGCAGGATCAGCGACAGGGCGATGCTCAGCGCGATCCCGCCGGCCAGCACCGCACCCGGCACCCATTCATGCGCGGTCAGCACCCCATCGGGCAGACTGTCGTAGCGCACGGTCCAGACCCGTCCGCCGACCGGCAGTTCCCGCATCAGGCGGATGGCGGACGTACCCTCCGGCGGGCGGTGGCTGCGGTAGAGCGGGAACTCCGCCTCGGCCGGCGGCACGTCGTAGATCTCGATCCCGGTGTCCGGCCTCCGTCCGTCGACCAGCCCGTCCACCAGCGGACCGATCCGCACCGGGACCAGCACCACGCCGGTGAAGGAGGCCCGCCGCGCCTCCAGCGACGGCGGCAGCGGATCGCCGCGATAGGTCGCCTGATAGAGGATGAAGGCGGGCTTCGCCCCCGCCGCCTCGTCGATCTTCAGCGTGACCGCGCGGGTGGCGGCGGGCTCGCCGCTGTCGCGCGCCCGCTCGATGGTGGACCGCCGCGTCGCCTCCGACATCATGTCGAAGCCGATGGCCCGCACATTCGCCTGGTCGACCGGCGCGGTGAAGATGTTGACCACCCGCTCCGCCCCGGCGCTCTCGGGCCAGATGCGGAAATCCGTCAGGCCGGCGGCCCGCATCGCCGCCACCAGTTCGCCGGACTTGGCCGCGGGCACGGCGCGGGCATAGGCGACGGAGATGATGCCGGGATAGCGCTGCGGCATGTCCAGCGCCTCGACGAAGCGGCTCCACTGCGTCCAGTGCAGGTCGGGGAAGGTCATCACCAGCGACGCGGCGCTGCGGGCGACCTGCTGGTAGACCTGCAGCCGGTCCGCCAGCTGGCCGTGGATCTCCTCGACCCGCGCGGCGAAGCGGTGCTCCTCCTCGCTGGTCAGCAGGCGGTCGGACTGGAGCGTCGCCAGCGCGGACAGTCCGCAGCCGGCAATCAAAGCCAGAACGGGGACGGCGCCCGGCAAGGGAAGATTGCGCAGAAGGCGACGGAAGAAGGGTTCCTGGCGCGAGGCCGGCGGACGGTCCGCAGAGTGGTCGGCTGCGGGATCGGCTGCCGGTTCCGCCATCAGAACTCCTCTAGGATCTTGGGGCTGGTCAGCAGCAGCGTTTCGATCATGCCCAGGATCTGCTCGATCTTCGTGCGGGTCGCGTCGAGTTCGTCGGCGGTCTTGTCGTCGATGCCCGCCTCCATCAGCATGGTGTCGAAAGTGTGCAGGGTCTCGTTGAAGGCCTTCTGCTCCGCCACCAGCACGTCGAAGGCGCCCAGCGAGGAGGTCAGCGCCAGCGGCGGGTCGCTGACGAAGGAATGGCTGATGTCGGTGAAGATGGCGATGGCGCTCAGCTTCTGCCTGAGCACCCATTGCGGGAAGTTCGGCGGCAGCTCGGTCCCGGCGGCCTCCAGCCTTTCCTGGATCGAGAAGATCAGCCCCTGGATATCCAGGTAGGCCGCCCGGATCTCGCGGAATCGCGGAAAGGTCTTGGGCTTTCCGGCGGCGCGCAGCCGACCCAGGGCGGCGATGTCTTCGGTCAGCTTCCGGGACATCCGAAGCACGACGTCCGTCACCTTCGACATCACACCCCTCCGCTCAACGGCCCGCCCTCGCGCATCCTTGCCGGGCCGTCTTCGCCGCCCCGCCTATATCGGCCAGCCTACACCAGAACCTTCCCCGATCGTTAGTATTACCGATGGGGCCGGTCAGAAGCCGACCGCGGCGGCCGGGGTCGGGCCGTTCTCCAGCCCGGCCTTGTCGAGGGTATCGAGCAGGGCGATGACGTCCCGGGATGCGCTCTCCACCTCCGCCACCTCGGCCAGGGCGCGCTCCATGTCGCCGTCCAAATAGGCGCGGGCGGCGGCCTTGCCGTGGTCGTGGACCAGCCGGTGAGGGCCTCCAGCCGGGCGAAGGCGGAATGGGCGCGGTAGGCCATCGACGAGGGGCCGTAATACCATTTGCCCAGCCGGCAGGCCTCGTGGCTCGCCAGCTCCTCCGGACGCAGGGTCTCCAGCCCGACCAGCATGTCGGCCAGCCGCTTCTTCCAGATGACGTGGTCGACCTTGGCGATCTTCACAATCTTGCCGGGGATGTCCTGCTCCATCAGCTGGGTCAGCTGGTTGCCCAGAAGGGTCTCAACGCCGCGGGTCGCCTTGACGCTGCGCAGGATGGCGGCGCTGTTGGACGCGCTGCTCTCGGCGATGCGGGCGGTTCCGGAGGCCACCTGGTTGGCGGCGGCGGACTGCTGGGTCAGGATGCTGGCGATGTCGGACATGCGCTGTTCGGTGCGGCCGATATGGTCGCCGATGTCGGCCATGCGTTCGCTGACCTCGCGGATCGCCTGCTGGCCGGCGGCGACGGCGCGGGTGCCGTCCTCCATCGACGCGACGATGGCGCCCATCTCCGCCTTCAGCGCGTCGATGCGCAGGCGGATGTCCTCGGTCGCGCGGGCGGTCTGGTTGGACAGGTTCTTCACCTCGCTGGCCACCACGGCAAAGCCCTTGCCGGCCTCCCCCGCCCGCGCCGCCTCGATGGTCGCGTTCAGCGCCAGCAGGTTGGTCTGCTTGGCGATCGCCTCGATGGTGGAGACGATCTCCGCGATGCGTTCGGAGGCGACCGACAGCTCGCCCACCCGCGTCGCCGCCCCTTCGACCGCCGTGGCGATCTGTTCCATGCGGGCAACCGCCTGCTGCACGGTGTGGCCGCCGTCGGCGGTCACCGACCGCGCCTCCCCGGCCAGCGCCGCGACGTCGCGGCTGCGCGCCCAGATCTCCTGGATGCCGGTCACCGTCTCCTCGGTCGCGGCGGCGATGCCCTGGGATTCATGGTCGACCGCGCGCAGCTGCCCCACCATCTGGGCGTTGGCGACCGCCGATTCGTTGATGGCCATCGCCACCTCGATGGTGCGGTCCATCAGCGCCGAGGCGAAGCCGCCCAGCGCCTGTCCGCAACCGGCCCCGCCGGCCGTTCCGGCCGCAGAGAGGCCGTAGCCCGCGAGCGTCCGGTCCATGTCGAAGGCCACGGCGCGGGCCACCGCCGCCACCGCCCGCCGCGCCATGGCCGGACGCCAGCGCAGCGCCCCCTGCACCAGGGCCAGCAGGTCGCTCAGCACCACGCCGTAGGCGCCGATGTACCAGGACGGCTCCAGCCCGATGCGCAGATGCGCCTCCCCGGCCGCCCGGCAGCGCGCCTCGTGCGCCGGCGAGCCGGCATCCTGGAACATCAGGCGCCAATGCTCGGCCTGCTGCCGCTTCAGCCGGGTCAGGTCGCCATGGGCGTCCAGCAGCGCCCGGGTCTCCGGCCAGCGCGACAGGTGGGCATAGAACCGCTCGGACAGGTCCGGCAGGCTGCGGTCAATCAGCCGGCCCATGCTCGCCAGCAGGCCGCGTTCCTCCGCCTCCAGCCCGAAGAAGCCCGCATCCGCACCCGGAACCCGCCCGCCAACCGCCCCGCCAACCGCCATGTCGCCCATCCACGATGATGATGCGGCATACGCACAGTAAGCGCCAAGCCGCCATGTCCTCGGCGACAGTTATATGACAATTGTCGCAAAGCGCAACCCAGAGCCGGCCCTTACCGATCAAAGGAACGGCAAAAGGCTGCGCATAATGGTCGCACCTGCCCGCAAATCAGGCATCCTTGCGAAACCGAACCGATTACCAGGATACTGTTGCGGGAACGATCATTTGTCTACGAATGACTGGACGGCGTCTGCGATCAGGCCGCCGAGGGACAGGGCATTCGACGGGTGGGGCACACCATCGCAGGACAGCGGGCGGCCCAGCCCCTCCGCCTCGAAGCGTCCCGCGACCGTCTCGTTGAACAGGGCATGGACGCCGTACACCTGCACCCTGTCGGCCCCCAGCACCCGCGCCGCCCGCGCGCAGGAGAAGATCGTCTCGCCGGAACTGATGACGTCGTCGACGATCACCACCGGGCGTCCATGGAACGGTGCGTCGGGCGGCAGCGCCACCGTCACGTCACGGTCGCCGCGCCGCTCCTTGCGCCCGACCACCCCGGTCAGGCCGAGCGGGCCGGCCACCGCCTCCACCAGCGGGGCGGACTCCTCGTCGGGGCCGACGATCACCGTGCCGGGCGCCACGCCGGCGGCGCGCAGATGGTCGGCGATGGGGGCCGCCCCGCTCAGCGCGATGGAGGGACGGCCGACGAACACCTCGTCCAGCGTGTGGGTGCGGTGCAGGTGCGGCTCGACGCAGACGAACCGGTCGAAGCAGCGGCCGAGCCATTCCCCGACCACCGTCTGGCTCACCGGCTCGCCCGGCCGGAAGATGGCGTCCTGGCGCATGTAGGCCATGTAGGGCGCCACCAGGCAGAGGTCGGTCGCCCCCTGGCGCCGCAGCACCGACGCGGCGAGCGTCAGCTCCACCAGCTTGTCGTTCGGGCGGTCGAGCGAGCGGTAGACGATGGCGCGCTCGACCGGCTCGGGCAGGCGGACGAGGCTCTCGCCGTCGGGAAAGCGGTGCAACTCGGCGATGTGGCAGGGGATGTCCAGCGCCTGGGCCAGCCGGTGCGCCGAGTCCGCCGACTCCGGAAACCCGTAGACCGCCGTGTATCTGCCCGTATTGCGGGGCATGCCCCATCTCCCTCTACCACCTTGGATGCGGGCAAGCTTGGCGCAGGCGGCATGGGCGGGTCAATGATGGCAAAAGGCGGACGCTGCGGCCCCTTGCCCCGTCTTGTCGGCCTATGCCCTGGTGGTTCCGTCTTCGTCCCCTCGCTTGTCGTCCTCGGCCTCGTCCGCTTCCGAAACGGCGGGATCGACATAGATGCTTTCCGCCTTGCGCGCCAGCCACTGGAAGGCGCCCAGCCCGACCACCAGCAGCGTGACCACCCCCAGCAGCATCACCGGATAGACGATGGCGGAGATCTCGCTGGTGCGCGCCTCGAACACCAGGACGAGGCCCTCCAGGCTGGCGGCGATGATGATGGTTGTCAGGAACTTGGTCAGGGTGCGGCGGGCCTCGTCGGCGCGACGCAGCTCGCGTTCGCGGACGATCTCCTCCTCGTAGAGGTACTTGGCGATCTCGAAGACGGCGATGGCCAGCACGATCATCCCGACCCCTTCCAGCATGGCGGAGGTCAGCGCATGACTGTCCAGCGCCACCATCCCCTCCACGACGGTCAGGGCGGACAGGCCGATGAACAGCAGGGCGAACAGGCTGAGCGTCACCGCCGCCAGCAGATACATGCCGCGCGCCGCCGTTTGGAACATCGTGCTTCCCCTTCGCGATCCGAAACTGGTCCTTGGCAATGACAACGCGCGGAACGCCCGGCCGGCGCCATCGGCACCGTCGACGCTGCCGGGGAACCTCTTTAGAGTGCCGCCACTCCGCCGCCCGAAGTCCGGTTTTCCGAACCATGACACTGCCGCCCTCCCCGTTCCCACCCACGATCCCGTCATGGCCAGCGCCGCCTATTGCGACGGCCGGCGCATCGCCGACGTGCCGGTCGCGGAGGCGGGAGCCTGGGCGGCGAAGGACGGCCACTTTGTTTGGATCGGGCTGTGGGAACCGGACGAGGCGCTGCTGATGGAGGTGAAGCGCCAGTTCGGCCTGCACGAGCTGGCGGTGGAGGACGCGCTGCACGCCCACCAGCGCCCGAAGGTGGAGGTCTATGGCGACAGCCTGTTCATGGTCCTGCGCACCGCCCGGCTGGAACAGGGGGTGCTGGTGCTGGGCGAAACCCATGTCTTCGCCGGGCGCGGCTATGTCGTCACCGTCCGTCACGGCGCGTCGAGCAGCTATTCGCCGGTGCGCGCGCGGGCCGAAAGCGCCCCGCATCTGCTGAAGCACGGCGAGGACTTCGTCGTCTACACGGTGATGGACTATGTGGTGGACTGCTACGCCCCGGTCCTTGACCAGATGGCGGCGATGGTGGAGGAGCTGGACGCCCTGCTGATCGCCCGCCCGCCCGGCACGGCGGAGATCGAGCGCATCCACCAGCTGCGCCGCGACCTGGAGCGGCTGCGCCGCAACGCCTCGCCCCTGCTGGAGGTCTGCTCGCGGCTGGAGCGCTTCGACCTGCCGATGATCGATCCGGCGATCCGCCCCTATTACCGCGACGTGCAGGACCATGTGATCCGCGTCAACGAACAGATCGGCTCGCTGCGCGAGGTGCTGTCCTTCGCCTTCGAAACCAGTATGATCCTGGCCGCCGCAAGGCAGAATGACGTGACGCGCAAGCTGGCCGCCTGGGCCGCCATCCTCGCCGTACCGACGGCCATCGCCGGCCTCTACGGCATGAACTTCGAGCATATGCCGGAGCTTCACTGGCGCTACGGCTACCCGGCGGTGCTTGCCGTGATCGCCGCCGTCTGTGCCGGCCTGTACATCCGCTTCCGGCGGACGGGCTGGCTCTGACGTGGCCGCGGCGGGCTGACCTCCGGACTTGTGTGTTTTTGGGAAGCCAGGACGATGACCGACGCAAAGAACACGCTGCACGCCCTGCTGGACGCCTATCTGCGCTGCCCGGTGGACGCCGCGCGGAGCGAGCTGGAACAGGCGCTCCGCAGTTATCAGACCGACTGGATCCGCGCCCATGCCGGGTCCGGGGCCGACGCCACGCCCCTGCCTGCGGCCGCCACCGCCGCCGCGGTGAAGCCGGCGGTGTCCAAGCCGCGCTTCCCCATCGCGTCGGCCGACCTGGAGGTGCTGAAGCGCCTCGCCGACGGCTGGCCCGGCACCACCGCCGAGGTGGCGCGCTGGGCCTGGTTCGAGAACCGGGAACTGGTGGCGCTGGAGACCAATCCGGCCGGCGAGGGGCCGGAAATGCTGCGCCTGACCCCGCTGGGCTGGGCCGCCATCGGCCGCCTGCCGCCGGACTGAGCCGGCGGCCGGCTCTCGGTTCACAGATCAGTTCACCTGCGGCAGCGAGAAGATCTGGCCGGGATAGATCAGGTCCGGGTCGCGGATCTGTTCGCGGTTGGCGGTGTAGATGGTGGTGTAGAGCATGCCGTCGCCATAGGTGCGGCGGGCCAGCCGCCACAGGCTGTTTCCGGGCTGGACGACGATGCTGCGCCCGTCGGTTGCCCCGGCAGGCATGGCGGAGACCTGGACCGGCAGTTCGGCCCGCGCCACCACCTTGCCGGACTGCGTGACCTGATCGGCGCGCAGGGTGTAGAGGCCGGGATCGATCAGCTTTTCCGGGATCAGGCGCCAGCCGCCCTTGGGATCGGTGTGGGCGCGGCCGACCAGGATATTGTCGAGATAGAGCTGCACCGCGCTGTTGGGCGCCGCCCGCCCGCCCAAGGCAACGCGGCCGGCGGGATCATAGTCCATCGTCTCCACCGACATGCCGCCCGGCGGCGGAGGCGCGCCGTTGGCGGGAACCGGCGGCGCCTGCAGAACCGAGCTGCCGCCCATCGACGCCGGGGCGCCGGCCAGCCCGTCGCGCGGAACCGCCACGGCCACAGCAGTGGTCTGCGAGGCCGAGTCGGCCGCAGTGGCCTGCGTCGTGGCGGCCGGTTCGGGCACCATCACCACGACCACCTTGTCGGCGGGCACCGGCGCGTCGGCCCCGGGGCGGGCCTCCGTCAGGTTCAATTCGCGCGTGCCGGGGGCCAGCGGCTTGTCGGGCAGCATCACCCATTCGCCGCGCTGGTCGGCCTTGGCGGTGGCGACGGGCGCGCCGCCGTCGGTGACCGTCACCTGCGATCCGGGTGCGGCGCGGCCGGCCATCACAGTCGCCCCGTCCGGCGCCACCCGCACCACGTCGAAGCTGGGCGCCGCCGGAGCGGGTGCAGGAACTGCCGCCGCTTTCGCGGGGGCCGCCGGCTGGACCGCCGCGGGAGAGGCAGGAGCCGCAGGAGCGGACGCCGCGGGAGGCACTGCCGGAGCCGCTGCCGGAACCGGCGCCTGCCCGGGCCCCCCGGCCGGCCACAGGGCAACCGCCGTGGCCCCCCGATCAGAGCCACGCCCAAAACTGCGAACAACGCGTTTCGTTTCACCTGAGCACCCATCCGGCGGCCCGCCACCACGGCAGGATGAGCAACTATAGCAGAAGGACAGGCGCCAAAAGAATGGCGCCGTTGGAACCTTTCCATCGGCCAAACGGCATCGATTGCCCCCTAAGATCACGATTTGGCGGCATTCACTGCTTCGCCGGCATGATCTCCAGATAGGCGGCGATGTCGGCGCGGTCATCGGCTATCGGTCCGGCCTTCAGTGTGGATGTGCTGTTTTCCACGACCTCGCCCGAGGCGCCGCCGACGACGGCGCCGGCGTTGTCCGCCGACATGCCGAACAGCGCGAACATCAGACCGGCGACGGATGCCGCCGCAAGGACATTGACGACGCGGTTGCTCATGTGGTCCCTCCCGATGATGCCCTGGTATAACGGTGCCTGTGCCGCGGTTGACGCGCCGCCCTCTCCGATATTCCATGGCTTTCACCGGATTGTTTACGCCCCGCCCGCCGGTGGGCGGTGGTGGCGAGAAAGGTTGACCCGCGATGAAGAGCCTGTCGTCCGTCTGCGTCTATTGCGGTGCATCCAGCCGCGTCGCCGATGTCCACAAGGAAGCCGCCCATGCGCTGGGCGACGGGCTGGCCCGCCGCGGCATCCGCATGGTCTATGGCGGCGGCCGGGTCGGACTGATGGGCATCGCCGCCGACGCCGCCATCGCCGCCGGCGGCGAGGTGATCGGCATCATCCCAGAACACATCCAGTCGGCGGAGGTCGAGCATACCGGCCTGACCGAGCTGCATGTCGTCGACAGCATGCACACCCGCAAGCGCATGATGGTGGAGCGCGCCGACGCCTTCGTCATCCTGCCGGGCGGGCTCGGCACGCTGGACGAGGCGTTCGAGATCCTGACCTGGAAGCAGCTGCAGCTGCACGACAAGCCGATCGTCATCGCCGACGTCGACGGCTATTGGCGCCCGTTGCTCGGCCTGATCGACCACATGGTCGCCCAGGGATTCGCCCGCATCGACCGCTCCGCCCTCTACAGCGTCGCCGACCATGTCGACGCGGTGTTCGAGGCGCTGGAGGTGGCGCCCGCCCCCGCCCACCCGACGCAGCCGAAGAAGCTCTGAGCCGGAACCGGGCCTTCCCGCGGTTTTCCCCAGACTTCCCAGCCTGTGGATAACTTCTGTGCACAGCTTTTGTGGAGGGTCCCCCACCCTTCACCGAGCGTTCCCGTTATGTTTCTGCTATTGTGTCCTTCATGAGCAACCAGACCTCATCGCTGTTCGATCCCCGCCCTTCATCCGCGGTCAAGCCGACGGCGGAATACCGCACGCCCCCCAACAACGAGGAGGCGGAGCAGGCGCTGCTGGGCGCGATCCTGGTCAACAACAAGGCCTACGAGAAGGTCGGCGAGTTCCTGCGGCCGGAGCATTTCTACGACCCGGCCCACCAGCGCATCTTCGCCGCCATCACCAAGATGATCGACCGCGGCCAGATCGCGAACCCGGTCACGCTAAAGTCGCTGTTCGACAACGACCCCGAACTGGCGGTGGAAGGCGGCAGCGCCTATCTGGCCGAGCTGGCGGCCAACGTCGTGACGGTGGTCAACGCCGCCGATTACGGCAAGACCATCCACGACCTGTTCATCCGCCGGCAGCTGATCGAGGTCGGCACCGACATGGTGAACGAGGCGTACCGCCACGACCTCGACATCACGGCGCTGGACCAGATCGGCGAGGCGGAAAAGCAGCTGTTCGACCTCGCCTCCACCGGCGACGTGCAGGGCGGCTTCGTGGCGTTCGGCGAGTCGGTCAAGCATGCCATCGCGACGGCGGAGGTGGCCTTCCGCCGCTCCAGCCACGTCACCGGCGTCACCACCGGCCTGATCGACATCGACCGCAAGCTGGGCGGCCTGCACCCCTCGGACCTCATCATCCTCGCCGGCCGCCCGTCGATGGGCAAGACGGCGCTCGCCACCAACATCGCCTTCAACGCTGCCAAGGCGCACATGCGCTCCTCCGGCCAGGAAGGCGGCGTGGTCGGTTTCTTCTCTCTCGAAATGTCGGCGGAACAGCTGGCCACCCGTATCCTCGCCGACGAGGTGCAGGTGCCCGGCGACAAGATCCGCCGCGGCGAGATCCGCGACACCGACTTCCCCAAATTCGTCCAGGCCAGCCAGGATCTGGCGCGCTGCCCCTTCTATGTCGACGACACGCCGGCCCTGTCGGTCGCCGCGGTGCGCACCCGCTGCCGCCGGCTGAAGCGCACGTCGGGCCTCAGCATGGTGGTGGTCGACTATCTCCAGCTTCTGCGCGGGTCGTCCTCGCGCGGGTCGGAGAACCGGGTGCAGGAAATCTCGGAGATCACCCGCGGCCTGAAGGCCATCGCCAAGGAGCTGGACGTGCCGGTGGTTGCGCTGTCGCAGCTGAGCCGCGCGGTGGAGCTTCGCGAGGACAAGCGTCCGCAGCTGGCCGACCTTCGCGAATCCGGCTCGATCGAGCAGGACGCCGACGTCGTGATGTTCGTCTTCCGCGAACAGTATTATCTTGAGCGCGCCGAGCCTTCCCGCCGGCCCGACGAGAGCGACGACAAGTTCAACGACCGTTATCAGCGCTGGCAGCAGCGCCTGGGCGAGGTGCACAACACCGCCGAGGTCATCATCGCCAAGCAGCGCCACGGTCCGATCGGCACCGTCCGTCTCTACTTCGACGGCCAGTTCACCAAGTTCGGCGACCTCGACCAACGTCATCAGGACGACGAATAAAGTGCTTTCCTCCGACCCCGCTTCCCGCGCCGGCGCCATCCTCACCGTGGATCTCGGCGCGGTGGTCGCCAACTGGACCCAGCTGCGCGACCGCGTCGCCCCGGCGGAATGCTCCGCCGTGGTCAAGGCCGACGCCTATGGTCTGGGCGTTGCCCGCGTCGTTCCGGCCCTGGCCGCCGCCGGCTGCCGGACCTTCGTCGTCGCCCAGTTCGAGGAGGCGCTGGCCGTCCGCCGCGCGCTGGAGCCGGTCGCTCCGGAGGCGCAGGTCTTCTCGCTGGGCGGCCTGCCGGCGGGCTGCGAAGGGGACTTCCTCGCCGCCCGCATCCTGCCGGTGCTGAACCATCTGGGCGAGATCGCGGCGTGGCGGGCCTTCACCGCCTCGCGGGGGAGGTTCTGCCGGCGGTGATCCACATCGACACCGGTATGAACCGCCTGGGCCTCGGCCCCGACGAGCTGGACGATCTCGCCGCCCATCCGGAATGGCTGGAGGGCATCGACGTCCGCTATTGGATGACCCATCTCGCCTGCGCCGACGAGTTCGACAGCCCGATGACCGGGGAGCAGCTCGACCGCTTCCGCGCGGCGCTGGCGCGGCTGCCCAAGGCGAAGGCCAGCTTCGCCAATTCGTCGGGCATCTTCCACGGCAAGGACCATCATTTCGACCTCGCCCGGCCGGGCTGCGCGCTCTACGGCGTCAACCCGACGCCGCACCTGCCCAACCCGATGCGGGGCACGGTGCGTCTGGACGCCCGCCTGCTGCAGGTCCGCAACTGCGCGGTTCCGATGACCGTCGGCTACGGTGCCGCCCACAAGGTCGCCGGCCCGGCGCGGATTGCCACCATCGGCGTCGGCTATGCCGACGGCTATCTGCGGTCGCTGAGCGGCAAGGGGCACGTCTTCGTCGACGGCGTCGCCGCCCCCATCGTCGGCCGCATCTCCATGGACCTCATCACCATCGACGTCACCGGCCTGCCGGAATCGGTTGCGCAGCCGGGCCAGATGGTCGAGCTGATCGGCCCCAGCCGCCCGGTCGATCAGGTTGCGGCGGAGGGCGGGACCATCGGCTATGAGGTTCTGACCTCGCTCGGCCGGCGCTATCACCGGGTTTACGTCGGCGGGTGATCCCGATCCCCTCTCCCCCCGGGGAGAGGGTCAGGGTGAGGGGGATGCGTGGCGAGGATTCCCGCGAAGGTATGCGGTGCATCCCCCTCACCCTCCCCACTTCGTGGGTCCCCTCCCTCTCCCGGGGCGGGAGAGGGCGAAGGGTCGCCCCACCATTGCAAAGTCCAAGGATGACCGCGGCGCTCATCGGTGCTATGACCGCAGCGCCCAAACGAGATTCAAACCAAGGATGCGGGCCGACTGATGGGTTTCCTCGCCGCCACCGGCCGGGCCTTCCTGATCTTCCTGGAAGCGACCGGACGCCTTGCCCTGTTCACCGGGTCAGCCCTGTCGCACTGCGTGCGCCCGCCGCTCTATCCGCGGCAGATCCTGCGCCAGATGATCGACATCGGCTATTATTCGCTGCCGGTGGTCGGGCTGACGGCGCTGTTCACGGGCATGGTGCTGGCCCTGCAGAGCTATAGCGGCTTCTCCCGCTTCCAGGCGGAGGGCGCCATCGCCACCGTCGTCGTGCTGTCGGTGACGCGCGAGCTGGGGCCGGTGCTGGCCGGCCTGATGGTCGCGGGCCGCATCGGCGCCGCCATGGCGGCGGAGATCGGCACCATGCGGGTGACCGAGCAGATCGACGCGCTGTCCACCCTTTCCACCAACCCGTTCAAGTATCTGGTGGCTCCGCGCCTGATCGCCGGCCTGACCATGCTGCCGCTGCTGGTCATCGTCGCCGACATCATCGGCGTGTTCGGCGGCTTCCTGGTCGGCGTCTACCGGCTGGACTTCAACGCCGCCAGCTACATCAACCGCACCTGGGAGTTCCTGCAGCCGGTCGACGTGATCTCCGGCCTGGTCAAGGCGGCGATCTTCGGCTTCCTGATCGCGCTGATGGGCTGCTACCACGGTTACCATTCCAAGGGCGGCGCCCAGGGCGTGGGTGCGGCCACCACCAACGCGGTGGTGTCGGCCTCCATCCTGATCCTGGTGTGGAACTATCTCATCACCGGCCTCTTCTTCTCGACCAAGTGAGCGCCATCGCATGACCACCGTCCCGAAGATCGCGCTCAAAGGCGTCTACAAGCATTTCGGCACGAAGAAGGTGCTGAACGGCATCGACCTGGAGGTCGCGAAGGGCGAGTCGCTGGTGGTCATCGGCGGGTCGGGCACCGGCAAGTCGGTGATGCTGAAGAGCATCCTCGGCCTGCTGACGCCGGATTCCGGCTCGATCCAGGTCGACGGCGTCGAGACGACCCGCCTGCGCTCGCGCGAGCGGGAGAAGATGCTGCACAAGTTCGGCATGCTGTTCCAGGGTGCCGCCCTGTTCGACAGCCTGAAGGTCTGGGAGAACGTCGCCTTCGGCCTGATCCAGGGCGCCCACATGCCCCGCGCCCAGGCCAAGGAGATCGCGGTCGCCAAGCTGGGCGCGGTCGGCCTGACCCCCGACGTGGCGGAGCTGTCGCCGTCGGAGCTGTCGGGCGGCATGCAGAAGCGCGTCGGCCTTGCCCGCGCCATCGCCGACGAGCCGGAGATCATCTTCTTCGACGAGCCGACGACCGGCCTCGACCCGATCATGGCCGACGTCATCAACGAGCTGATCGTGCAGTGCGTGAAGGACCTCGGCGCCACCGCGGTCACCATCACCCACGACATGGCGTCGGCCCGCAAGATCGCCGACCGCATCGCCATGATCTACCAGGGCCGCATCATCTGGACCGGCCACGCCCGCGACATCGACAATTCGGGCAACGCCTATGTCGACCAGTTCGTCCATGGCCGGGCGGAAGGGCCGATCAAGATGCAGATCAAGGCGCTCTAAAGGGAACAATCGCGGGGACTTGCCGGTTGACGAACGGGGTGCCGCAGCAGCCCGTTCCCCGGAGGTGGTTCTCCCGTGAGTTTGCAGTCCGCGACCTCCCACGCCTTCGACATCGATGAAGCCTTCCGCCGCCTGCGGATCGCGGTCGCCCCCTACCCCAAGGCGGCAATGTTCGAGCTGCGCGACCGCGGCTATGCCAGCCCCTTCCAGCAGCTGGTCGCCAGCCTGATCTCCGCCCGAACTCGGGACGAGACGAGCCTGACGGTCGCCGAACGGCTTTTCGCCGTCGCAGACACTCCCGCCGCCATGGCCGCCCTGCCGGAGGAGCGGCTGGTGGAACTGCTGCACGGCGCCACCTTCCCGGAACCCAAGGCGCGCGACATCCGCGAGCTGTCCCGCCGCATCGTCGAGGAGCATGGCGGCGAGGTGCCGGACACGCCCGACGGGCTGATGCGCTTCCGCGGGGTCGGTCCGAAAATCGCGGCGCTGACGCTGGCGGTCGGCTTCGACATCCCGGCGCTGGCGGTCGACATCCACGTCCACCGCGTCACCAACCGTTGGGGCTATGTGTCGGCGCGCACGCCGGAAAAGACCATGGCGGCGCTGCTGACGGTGCTTCCCAAACGCTATTGGGTGGAGATCAACGAGCGGCTGGTGCCCTTCGGCAAATGGATCTGCACCGGCGAGCGGCCGCGCTGCTCCACCTGCCCGCTGCTGTCGATGTGCGCCCGCGTGGGCGTCATCGAGTCGCGCTGAGGGCCGGCGATTGATGCAGATCCTGGCGGGGCGGCCGAGGCTTGGCTAGAAGAGCGGCCGAAACCCCGCTTTTCGAGGCTTTGCGATGATCGTCTACGCCCTGCACTGCGCCTGCGGCCACGATTTCGACCAGTGGTTCGACAATATGGCCGATTACGATGCCAAGAAGGCCGCCGGCATCCCCTGCCCGTCCTGCGGCGGCACCGAGGTCGCCAAGGCCATCATGGCCCCGCGCGTCGGCAAGTCCCAGCCCGCGCCGGCCCCCGCCTGCGCCCCCGGCGGCTGCGGCGGAGGCGGCTGTCCGATGATGATGTGAGGCAGGAGCGGAAAGGGTTGCCCCCACCCTCCCACGGCTCCGCCGCGGGTCCCTCCCTCCCCTCTTCGAGGGAGAGGGATAGATTTGCAACGTGGCGGCAGTCCCCTCTCCCTCGAAGAGGGGAGGGTTAGGGAGGGGGCAGCGCTCAGCGCCGCCGCGCCTCTGCCGTCAGCCGGGGTTCGATGGTCAGTTCCTCCCGGCGGCGCGGGCTGCCGAAGCTCGGCTCCACGCGCGACTCGCGCGGCCGGTCGTCGCCGGCCGGCGCCCGGCTGAGCGGGTCGACGCCGCGTCCGCTGCGCCACCAGGCAAAGCCGACGCCGCCCAGCGTCACTGCAAGCAGCCCGGCGACGCCGGCGCGCGCGGCGTTCGACTGCCAGACCGACGTGCCGCCGCCAACCGCCGCCGGTTCCTCCAGCGCAGCCGGCTTGCCGTCCGGCGTCGTCGCGGAAACGGCTCCCCGGGGAGCAGCCTGCGGAACCGGCCCTTCGGAGGCGCCGGCCGAGGGACGCGGCGCACTCTGGGGTGCCGCACCGGACGCCACCGCAGCGGGAGCGGCCGCCGGCACCGAGGGGCGCGGAGCCGCCGCCGGCGCGTGGCCGGCGGCCGTGGAGGATGACGTGGAGGATGACGGGCTGGACGGCGCCGACACCGGCGCGCCGCCGAACTGGGCCATGCCGCCGACGCTCTCGTTGCCGGATTCGACCCGGCCGGTGGGGGCGGCGCGCGGCGCCACTTCCTTCTCGTGGCGGGTCTGGCCGACCTGGCTCTTGGACAGGCTGCCCATGGTGGGGGCGGCCTTCTTCTCGCGCTCGCCCATCATCTTGTTGATGGTGGCCTGGTCGAGGTTGCCGGTGGCCGGCAGCCCGACGGATTTCTGATAGGCGCTGAGCGAGGAACGGGTCTCCGGCGTCATCTGGCCCTTGGCCCGGCCGCCGATGTTGTAGCCCTTGTCCTTCAGGAAGGTCTGCGCCCACTGGATATCGGCCGTCGATGCCTCCGCCCGTGCCGAACCGGGCGTCCCCACCGCGAGAACCGACACCACCACCGCCACAGCCGCCACCGCGGCGCCACCACGCACCCGCCGCGAAATCCCAGACATCGCCTTATCCCTCCGTCCGTGACGCCAGACCGATTTCAGAGCCACGACACTTCCCCGCGAATCGGGGACCTGGATCGTGTTACCAGATTGCGACGCTTTTCCGGCGGCGATTTTTGTGCGTCTGCGTTGTCCGCCGCGCAGCGTTGCCGAAAAGGCGCGTTCCCGGAAATGGTGTGCGAAAATGGATCGGAAAAGGCCGGACGTGGTAGCGTCAATTCGGGGGCAGCAATGGAGCATAGAGGCGCCATGACCGGGTTCGGGAACGCATTTCCTTGGGGCGGGCCGGCGATCGCAGCCATGCTCCTACTGTCGGGCTGCAGCAGCCCGCCGGCCTACCGCGAGTGGACCGCCAGCCCCGACGTGCCGACCATCGCCTATGACGAGTGCACCGAGCAGGTGGACCACACCATGCGCCTGCGCGGCTATCCCCTGCGCCCGCTGCCGGAAACGCCGCAATACGGCTACCGCAAGGAGATCTTCGCCCTGTGCATGCGCCGCAAGGGCTACGCGACGGAGTGAAGCGTCAGCGCCCGCCCCTTCATCTCCCACCAGCGAAATGCAGGTAGGCCAGGGCACCGGCCAGCGTGCCGATCAGGATCACCGCCAGATAGACCCGCAGCGGCAATGCCACCGGCTCCGCCGCCTTGCGCCTGTCGGCCGTCCGGCGGGGAGCCGCTGAAACCGGCTTCGGCACCGGGCGCGCCCGTCCACCCCTGGTGGGGTCGTACAGCTCGATCAGCGTCCAGTTGAACTCCATGCCCTCATAGGCGGAGTCGGCGTTGTAGTCGAGCTGGATCAGCCGGAAATAGGCCCGCGGGTTGATGCCCACCATCTGGTCGAAGCGTGCCTTGGCATGGGCAAGCTCCTCTCCCACCTCCAGCGTCTTCCATCCCTTGCCGCGCGCCTTCTGGATGGCAAATCGGGTCGGCTGGGGCGGGCGCGGGGTCGGCATGGGCCGCAGTCTATCGCCGCACTCAGCGCAGCGGAACCGCGTTGTTGCGGATGACCGAGGCGTACCAGTCGTAGCTGGCCTTCGGCTTGCGCTCCATCGTCTTGCGGTCGACCTGGACCAGTCCGAACTTGCGGCGGTAGCCCTCCGCCCATTCGAAATTGTCCAGCAGCGTCCAAGCCATATAGCCCTTCAGGTTGCAGCCCTCGTCGATCGCCTTGGCCGCGGCCAGCAGATGGTCGCGCAGATAGGCGATGCGGTCGCGGTCCTCCACCCGGCCGTTCGGGCCGACGGTGTCGGGATAATCGGCGCCGTTCTCCGCCACATAGACGGGCGGGTTGCCGTATTTCTCCTGCAGCTCGGCCAGGATCTCGGTCAGCCCGTCCGGCTCCACCGGCCAGTCCATGCCGGTCTTGCGCGTCCCTTCGGGCGCCGAGCCGTAGCCGGTGCCGAACAGCCCCTGCGGATCAGGCTGCTGGTGCATGCGGCTGTAATAGTTGATGCCTAGGAAGTCGACCGGCTGCTTGATGCGCTCCAGGTCGCCAGGCTTGGCGATGCGGGTGAACTCGGCCTCCAGCTGCGCCGGGAATCGGCCCTTGAACAGCGGGTCCAGGCAGGAGCGGTTCCACACCGCGTCCCACATCAGCGACGCCGGATAGTTCGAATCGAGTCCCCCCACCGGCCAGGACGGCTGCAGCGACAGCACGGTGCCGAGCTGCCAGTTCTTTCCGCCCACCTGCCGCAGCGCGGCCAGCGCCGTTCCCTGGGCGAGGTTCTGGTGGTGGATCGCCTTCAGGCAGTTGTCGCGGCCGGTCAGCCCCGGCGCATGGCCGCCGGTGCCGTGGCCGAAGATGGCGACCACCGACGGCTCGTTCAGCATCACCCAATGCTTGGCGCGGTCGCCCAGCCGGGCGGTGACCGCCAGCGCATAATCGGCGAACCAGCCGGCGATGTCGCGGTTGGTCCAGCCGCCCCGGTCCTGCAGGGCCTGGGGCAGGTCCCAATGGAACAGGCAGGGCCAGGGCTGGATGCCCTTCGCCAGCAGCGCGTCGGTCAGCCGGTCGTAGAAGTCGAGTCCCTTCGGATTCACCGCCCCGGTGCCCTGCGGCATCACCCGCGGCCAGGCGATGGAGAAGCGGTAGGCCTTCATCCCGGCCCGCGCCATCAGTTCCACATCCTCGGGCATCCGGTGGTAATGGTCGCAGGCGACGTCGCCGGTGTCGCCGTTGGCGATCGCCCGTAGGAATGGCTGAAGGTATCCCAGACGCTGGGACCGCGCCCGTCCTCCGCCACCGCCCCTTCGATCTGGTAACTGGAGGTGGAGACTCCCCACAGGAACCCGTCGGGGAAGGCAACCGACCTGGGGGCGACATCCGGGGCCGCCTGCACGCTCTCGCGGGTCAGTGCCGCCATCGCGCCGGTGCCGGCCGCCGCGGCCGCCGTCACCTTCAGGGCCGTCTTCAGGAAACTCCGCCGCCGCATTCCCGCCTCTCCGCTCCGCCACCCGACCGGGCCTTGGCCGTTGCCATGGCCGCCCGTCGCAGCGCACTGTATGCAGTCCAACGGCTTTGGCAACCGGGTGATAACCCGCAGCGGCGATTCTTCCGGGGGACCGCATCCACGACATCGCATTGACGAGCAGCCATAGGCGCGGGGCGAATCGCGGTCTATATTGGCGCCATGCACGATCTCTTCCCCATCCTGATGGTCCTGGCGATGCTGGCCGTGGTCGGCTCGCTGTTCGTCGGCCTCTTCTTCATGGCCCGCGGCGGCAAGGGCGACCCGCGCCGCTCCAACAAGGCGATGCGCCTGCGCGTGATCCTGCAGGGTGCCGCATTGCTGCTGTTCGTCATCGCCATCCTGATCAAAGGCTGACGGTTCCCATGGTAAAGCTGACCAAGATCTACACGCGCGGCGGCGACGCCGGCGAAACCTCGCTCGGCGACGGCAGCCGGGTGCCGAAGCACGACCGCCGCGTCGCCGCCTACGGCACGGTGGACGAGGCGAACGCCGTCATCGGCATGGCGCGCCTCCACACCCATGACTGGCCGGAAGCCGACGCGATGCTCGGCCGCATCCAGAACGACCTGTTCGACCTGGGCGCCGACCTCTGCACGCCGGAGGAGGAGGCGCCGAAATACCCGCCGCTGCGCATCGTCCAGGCCCAGGTCGACCGGCTGGAGGCGGAGATCGACGCGATGAACGCCGGTCTGGCGCCGCTGACCTCCTTCATCCTGCCCGGCGGCTCTCCCGCCGCGGCCCACCTGCATCTGGCGCGCACCGTGGTGCGCCGGGCGGAGCGGCTGATGACCGATCTGGCGCGCCACGAACCGGTGACGCATGCGGCGCTGAAATACGTCAACCGGCTGTCGGACCACCTGTTCGTCCTGAGCCGGGTGGTGAACCGCAACGGGGCGGACGACGTTCTGTGGGTTCCCGGCGCGAACCGCTGAGGAAGAGCCGCGGAATCCGGCGAAAGCCGCCGCCCGCGCGTCGGGCGCGTCATTGACAGTGGTAATGCCAGATCCTATGGTCCGTTCGCAACCACAGCAATTTTCGCGGTGTTCGCCGTAATGGGCGCGCGCTCAGCAGCCAGGGTGAGTTATGAAAGTCCTCGTCCCCGTTAAGCGAGTGGTCGACTACAACGTGAAGATCCGCGTCAAGGCGGATGGCAGCGGCGTCGAGACCGCCAACGTGAAGATGAGCATGAACCCCTTCGACGAGATCGCCGTCGAAGAGGCGGTGCGCCTGAAGGAGGCCGGCAAGGCGACCGAGATCGTCGTCGTGTCCGTCGGCCCGACCCAGGCGCAGGAGACCCTGCGCACCGCTCTCGCCATGGGTGCCGACCGCGCCATCCTGGTGCAGACCGACGTGACCACCGAACCGCTGGCCGTCGCCAAGGTGCTGAAGGCCCTGGTCGAGAAGGAGGCCCCCGGCCTCGTCATCCTCGGCAAGCAGGCGATCGACGACGACTGCAACCAGACCGGCCAGATGCTGGCGGCACTGCTCGGCTGGGGCCAGGGCACCTTCGCCTCGAAGGTCGTCGCCGGCGACGGCACGGTCGCGGTCACCCGCGAGATCGACGGCGGCCTGGAGACGGTGGAGCTGAAGCTGCCGGCGGTGGTCACGGCCGACCTGCGCCTCAACGAGCCGCGCTATGCGTCGCTGCCCAACATCATGAAGGCGAAGAAGAAGCCGCTGGAGACCGTCACCCCGGACAGCCTGGGCGTCGATGTCGCCCCGCGCCTGACCACGCTGAAGGTCGCCGAGCCGCCGAAGCGTCAGGCCGGCATCAAGGTGCCGGACGTCGCCACGCTGGTCGACAAGCTCAAGAACGAAGCGCGCGTGATCTGAGGGGGATGATCTGACCATGGCCAACATTCTCGTCATCGCGGAACACGACAACGCGTCGCTGAAGCCCGCCACCCTGAACGCCGTCACCGCCGCCTCGAAGATCGGTGGCGACATCCATGTCCTGGTCGCCGGCAAGGGCGCCCAGGCCGCCGCCGAGGCGGCATCCAAGGTAGCCGGCGTCGCCAAGGTGCTGCTGGCCGACGATGCGGCTTACGAGCACCAGCTGCCGGAAGACGTCGCGCCGCTGGTGGTCGCCACCGCCAAGAGCGGCTACGGCCATGTGCTGGCCGGCGCCACCTCGGTCGGCAAGAACCTGCTGCCGCGCGTCGCGGCGCTGCTGGACGTCGCCGCCATCTCCGACATCACCGCCGTGGTGTCGGCCGATACCTTCGAGCGGCCGATCTACGCCGGCAACGCGATTGCCACCGTGCAGTCGGCCGATGCAGTGAAGGTCATCACCGTCCGCACCACCGCCTTCGAGACCGCAGCATCCGAAGGCGGTTCGGCCTCGGTCGAGCAGGTCGCGGGTGCCGGTGCCGCCGGCCTGTCGAGCTTCGTCTCGGCCGAGCTGACCAAGTCGGAGCGTCCGGAGCTGACCGCCGCCCGCGTGGTGGTGTCGGGCGGCCGCGGCATGCAGTCGGGCGAGAATTTCCCGATGCTGGAGGCTCTGGCCGACAAGCTGGGCGCCGCGGTCGGCGCCAGCCGCGCCGCCGTGGACGCGGGCTTCGTGCCGAACGATTATCAGGTCGGGCAAACCGGCAAGATCGTGGCGCCCGAGCTGTACATCGCCGTCGGCATCTCCGGTGCGATCCAGCACCTCGCCGGCATGAAGGACAGCAAGGTGATCGTCGCGATCAACAAGGATGAGGAAGCGCCCATCTTCCAGGTCGCCGATTACGGCCTCGTCGCGGACCTGTTCAAGGCCGTGCCGGAGCTGACGGACAAACTTGGATAAGGCGCGCTGATCCGGGCCGCCATCGGGAGGGAACCGGCCTTGACCGGCGCTCCCCCGATGGCGGCCCTTCTACCCACATCCTTCGCGGGACAGCCCCCATGACCACGATCAAGAAGATTGGCATCATCGGCGCCGGCCAGATGGGCAGCGGTATCGCCCAGGTCTGTGCCCAGGCCGGCTATGATGTCGTCCTGTCCGACATCAGCGACGCGGTCCTGGAAAAGGCGCTCGCCAACATCGGCCGGAATTTCGACCGCCAGATCCAGAAGGGCAAGCTGCAGGAGGCGGAGAAGACCGCCGCCCTCGGCCGCATCGTCACCGGCACCGACCTGTCGGTGTTCGGCGACTCCGATCTGGTGATCGAGGCGGCGACCGAGAACGAGGCGCTGAAGCGCGACCTGCTGAAGAAGCTGGTCCCGCATCTGAAGCCGGAGGCGCTGATCGCGACGAACACCTCGTCGATCTCGATCACCCGTCTGGCCGCGGCGACCGACCGTCCGGCCAAGTTCATGGGCATGCACTTCATGAACCCGGTGCCGGTGATGCAGCTGGTCGAGCTGATCCGTGGCATCGCGACCGACGAGCCGACCTTCAACGCCATCAAGGAACTGACGCTCGCCATCGGCAAGACCGCCGCGGTGGCCGAGGATTTCCCCGCCTTCATCGTCAACCGCATCCTGCTGCCGATGATCAACGAGGCCGTCTACACCCTCTATGAGGGCGTCGGCGGCGTCGAGGCCATCGACACCGCGCTGAAGCTGGGCGCCAATCACCCGATGGGGCCGCTGGAACTGGCCGACTTCATCGGCCTGGACACCTGTCTGGCGGTGATGCAGGTGCTGTACGAGGGTCTTGCCGACAGCAAGTACCGCCCCTGCCCGCTGCTGGTGAAGTATGTCGAAGCCGGCTGGATCGGCAAGAAGTACGGCCGCGGCTTCTACGACTACTCGCAGACGCCGCCGGTGCCGACGCGCTGACGGCAGCGACGATCGCTTGGAGAAAGCCCGTCCTGGGAAACCAGGGCGGGCTTTTTCACGACCGGAACCGGCGGCAGTCACCCTGGCCGGCTGTTACTGGAAATATCTGCCGCCTTTGGCGAGGGCGCGCTGCCAGGCCGGGCGAGCATGCATGGCGTCCACGAAGGCGGCCAGCTTCGGCCAGCGGCCGCGGTTGCCCTTCAGCATCGCCAGTTCGATCGGGAAGCTGAGCATGATGTCGGCACCGGTCAGCTCGTCGCCGACGAAATGTCCGGACGGACGCAGTTCGGATTCGAGATATTCGAAATGGCTGTTCAGCTGCTCCTGGATGCGGGGGTGCAGCGGCGCGCCAGCCTCGCCGAGCCGTCCGACATAAAGATCGAGCAGGATCGGCGTCATCACCGAGCCCTCGGCGAAATGCACCAGCTGCAGATGACGCAACGCATCGTCGGAGCCGGCCGGCGGCAGGAAGCGTCCGCCACCGAAGGTCTCGCACAGATGCTGCACGATGGCGCCGGATTCCATGACGACCCGCCCGTCGATCTCGAGCAATGGGGATTTCCCCAGCGGATGAACGGCCTTCAGTTCCGGCGGGGCAAGATTGGTCGCCTTGTCGCGCTGATAGAACCTGATTTCGTAAGGCAGCTCCAACTCCTCAAGGAGCCAGAGGATTCGCTGTGACCGGCTGTTGTTGAGATGATGGACGATGATGGTCATGGGCAACCTTCACAGAATTGGAGAAAGCTTGGGCGATGCCGACTTTCCCGGACAGCAGACATTGGCCGGCCGCCATTGACACGCAAGGGTGCCCGCTCCTGCCCTGCCCGTAAAGTGCGCCGGAAGGATCGGCGGCCTCCGCTTCTCTCAGGGAACGGGCCCGGGAGGCCGTCTGTTGCACGGTCAGGGATCCCACCGGATCGACCGATCCATATCCGAAGACGGAGGCCGCCATGCACATGCACCGCCATCCCTGGAGCGAGGAGTTCGCCAAGATGGCCCCGGAGGCGCGATACCGCGGCGTCGGCCCGCGCAATTACCGCCGGTCCGACGAACGCATCCTGGAGGACATCAACGAGCGCCTGACCGACGACCACCACATCGACGCCTCCGACGTGGGGGTGAGGGTGGAGGGCGGCGAGGTGACTCTGTCCGGCACCGTGTCCGACCGGGCATCCCGCCGCCGGGCGGAGGACATCGCGGAAAGCGTGTCGGGCGTCGGCCATGTGCAGAACGACCTGCGCGTCGCCAGCAGGAGCGCAACGGATCGGAACGCGGCCGTCGGCCATGGTGAGCGGGTGGAGCCGGCGGCCCCGCAGGGCGAGGGCAGCGTCACCGGCCCCGGCGCCCCGGCGCGGGACGCCATGGTGGCGGCACTCGACAACAGTTCCATGGTGCTGGGCAAGCAGCCTCTGCCGGAGGACGACACACTGCGCCGCGACGACGCCATGGCCGGCTCCGCCGGTCGGGACCGCCGCTGAGCCATGACCGGATCAGGGTGGGCGGTTCCGCCCCCTGCACCGGATGCGCTGCTGCCCTGCGCGGGCATTCGAAGGACCTGAGAGGGTGCTTAACCCTCGGTTAACCGGCGGGGATCATTGTCCCGCGGCAAATCGAGTATCCCCTCTCAAGCCTTCCTGAAACAGAGCAGCTGCCATCATGGGCAACAAGACCATCAAGCTTTCCGACAAGGGCGGTTACCGCGACGTCGCCCTCGACCAACTGCCGCGCAATGTCCGCGCCGCGGTGACCGACCTGTCGACCAAGAACCCGGTCGCCGACATCATCGTCGACCAGTCCGGCATGCTCTATCGCATCCACCTGTCCGCGCCGGCCAACATGTATGTGGACGTGCTGGCCGTCGCCTGAGGCGTCGCCGCGCAACACAGTTCTTCCGGAAGGGCGGCCTGCAGCTATTGCAGCCGCCCTTCGTCGTTCCGGCCTTCCAGACGGGCCAGCGCCCGGTTCAGCAGCGGAGGCGGCAGCATCGCCACCGCGCCGTCGCGCACGGCGCGCACATCCTCCGGATCGAGGCCGGTGACGGCCGACAGTTGCCGGTCGTCCAACCCGCGGTCTTCCGCCAGCAGCGTGATCCATCCCGCCAGGGTGCGGGCCTGGGCGAGCCCCACCCGGTCGTTGAACCAAAGGACGCCTCCGGGGCGGCCAATCGGCGTTGCGTTTTCGAAAGGCATATCGGGATCGAACGACGTCATGGACGCACCTCCCCTCGCTAGTTTCTTTCGCAGTCGCAGCAAATCTCCGCTGCTTCGCAGCAGTTTTTGTTCCTCTTCATTTATGAAGTCTGCCAAACGATTCCAGAGGGTGGTAGGCAGTATTCGGCACCACCAACGCTCTTTTTCCTGTCTTTTTGCGCTGCAGTATGACCGGAAGTCGGTGACGGATCGCCTTTCCGGGATTCTTTGAAACTGTCTTCGCCGGCCGGGGGCTAGGGCGGGGTGGCGGCTTCGGCGTATAACCGGTGCCATCGTCCCGACCCCTCTGCGTTCCGGAATGCCGATGTCCGTCTTCCCGCCCTCCCCGTCGCCGCTGTCCGGGCCGGCCCTTCTCGAGCGCATCGACGCGCTGGCGGCGATCAGCGCGGAAGAAGGGCGCCTGTCGCGCCTCTACCTGACGCCGGAACACCGCCGCGCCAACGATCTCGTCGCGCAGTGGATGCGTGCGGCGGGGATGGATGTGCGGGAGGACGCCGTCGGCAACATCATCGGCCGCTACGAGGGCAACCAGCCGGGCCTGCCGGCGCTGCTGATCGGCTCCCACCTCGACACCGTGCGGGATGCCGGGCGCTATGACGGCATGCTGGGCGTGCTGAGCGGGATCGCCGTGGTCGCCGACCTGAACGCCCGCGGCCGGCGCCTGCCCTTCGCCGTCGAGGTGATCGGCTTCGGCGACGAGGAGGGCACGCGCTTCCAGTCCACCCTGATCGGCAGCCGCGCCATCGCCGGCACCTTCGATCCCGCCGTGCTGGAGACGCGCGACGCCGCCGGCACGCGGCTGGCCGATGCGATGACGGCCTTCGGGCTCAATCCCGCCGCTTGGGCCACCGCCGCCTACGAGCCCCATGCCGTGCTGGCCTATGCGGAACTGCACATCGAACAGGGGCCGGTGCTGGAAGCGCTGGGCCGGCCGGTCGGCGTCGTGACGGCAATCGCCGGCGCCACCCGGCTGGCGGTGACGGTGGAGGGCATGGCCGGCCATGCCGGCACCGTGCCGATGACCCTGCGCCGCGACGCCCTGGCCGCCGCCGCCGAGATGATCCTGGCGGTGGAACAGCTTTGCTCGGGACAGGAGCGGCTGGTCGGCACCGTCGGCCGGATCGAGGCGTCGCCCGGCGCCACCAACGTCATTCCCGGCAGGGTCCGCTTCACCATCGACCTGCGTGCCGACCGCGATCCCCTGCGGCTGGAGCGGGTCGGCGCCGTCCGCGCCCGGCTGGAGGCCATCGCCGACGCCCGCGGCGTCGCCATCGGCTTCGAGACGCTGCATGAAAGCCCCGCCGTCGCCTGCCACCCGGCGCTGATGGCGCAGTTCGCCGCCGCGGCCGCCGCCGAAGGGCTCGATGCGCCCGAACTGCCGAGCGGCGCCGGCCACGACGCCATGGCGGTGGCAGCGCTGACCGACATCGCCATGCTGTTCGTGCGCTGCGAGCGCGGCATCTCGCACAACCCGGCCGAACGCATCACCGCCGCCGATGCCGAGGCGGGTGCGCGCGTGCTCGCCCGCTTCGTCGAAAACTTCCAGCCCGCAACCTCCCTCCCGTGACGGACCGCCTGCCATGACCGACCTGTCCCCCTCCCTCGCCGCCACGCTTGACGAGGCGGTGAACGCCCGCTTCGACGAGGAGGTCCGTTTCCTGGCGGAACTGGTGAAGGTGCCGTCCGACAATCCGCCCGGCGACTGCGCCCCCCACGCCGCCCGCGCCGCGGAGCTGCTGGAAGCGATGGGCTTCACGGTGGAACGCCACCCGGTGCCGGCCGATCTGGTGCGGGCCAACGGCATGATCAGCGCCACCAACCTGGTGATCCGCCACCGCTTCGGCGACGGCCCGACCGTGGCGCTGAACGCCCATGGCGACGTGGTGCCGCCGGGCGAAGGCTGGTCGAGCGATCCCTATGGCGCGGAGATCCGCGACGGTGTGATGTATGGCCGCGGTGTCGCGGTGTCGAAGTCGGACTTCGCCACCTACGCCTTTGCCCTGCGGGCGCTGATCGCCTCGCAGGCCCCGCTGAAGGGCACGGTGGAACTGCACCTGACCTATGACGAGGAGGCCGGCGGCGAGATCGGGCCGAAATGGCTGCTCGACCAGGGCATTTCCAAGCCGGACTATGCGGTGTCGGCCAGCTTCGCCTATTCGGTGGTGACCGGGCACAATGGTTGCCTGCATCTGGAGGTGCAGGTCGACGGCAAGTCCGCCCATGCCGCCCGCCCCGACACCGGCCACGACGCGCTGGAGGCGGCGACCGGCATCCTGGCCGCCCTCTATGCCCACCGGCCGGACCTGGCGGCGCGCCGCTCCAGCGTTACCGGCATCACCTACCCGTCGCTGACCGTCGGGCTGATCCAGGGCGGCATCAACACCAACGTGGTGCCCGACCGCGTCACCTTCCGCCTCGACCGCCGCATGATCCCGGAGGAGAACCCGGCGGAGGTCGAGGCCGAACTGCGCGCCCTGATCGAGACGGCTGCGGCGGGCCGCGAGGGCATCCGTGTCACCATCCGCCGCATCCTGCTGGCCCGGCCCTTCCGCTCGGTCGGCGACGCGCCGCGACTGGCCGCGCTGTTCGCTGCCCATGCGCAGGAGGTGCTGGGCGTGCCGGTCGGCCAGAACGGCATCCCGCTCTACACCGACGCCCGCCATTACTCCGAGGCCGGCATCCCCACCATCCTCTACGGCGCCGGCCCGCGCGACCTGCTGGAAGCCAACGGCCACCGCGCCGACGAAAAGCTGGTGCTGGAGGATCTGCGCAAGGCGACCCGGGTGGTGGCGCGGTCGCTGGCGGAACTGCTGGGGTGAATAGACCGCCTGCGGCGGGATGGCCGGAAACTGGACAAATCCATGCACGCCCTCTAATTTTCAAGGCTTGCGGAGGGTGAATACCATGGATGTGATCAAGGTGTCCGACGCCGAGTTCCAGCGGAACATCGGCCGCTACCAGGACATCGCACTGAGCCAGCCCGTCACCGTCACGCGCGACGGGCGGGAAAGCACCGTGCTGATCTCCACCGAAGAGTACCGCCGCCTGAAGCGCCGGGAGCGCCGGGTCATGGGGCCGGAGGATTTCACGGAAGCGGACATCGCAGCCCTTGAGGCCACCCGCCCTCCGGCCGATGCCGGCGCCTTCGACGACGAACTGCCGCCGGCATCGTAACAGCCGTGCCCTTTCCAAATCCGGTCCCCGGCCTCGTCATCCGCTACAGCTACCTGTGGAAGGCAGAGCATCAACGCGGGCAGGAGGAAGGGGTCAAGGACCGCCCCTGCGCCGTAATCCTGATAACCGTGACGGAAGAGGGGGAGCCTTGCGTTACGGTCCTGCCGATCACGCATTCGCCGCCGGCCGATCCGGCTCTTGCCATTGAAATCCCGGCGGCGACGAAGGCTCGCCTCGGCCTCGATGCGGAACGGTCCTGGGTGGTGCTGACGGAGGCCAACCGCTTTATCTGGCCCGGTCCCGACCTCAGTCCAGCCCGGACGGGCGATATGGGAAGCGTCGCTTATGGGCTGCTGCCGGCCCGCTTCTTCAATGAACTCCGCCAGAGGTTCATTGCCCTCGTCAAGGCCCGCCGGGCCGGCACGGTACAGCGGACGGAGTAGCGCCCGCCCCCTACCCCACCCGCTCCCCCGACGGCAGCCCGAGGTCCCAGTCGGTCAGGCCGGAGGCGGCCGGATCGGTGGCGGCGGGGGTGTCCAGCGACGCCAGATGGCGGTCGATCAGCACGTTCAGCCGGTCGCGCGCCTCCCACACCGTCAGGCTGTGG
The DNA here is from genome assembly GCF_055698305.1 of Azospirillum sp. VT-I1. NCBI lineage: Bacteria > Pseudomonadati > Pseudomonadota > Alphaproteobacteria > Rhodospirillales > Azospirillaceae > Azospirillum > Azospirillum sp. VT-I1. The sequence continues at coordinate 43,169 of NZ_CP168806.1, read as the reverse complement.
TCGGAGCGGTCGAGATAGACCAGCTCGATGCCGGACAGCCCGTCCAGGGCACGGCCGCCTTCGCCCAGATGCAGGTAGAACTCGGCGAGCGTCATATCGCCGCTGCTGTAGACCAGCAGAACCCGCCGGCCTTCCGCGGACAGGCGGCGGAACATGCGCTGTGCGTGGCGGGTGAGGCCGGTGCGGATCAGGACCTTGCGGACGAAACGGCCGGCCAGCCGCTTGGCCAGCCCCATCACGCGGGCGCGCATGCGGAAGCTGGCGCGCAGCCGGGACGGCTTCAGCGCCTCCAGCAGATATTCGGTGGTGGAGCGGAAGGCGACCGTCCGCATCAGCTCCGCCACCGCCGTGCCGTCGCCCAGCTCGAACCGGCCGGGATTGAGCGCGACCTGCCCGACCACCCGGTTGTCGCCCAACCCCGCATGCAGGGCGGGGGTCCCGCCAGCGCACAGGCCGATGACGACGACGCGCGCGTGCCCCTGGGCTTCCAGCCAGTCCAGCGCCGCCCGCAAGTCGCCGATCACCCCCCTGTGGTAGAGCAGGTTGTCGGCAAGGCCCGGCCGGTCGGGACTGTCGCCGATCCCGGCCGCGTCGATCCTGAGGGAGCTGTAGCCGCGCGCCGCCAGACGCCGGGCCTGCACCACGGTGGCGCGTCCGGATCCGACATGATGAGTGGCACCGCTGTTCAGGAACAGGATGGCCGGCCGGCTACCGGCCGGGTCGGCCAGGACTGGCGTGCAATAGATGCCGAACAGCTCCGGGTCATTGCCGAAGAAGACCGGGCGTTCGACCGCGGTCGTGGTCATCAGCCCGGCCGGCCGGTCCGGCGGCGGGGTGGCGCCCGTGGCCACCGGCCCGGCGGCGATCCATGCCAGGACCGGGTCGAACACCGCGGCGGCCCGGGCGCGCTGCGGCTGCTGGACCATCTCCATCATGCCGCTGATGCCCATCGGCTCCGCCGCGGCACCCATCGTGCGCCAGCGCGCCGCCAGCTTCACCGGGGTCTTCGCGTCCGGCCGGTCGGCGATCAGGATGCGCGGCGCCGGCGGCTTCGGCTGGTCGCAGGGGGTGAGGCCGCTCAGCGCCAGCGCCGTTTCCGGCGTCAGCGGCATGCCGATCACGTTCAGCCAGGAGGCGCGCTCCGGCGGTTCCGGGTTGCAGACCGGGCGCAGCACCATGGTGGCGAGCGTCTGCAGTTCCCGCACCGCCTTGCGGCCGGAGGTGATCGGCGCCAGCAGCGCCAGCGCATCCACCCCCTGCCCCTCCTCCGCCAGTTCAAGCGCCGCCGCGGTGGCGAGCAGCGAGCCCATGCGGTAGCCGACCAGGGTCAGTTCGGTGACGCCGGTGTCCTCGCGCAGGCGGCGCACCGCCGCCTTGATGCCGTCCAGCCACGCGCGCACCCGGTCCGGCTCGCTGTCGTCCCCGGCCGAATCGCCGGAGCCCGGATAGTCGAACCGCAGGGTCGGCAGCCCCGCGGCGGCCAGCTTCTCCGCAAATGTCTTCCAGGCGCGATGCGCGCAGAGTTCCTCATGCCCATAGGGACCGCACAGCACCACCCCGCGCAGGCCCGGCGCCGGGTGCAGCCATCCGAAACAACCATCGAACACCATCGGCGTCGGCTTCATGCGTTCCCCCTGTAACGGACGGGTGCCAGCGCGTTCAGCGCATGAACCTCGCCATCCGGCACGCCATTCCCGGCGGCGGCGCGCGGCTGCAGGCGGACCACCCGCTCGGCACCGGGGGACAGGTGGAACCAAGCATCCTCGGCCCGGAACCCTTCGTCCTCCACATGCACCGAACAGGCAAGCCGACGGGTGGCCAGCCGCAACGTCCAGTCTTCCCCCTGCCGCTCCACCGCCGCCGTCAGGCCGAGATCCGCGCGCGGCAGCGAGCGGCCCCTCGGGAAATAATGAGACTCATCAATTGGTTCCGCTTCCCTTCCGGCCGACAGCAATTGCGCCGACACCACATCGTGTGGGGCCGGCCCGAACCTGTAGGTGTAAGTCGTGTCAAAAAAGCGGTCGGTCATTCCGGCGGCGGGGAGCATGACCGCTGTCCGCGCCGGCAGGGTCACCGGCCGCTCCGCCTTCAGCACCGGAACCGAACCGTCGCGCCACGCCGTCAGCCGCAGCAGCGCCTCCACCGGCCGGGCAGTGTCGTTGACCAGATGCACGGCCAGCCCGTTCACCCCCTCGTCGGTCAGGATGACGCGCAGCGGGCGGAAGGCGCGCTTCAGCGCATGCCAGGCCGGCTTCGGCGTGCCGTCGGCGGCGACCACGCCCCAGCCGGCGCCCGGCCAGGGATCGCGCCATTGCCAGACCAGCCCGCCGGCACAGCCCGATCCGGCGCGCCGCCACTCGTCGAACACCGCCTGCATCACCTCCCCCGTCACCGCGCGGGACAGGCGGCGATAGCGGTCGGGGTCTTCATAGCGCAGGCGCCGCGGATCGACACCGTAGAGCGCCTCCAGATAATGCTCCCGCACATCCTCGAAATCCCAGGAGGCGCCGGGATCGCGCGGCACCCGCTCCTTCCAGCGGGGATGGTGGAACGCCGGGACGCCGAGCGAGTCGTCCTCCGGCAGGTTCGAGAAGGCGAGGCATTCGGCGGCGAAGCGCACGCCGGCACGCCGGGCATCCTCCAGCGGCCTCAGATATGCGCCGACGCCGTAATAATGGGTCACTCCGGCATCGGCGACGAAGGGCAGCGGCCCGCCGCTGGGCGAGTTGGTCAGCTGGATCAGGTCCGGCCGGCGCGCCGTCGCCTCCTCCATGACCACGCCGATCAGCGCCCCTTGCGTCCAGGAGGCGCGGGGAAGGCCGAGCATGGCCGCCTGCTGCTCCATCTCGCTGCCGCCGCACAGCACCGCCAGCGACGGGGAAACCTGGGTGCGATCGAGCAGCTGCGCGATTTCCGCCCGCACGCTGTCGAGAAAAGCCGGATCGTTGGGGTAGTCGAAGTTGGCGAACATGGCGTCCTGCCAGACCAGGATGCCCAGCTCGTCGCACAGTTCGAAGAAGGCGTCGCCCTCATACAGCATGGTGCCGCCGACGCGGACCATGTTGGCTCCGGCCTCGCACATCCGCCGCAGTTCGGGTTCGTAGGCGGCGCGGTCCGCCGACAGGCCGACAGGATCGACCGGCACCCAACAGCCGCCGCGGCAGAACACCCGCTCGCCGTTCACCAGCAGGGCGAAGCCGTTGCCGTCGGCGCCCCGGTCCACCGCCAGGGAACGGAAGCCGACGCGGCCCAGATCGACCTCCACGACGCCGCCGGGTGCGGCGATCCGCGCAGTCACGCCATGCAGCACCGGCTCGCCATGGGTGTGCGGCCACCAGGGCTCCACCCCCGGCAGAGTCGTGTCGGCGTGGAAGCGGTCGATGCCGTCGAAGCCGAGCGGAGCTGTCTGCCCGGCCACCTCGACCGAGCCAGTCATGCCGGAAGACGCGCCCTCCACCGTCAGGCACAGCGACAGCCGACCGTCCCGCCCGTCATGGCCGCTGCGCAGGTCGGCATTCAGCACGCGGACCGGGCCGGTCTCCTCCACCAGTTCCACCGGGCGGTAGGGGCCGACCGCGTGGACCGGCGGACACCAGCCCGGCATATGGCCCAGCAGGGTCGTGCGGACGAAGCGCAGCGCCGCCGGCTCGGCCAGCTTCGGACGCCAGCGGGCACGGCCCTTCTTCGCCGCCAGGGCCGGATGCAGGGCGTGGAAGCGGATGGACAGCTCCGCCTCCCCGTTCAGCGTCACCGGCACCTCATGGGCCAGGAACATGCTGTCGGAGGTCAGGATGCGCTCCCCGTCCAGCCGCACCTCCGCGATGGTGGCGAGGCCGTGGAAGCGCAGGGTGCGCGGACCGTGGCCCCTCAGCCGGGTGCGGTAGACGACATCCTTGTCGTGAAGCGGCAGCGGATCGTCCAGCGACCACCGACCGGCCGCCTGCAGCGCCTGCGCCGCGGTGCCGGGCACCGGAGCCGGCACGCCCTCTCCCAGTTCTCCAGCCTCGTCCGCGCCGCCGGGCGGCAGCAGGGTCAGGCTCCATCCCTCCGTCAGCGCGGTGATCCGCCGTCCCGTGACCGACCGGATGCGCGCCATCGCCGGTCACCCGTAACGCTGGGCCAGCGCGCCCAGGGCTGTGTCATAAGCCCGTTCCATCCGGTCGAAGCCCTCGCTCAGGTCGGGCGCCTTGCGCCGGGCCACGGTGCGGGCCAGCTGGAACTGCATCGCCTTGGCCCCCTCGGCGATGGTCCGGCAGGCTTCCTCCGCCTCCGCCGGCCCGTCGAGCCAATGGACATGCGCACCCAGCAGTTCGAAATTGGCGCCGAGCTGCCGCAGCAGGTTGAAGGCGTAGAGGTGGAAATACTCCATCGGCCGCGACAGCAGCCGGTCCAGATGCTGCGGGAAGGCGGCGCGGTAGGCCGCGACGGGGTTCTCCGCCGGACGGCGGGCGAGGTGGCGGCGCAGCAGCGCCAGCGACGCCTCCATCAGCGCCCGGCCCTCCAGCGCCGGTTGCGCCGGCTTCACGAATTCCACATAGGGGAACAGCGGCCCGGCCGCCGCCGCCGCGACGCCCTCGTAATCGGCCCCGTCCAGCCGGTGGAAGCCGGCATTGTGGAAGTAGTCCATGGTCCGCGCCGCCGGGTCGATGCGGACGATGCCGACCGTCGTCTTGACATGGGTGGTGCCATAGGAGGTGCCGCGGGTGTCCGGCAGATGGAAGCCGTCGACCTCCACCAGCACCAGACCGCCGTCCGGAGCGCGCGCCAGTTGCGCCGCCACATGGGCCTCGACACTGTCGTAGATCGCCAGTTCCTGCACGCGCAGGCCGTACAGCGTTTCCAGGTCCTCCAGCGGCACCTTGAAGAAGGTGAACTGGTCGCCCTCGAAATCCTGGGTGACGGTGAAGCCCAGCATCGCCAGCGGATCGAGCCCGCGGGCATGCAGAGCCTCGATCCACAGATCGACGTAGCAGTTGGTCTCCAGCCAGATCCGCTCGCCCCGGTGCAGGGGATGGCGGCCGTGGCCGTCGGGCTGGTGCCGCGTCCACATGGCGCCCGTCACCCCCACAGCACCTTGCGGACCGCCGCCGGCCAGCCGGCCGGGTCGAAGCCGTGGTGGCGGAACAGCGCCAGCGCCACCCGCTCCATCCCGAAGCCGACGCAGGCGGTGTGGGCGACGCCGCCATCGGTGGTCCGGATGTCCCAGATATGGCCGAAATGGTCCTGGTGATAGTTGAAGCTGAGGCAGGCGGTCGGTTTCGCCGTGCTGGTGACGGGGATCAGCAGCTCGAACTTCAGCTTCTGCTCGCGCTGGCTGCTCGACAGCATGGCGCCGGCCCGGCCGAAGAAGGGATCGTTGGCGACATCGATCTCCAGTGGCACTTCCAGCGAGGCCATCATCTCGCGCCCGCGCTCCAGCCACGTCTCGCGGAACGCCACCACCTGCTCCGGCGTGCCGATGCGGATGTATTCGCGCATGCGGAACAGCTGCATGCGGGCGGGGTCGATCGACGGCTCGTGCCGGAAACAGTAGGAAAAGACGTCGATCAGTTTTCCCTCGCCGGGCAGCGCGCCGCGCCGGGCGATGGTCGGATAGACGGGATAGCAGGCGGCCGGCGTCATCACCACGTCGGTCGCGGCCTGCTCCTCGGTCCAGTCCTGCCCCTCCTCCAGCCGGCGCAGCAGGGTGCGGTGCGCCTTCTCGTCGCCGGCGAAGCTGTGGATGGTGCCGGCCAGATGGGGGAAGCTCTTCAGATACTCGCTTTCCTCGAAATACTGGCGGTTCAAGGCCGGGGGAAAGCGCATCACCTCCGCCCCGTCGGCGCCGCCCCAGCGGGTGACCAGCGCGTCGAAACGCTCCACCACCTCCTCGAACAGGCCGCTGCGGCCATAGAGGCCGTCCACGCCGGTGGGGATCAGCAGGCCGGCCGCCACCAGCTCGTCGCGATAGGCCGCCTGGGCGGCCCCGATGTCGACCATGTTCATTCGAATGGCCCCGATCCGTCCCGCTGGACGAGAAGCTGCGTGGCGATGTGCGACATGATGCGGTCGTTGCCGATCATGAGGGCGGCGGAATGGGCATCGCGCAGGTGGCGGCCCAGGCTGTAGGGCGTGTCGTTGCGGTAGCCGGCCAGCCCGCAGGTGCGGATCGCCGCCTCCACCACCTCGCGCACCAGCTCCGACGTGGTGACCTTCAGCGTGGCCATCGCCGTGGCGAAGGACAGTGTGGTGAGCAGTTCCGGCGAGCCGCAGGCCAACTCGTACTGGCGGATGGCGGTCAGGATGACGGTCTTCATCTGCTGCAGCTTCGCCGTCGCCTCCGCCAGCCGCACCGCGCAGGGCGGGGTGGTGCCGGGCTTGCGCCTCGCCTCCGACCGGACGAAGGCGCGGGCGCGGCTGACCGCGTCGGCGGCGATGCCGAGCCATGTGCTGCTCCACAGGATGTGGGTCACCGGCAGCATGGTCTGGGCCGACAGGTCGGCGTAGGGCAGCGGCAGGATCTGCTCGGTGACGCCCGCCGCCTCCAGCCGGTAGCCGTCGGAGCAAGTGCCGCGCATCCCCATCGCGTCCCACAGCGCGGTCTTTTCCAGCCGGTAGTCGTCGCGGGTCAGCACCACCAGCACCTGATCGGACGAGGGCGCGTCGGGATGGCGGCGGGCGGTGACCAGGATCACGTCCGACTGGTCGCCATAGGAGATGACGGAGGCGTTCTTCGCCAGGGTGAAGCGGCCACTCGCGCCCCCCTGAGCCGCCGTGACGGCGCAAACGCTGTTGCGGATGTCACCGCCGGTCTCCGCCTCCGTCGTGGCGGAGCCGAGAAGCAGCTGTTCGGCGGCCATGCGTGTCATCAGCTCGCGATGCCAGCCATTGGTGCCGTGATTGACCAGACAGGCGACCTGGATCTGGTGCATGGCATAGATCATGCCGGTGGCGGCGCAGCCGCGCGCCAGGGCATGGCAGGCCGCCGCCACCTCGAACAGCGACGCGCCGCCGCCGCCGAGATCCGCCGGCACCATGGCCCCCAGCAGCCGGTCCCGGCGCAGGGCGTCGAAAGCCTCGACGGGGAAGCGGCTTTCCCGGTCCACCGCCTCGGCATGGGCGGCGGCGATGTCCGCCCCGATGGCGCGCGCGCGGGCTGAAAGGTTCGGAGCCGCGCCGGCCGGGGCGGCGTTCACGCCTCGCCCCCGTCGATCAGGCCGCGCACGGCGTCGCGGATCGCCGCGATGCTCTCGAAGGTGCGGCGGTTCAGCAGCTTTTCCGGAAATTCGACGTCGAACTGCTCCTCCAGCCCCAGCATCAAGCCGACGCAACCATGAGAGGTAAGACCGGCGGCATAGAGATCGTCATTCACGGCGAGCGTGCCGGCATCGACCGCCAGCCCGCCGCATTCGGACAGGACCGAACGGATGCCGGCGATCATCCCGTCATCGCTTCCGCCACCGGCGGCGGGGGTAGCCCGGCGCTCCCGGCCGCTTGGTACGACGGGGTGGGGAAAGGCGGGCTGGCGTCCTGCGGCATTCTCGAAATCCCTCGGAAACTTGCTGTCCCCAAGCTAGCCACGCCACCCCGGTGCTTCCACTCGGCATCGGTATGGCCGTCGGGCTATCCAAGTGATCGCTTTTTCTCCGGTGGGGGTAAGCACAGGGATAACGTTGGTCGAAGGTCCAGACGCCTTTGGTGTTGCCAGTTCGGACCATGACCCACCGGCCTAGGCCTGAGCTTGGCCGGTGACGGATTTGTGCAGTCTTCATTGCTCCGATACCGGCAGCCGAGTCCGAAGGGATATATGACCCGTGGGCAATACACTTTCTCGCCTGCGAAATTTTTCCACTTTCGTAAACCCGCAATTCCGTATGATGGAAGCTTCTGTAATCTCTTTTCCTATTGTTGGAAAACCCATTGACGGAGAATCGCTCGGTCGAAAACCATGCAAGAGCCGGTGTGACCGATCGCCGCAAGAACCTCTCGGTACTTGCAAAACCAAGATTGCAGACAATGCAGACTTGCGGCCGATGGGAGCCGCCGGCGCCCGGGTGGAGCGCAGCCGCCGCCTCCGGGTGAGCAGCCATCACCACCCGCCCCCGAGGGGACACGACGCCATGGCCACCGCCGCACCCGCTCTCCCGCCGCATGTTTCCGGCCTGTCCGGCGATACTCCCATTCCCGGCCACCGGCGCCGTCTCGGTGTCCGGGCGAAGCTTCTGCTGGCCTTCGCCGGCATGGCGGCCATGACGGTGGCGGCCAGCGCCGTCGGGCTGATGTCCTTTTCCGCCGTCCAACGGCCAATGTCACAGATCGCCGACACCAGCCTGCCGGAGATGGAGCTGGCGACCCGGCTGGCCGGGGAGAGCAGCCGCATCGCCGCCGCCGCCCCGACCCTGGACGGCGCCGGCAGCCAGGAGGAACGCGAGCGCATCCAGGCCGACACGCGCGAACGCGCCCGAGCCTTCCTGTCCCTGGTCGACGAGTTGGCCGGACGCCGCCCGCAGGACCCGCTGCTGTCGGAGGTGCGGGACACCGGGAACGCCCTGATCGCCACGCTGGATCGCGTCAATGACGGCGTCGCCGCCCGACTGTCCCTGCGCGACCGGCGCGAGGCGGCGTCGGCTCGCCTCGCTCAGGCCTATGACGGCTTCATCAAGACGCTGGCTCCGCTGGTGGAGGGATCCGGGCAGTCCCTGCAGGACAAGGGCATGGCGCTGGATGGCGGGACCGACCGCGACATGGGGGCCCTGTCGGACGCGGTGCGGTCGATGATCGCGCTCTACGACCTGCGCGGCGGCATCGCCGCGGCACTCGACGCCATGAACCGCTCCGGCACCGCGCCGGACGCCAAGACCATCGGCGAGCTGCAGCAGGCCTATCTGGAGGCGTCCTCCCAGGTCACGGGCACGCTCGGCACGCTGGGCGACCGGCTGCCGGCCGACATGGCGGGGAAGATCGACACGCTGTTCCTCTTCGGCTACGGCAAGGACAATGTCTTCGAACTGCGCCGGGCGGCGCTGGACGGCACCGGGAACAGCGGCGAGAACAGCGGCGGGGCGGTCGACCGGCGGCTGGCGGAGCGGCTGGCTGCGGCGCGGGCTCAGGCGGCCGGCCTGCTCGACGGGCTGAAGGCGCCGCTGCGCAAGGTGCAGAGCGACATCAAGCGCGCCAATTTCGACGTGCGCTCCCGCATCCAGGAATCCACGCAGGACCTGCTGGGTCCCGGCCTGGACCGCTTCCGCACCCATCTGGAACTGTCGACCCACGGCACCGCCCTGGCCGGCGCACTGAACGAGGCGGCGCAGGCCCCCGACGCCGCCCGGCTGGCTCTGCTGGAAAGGCGCTTCATCACCGAGGCCATCGCGCTCGACCAGCGCATCGTCAAGCTGGCCGATGCCGAAAAGGGCGAAGGCGGCGAGGATGCCGCCGGCAACGCGGTCATCGCCGCCCTGGCCAAGGCGCTGGCCGCCTTCGGCCGCGGGGAGGAGGGCATCGTCGCCCTGCGCCGCGCCGAATTGGCGGCCATGGCCGACACCGAGCGGGTCCTGGCCGAGAACCGCCTGCTGTCGCAGAGCTTCGCCGCCACCGTCGACCGCCAGATCGCCGCCATGCGCGACGAGGCCAAGGCCGCCGTCGCCGGCACCGACGGCACCATCGCCGCCGGGCGCAACATGCTGATCCTCTTCGCCGTCGGCAGCCTGATCGGCGCGGTGGCCCTGGCCTGGCTGGTGGTGGGGCGCCACATCGTCGCCCGGCTCAGCGCTCTGTCGGACGCCATGCGCGCCATCGCGGCCGGCGACCTGAACGCCTCCATTCCCGCCGCCGGATCCGACGAGATCGGCGACATGACCCGCGCGCTGGCCGTCTTCCGCGACACCGCCAACGCCGCCCGCGAGGCCAACGCCCGCGCCGAGGCCGAACGCGGCCGTGCGGCCGGGGAACGCCGCCGCGCCATGGTCGAGATGGCGGAGAATTTCGAGACCAGCGTCCGCGGCGTGCTGGACCGCGTGGCCCGGGCCGCCGGCGAGATGCAGGACATGGCGGAGCGCATGACCCGCAGCGCCGACCTGACCGCCGGGGAGGCGACGACCGCCGCCGGTAGCTCCCAGCAGGCCGAAGGCAACGTGAAGGCGGTCGCCGCCGCGACGGAGGAGCTTTCGGCCTCCATCCAGGAGATCGGGACGCAAGTCCACGCCTCCAGCCAGATCGCCCGCAAGGCCGCCGAGGAGGCGGAGCGGACCGACCGCACGGTGGAAGGGCTGGCGCAGACCGCCGGGCGCATCGGCGAGGTGATCGGGCTGATCCAGTCCATCGCCGGCCAGACCAACCTGCTGGCGCTCAACGCCACCATCGAGGCGGCGCGCGCCGGGGAGGCCGGCAAGGGCTTCGCCGTCGTGGCGAGCGAGGTGAAGGGGCTGGCCACCCAGACGGCGAAGGCGACGGAGGACATCTCCGCCCAGATCGCCGCCATGCAGTCGGTGACGCAGGAGGCGGTGGACGCCATCCGCTCCATCGCCGGCACCATCCGCGAGGTGAACGAGATCGCCGCCACCATTGCCGCCGCGGTGGAGCAGCAGAGTGCCGCCACCCGCGAGATCGCCCGCAATGTGGGAGAGGCGGCGGACAGCACCCAGCATGTCCGCGGCAACATCGACTCGGTCGCCGATGCGGCGCGGGAGTCGGGGACTCCGCCAACCGCGTGCTGTCGGCCTCCTCCACCGTCCAGGACCAGCTGCGGACCCTGTCCGGTCAGGTCGATGCGCTGGTGGGAGAGATGCGGGCGGCCTGATCGGGGTGCCGCCCCCGGGGACGGGCTACGGCCCGTCCGCCAGATCCCGCAGGGCCGTCAGGTCGCAGCGGAAGCGGTTGGGCCGCAGCTCCTCCAGCATGCCCTGCCGCTTCAGCTCGGCCACCACGCGGCTGGCCGTCTCGGTGGTGATGCCAAGCACGGCGCCGACATCCTCGCGGCCGAAAAAGTCGCACTCGCCGCGCTCGTCCACCAGGGTCAGGAACAGGCGGGCGACCCGCGCGCGGGCGCTGCCGGTGCCGAGTTCGACCAGAAAGGCGTCGGCCCGCTCCACCGCCTGGTGCCAGCGCCGCATCAGCTGCTGGTGCAGGTGCTGCGTCTCTTCCGACAGGCGCTGGATCACCGCGCGCGGGATGCGGCAGGTCAGCACCGGGTGGATGGCGACGGCGGTGTGGCGGTAGGGCTCGCCCAGCGCCGCCTCCAGCCCCGCGGTGTCGCCGGCCCGCAGCAGACGGACGATGCGCTGGCCGCCGTTGGGAAGATACTGGACCAGCTTCACCAGCCCGCTGCGCACGGTGTAGAGCGCCGCCGGATCGTCGCCGACATGGTAGAGGGCGGCGCCCGGCGCCACCGTGAACTCGTCGATCGGCAGATGGATCAGGTTGAAGTCGGATTCCGTCAGGTCGGCGAACAGCGCCGATTCCCGGATGCCGCATCCCCGGCAATTGGCCAGACCCCGCCACGCCGCGTTGATGTCGGTCTTCTTCACGGTCATGTCCATGGTTATGCGGCGCGGCGATGCTGTGAATACGAACGGTGTCGGCCGCGCAGTGTGGCAGTTTTTCGGACGCGTTCCAAGGATGCGGCGATCAACTCCAGCATGGGGGGACGGTCACGCCGCGCTCTCCGCCACCGGCCGGGCCTCGCGCGCCTCCTCGCGCAGGGTGACGGCGCCGTTGGTGCGCTCCAGGATCAGCTTGCGGCTGTGATGGGCGTCCAGACCCGCATGGTGGCCGATGGTCAGCAGGGTCGCGTTCGGCAGTTCCCGCTCCATCAGGGTCAGCAGTTCCTCCTCTGCCGGGGGATCGAGGCTGTCGGTGGCGTCCTCCAGGAAGATCCAGTCGGGGCGGCGGATCAGCAGCCGGGCGAAACCCAGCCGCTGGCGCTCGGGCACCGACAGGACCTCGTCCCAGCGGTCGGTGGCGTCCAGCCGGTCGACCAGATCGGGCAAGCCGACGCTGGCCAGCGCGTCGGCCGCCCTGTCGTCGGCCACCGAAGAGGCCGGGCCGGGATAGGCCAGCACCGCCCGCAGGCTGTCGTGCGGCAGATAGGGGCGTTCCGGCATGAAGAAGACGCGGGTGTGGGCCGGCAGGGTGATGCGCCCGCTCCCCCACGGCCAGACGCCGGCCACGGCGCGGAACAGGCGGATGGTCGCCGTCGCGTCGCCGCCGATCAGCACGCGGTCGCCCGGACGGACCTCCAGGTCGAAGGCATGGACGACGGCCGTGCCGTTCGGCTCGTCGATGGAAACGCCGCTGAAGGTCAGGGTGCTGTGTTCGTCGGAACGCACGACCTGGATATGGCCGTCCGGCACGTCGCAAACCTCGCGGTCCAGCCGGACCAGCGCGTCGTGCAGGTTCAGCACACGCTCCACCGACGCCCGCCATTCGGCGACGCGCGGCAGGTTGTCGATGGGCCAGGACAGGGCACCCACCGTCTGCTGGAAGGCCTGCGCCGTCTGCATCAGAACGCCCAGCGAGATGGTCCCGGCGATGTAGCGCGGGGCGGCGACCAGGATCGGGAAGGCGGCCGACAACACCGAATAGCTGGCGCTGAACACCATCATATGGCTGAGCGCGCGGGTCTGGCCGGTCCAGCCGCGCACCACCCCGCCGAACAGGGTGGCGAGATGCCCGCGCTCCGCCGATTCCCCGTGCAGCAGCGCGATGGTCTGGCCGTTCTCGCGGATGCGGGCCAGCGCGAAGCGGAAATCCGCCTCATAGCCCTGGCGCCGGTTGACGGCGGTGACCAGCGGCTGGCCGATCAGCATGGCGATGGTCGTGCCCATGGCGGCATAGAGCAGCGCCACGAACAGCAGATGGCCGGGCACCGACAGCTCGGTCCCGAACAGCGTGACCGACAGGGTGCCCGACAGCATCCACAGGATGTTGGTGAAGCTGATGAGCAGGAGCGCGCAATAGGTCAGCGAATGGCCCAGGTCGATGGCCATCTCCGCGGTGATGCGGATGTCCTCGGCGATGCGGCCATCGGGGTTGTCGTGCTCGCCCGGCATGTAGGCGATCTGGTGGTGGCGGCCGCGGCGCAGCCAGTCCTCCAGCAGCTTGCGGGTCAGCCAGTCGCGCCAGCCCATCTGCAGCCGGCGCTTCACCCGCAGGTGCAGGACGACGATGACGATGTTGTAGACGATGATCAGCCCGACCAGACCGATCATCGTCAGGAAGCGGTCCATGGAGCGCTGTTCGAGCGCATCGAACAGCCGTTCGCTCCACAGGTTTATCAGGACCGGGATCGACACCTGCCCGACGGTCAGCACGAACAGCGCCACGGTCAGCGCCCAGACGGTCACCCGCGACCGCCCGCGCCAGTAACCGCCCGCCAGCCGGAGGAAGCGGCGGGCGAAGCCGGGCGCCCCCTCGCCGGTCGCGGGGCCTCCGGAATTGGCACCGCCGGTTGCGGCGCCTCTGTCGTCGGTCATGTCGGCCATCCCGGGCCTCCGCCCTCAGTCCCTCACCGTCCGTATTACTAACGAATAGGACGTGCCTCGACAAAAGTACAGGGGCAGGGGCGAAGAAAGGCTTAAAGCCTCCCCGTTCTCACAACCTCGGCGAGGAAGCGGTAGCTGTCCTTGGGCGTGCGTTCCAGCGTGTCGTAATCGACCCGCACGATGCCGAACCGCTTCGACAGGCCGAAGGCCCATTCGAAATTGTCCAGCAGGCTCCAGCACAGATAGCCCTTGACGTTGCAGCCGTCGGCCAGCGCCTTCGCCACCGATTCCAGATGCTCGCGGTAGAACAGCACGCGCTCCGGATCGTGGATCTGGCCGTCCGGCGTCACCACGTCGTCATAGGCGCAGCCATTCTCCGCGATGAAGACGGCGGGGTTGCCGTAATCGGTGCGGAATTCGGTCAGCAGGTCGTACAGCCCTTCCGGCTGCACCGGCCAGGCCATGCCGGTCCAGCGCCGGCACTGCGCCTCGCCCCAGCCGACATCGAAGGGCCGCCCTTCCTCATGCTTCATCGTCATGCGGGAGTAGTAGTTGATGCCCAGCAGGTCGATGGGGTAGCGGATCGCCTCCTCGTCGCCGGGCAGCACGAACTCCGCCATCCTGTCGGCCAGCAGCGCCGGGATTTGCCCGCGCATCAGCCCGTCCAGCGTCACCCGGTTCCACACCGCGTCCCAGCGGGCGGTCGCGGCCACATCCTCCGGCCGGTCGCTGTCGGGAACGGCGGGCTGCAGGTTCAGCACGGTGCCAAGCGTCAGCCCGGAATGCTCCGCCGCGATGGCGCGCAGCGCAGCGCCCTGCGCCAGATTCTGGTGGTGCAGCGCCCGCAGGATGCCCTGTTCGCCCAGCCTGTGGCCGGGGGCATGCTCGCCCACGCCATAGCCGAAGATGGCGACCACGTTCGGCTCGTTCAGCATCATCCAGGTCTTGACCCGGTCGGCGAGCCGGGCTGTGACAATGCGCGCATAATCGGCGAAGGGGCCGATGATCTCCCGCCCCTGCCAGCCGCCGGCATCCTCCAGCGGCTGCGGCAGGTCCCAATGGAAGAGGCAGGCCATCGGCGTGATGCCGGCTTCCAGCAGGCTATCCACCAGCCGGTCGTAGAAATCGAGGCCGCGCGTCTCCACCGCCCCGGTTCCCGTCGGCAGGATGCGCGGCCAGGCGATGGAGAAGCGGTAGCTGTCGAAGCCCGCCGCCTTCATCAGCGCGATGTCTTCCGGGTAGCGGTGGTAATGGTCGCAGGCGACGGCGGCGCTGCTGCCGTCCATGATGCGGCCTTGGGCGGTGAAGGTGTCCCACACGCAAGGCCCGCGCCCGTCCTCTCCCACCGCCCCTTCGATCTGGTAGGAGGCGGTGGACGCCCCCCAGCGGAAATCCGGCGGGAAAGTCAGCGGCTTGGCATCGTCGGCCTGGGACACGGGCTGGCTGAAGCTGTCCATTCATTTCCTCCCACGGGGATGGTTCGTTTTCCCCAGCATGCCCCAGCCCGCCGCCCTTCGCCATGGGACAAGCACGCGAACGGTCCGGGCGCGACGCGGTGGCGCAGCCGCAGGTGGTTGCACGCAGGCACTGTGCGGGCCTGCCCAAAAGGCGTAGCCTGTTCCGATAAGACGGCGGTCAGCCGCTCCGTTTACGGAGGAATCGCATCATGCCCAACACCACCAAGATCGTCTTCATCGGTGCCGGTAGCGCCGCCTTCGGGCTCAGCCTGTTCCAGGACCTGTTCTCCACCACCGAACTGGCCGGCAGCACCCTGACGCTGGTCGACACCAACCCGGAGGCGCTCGACCGCATGGCTGCGCTGGCCGAGGTGATGAACCGCCACGGGGACGCCGGCATCACCATCGAGAAGACCACCGACCGCAAGGCCGCGCTGCAGGGCGCCGGCTTCGTGCTGTGCGCCATCGCCATCGACCGCAACCGCCTGTGGAAGCTGGATTTCGAGGTGCCGAAGAAGCACGGCATCCGCCACACGCTGGGCGAGAACGGCGGTCCCGGCGGGCTGTTCTTCACGCTGCGTACCCTGCCGCTGATCGTCGACATCGTCCGCGACGTGGAAGCCATCTGCCCCGACGCCCTGTTCATCAACCTGTCGAATCCGGAAAGCCGCATCGTGCTCGGCCTGTCGCGCTGCACCTCCGTGCGGACGCTGGGGCTCTGCCACGGCATCTTCCTGGCGCGCTGGTTCATCTGCCAGATCCTGGGAATGGCGGAGAAGGAGGTGGATGTCTGGGGCGCCGGGCTGAACCATTTCCAATGGCTGACCGCAATCCGCGAAAAGGCGACGGGGCGCGACCTCTACCCCCTGCTGCGCGAGAGGGAGGCGACGCACGACCCGTCCTTCACCCCGCTGGCGCGGCGCCTGTTCCACGCCTTCGGCCTGTGGGTGACGCCCAGCGACGACCACACCGGCGAATTCCTGTCCTATGGCTGGGAAGCCGGCGAGCACGGCTTCGACTTCAAACATGACGAGGAGGGCCGCGTCATCCTGCGCGACCTGATGGACGGCGTCATCGACGGCAGCAAGCCGATCCCCGACGACTGGACCAAACCGTCCTGGGGCGAGCGGGCGGTGGCGGTGATCGCCGGCCAGCTGCACAACCAGAAGCGCTTCATCGAGAGCGGCATCGTCATCAACCGCGGCGTCATCCCCGGCCTGCCCGACGAACTGGCGGTGGAGGTGCCGCTGGTGGCCGACGCCGCCGGCATCCACCCGATCTCGCTCGGCCGCCTGCCCGACGGCATCGTCAAGCTGCTGTCGGTGCAGGCCAACGTGCAGCAATTGTCGGTGGAGGCGGCACTGCACGGGTCCAAGGAACTGGCGCTGCAGGCCCTGCTGATCGACCCCGTCATCACCTCCAGCACCGCCGCCATCGCCATTCTGGACGAACTGTGGGAGGCGAACCGGCCCTACATCCGGGCGTGTTTGTAGCTCTCAACCCCGCCCCCGCCGGATCAGCCGGGCCGAGGCGAAGCCCAGCCCGGCGGTCAGCGCGCCGACGCCGAGGAACAGCGGGGCGAAGCCGGTGTGGGTGGAGATATAGCCGTACAGGACCGGGCCGATCCCCTGCCCGATGAAGAAGCTGGACGCGAACAGGGCCAGCGCCGAGCCGCGGGCGGTCGGCGCCAGTTCCGTCGCCTGGGTCTGCATGGTGTTGTGCAGCATGTAGAATCCGAAGCCGGCGACTAGGAAGGCGAGGCTCACCACCGGCCAGGGCACCGGGAAGGCGATGACCAGATAGGCCAGCCCCGCCGCCAGACCACCGGCCTTCATCATGCCCCACTGGCCGAGCGAGGCGATCAGCCGCCGCACCACCGCACTGTAGGCCACGCCGCCGATGGCGAAGGCGGCGATGGTCAGCCCGGCCTGGAAGGCACCGGCCGCGCCATGCTCGATCAGCACCGGCGCCACGAAGGGGAAGACGCCGAAGATCAGCAGCCCTTCCGCCGCCACCGTGGCGAAGACGATCAGTGAGGCCGGGTTGGTCAGCACGGTGGCATAGCGCCGCTGCGCGTCCGCCACCGACAGGGGCGAGCGGGTCTCCACCTCCCGCGCCAGCCCGACCAGGGCGGCGACGCAGATCAGCGCGGTCAGGCCGGTGGACAGGCCGAACACCGCGCGCCAGCCGAAGGCTTCGGCCAGCGCCCCCGATACGGCGGAGCCCGACATCTGCCCCAGGATCACCGCCAGTAGGAAGCGGCTTATGGCGATCTGGCGCTCCTCATAGGGCACGCGGTCGCCGATCAGCGCCATGGAGGCCGGGATGATGCCGCCGGCGAAGGCGCCGGCCAGGATGCGCCCGGCCATCACCGTGCCGTAGGTCGGCGCGATGGTGGACAGCGCCAGCCCCACCGTCAGAACGGCCAGCGCCAGCCGCACCAGCCGCGACTTGCCGATGGCGTCGCCGACGGGACCCAGCACGATCTGCATCAGCGCATAGGGCAGCGTGTAGGCCGACGCCAGCAGCGCCGCCTGCCGGACCGTCACGCCGAGGTCGTCGGCGATCAGCGTCAGCATCGGATCGGTGGTGCGCAGGGAGAAGGCGCTGGCGAACCCGGCGAGGCCGAGCAGGAAGATGAGACGCATGGATGGCCCGAACGGCGACGGTGAAGGTTCAGGACCTTAACCGGATCGGCCGCGGACGTACCGCAGCACGACGGTGATGGCAGGCATGCGCATGCGGCGGGGAGGTTTGTGGCCGCCGTTACCTGCCAGGCAATCGATTAGGCCCGCTCCGTCGCGCGAGCCCGCCCCATCCTGCTCGCCTTCATTCAACACCAACATTACCGTAACATCGCTGTCATCACCCCCGCCTAAGGTGCGCTCAAACTTCCACCCCCGGGGGACAAGAGACATGAGCGACGCCAAGGGCTATCAGGCCGCCGAAGACATCGGCAGCAATCCGACCGAAAACCCCACTATGGGCGACATCATCGCCGCGCGCTTCGGCCGCCGCGACATGCTGCGCGGTGCGCTGGCGGTTTCCGCCATTTCCGCCGTCGCAGGCCCCGCCGCTCTGGCGGCGCTGTCGAAGGAAGCCGCGGCCGAAGCCGCCAAGCCGTCCTTCACCTTTTCGGAAGTCGCCTTCGGCGTCGATGAAACCCACCATGTCGCCCCCGGCTACAGCGCCGACGTGCTGATTCGCTGGGGCGACCCGGTGGTCCCCGGCGCCCCGGCCTTCGACCCGCTGAAGCAGTCGGCGGCGTCCCAGGCGCTGCAATTCGGCTACAACAACGATTATCTCGGCTTCGCGCCGCTGCCGCGGGGAGCAAGACCCCCGATCACGGCCTGCTGTGCGTCAATCATGAGTACACCGACGAAGAGGTGATGTTCCCCGGTCTGGGCGGCGAACAGCAGGAAGCCAAATTCGCCAAGATGACCAAGGAACTGGTCGATATCGAAATCGCCGCTCACGGCGGCAGCGTGGTCGAGGTGAAGAAGGTCGGCGGCAAGTGGACCTATGATCCCGCCTCCAAGTACAACCGCCGCATCACCGGCGAGACCGAGTGCGCCATCTCCGGCCCCGCCGCCGGCCATGATCTGATGAAGACCTCCTACGACCCGACCGGGACCAAGGTCCGCGGCATGCTGAACAACTGCGCCGGCGGCATGTCGCCGTGGGGCACCTGGCTGACGACGGAAGAGAACTTCAACGGCTATTTCTGGTCGGATGAGGAAAAGCCCAAGGGCGACCGCTACGGCGTGCCCGGCAAGTGGTACAACTGGGGCGTCTATCACGACCGTTTCAACGTCGCCAAGGAACCCAACGAAGCCAACCGCTTCGGCTGGATCGTCGAAATCGACCCCTACGACCCGACCTTCACCCCGATCAAGCGCACGGCGCTGGGCCGCTTCAAGCATGAGGCCTGCTCCATCGCCGTCAACAAGGACGGGCGGGTGGTCGCCTACATGGGCGACGACGAGCGGTTCGATTACGTCTACAAATTCGTCTCGGCCAAGAAGTATGTCGAAGGCGACCGCGCCCACAACATGACGCTGCTGGACGACGGCGTGCTGCACGTCGCCCGTTACAACGCCGACGGGTCGCTGGAATGGCTGCCGCTGGTGCATGGCCAGAACGGCCTGACCGCCGACGCCGGCTTCAAGGATCAGGGCGAAGTGCTGATCAAGGCGCGTCTCGCCGCCGACAAGCTGGGCGCCACAAAGATGGACCGCCCGGAAGACGTCGAGGTCAACCCGAAGACCGGCGCCATCTACGTCATGCTGACCAACAACTCCCGCCGCAAGGCCGAACAGGTGGACGCCGCCAACGACCGCGCGGGCAACCTGTGGGGCCAGGTGGTGGAAATGATGCCGCCGGACGGCGACCACGCCGCCACCAAGTTCACCTGGAGCATTCTGCTCAAGGGCGGCAATCCCAAGGACGGCGAGGTGGGGGCGATGTTCAACCCCGCCACCTCCGACAATGGCTGGTTCTCCTGCCCCGACAATTGCGCCATTGATCACCAGGGGCGGCTGTGGATCACCACCGACCAGGGCGAAGGCTGGTTCAAGGCGTCGGGCAAGGCCGACGGCGTTTACGCGGTGGAGACCGAAGGCGCACTGCGCGGCAAATCGATGATGTTCTTCCGCGTGCCGGTGGGGGCGGAAATGTGCGGGCCGGAATTCGCGCCCGACGACAAGACCCTGTTCGTCGCGGTGCAGCACCCGGCCACCGACGGTGTCGAGCTTTACAAGCCGTTCGGCCGCAAGTCGACCTTTGAAGACCCGGCGACCCGTTGGCCTGACTTCAAGCCCAACATGCCGCCGCGCCCGTCCGTCGTCGCCATCACCAAGCAGGACGCCGGCGTGATCGGGTCGTAAGGCACCGTCGCTTTCCCTCTTCCTCTGGGGAGAGGGAAAGCGACGGGTTGCTCCTCAAGGCGTGAGGCATATGCCAGCGGTCATCGATGATGACCGCTGGCATGACTTATTGGACCGTCCTCAGCTCATCGCCACCAGGCTGGCGTTGCCGCCGGCCGCCGTGGTGTTGGTGCTGAGCGAGCGCTCGTTCATCAGCCAGGCAATCTCCACCCCCTCGCCGCCGGCCGGCACGCCCTGGGTCAGGACGATGGGGCCGGGCAGTTCGGCGATGCGGCGGCTGGCGGCCAGCAGGCGGGCGGCGTCACCCTCCACCAGCGCGCCGGCCAAGGTGCCGAAGGACAGCCAGTTCGCGCTCACCCGGACCCGGGCGGCGAGTTCCGCCGGCAGGCTGGCGAGACGGGCGGTCACCGCGCCGTCGCCATCCACCACCACCTCGTTTCCGGTGGCGAGCGCCGCCCCCAGCAGCCGGTACAGCCCGTCCTCCGTCTGCGGCAGCAGCAGGATGCGACCGCGCGGGATCAGGCTGTAGACGTTGCTCTCACCCACCGGGCCGGCCAGTTCGACGCTGCCGCCGACGGGAGAGCGCTTCGCCAGCGTCCGTACGTCGGTGGCGATCTCCGCCTTGCCCTGGTCGGCCAGCCAGCCGGCGAGGGCGTGGGCCGGCGCACGTACGGCGTCGCTGCCGCGCAACCCCAGCTCCAGAGACGGACGTACGGACAGCAGGCGCGACAGGTACAGCGGGCCGCCGGCCTTGGGACCGGTGCCGGACAGGCCATGGCCGCCGAAGGGCTGTACGCCCACCACTGCGCCGATGGTGTTGCGATTGACGTACAGGTTGCCGGCCTCGATCCGGCTGGTCACCCGGTCGATGGTAGCATCGATGCGGGTGTGCAGGCCGAAGGTCAGGCCATAGCCGGTGCCGTTGATGGCGTCGATCAACCGGTCCAGATCGTCGCGGCGGAAGCGCAGCACATGCAGGACCGGGCCGAACACCTCGCGCTCCAGGTCGGCGATGCCGTCGATCTCGATGATCGTCGGAGCGACGAAGGTGCCGTTGGCGGTCTCCGCCGGCAGCGGCAGCGACTCCACCCGGCGGCCCTTGGCCCGCATCGCCTCGATGTGGCGCGTGATGCCGTCGCGGGCCTCCGCGGTGATGACCGGGCCGACGTCGATGGCCAGCCGGTCGGGGCTGCCGATGCGCAGCTCCCGCATCGCGCCCTTCAGCATGGTCAGCGTGCGGTCCGCCACATCCTCCTGCAGGCAGAGGATGCGCAGAGCCGAGCAGCGCTGGCCGGCACTGTCGAAGGCCGACGCGATCACGTCGCCCACCACCTGTTCGGCCAAAGCCGACGAGTCGACGATCATGGCGTTCTGGCCGCCGGTCTCGGCGATCAGCGGGATCGGCGCGCCTTCCGGCGACAGGCGTTCGGCCAGCTGGCGCTGGATCAGGCGGGCGACTTCGGTGGAGCCGGTGAACATCACCGCGCGGGTGCCAGCATGGCCAACCAGGGCGGCGCCGACCTCGCCTGCGCCGGGCAGAAGCTGGACCGCGCCGGTGGGGACGCCGGCGGCGTGCAGGATGCGCACGGCCTCGGCGGCGACCAGCGGGGTTTCCTCCGCCGGCTTGGCCAGCACCGGGTTGCCGGCGGCCAGCGCCGCGGCGACCTGACCGGAGAAGATGGCGAGCGGGAAGTTCCAGGGGCTGATGCAGACCACCGGCCCCAGCGGCAGATGGGTGTCGTTGTTGAAGCCGTCGCGCACCTGGGCACCGTAGTAGCGCAGGAAGTCGATGGCCTCGCGCACCTCGGCGATGGCGTTGGCGGTGGACTTGCCGGCCTCGCGGATGATGAGCCCCAGCAAGGTCGGCATGCGCGCCTGCATCATGTCGGCGGCACGGAACAGGCAGGCGGCGCGCTGGGCCGGCGGGGTGGCCGCCCAGACCGGTGCCGCCGCTTCGGCGAACAGGAAGGCGTCGGCGATCTCGGCCGGCGTGGCTTCCACGCAGTGGCCGACCACGTCGCGGTGGTCCGCCGGGTTCAGCACCGGCTGGGCAGCTCCGCGGCGCTCGCCGTCCGCCAGCAGCGGGGCGGCGGTCCAGGCGACGGCGGCGCTGTCGCGCAGCGCGGCGGACAGGTCGGCCAGCGTGGTCTCGTTCGACAGGTCGAGGCCGGCGGAGTTCGCCCGCTCCGCCCCGTAGAGGTCCTTGGGCAGGGCGATCAGCGGGTTCTTCTCGCCCACCGGCAGGGCGGCACGGGCCTGAGCCACCGGGTCGGCGACCAGATCGTCAATCGACACGCTCTTGTCGGCGATGCGGTTGACGAAGGAGCTGTTGGCGCCGTTCTCCAGCAGGCGGCGGACCAGATAGGCCAGCAGGGTCTCGTGCGTGCCGACCGGGGCATAGACGCGGCAGGGCCGATTCAGCGGACCGACCACCTCCTTGTAGAGCGGCTCGCCCATGCCGTGCAGGCACTGGAACTCGTACTGGCCGACCTTGAACTCTCCGCCGATGTGGGCGGCCATCCGGTAGATGGTGGCCAGCGTCTGGGCATTGTGGGTGGCGAACTGCGGGAACACCGCGTCGGGAGCGCCCAGCAGCCGGCGGGCGCAGGCGACATAGGACACGTCGGTGTGCAGCTTGCGGGTGTAGACCGGGAAATCCTCCAGCCCGTCGACCTGGGCGCGCTTGATCTCGCTGTCCCAATAGGCGCCCTTCACCAGACGCACCATCAGCCGGTGGCCGCTGCGCCGGGCCAGATCGACGATGAAGTCGATGACGTAGGGGCAGCGCTTGCCATAGGCCTGGACGACGAAGCCGATGCCGTTCCAGCCCTTCAGGTCCGGGTCGAAGCACAGCGATTCCAGCAGGTCGAGCGACAGCTCCAGCCGGTCGGCCTCCTCGGCGTCGATGTTCAGGCCGATGTCGTAGCGGCGGGCCAGCCGGGCCAGCTCGGTGACGCGCGGCAGCAGCTCCGCCATCACGCGGTCCGCCTGGGCGCGGGAATAGCGCGGATGCAGGGCCGACAGCTTGATCGAGATGCCGGGGCCGTCATAGATGCCGCGCCCGGCCGACGCCTTGCCGATGGCATGGATCGCCTTTTCATAGTCGGCGTAATAGCGGTCGGCATCGGCGGCGGTCGTCGCCGCCTCCCCCAGCATGTCGTAGGAATAGCGGAAGCCCTCCGCCTCCATCTTGCGGCTGTTGGACAGCGCCTCGTCGATGGTCTGGCCGGTGACGAACTGCTCGCCCATCATCCGCATGGCGAAATCTACGCCGCGGCGGATCAGCGGCTCGCCGCCGCGCAGGATCAGCTTGGTCAGGGCGGACGACAGAGCCTGCTCACCGCCGAAGCCGTCACCCAGCACGCCCGTCACCTTGCCCGTGACCAGCAGCCCCCAGGTCGCGGCGTTCACGAACAGCGACGGGCTGTTGCCGAGATGGGCGCGCCAGTCGCCGCCGGCGATCTTGTCGCGGATCAGCGCGTCGCGGGTGGCGCGGTCGGGAATGCGCAGCAGCGCCTCCGCCAGACACATCAGCGCCACGCCTTCCTGGCTGGACAGGCTGTATTCGTGGATCAGCCCCTCCACCCCGCGCCCCTGCGGCTTGGCACGCAGGGCCGCAATCAGCGACCGCGCGGTCTGGGCCGCCGCCGCGGTCACCTCGGCCGGCAGGGTCGCCTGCTCCACCAGCCACGCCACGCAGTCCGGCTCCGGCCGGCGATAGGCGGCGGTGATCGCCTGACGCAGCGGACTGGCCGGACGGACGACGGGGGCGAAGGCGGCGAAGGGGCCGGTGCCGCTGGAGAAGGACGGCTCGGAGGCGGGGGCAACGCTCGGGTCGATCATCTGGTTCATCGCGTGGCTGGCTCGGGTCGGGGGCTTGGGGCGGAAGCGTGGGAAAACTCATGGCCGGCGCTGCGCAATGGCCGGTCCGATGCCTGTCAGGCTAACCGATTTTCCCGGATCCTTGCCATCTGGTATTTTGCCGATTTTTCCGATGTTAATCCTGTATGAATAGGTCATAACAGAACTTAATTTGGGTTCTGCGGCAAAATCTCAGAACATATTGGCGGTTTGACGCCATAGGCTGGGCGCATCCGCACTCAGACCGAACAAAGTTCGGACAGCATGCGCGCTTCACCGCGAATCCATCGAGAATGGCAGGGTAAATCGGAGTTTTATCGGCGACGTGGCGAAAGCGCCCGAACGGGCGGCGCTCAGCCCTTCAGCGGCTTCGTGCGGCTGCTTTCCGGCGGCTTGCGCACGGGAACAGGGGGCGCGGACTTCTCGCCGCCCTCCCCCAGATAGGTCTGGGCCGCGGCGACGACGGAGCGCCAGGGGCGTTCCAGCGGGAACTGCGGCCAGCCGCCGGCGAACAGGCCGGAAATCATCCAGCCCGCCATCAGCGTCACCGCCAGCTGTTCGGAAAAGCCGCCGGTCTTCAGCACCGGCAGGGCGAAGTTGCGCCGCCGCTTGATCGGCCACAGCAGCGGCAGCCCGGCCGGCGTCAGCAGGTCACCGGCCAGATGGGTGAGGTAACCGACGATGAAGGGGATCAGCAGGTGTTGGTAGGCCGCATGCTCATGCAGAACCCACAGGCATCCGGCAATGGCGAGCGCCGAATGGGTGACGCCGCGATGTCCGAAGATGTTGGAGACCGCGGTGGACAGCGGCTTCACCATCTGTCCCAGAGTCGATTTCGGATGATCGATGTCCGGCGCCAGCGCCCCCAGAATCGCCGCGCCGAAGGCGACCGGGTCGAAGGCCATCCCGTACCGGCTCGACAGGTAGAACCAGGTGGCGCCACCGACGATTATGTGAGAGGACGCCATCACCGTCGGTCACCGGGGGCCTTAAGCTGGTCTCTGTCGGGACGTGGTCTGTGCCAAGCCCGAAATGGGGGTAGCGTGACCTTAGGCTATTCTTCGCCTCCAGAACAATATCGCAAGCAGGACGGAGGGATTCCCTAAACGCATAACCTCCATGCGTTCGGCAACGGTGGGTTGCCGGATGGCTCCGCGACGACCGTCATTTCCGCTCGGTCTCCGCCCGGGTGGCCTCGATCTCGTCCAGCACGGCATCGGGAGCGACGTCCTGCCGGATGACGTCCAGCTCCGCGTCGACCTCCGTCTTCACCCCCAGATGGTCGGCGATGGAAGAGACCAGCGTCACCAGCCGCGTCACCTCATGTTCGGCCAGCAGGCTGATCTGCAGGTCCAGGTCGGCACGCTTGTCCGACACCGCGGCCATGCGGTTCTGGCTGATGAGGACGAAGGTGGACAGGAAGATCGCCTCGACCGACGCGATCATCGCCAGCACGACGAAAGACGGATCCCACGGTCTGACGACCGGGATCCAACCCAGATTGATCAGGATCCAGCCGCCGAACAGCAGCAGGTGCAGATAGACGAAGCGCAGGCTGCCGGTAAAGCTGGTGATGCGGTCGGCGATGCGGTCCTGCAGCGTGGCCTCCACCTCCTCCCGCTTGCGGCGGGCCTGAAGCGCCTGGATGTTGCGCTCCAGCACAGCGCTGAGGCCGGGGGTCTGGGGTGGCGGATAGGTGGGTGGGCCGCCGCTGCGCCCGGCGCCGGCTGCGGTGTGCGAAGGATTTGCCATCGTGTTGGTCTCCAGACTCGGGGGCGGCCATCCAGGCCTGCCGCCCTCCGACAACCACGGCCCCGGATGGTCGTTCCGGCCCCACGCCGTCCGGCCATGTCCGGAACTCCCGACCGGACGGCATGTTGGCCGAAGGGCGAACACCAACCGGGAGGACAGCATGGAAAACGACACGGATAAGGATCGCGACCGGCAGGTCTCCAACGCCGACAGCCCAAATCCGGGCGCCCAGGGCGGCGGGCCCGTCACCCCCGGCCGGGCCGGCCAGGGCATGGGCGTGGGGACCGGCAGCGCCGACGAGTTGCCGCACACCGTCGGCGGCGGCCCTTCCACCACCGTCACCGTCGGCGAGGGCACCGGGCAGCGCCGCGACCTGCCCGACCAGCACGCCGCCCCGCCGACACCCAAGGACAATGCCGGCAAGCGCCCGCGCAACCGGGAGGAAGGCAAGCCGGGTTGACCGGCATCCGGTACCGGCGAGCGCACGGCACAGGCTATCAGGCGCTCGCCGGCTATTCCCGCCCGCGGCCATCCTCTCCGACGGGGTTCGAACTCATCCAGCCTGGAAGCGGCCTTGTAATGGGATACCGCAGCAGATGAGTGGACACTAAGTCCGATGTGGTCGAACCATCACCCAAGATGGCTCGGACACACGGAAATGTATCGTCAACGCAATGGCATTAATCCTGCCCACAACCGGTGGGACATGTTCCAAAAGACAGCCTCCTGACCTAGCCTTTCGCCCCGAACGTCCAACGCTGCGAAGCGTCGATGAACAGACGATCAAAGATCGGGAGCGACGGGAATGGATGCTGGTGGGTACCAGGACTTTGGCAGAGCAGATGCCAGGAATCGACTGATGCCGGCAGTCACAATCACGTCAGTATTCCTGCTCCTCATCATCCTATTGTTCGATATCGTCCTGAAGCCGTTTCTCGACTCCACCAGCCTGACAGAATGTTCGATCTCCGATGTCCTCCAGTTGATCTTCGTCGGTTCGCCCGCCCGGCTTCCGCTGGATTCCTGGGAACCGATGATGAAGGCCTTCGACTGGCTGCATCAGCATCTCGGGGAGAATGTCTATGAGGCGATCTTCTTCGTCGAGCATGTGAAGTTCCAGTATCCGCTGACCTCCCTTCTCCCGATGGAGGCGATGGCGTCGGTCGGCCTGCTGCACCTTCGGGTCTACACCCTGGTCAACCTCATCCTCACCTGCGTCACGGCACTCGGCATGGGCGTTCTCATGCTGGATCTGGCGGCTCGGCTTGGACTGTCCGGCCCGTCCGATACACCGTCCGCGCGTCTGAAGCTGGCCGGCCTCGGCGTGCTTGCGACACTGGGTTTCTTCCCGGTGGCGAAGGCATTCTCGGTCGGCCAGATCCAGGTCTGGCTGAACGCGGCGTTCGTCCTGTCGGCCGTCTTTTACGCCCGTAACCGCCGCTGGGCGGTCGGCATGCTGCTGGGCCTGTCGACGCTGATCAAGCCGCAGATGTCGCTGTTCCTGCTGTGGGCGCTGCTGCGCAAGGAATGGCGGATCGCCGGGGGCTGGGCGGTCGTCGTGGCGGTCGGCGGCACGGTGACGGCGATGCTGTACGGGGTGAAGCCGATGCTGACTTATCTGGACGTCCTGTCCTTCATCGGCGCCCATGGCGAGGGCTACTATTCCAACCAGACGCTGAACGGGCTTCTGAACCGGCTGCTCCACAACGGCAACAACGTGCAATGGCTGGGCGACGCCTTCGCCCCGCACCATCCGCTGGTTTATTGGGCAACCCTGTCCTCCGGTCTGCTGTTCATCGGCTTCGGCCTGCTGTGGCGCCGGCACGACGACAGCGGCAACGGGATCCTGTCCTTCGCGATGGCCGGCATATGCTTCACGGTCGGATCGCCGGTCGCCTGGATCCATCATTTCGGCATTCTGCTGCCCGCCTTCGCCATCGCCTTCCTTGCCGTGGCGGGGACTGCGGCGGAATGGCCGCGGGCGGCGAAGCGCAATTTCCAACTGCTCGGCGTCGCCTTCCTTCTCACCGCCGTCGACGCCTTCAAGCCGGCGAACGCCTTGGCGGACACGCCGTTCAACATCCTGCAGTCCTACATGTTCTTCGGCACGCTGATCCTCATGACGGTGCTGTGGCGTGTGGCGGCACCGGTTCGCCAGGGCCGGCCGCTATCGTTCCCGCAGGCGGCGCTGCCGGGCTGACGCGCTCCCGGGCCGCCCGGCGGAACGCCGGGGCTCACGCACCTGTTGGTGGAGCAGACGTATCAACCGTCAGGCCAACCGGCAGGAAGGAGCCCAGACATGCCACGCTACACGCCACGCTATCCGGACACAGGTCATTCGCATGAGGACGGCACGGGCTGGCTGTCGGCCCGCGGGCTGGCGATGATGGCCGGCGGAGCGGCGCTGGCCCTGGTGGCGAGCCGGTTGCTGCCGCCGGTGGTGGCGCAGCTGGCCGGCACTGCCCGCCATGCCGCCGGCCGCGACGGCATCGACGCGCTGATCGACGACCACCGCCACATCCAGGCGCTGCTGGTGGAGATCGTGCAGACGCCCATCGACGCGCCCACCCGCCGCACGCAGCTGCTGCTCCGCCTGAAGCGCCGGCTCGCCGCCCACGCCATGGCGGAGGAGGACGTCGTCTATCCCCTGCTGCACGACCAGGCGCGGAAGGAGGAGGACGCCAAGCACCTCTACGGCGAACATGCCGAGATCAAGATGCATCTCTTCACGCTGGAACAGACGCCGAAGGACGATCCGCACTGGCTGGCCGTGGCGCTCGACCTGAAGCGCATCGTCGACGGCCATATCCGGCAGGAGGAGGAGATCGACTTCCCCGCCCTGCGCAACAGCATGGACGACCGCCAGACCGCCGTCATGTCCGGCGGCGTCGCCCGCGAAAAGGCGCTGATCCTCTGACTTTCCCCTTAAGGCGCTAGGCCGGCGAGTAACGGAACGCTCCGTCCGCCGGCCCTGTTGCCAAATGGCGACCAACAGGCAGCCGATAAGGGAAGAATTCCATGA
The DNA here is from genome assembly GCF_055698305.1 of Azospirillum sp. VT-I1. Lineage (NCBI taxonomy): Bacteria > Pseudomonadati > Pseudomonadota > Alphaproteobacteria > Rhodospirillales > Azospirillaceae > Azospirillum > Azospirillum sp. VT-I1. Next base: position 14,734 of record NZ_CP168806.1, on the reverse strand, counting down.
GAGCACTGGTCTGGCACGGCGCCAACGACATCCGCTGCGACACGGTCCCGGATCCGGAGATCGAGCATCCGCGCGATGCCATCGTCAAGGTGACGACCTGCGCTATCTGCGGGTCCGATCTTCACCTGCACAATCATTTCATGCCGGGCATGGAGAAGGGCGACATCGTCGGCCACGAATTCATGGGCGAGGTGATGGAGGTCGGGGCGGAGGCCAAGGGCGCGCTGAAGGTCGGCGAACGGGTGGTGGTGCCCTTCACCATCTGGTGCGGCGAATGCGACCAGTGCAAGCGCGGCAACTATTCGGTCTGCGAACGCTCCAACCGCAACAAGGCGCTGGCCGACAAGGTGTTCGGCCACACCACCGCCGGGCTGTTCGGCTACACCCACCTGACCGGCGGCTATGCCGGCGGGCAAGCCGAATATGTGCGGGTGCCGATGGCCGACCGCACCCACATCAAGATCCCCAGCGGGCTGACCGACGAGCAGGTGCTGTTCCTGGGTGACATCTTCCCCACCGGCTGGCAGGCCGCGGCGCAGTGCGACATCCAGCCGGACGACACGGTGGCGATCTGGGGCTGCGGCCCGGTCGGGCAGATGACGATCCGCAGCGCCATCCTGCTGGGCGCCAAACAGGTCATCGCCATCGACCGCGTGCCGGAACGGCTGGCGATGGCCAAGGCCGGCGGCGCCATCACCATCAATTTCGAAGAGGAAAGCGTCGTCGAACGGCTGAACGAGCTGACCGGCGGCAAGGGTCCGGAGAAATGCATCGACGCCGTCGGCATGGAGGCGCACGCCACCGCCACGCTCGACAGCATGATGGACCGCGCCAAGCAGGCGCTGATGCTGGAATCGGACCGCGCCCATGTGCTGCGCGAGATGATCTATGTCTGCCGCCCGGCCGGCACGCTGTCGATCCCCGGCGTCTATGGCGGGCTGATCGACAAGCTGCCCTTCGGCATGTCGATGAACAAGGGCCTGACCTGGCGCATGGGCCAGACCCACGTCAACCGCTGGACCGACGACCTGCTGAACCGCATCCAGGAAGGACAGATCGACCCGTCCTTCGTCATCACCCACACCGTTCCGCTCGATCAGGGCCCCGAGATGTACAAGACCTTCCGCGACAAGCGGGACGGCTGCATCAAGGTGGTCCTCAAGCCCTGAGGTGACGACATGGCCTATTACAACCGCTCCTCGACCGGAGATACCCTCGCCCGCGGGCTGGGCTGGTTCAGCATCGGCCTCGGTGTCGCCGAACTGATGGCCGGCCGCAGCATCGCCCGCTGGATGGGGATGGAGGACAAGACCAACCTGATCCGCGCCTATGGCGTGCGGGAGATCACCACCGGCGTCGGCCTGCTGGCTCTCGGCGATCCCAAGCCCTGGATCTGGAGCCGCATCGCCGGCGACGCCGTCGACATGGCGACGCTCGCCGCCGGGATGCAGGACAATCCCCGCGCCGGCAATGCCCGCATCGCCTTCGGCGCGGTGGTGGCGGCGACGGCGCTGGACGTGGTCTGCGCCCAGAAGCTGTACCAGGAGGAAGCCTATTACCGCAGCCTGCCGGTGCCGGACTACAGCGACCGCAGCGGCTTTCCCCGTTCGATCTCCGCCATGCGCGGTTCAGCCAGCGACGCCCCCATCGGCGAGGACATGCGGACGCCGAAGATCCTGCAGTTCCAGCCGGCCCAGAGCCAGGTCGCCCAAAGCCAGACGGCAAGCCCCTGACGCACATGCATCCCGCCGACCTGTTCATGGCCTTATGGCGCCGGCTGCAGGAGCATCGCGACGAGGTCCGCATCCTTGCCCAGGGGCTGGAGGCGGACCATGCGCGGGCCGGCCGTCTGGCCGGCGAGGCGGCAGGGCAGTTTCGGCAGGGGGCTGCCGCACTGGAGGCGTGGGTCGGGGACGGAACGGACCTGGAGCGCGTGCTGGCGGCGGCGCAGGCCATCGACGGGTGGTTCGCGCCGCTGGCCTCCCGCCATGACGTCCATGCCGAGGATCCGCTCCCGGCCGACCGGCTGGAGGCGCGCCGCCGCTTGACCCGCGACGGCCGCTTCAACGCCGATCCGGCTGACGGCCAGCTGATCCTGCGCCCCGGCCTGCTGGAGCGCGCCATGAACATCCGGGAGACGGCACCGCCGGGCGCCGATCCGGAGGCTTTCGACCCCGTCGACCTGTTCGCCGCCCTGCTGGCGGTGCCGCCCAGCCTGACCATCGAGGCGGAGCGCAAGGGCGACCCCGACCGCCGCATCGCCGTCGAATACCGCCGCATCGCCGCCGTGTCCGACCAGAGCCCGAGCGATCCCGCCTGGACGCCGGTCATCGGCGTCGTTCCCCTGGCGGAGGCGGAGGAAGACCTCGCCATCCACCAGTTCCGCCGCGACGGCGAGGACTGGTACGACCCCATCGCGCGCGAGCTTGGCCGCCGCGCCGCCGACGCCATCGCCGGGCTGGCGGAGCGCGGGGCGAACTTCGTGCTGTTCCCGGAGGTTTCCGTCACGGCCGGCACGCTGGACGCGATCCGGCAGGCGCTGCGAGCCCAGGCGGTGGATGGGCCGATCCGCTACGCCCTGGTCGGCGTGAAGGAGGAGGCGGAGAGCGGTGGACGGCCGCGCAACCGGGCATTGCTGCTCGACCGCTGTGGCACGGTGATCGCCGGCCAGACCAAGCTGCATTGCTGGGACCTGGACAGCGACCAGTGCCGCTCCTACGACCTGCGCGACCGCAACGGGCGGCTGCTGGACTGCGCGCGCGAGGATATCGAGACCGGCGACCGCTTCACCCTGTTCGAGCTGCCGGACCTCGGCCGGCTCGCCGTCGCCATCTGCGAGGATCTGGGGCGCTCGGAGCCCAGCGCCTGGATCGCATCGGGCATGATGGTGGACTGGCTGGTCACCCCGGTGATGGACAGCGGCCTGACCACCGAGCGCTGGCAGGCGAAGGAAGGCGGCGCCTCGTCGCGCGCCGGATACTGCCGGGTGATCGTCGCCAACAGCATGGCGCTGTCGCACCGCTTCAACCGCTACTGCCGCAGCAATGGCGAAGAGGACAAGATCATCGAGGAGTGCGGCGTCGCCCTGCTGTTCCAGCCGCGGGCCAGCCAAGCCAGCGCGCCACGCATCCGATGCCTGACCCTGCCGCTGGCCGACCCGTCCCCCGGCTTTGTCTGCGCCGGCTGGACGCCCGGCCGCTGGCCCGCCCTGCCCGATCCCGAACAGGAGGAGTGCAGCGAATGAGCGCACTGGAGCCGGCGCTGCGGTCGCTGACCGACGCGCTGCTGGAGGCCGTCGGGCGGCGGGACTGGGCGGTGGCGGATGCCGAGCTGGAAACGCTGGCGCAAGAAGCCGTCGCCGCCATGGTGGCGAACCGGACCGAGGACCTCGCCACGCTCGCCCGGCTGGTGGCGCGCTGCCACACCGCTCTGTCGCTGACCGAAGAGTTGGACGGCGAGGCGATGCACCGGCTGGGACAATTGCGGGTGCTGGCGCTGACGATCGCCGCCGCCCGCGCCCGCACCCCGCCCCGCCCGGCCGATGCGCTCCGCGCCCCCGGCACGCCGGCCGCCACGGTCCTGTCGGCGCTGGGCTCCGGCCCGCAGACCTGCCCCGCTCTGGTCGAGGCCACCGGACTGGCGGCGGAGGAGGTGGGAAGCGCCCTGCCGGAACTGCGCGCCGCCGGCCTCGTCCGCTCCTGGCCGGCGGGACGGCTGATGGTCAACGCGCTGCGGTCCGGCTGACCTGATCGACTTGGCCTCAATCCACCGGGCCTCAATCCACCTGGAACGTGTTCCGCAGCGTCCCGTCGGCGTTGACCATCTGGTAGCGGCCGTCGGGCAGCCGGTAGATCTCCATGCATTGCTGGCGGGGATCCGCGTCCAGCATCAGGCAATAGCGGTCGCCCGAGACCGTCCAGCGCCCGTATTCGTTGCCCTTGGCACCGGAAATGACGATCGACCCATCCTTGGAAAACCGGTTCATGTAGGACTTGCCGCGCGGGTTGACGATGCTCAGCGTGTGGCCGCCCAGCAGCGTGGAGACCTCCGGCCCGGTCAGGCGCTGGGCGCCCGGCTTGCGGAAGTCGGGTTCGATCCCGGCGCAGGCGGACAGCCCCGCCAGAAGGGCCAGCGCGGCGAGCGGCAGCCGCTTGCGCATCGGCGCCGGAATGGTCGCGCGGGGGAAAGCTTGCATCGGTCTGGTCGCCTTGTCCGGTTGTCGCATCCTGCAAGATTGGCGGCGCGGTCCCTGCCGACAAGCGTTGCCTCCTCCGGCCAGGGCCTTCCCCCGACGCTTTATACCCGGCGGGCGGGCCGGCACCCGGATGGCACGGCGGCCCGAACCAAATCCCGGCCGGCATGTTCTTAACCGGGATGACGGCCGGGGGCGCCACGCCCCCTCTCCTTATCACGGATCAGCAGGAACCGATGGACTCTCCGATCTCTCCCACGGTCGCCGCCTTCCTGGCGCCGGTCTTCGCCGTGACCATCGCGATTGCCGTTCACGAAGTGGTGTGGCGGGTGTTGCAGCGGCTGTTCCGCCCGACCAACGCACCGGTGCTGAGCCGGGTCGTCACGGCCGGCCGCACCGCCACCCGTTTCGCGGTGATCTTCGCCGCCCTTCTCGCCTCGGTGCCGGCGCTGCCGCTGCCCTCCGGCGCCATGGAGATGCTGGCCCGCGCCGTCGGCATCTGCTTCATCGGCGCGCTGGGCTGGGCCATCGCCGGCAAGGTCGGGGCGGTGTTCGACGCCTATCTGGACCGCAGCGGCCCGAACGAACGCGGATTTGAATGGCGACGGCGGCGGACCAAGCTGACGGTGTTCCGGCGGCTGGCCCTGCTGACCGTCATGGGCATCACCGCCGGCTTCATGTTGATGACCGTGCCGCTGGTGCGGACCATCGGCATCAGCCTGTTCGCCTCGGCCGGCGTCGCCGGCATCGTGCTGGGCATCGCCGCCCGGCCGACCATCGCCAACCTGATCGCCGGCATCCAGATCGCCTTGACCCAGCCGATCCGAATCGGCGACTCGGTGGTGGTCGAGGGCGAGTGGGGCAACATCGACGAGATCACCTCGACCTATGTCGTCGTCCGCATCTGGGACGACCGGAGGCTGATCGTTCCGCTGGGGTATTTCCTGGAGAAGCCCTTCCAGAACTGGACCCGCGACGCGCCGAACATCCTGGGCTCGGTGATGCTGTATGTCGATTACTCGGTGCCGATCCCGGCGCTGCGCGACCATCTGCGGAAGGTGCTGGACAGCACCAGCCTGTGGGACAAGCGGGTATGGAACCTGCAGGTCACCGACCTGAAGGAGCACACGATGGAGCTTCGCGCCCTGGTCAGCGCCCCCGACGCCGGCACGGCCTGGGACCTGCGCTGCCTCGTGCGCGAGGAGATGATCCGCTTCCTGACGGAACAGTATCCGGGATCGCTGCCGCGCGAACGGCTGGATCTGGCGCGGCCAGCACCCGGATCCGCCGGCGGGCGGCTGGTGCCCATGGAGGCTGACGGGCAGGCCTGAGCCCGCCCGTTGCCACTCAGCTGGCCGTCCCCGTCACGAGGACAGGGTCTTGTTGATCCGCAGCGCCACCAGCGTGCAGACCGCACCCGACAGCAGGTAGAGGCCGGACGCGACCAGCCCGAACTGGCTGGACAGGTACAGCGCCACGAAGGGTGCAAAGCCCGCCCCGAACAGCCACGCCAGATCGGAGGTCATGGCCGAGCCGGTGTAGCGGTACTGCTGGCTGAAGCCGGACGCCACCGATCCCGACGACTGGCCGAAGGACAGGCCGAGGATGATGAAGCCGACCACCATGAACACCGCCTCGCCGGTCTGCCCGGCGTCGAGCAGCAGGGGTGCGAAGCCGCTGAACACCGCGATGGCGGCGGCGCAGCTGCCCAGCAGGGTCCGCCGCCCGACCCGGTCGGCGATGTAGCCGGAGGCGACGATGGCGGCGATGCCGAAGGCGGCGGCGATCACCTCGATCACCAGGAAGGTCCCGGTCTCGTGCTGCGCGTTCAGGAAGATCCAGGACAGCGGGAAGACGGTGACCATGTGGAACAGGGCGAAGCTGGCCAGCGGCGCGAAGGCGCCGATCACCACGCGCTTGCCCTCCATCTGCAGCGTCTCCACCACCGGGGCGGGCTGCAGTTCGCGGTTCCGGAACAGCCGCTCGAACTCCGGCGTCTGGACCAGACGCAGCCGGGCGAACAGCGCCACCACGTTGATGGCGAAGGCGACGAAGAAGGGATAGCGCCAGCCCCAGGCGAAGAAATCCTCCGCCGACAGGCTGTTGACCATGTAGGCGAACAGGCCGCTCGCCACGATCAGGCCGATGGGCGCGCCCAGCTGCGGGATCATCGCATACCAGCCACGCTTGTTCTCCGGCGCGTTCATCGCCAGAAGCGAGGCCAAGCCGTCCCAGGTGCCGCCCAGCGCCACGCCCTGCCCGATGCGGGACAGCGCCAGCAACCAGGCGGATGCGACGCCGATCGCCTCATATCCCGGCAGGAAGGCCAGCGCCACCGTCGACCCGCCCAGCAGGAACAGGGCGATGGTCAGCTTCGCGCTGCGCCCGTAATTGTCGTCGATGGCCATGAAGATGAAGGTGCCGATCGGCCGCGCGACGAAGGCCAGCGCGAAGATGGCAAAAGACCAAAGCGTGCCTGTCAGCGGATCGACATAGGGAAACACCAGCTTCGGGAAGACGATCACGGAAGCAATGGCGTAAACGAAGAAGTCGAAGAACTCGGATGTTCGGCCGATGATAACGCCGATGGCGATTTCTCCGGGGTTAACCCCGTGATGCCGCGCGTTCACCAGCCTCGCATCCCGTTCGAACGCCGCGGTAGATGAATTCATCATGTCGGCTCCGGCTGCGTTATTTCGCTTGCGATGATCCGTAGATCATACAATATGTCACCGCAACATTCGGTGACCTGTCAAGCGCGCAGGAGTCGGGGCATTGGACAAATTGTCCAATGTCGCCGCTGGGGCATGGACGCTAGCTGTCTCCCCAAAGCAAACCTTATGATACAGGTCCTGCCTTGAGCCGTTATCGCGCAATCGCCCTGCTGCCAGTGATGGCGGCGTTGAGTGGCTGCAACCTGGTCGTGCTGAACCCGGCCGGCGACGTTGCCAGCCAGCAGGGAGACCTTGTGGTCATCTCCACCCTGCTGATGCTGCTGATCATCGTCCCGGTCATGGCGCTTACCGTGCTGTTCGCCTGGCGTTACCGTCAGTCCAATAACACGGCCCGCTACGAACCGGACTGGGACCATTCGACGCAGCTCGAACTGGTGATCTGGGCAGCCCCGCTGCTGATCATCATCTGCCTGGGGGCCATCACCTGGGTCACCACCCACAAGCTCGACCCCTACCGTCCGCTCGACCGCATCGCGGCCGACAAGCCCCTGCCGGCCGGCGTGAAGCCGCTGGAGGTGCAGGTGGTGGCGCTCGACTGGAAATGGCTGTTCGTCTATCCCGAATACGGCATCGCGTCCGTGAACGAGATGGCGGCGCCGGTGGACCGGCCGATCCGCTTCAGCCTCACCGCCTCGACGGTGATGAACTCCTTCTACGTTCCGGCGCTGGCGGGCATGATCTACGCCATGCCGGGCATGGAGACGAAGCTCCACGCCGTGATCAACGAGCCGGGGACCTACAAGGGCTTCTCGTCCAACTACAGCGGTGCGGGCTTCTCGCACATGCGCTTCGCCTTCCACGGCCTGTCGGACCAGGATTTCGACGGCTGGGTGGCCAAGGTGAAGTCGGCGGCCAACCCGCTCGACCGCAACGCCTACATCGCGCTTGAAAAGCCGAGCGAGGCGGTCCCGGTCCAGCATTTCGGCACCGTCGATCCGAAGCTGTTCAGCGCCGTCGTCAACATGTGCGTGCGTCCCGGCACCATGTGCATGAGCGACATGGCCGCCATCGACCGTGCGGGCGGGCTGAACGCCGGCGGCATGGCCGTTGCCAACGCCATCCTGCGCGGCAACACGCTGACCGGCTTCCCGGACACGCAGCCGACCGGCCTGTGCACCGTCGCCGAGGCGGTCGAAGCCGCCGCAAACTCGGGCGCCGTGCAGCGCCCCATCGTCACGCCGATCAGCGCGTCCGCCTCCCAGGCCGGGCCGCAGCGGCTGGCCAATCCCTGATTGGGCACACCGGCATGCTAGAGACACTGTCGACCTTCCTGTTCGGGCGCCTCAGCCTGAACTCCTTCCCCTATCACGAGCCGATCGTGGTCGCGACCTTCTTCGCGGTCATGCTCGGCGGCATCGCGCTGGTCGCGGCCCTCAGCTACTTCAAGCTGTGGGGCTACCTGTGGCGGGAGTGGTTCACCACCGTCGACCACAAGCGCATCGGCATCATGTACATGATCCTGGGCCTCATCATGCTGCTGCGCGGCTTCGCCGACGCCATCATGATGCGCGCCCAGCAGGCCATCGCCTTCAACGGCAGCGAGGGCTACCTCAACGCCCATCACTACGATCAGGTCTTCACCGCCCACGGTGTGATCATGATCTTCTTCGTCGCCATGCCGCTGGTGACGGGCCTGATGAACTATGTCGTGCCGCTGCAGATCGGCGCGCGCGACGTGTCCTTCCCGTTCCTGAACAATTTCAGCTTCTGGATGACCGTCGGCGGCGCCGTGCTGATCATGGCCTCACTGTTCGTGGGCGAGTTCGCGCGCACCGGCTGGCTGGCCTATCCGCCGCTGTCGGGGATCGAGGCCAGTCCCGACGTCGGGGTCGATTACTACATCTGGGCCTTGCAGGTGGCGGGCGTCGGAACGACGCTGTCGGGCATCAACCTGATCTGCACGATCGTGAAGATGCGCGCCCCCGGCATGACCATGATGAAGATGCCGGTCTTCACCTGGACCTCGCTCTGCACCAACGTCCTGATCGTCGCCTCCTTCCCGGTCCTGACCGCCGTGCTGGTCCTGCTGTCGCTTGACCGCTATGTCGGCACCCATTTCTTCACGAGCGACATGGGCGGCAACCCCATGATGTACGTGAACCTGATCTGGATCTGGGGCCACCCGGAAGTCTACATCCTGATCCTGCCCTGCTTCGGCATCTTCTCGGAGGTGACCTCCACCTTCTGCGGCAAGAGGCTGTTCGGCTACACCTCGATGGTCTACGCGACCGTCGTCATCACCATCCTGTCCTACCTGGTGTGGCTGCACCACTTCTTCACCATGGGCTCCGGCGCCAGCGTGAACTCGTTCTTCGGCATCACGACGATGATCATCTCGATCCCGACGGGTGCGAAGATCTTCAACTGGCTGTTCACCATGTACCGCGGCCGCATCCGGTTCGAGCTGCCGATGATGTGGACGGTCGCCTTCATGCTGACTTTCGTGATCGGCGGCATGACCGGCGTGCTGCTGGCGGTTCCGCCGGCCGACTTCGTGCTGCACAACAGCCTGTTCCTGATCGCCCACTTCCACAACGTCATCATCGGCGGCGTGCTCTTCGGCCTGTTCGCCGGCATCTACTACTGGTGGCCCAAGGCCTTCGGCTTCCGCCTGGATCCGTTCTGGGGCAAGGTGTCCTTCTGGTTCTGGGTGATCGGCTTCTACGTCGCCTTCATGCCGCTCTACGTCCTGGGCCTGATGGGCGTCACCCGCCGCCTGCGCGTGTTCGAGGACCCGTCGCTGCAGATCTGGTTCCAGATCGCCGCGGTCGGCGCCGTCCTGATCGCCATCGGCATCGGTGCCTTCCTGGTCCAGATCGCCGTCAGCGTCCTGAAGCGCCGCCAGCTGGTCGACGTCACCGGCGACCCGTGGGACGGCCGTACCCTGGAATGGGCGACCTCCTCGCCGCCTCCGGGCTACAACTTCGCCTTCACGCCGGTGATCCACGACAATGACGCGTGGTGGGACATGAAGAAGCGCGGCTATGCCCGTCCGCTGGACGGCTACCGCCCGATCCACATGCCCAGCAACACCGGCACCGGCGTGATCCTGGCCGGCATCAGCACCGTGCTCGGCTTCGCCCTGGTCTGGCATATCTGGTGGCTGGCGGCGCTGAGCTTCATCGGCCTGCTGGTGGTCGCCATCAGCCATACCTTCAACTACAACCGCGACTTCCACATTCCGGTGGAGGAGGTCGTTCGGACCGAGAACGAGCGGACCCGTCTGCTCGCGGGACAGGTGTAAAGCATGACGACGACCGTTGAAGCCATGCATGGCGGTCACGCGGGGCACGATGCCCCGCGCGACGCCACCCCGCCCGTCTTCTATGTGAGGGACGAGCACGCCCACGAAGCCGCCAGCACCGCGCTCGGCTTCTGGATCTACCTGATGAGCGACTGCCTCATCTTCGCGGTCCTGTTCGCGACCTACGGCGTGCTGGGCACCAGCTACGCCGCCGGTCCGACGCCGAAGGAGCTGTTCGACCTGAATCTGGTGGCGCTGAACACGGCGATGCTGCTGTTCTCCTCCATCACCTACGGCTTCGCCATGCTGGCGATGGAGAAGGGCCGCACCGCCCAGACCCAGGGCTGGCTGGTCGTGACGCTGCTGTTCGGCCTCGCCTTCCTCGGCATCGAGCTGTACGAGTTCGCGCACCTGATCCACGAAGGGGCCGGCCCCGGCCGCAGCGCCTTCCTGTCGGCCTTCTTCACCCTGGTCGGCACCCACGGCCTGCACGTCACCTTCGGCTGCATCTGGCTGGTGACGCTGATGGTCCAGGTCGCCCGCCGCGGCCTGATCCCGGCCAACCGCCGGCGCCTGATGTGCCTCAGCATGTTCTGGCACTTCCTGGACGTGATCTGGATCGGTGTCTTCACCTACGTCTATCTGATGGGAGTGCTGCGATGAGCACCCACGCGCACGGCGACCACCACGCCCATCAGGGCCACGGGCATCAGGGCCATGGTCACGGCCACGACGATCATGGCCACGGCCACCCGGAAGGCGCCCACGGCACCTTCGGCAGCTACATGATCGGTTTCGTCCTGTCGGTCATCCTGACGGTCATTCCGTTCTGGCTGGTCATGAACGGCACGCTGGACAAGGAAACCACCACCGTCGTCATCCTGGCGCTGGCCGTGGTCCAGATCGTCGTTCACATGGTGTATTTCCTGCACATGAACGGCCGCGTCGAGGGCGGCTGGTCGATGCTGGCGATGATCTTCACGATCATCGTCGTGGTCATCATGTTCGCCGGTTCGCTGTGGGTGATGTACCACATGAACCACAACATGATGCCCGGCATGAACACCCCGGACATGAGCAAGCTGCCGTGACCGGACAGCCGTCCGCGCCCCGTGCGGGCGGCACGGCCAAGGGGGCCCGCCCGGTCTGGGCGCTGGCCCTCTTCGGCCTTCTGGCGCTGGCCGGCATCGCCGGCCTGACCGCGCTCGGCGTCTGGCAGCTGGAGCGGCGGGCCTGGAAGCTCGACCTGATCGAGCGGGTGGAAACCCGCATCCACGCCTCTCCGGCCCCCGCTCCGGGGCCGGAAGCCTGGCCGGCCGTCTCCGCCGCGTCGGACGAATACCGCCGGGTCGCCGTCACCGGCCGCTTCCTGCACGACCGCGAAACGCTGGTGCAGGCGGTCTCCGACCTCGGCGGCGGATTCTGGCTGCTGACGCCGCTGGTCACCGACCGCGGCTTCACCGTCCTGGTCAACCGCGGCTTCGTGCCCCCGGAAAAGCGCGATCCCGCGACCCGTGCCGAGGGACAGCCGCAGGGCGAGGTGACCGTCGCCGGCCTTCTGCGCGTCACCGAGCCGAAGGGCGGCTTCCTGCGCAGCAACGACCCGGCCGCCGGGCGCTGGTATTCCCGCGACATCGCCGCCATCGCCTCGGCCAAGGGGCTGGAGCGGGCCGCCCCCTATTTCATCGACGCCGACTCCGCCCGCAATCCCGGCGGCTGGCCGGTCGGCGGGTTGACCGTGGTCAGCTTCCCCAACAGCCATCTCGGCTATGCGCTGACCTGGTTCGCGCTGGACCTGATGCTGATCGCCGCCGTCCTGTTCGTGATCCGCAGCGAGATGCGGCGCAGGCGGGCGTAACGCGGGCATAAAGGAAAAGGACGTCCTAAAACTCCCCTCCCGCCGGTAACTCTCTATATAAGTCGGTGGACTGATGAACCGCGGCGAGGAACAGGACGTCTTTCGTGCGTGACACCACCGACCGCAAAAACCTGTTCCTGCTCGTCCAGCTGCGTTGGCTCGCCGTCGTCGGGCAGATCGTGACGATCCTGATCGTCCATCTGCAGATGGGCATCCGGCTGCCGCTGCTGCCGATGGCGGCGGTGATCTTCGTCCTGGTCGCGCTGAACATCGCCAGCCTGATCCACATCCGCCGCAGTTCGGCCGTGTCCAACACACAGCTGTTCCTGGAACTGCTGATCGACGTCTGGGCGCTGACCCTGCAGCTCTATCTCAGCGGCGGCGCGTCCAACCCCTTCATCTCGCTCTATCTTCTTCAGGTGGCGCTGGGTGCCGTGCTGCTGGAGGCATGGTCGGCCTGGGCGCTGGTGCTGGTGGCGACCGCCGGCTTCACCTGGCTGACCGGCACCTACCAGCCGCTTCCCCTGCCCCATGCCCATGAGGGCGAGCTGTTCAGCCTGCACATCCAGGGCATGTTCATCTGCTTCGTGCTGGCGGCGAGCCTGCTGGTCCCCTTCCTCACCCAGATCAACCGCAACCTGCGCGCCCGCGACGCCTATCTGGCCGAACTGCGCCAGCGCTCGATGGAGGAGGCGCACATCGTCCGCATGGGCCTGCTGGCCTCGGGTGCGGCGCACGAGCTGGGCACGCCGCTCGCCACCCTGTCGGTGATCCTCAACGACTGGCGCCGCATGCCATCGCTGAAATCCGACCCCGACCTGGCGGACGAGATGGCGGAGATGCAGAACCAGATCGACCGCTGCAAGGCCATCGTGTCGGGCATCCTGCTGTCGTCCGGCGAGGCGCGCGGCGAGGGCACGGTGCGCACCACGGTGAAGAGCTTCCTCGACGATCTGGTGCAGGACTGGCTGTCCAGCCGCTCCCCCGGCCGGTTCGAGTACGACAACACCGTCGGCCCGCAGGAGCGGATGATCGCCGACCTCGCCCTGAAACAGGTGCTGTTCAACGTGCTGGACAACGCGCTGGAGGCGTCGCCGGGCTGGATCGGCGTCGCAGCGCTGCGGCAGGGTGACAATCTGGTGGTGGCGGTCAACGATTCCGGCCCCGGATTCGATCCCGCCATCCTGGAGGAGCTGGGCAAGCCCTACCGCTCCACCAAGAAGCGGCCGGGCAGCGGGCTCGGCCTGTTCCTGGTGGTCAATGTGCTGCGCAAGCTGGGCGGCACCGTCTCGGCCAAGAACCGGGCCGGCGGCGGCGCCACCGTGACGCTGACCCTGCCGCTGGCCGCCCTGTCGCCGGGAGGCGCCGATGGAGACGACTGAGCAGGAGATGCCCGAGCTGGACGGCGGCCCCCGCACCCTGCTGATCGTCGAGGACGACGCCGCCTTCGCCCGGGCGCTTCGCCGGTCTTTTGAGCGCCGCGGCTACGAGGTGCATGCCTGCGCCGGTCTGGAGGAGATGCGCGAGCTTCTGCAGACGATGCAGCCCGACTTTGCCGTGGTCGACCTGAAGCTCGCCACCGGCTCCGGCCTGGAATGCGTGAAGGAACTGCACGAGGCGGACGAGGACACCCGCATCGTCGTGCTGACCGGCTTCGCCAGCATCGCCACGGCGGTTGAGGCGATCAAGCTCGGCGCCTGCCACTATCTGGCCAAGCCGTCCAACACCGACGACATCGAGGCGGCGTTCGACCGCACCGAAGGCGACACCTCCATCGCCCCCGCCGCCCGCACCACCTCGATCAAGAACCTGGAGTGGGAGCGCATCCACGAAACGCTGGTGGAGACCAACTTCAACATCTCGGAGACGGCGCGGCGGCTGGGCATGCACCGCCGCACGCTGGCCCGCAAGCTGGAGAAGAAGCGGGTGCCGTGAACCGTCGATTTGCCCCCACCTAACCTCCCCGCTGGGCGGGGAGGGACTGCCGCCGCTCTCCAATCAGGCGCCTGCCCCTCCCCCGCCCAGCGGGGAGGGTTGGGGTGGGGGCAAGCCCCCGCTCCACCGCCGCAACCAGCTCCGTCTCCAGCGTCTCGGCCCGATGCGCCGCGGTGTGCGCCGCCAGGATCCGCCGCCGCGCCTGTTCGCCGATCTCGCCCTCCGCCGCGGGCCGGCACAGCACCTCCAGCACCTCGTCGGCGCTTTCCGCCAGGATGATCTCCCGCCCTGGCTCCAGCAGCGTGTCGATGCCGTCCCAGATGTCGGAGATGATCGGCGTGGCGCAGGCCGCCGCTTCGAACAGGCGGACACTGGGGCTGTAGCCGGCGCGGATCATGTCCTCGCGCGTCACGTTCAGGGTGAAGCGGCTCGCCGCGTAGAAGGCGGGATGGTCGGCCGGCGGCACATGGTGCAGCCGCTCCACATTGGCCGGCCAGACGATGTCGTCCGGGTACTGCGGCCCGGCGACGACGAAACGCAGCTCCGGTGCCCGCCGCGCCGGCTCCAGCAGCAGGCGGTCCAGCGTCGGCTGGCGGTCGATGCTGTAGGTGCCGAGATAGCTGAGGTCCCAGCGCTTGGGCACCGGCAGCGGCGCGTAAGCCTCCGCATCCACCGAGCAATAGAGCGCGCGGGCGGCCGGCGAACCATACTGCTCCATCAGCCGGTCGAGCGTCGGCCCGCCGGTGAAGGAGAAATACACATCAAAGCCG
>NZ_CP168805.1:0-630350 GCF_055698305.1 Azospirillum sp. VT-I1 | reverse complement strand
GTGCATCACCGTGCCGACATAGAGGCCGCCGCCGCCCTCCCGATACCGCTCCATCACACGGCCTCCAGACGGGAGGGGACCGGGACGGGCGAAGGGCCGAGATGGATGCGGCCGGACTCGTTCGCCACGGTCCAGGGCCGGCGCAGGCCGCCCAGCGCCTCCGCCACCGCCAGCCCGGCCTGCGCGCCGTCCTCGTGGAATCCGGCGCCGAAATAGGAGCCGGCGAACCAGGTCCGCCGCTGTCCCTGCAGGGTCCACAGCCGCTTCTGCGCCGCGAGCGCCTCCATCCCGAAGATGGGGTGGTCGTAAAGGACGCTGCGCAGGATGCTGCCCTCGCGCGGTGGACGGGACGGGTTCAGCGTGACGAACAGGTCGCGGTCCCGCGGCAGGAAGCCCTGCAGCCGGTTCATCCAGTAGGTGACGCAGACGGCATCTTCACCATCGGCGCCATCCTTTCTGCCGTCCCCCTGCCGGCTGAGATAGTTCCAGCTCGACCACACCGCCCGGCGCCTCGGCATCAGGGCGGCGTCGGTGTGCAGGATGGCGAGGTTGCGCTCGTAGCCGAAGGCGCCCAGCAGCCGGCGCTCCTCCTCGCCGGCATCCTCCAGCAGGGAGAGCGCCTGATCGGCGTGGGTGGCGATCACCACATGGTCGTGGGCGCGGACGGCGCCGCGGCGGTCGCGCACCAGGACGCGCCCCTCCTCGCGGGCGATGCCCTCCACCGCGCAGTTCAGGCGCAGCGCGCCGGGCATGTCCGCCAGCATGCTCTCGACATAGCTGCGGCTCCCGCCCTCCACCGTGCGCCAGACCGGGCGGCCCTTGATCTTCAGCAGGCCGTGGTTCTCGCAGAAGCGGACGAAGGCTGCGGCCGGATGGTCGCGCATCGAGGCGGCCGGGCTGGACCAGATGGCGGCGGCCATCGGCAGCAGATGGTCGCGGACGAAGGCGTCGGAATAGCCGCCGCGGTCCAGGAACTGGCCCAGCGTCAGCGTCTCCGCCGCCGGCCCCTCCGACAATTCCGCCAGCAGCCCAGGCGCCTCGCGGTAGAAGCGCAGCAGGTCGGCCAGCATCCGCCAGAAGCGCGGGCGCAGCAGGTTACTCTTCTGCGCGAACAGCGTGCCCAGCGAGCTGCCGGCATATTCCACCCGCCCGCCGTCGAGCGAGGCGGCGAAGCTCATGTCCGTGGCGCGGGTCCGCACGCCCAGCCGGTCGAACAGCGCCACCAGATTGGGATAGCAGGGCTCGTTGTAGACGATGAATCCGGTATCGACCGGCCCGGCGCCGTCGGCTTCCACCGTGTTGGCATGGCCGCCCGGCCGGTCCTCCTTCTCATACAGCGTGACCCGGTGTCCCTTCGACAGCAGCCACGCCGCCGACAGCCCGGCGATGCCGGCGCCGATCACGGCGATGTCGAGCGGGCCCGATGGCGGAAGGGCAGGTTCGGAAAGCGGCATGGCGGTCGGCCCTCTTCGGGGTCTTGGGCGTGATCGGGACCGGGCCCTATCCGAAATGGGTAGGCCCGGCGCAGGTGATCCAGATACGGCGGTCGGCCGCGGTTGGATCATGCCACGCTCGCGCTTTCGGCGCGCCGGTCGAGTGGACGAAATATGCCCCGATAAATGAGCTGCGGGCGGTGATCCGAAGCGGCAGCGTCGGCGTATCCTGGCCATGATCGCACCGCTGGCCTCACTGCTGTCGCATGCCACCGGCCCGGACCAGAGCAGGACCGGGCCATCCCGGCCATTGCCCGCCCGATCTCCGCCCATCCGGTCGGCGGAGGATGCGGTGGCGGCCGGGCTGTCAGCCGATCTGGTGGCGGTGGCTTCCGGCGACCGGGCGGCCTTCGCCCGGCTGTTCGGCCACTTCGCCCCACGGGTGAAGGCCTACATGCTGAAGCTGGGGATGCCGGCCCAGCGGGCGGAGGATCTGGCTCAGGACACCATGCTGTCGGTGTGGCGCAAGGCCGCGCTCTACGACCCGGCGAAGGCAGAGGCGGCGACCTGGGTCTTCACCATCGCGCGAAACCTGCGCATCGACGCACTGCGCCGCGAACGCCATCCGGAGGTGTCGGACGACGAGTTGCTGGAGCATGAGGACGACCGCCCGCGGGCCGACGAACTGCTGGACGGCGACCGCCGCGCTCGCCGCCTGCGCGGCGCGCTGGCCTCGCTGACGCCGGAACAGGCGGAGGTGGTGCAGCTGTCCTTTTTCGCCGACCTCGCCCACCCGGCCATCGCCGAACGGCTGGACGTGCCGCTGGGCACAGTGAAATCGCGCCTGCGTCTGGCCATGGTCAAGATCCGCAAGGCGCTGGGAGACGACGACCGATGACCGCCCGCCAACCCACCGCCGCCCAGGCCTTCCTGCCGAACCACCACCCCAGCGACGCCCTGCTGGTGGCCTATGGCGCCGGCAGCCTCGCGGAAGGGCTGTCGCTGGCCGTCGCCGTCCATCTCGCCCACTGCCCCGACTGCCGTGCCGCCCTGGCGGAGGTGGAGGCACTCGGCGGCGCCTTGCTGGAGGATTTGCCGCCCGCCCCGCTCGACACCCTGTCGCTGTCCGCCACGCTGGCCCGGTTGGATCTGGAGGAAGCCCCCACCAATCCCTGCAAGGCCGGGCGGACCGGTCTCCCATGGGGCGGGCGCCGGCCGGTCGGCCCTGGTCCCGGATGCGGCCCGGTGCTTCCGGCGCCGCTGCGGGCCTATGTGCCGGGAACGAGCGGACTGGAGGGGCTGTCGTGGCAGCGGCTGGCCCCCGGCGTCCGCCGGGTGGAGCTGATGCCGCGCAGCGCCTCGGGCGGCGCCGCCCAGCTTCTGCGCATCGCCCCCGGCACCGCCCTGCCCCATCACAGCCATGGCGGGCTGGAGCTGACCGTGGTGCTGAGCGGCCATTTCGCCGATGAACTCGGCCGTTACGGCCCGGGCGATCTGGCCGAAGCGGACGGCGATACCGACCACCAGCCCATCGCCGACAGCAACCGCGACTGCATCTGCCTGATCGCCACCGACGCGCCGCTGCGCTTCACCGGGCTGATGGGCCGGCTGATGCAGCCCTTCATCGGGCTTTAGAGTGTGACCGGTTCAAGCGAACCCGCCTGAACCGTCAAACACACGGAAGACCCGGAGGGGCAGCGCCGGATCGTCACGCCACCGCGGCCAGCGGCGTCAGCCCGCGGGTCAGCCGTTCGACCTCGCGGTCGAAGACACCTTGGTCGGCGTCCGGCAGCTCGAACTTCACATGCAGGCGGCCATGCTCGCTCGACTTGATGCGGGCGGGAACCGGCCGGGCGACGCCGTCGATGCGCAGGAGCAGCGGCGCGCCCGCCGGCCGGTCGGGAGCGCCGGTCAGCATGGCGCCGCCGCAAGACAGGTTGGCGACGGTGGCGCGGACCGGCGCCGCGCCGGCACTCTCGACCGCGCAGCCCACCGACACGGCGAAGCGCGGCCGCTGGCGGCGGTCCACGTCGGTGGTGGCGGTGCGGACGACACGGATCAGCACGTTGCGCAGGGCGTCGATACCGCCGGCCACGTCGACGGCCACGGTCCGCACCTCGCCGGCGCGGTTCTGGGTGGACTCCGCCTCGGTGGAGACCCGGCCGATGCGCAGCGACACCTCCTTCGCCGCCTCGCTGGTCTGACCGACGGAACGGGCGATCTCGTGGGTCGCTGCCGCCTGTTCCTCCACCGCCGCGGCGATGGTGGAGGAAATGCCGGCGACCTCGTCGATGGTCTCCGACACCTCGCCGACGGCACCGACGGCCGACGCCGTCACCGCCTCCACCTCCGCGATCAGCGAGCCGATCTCCTCGGTGGAGCGCGCGGTCTGGCTGGCGAGGTTCTTCACCTCGTTGGCGACGACGGCGAAACCGCGCCCGGCATCGCCGGCGCGCGCCGCCTCAATGGTGGCGTTCAGCGCCAGAAGGTTGGTCTGGCTGGCGATGTCGCCGATCAGCCGGGCGACGGCGCCGATGCGCTCCACCGACACCGACAGCCGCTGGATGGTTGAGCGGGCGAGACCGGCGCGGTCCACCGCCCGGCCGGCGACCTGGGTGGCGCTTGACACCTGCTGCCCGATGTCGGCAATGGCGGCCGACAGCTCCTCCGTCGCGGCAGCGACGGCTTCGGCATTGCTCAGCGCCTGCTGGGCGGCGGCCGCGACGGACTGGGCGTTGTCGCTGACCTGCACCGCCGACTCGGTCATTGCTCCGGCATTCGCGCTCATGCGGGTGGTGCGCTCCGCCACATGGTCGACGGCGACGCGGGTCTCCTGCTCCACCTTCTCCGCCATGGCCTCCAGCGCTTGGCGCCGCTCATCCTCGCCGCGGCGGCGGGTCTCCTCCTGCTCCGCGCGCAGCCGGGCATTCTCCTGCGCCCCCTGCTGGAAGACGCGCACGGTGTCGGCCATGTGGCCGATCTCGTCGCGGCGGTCGGTCAGCCCGATCTCCACGTCCAGCGTGCCGCCGGCGAGCGCCACCATGCTGCGCCGCAGCCGCTCCATGGGCCGGATCATCGCCGCCTCCAGGAACACCACGCAGGCGGACGCCATCAGCAGGATGGTCAGCCCGGCCCCGATCAGAGTCAGGCGCAGCCCGTCCGCCGTCGCCCGCACCTCCTCGATGCCGGCGGTCAGCTCCGTCAGCCGGCCGGAACTGACGGCGACCACGCTGGCGCCCAGCGCCTCCAGGCTGACGCCCATCGTCTCGGCGACGCTGTCGAATTGTCCCATCATCGGATTGCCGGCCGCCGGCCCGCCGTCGACATAGGCCTTCGCCATGCGTTGGCCCATCTCGTAGAAGGGCCCGAAGGCGCTGCGGGTCTTCTCGATCTCCGCGACCACCTGCGGAAGCTTCAGCTCGCGCGCCAGATCGGTTGCCTTTGCGGTGTGCTCCTCGAAGCGGCGGGCGAAGTCGGCCGCTTTCGCCCCGCCGTCGTCCAGGCCGTCCAGGCCGCGCGTGGCCGACAGGTCGGTCAGCCATTGCTGGGTCTGCACCACGTCGTACCGGATCTCAGCCACCAGCGCCACGAGGGGGATGACCCGACCGACCACGTCGCCGGTCTCGCGCTGGACCTCGGACAGATGCTCGGTCTGCCGCCCCATGTCGCGCATGGTCAGGACCGAGGACAGGCCGACCGCGGCGAACACGAACACCGCGACGGCCACCACCTTCGCCCGGATGGAGATGATGTGGAGAATGTTGGCGGAAGAAACCATGATCCGGCATTTCGAACGTTAAGAATACAAACGATTTACGCCCTTGGACGCCCGGATACTCTAAACTGTTTCACCACCTTCGTCACGGCAAACAGTTTGAAATAGCTGATACTTCCGTCTGATCGACTTCGCCTTCTCCAAGTTATTTCATTTTCATTTGCGGAAATAAAAAATCAGGCCGCAATCTCTTCCATTGCGTCAGACCATCTCGCCCCGGGTTTCGGCACTTTCCGCAGGCTGCAGACGCTGCGACAGCGCCTCCTTGGTGGCGGCGGCGGTCTCCTCCAGCGCCTCGCACAGCGGGTCGCCGGGCAGGTGGGTGCCGGACGCCTGCAGCCGCTGTTCCATCAGCGAGGCCAGACGGCTCAGGCGCACGGCGCCGATGTTGGCCGCCGTCCCCTTCAGCGTGTGGGCGATGCGGGGGAGATGGACCGTGGGGGTGCCGGGCGCGTCCTCCGCCCCGCCCGGCCGGCCGGCGTCGCGGATCGCGGCGACGCTGTCGTCCACCGTCCGGCGGAAGGCGGCCACCGTCCTCGTCCAGGCATCCTCGCCGATCACCGCGCGCAGGGACTCCGCCTGCCCGGCGTCGAGAAGCGGCGCGCTCCGCCACAGCCCGTCATCCGCAGCGGCCGGCGCCGAACCGGCCGGCACGGACGCCCCCACCCCTGCCTTCGCCCCCGCCCCCGCCCCTGCCCACTGGGCAGGCGGCGACGGACCGGCCGCGGCCGGCTCCGTCCGGGAGGCCGTCACGCCGCCCAGGACCGCGAACAGATCGGCCGACACGATTGGCTTGGTCAGGTAGGCGGTCATGCCGGCGGCGAGATACTCCGCACGGTGGCCGGGCATGACGTTGCCGGTCAGCGCGACGATGGGCAGGCGGGACGCCGGGCCCGGCATGGCGCGGATATGGCGGGTGGCGGTGACGCCGTCCATCACCGGCATCTGCACGTCCATCAGCACAAGGTCGAAGCCGCCCTCCTCCACCAGCCGGACGGCCTGCAGCCCGTCCTCCACCGCGGTCACCCGGTGGCCGGCACGGCGCAGCATGGTGACGACGATGTCGCGGTTGATCTCGTTGTCCTCGGCGACCAGCACGCGCAGGCCGCCCTCGTCCTCCTCCGCCCACCGGTGGACCGGCGGCGCCGGTTCGGGGGCGCAGGGCGCGGTCGGGACGCCGTCGCACGGGTCGGCGGCGGGTTCGCAGCGCACGGTGAACCAGAAGATGCTGCCCTTGCCCTCGGCGCTGGCGACGCCGATCCGTCCGCCCATCAGCGTCACCAGCTCGCGGCTGATCGCCAGCCCCAGCCCGGTTCCGCCGAAGCGCCGGGTGGTGGAGCTGTCGCCCTGGGTGAAGCGGCGGAACAGGGTCGGCTGCACGTCCTCCGGAATGCCGATGCCGGTGTCGGCCACCTCGAAGCGCAGGTAGAAGGGGCGGCCCGGCTCCGCCTCCCCCTCCAGCCCGACCCGCACGGCGACGCCGCCGCGGTGGGTGAACTTCAGCGCGTTGCCGACCAGATTCACCAGCACCTGCCGGATGCGCCGCAGGTCGGCACGCACGCGCTCCGGCACCGCCGGGGCCACCTCCCGCGTCAGGATCAGGCCGCGCCCGCCGGCCGTTGGCTCCAGCAGGTCGAGGCAGTCGCGCATCACCGCGCGCAGTTCGAAATCCACCGGCTCGACCTCCGCCTTGCCGGCTTCCAGCTTGGACAGGTCGAGGATGTCGTCGATGATCTGCAGCAGCGCCTTGCCCGACCGGTTGGCGACGTCCAGCAGCTGGCGCTGCTCCTCGTCCAGGTTGGGGCCGTCCACCAGGGCGAGCGCGCCCAGGACGCCGTTCATCGGCGTGCGGATCTCGTGGCTCATGGTGGCCAGGAACTCGCCCTTGGCGCGGTTGGCCTGATCGGCGGCCTCCTTGGCGCGGCGCAGGCTGGCCTCGATCTCGCGCTGGGCGGTGACGTCGCGGAGCGCGCCGGTGACATAGCGGCGGTCGCCTTCGCGCCAGCCGGCCAGCGACGCCTCCAGCGGGAACTCGCTGCCGTCCTTGCGCCGTCCGGTCAGTTCGCGCACCTCCGACCGCGGGGTGTCGGCGGCGCCATCGCGGTAGGTGGCCAGCAGCCCGTCATGGACCGCGCCGACGGCGGCCGGCATCAGCCGGGTCATCGGACCGCCCAGCACCTCCGCCGCCCGGTAGCCGAACAGCCGCTCCGCCGCCCGGTTGAAGGCGTCGACGGTGCCGTGTTCGTCGATGGTGACGATCGGCTGGCCGACCGCCTCGAACATGGCGCGGTAGCGCGCCTCGCTGGAGGCCAGCCGGTTGGCGGCCGTCTCCCGCTCGGTGATGTCGGTGGCGGAGCCGCGATAGCCGCGGAATCCCCCGCTGCGGTCGAAGATCGGCCGGCCGCTGACGCTGAAATAGCGCGGCCCGGCGGCCGTCATCACCCGGTAGCGGAAGTTGCGGAATGGTTCCCGCCGCTCCATGGCGCGGCGATGCTCCTCCCATTTGGCGCCGTCGCCGGGCTCGCGGATCGCGATGTCCTCCCGCCGCAGGCCGATCGGCAGGGAACCGTCGGCGATGTGCGGAACCAGCGGGCCGGCCAGGCTGGAGAAGCGCAGGTCCGCATCCATCTCCCAGTACCAGTCGGAGGCCGTCTCCGCCTGGTCGCGGAACCGCTCCTCGCTCTGGGCGAGGCGACGGGCCACGGCGGCGAGCCGGGCCGTCTGCCGCGTCGCCAGCAGCGCCAGCCCGAACAGGCCGAAGCTGCAGGCCGCCGCCCCCAGCAGGTAGATCCGCTGCCGCCGCCGGGTGTCGGCCATGAAGGACGCCTCGTCGAAGGCGGCGGTGACGATCAGCGGATAGGTGGACAGGGTACGGTAGGATTGCAGGCGCAGAATGCCGTCGACGGCGCTGGCGGTGCGCACGAAGCCGGTGGGCTGCCGCCGCGCCATGACGAGCGTCGGCGAATCGTTGAGATCGCGGCCGATGATGCGGTCGTTCATCAGCGAGCGGGCGCGCAGGATGCCGTCGGTGCCGATGATCGCCACGGCGCCGTTGGGGCCGACGTCCAGCTCCTCCAGCGAGCGGCTGAAATAGAAGGGATCCATCGAAGCGACCAGCACGCCGGCAAAGCTGCCGTCCCTGCGGTCGATGCGCCTCGTCAGCTGGATCGACCATTTGCCGGACGCCCGGCCGAACACCGGCTTTCCGATGAACAGGCCGGCATTGGGGTTGTTGACATGGACGCGGAAATGCTCGCGGTCGGCCAGATGGACGCGGGCGGGCGCGTCCTCGACGCTGGTGTGGGTGAGGTCGCCGCGTTCGTCGATGATCGCCAGCTGGATCAGGATGCCCGACCGGTCCACCGCCTGCCGCAGCATCCGCGCCGCGCCGTGGCCCCAAACGTCGCCATGCTCGCGGAAATCGTCGATCATGAACAGGAGGATCTGGTCGGCCTCGGCGATGGTGCGGGTCGCCTGTTCGGCGACGACGCGGGCAAGGTTGCCGCCGTCGCGCCTGGCCCGCTCCATCGCATCCGCATCGTCGTAGCGGGCGAGCGTGAAGGCCGCCGCCCATAGCCCGGCGGCGATCACCAGCGTCGCCGCCCAGACGGCGGGGATGAAGCCGTGCTCCTGAAGACGCTCCCCCATCAGCCCTGCGCTCCGCCGGCGTGGCGCCCGCCCGCCCCGCCCGCGGCGAGCGCCGCCACCCCGCGCGCCAGCCGCGGCAGGTCCACCGGCGTCGGCAGCACGAGGTCGGCAGGCCCGGCCGGGTCGCATGCGGCCTCCGCGCCGTAAAGCACGCAGGGCAGGTCGCCGCGCAATTCCTTGAGCCGGCCGGCCAGCGCTGTGCCGGCGGGCAGCGCGCTCAGGCCCGGACCGATCACAACCGCGTCGAAGAAGCCGGGCTCGTCGGCGACGACGTCCAGCGCATCGCGCAGGTCGTCGCAGACCGAGACCTCGAAGCCCTGCTGTTCCAGGCCGGTCTGGAACCGGTCGCCCGACGCCGGGTCGGCCTCGACGACCAGAACCTGCAGCACCGGGACCTTGCGCTGCGGCACCGGGTTCGGAAGGGCGGCGGGGACGGGCGCC
The DNA here is from genome assembly GCF_055698305.1 of Azospirillum sp. VT-I1. Classification (NCBI taxonomy): domain Bacteria; kingdom Pseudomonadati; phylum Pseudomonadota; class Alphaproteobacteria; order Rhodospirillales; family Azospirillaceae; genus Azospirillum; species Azospirillum sp. VT-I1. The sequence continues at coordinate 621,053 of NZ_CP168805.1, read as the reverse complement.
GGCCGGCCGGCCGGAACGGCGGGGATGTAGAGCCGGACGGCGGTGCCTTCGACAGGGTGGGTCAGCAGGCTGAGGCCGCCGTCATGGCGCCGCGCGGTCGAAAGGGCCGTCGGCCAGTCCGCATCCTCCCGCGGCGGCTGGCCTTGCCGGTAGCGCTTGCGGACGGACAGCAGCGGATCGACCAGGGCGAACAGCAGGTCGTCGGCCAGCGGCGCGCCGTTGACGCGCAGCTCGAACAGGGCATGCACCCCCTCGCGCGGCTGCAGCAGCCGCTGCACATGCCAGCCGGCGCCGGCGGCGTCCCCGTCAGGGTCTCCGCCGCCGCGAGGAACGCCGGAGGGGCCGGCGCGCAGGGAGAAGCGCAGATCGACGCCGCCGTCGGTCACCAGAACGATCTCCGCCGCCAGTCCGGCGAGCGTCCGGGCCACCAGCCCGGCGTCGCACAGGGGATCCGGCGTGGCCGCGTCGTACCGGACCGCCAGACTGGCCGGGACCGCCGACGCCGCGCGCAGAAGGCTTGCGGCCTCGTCCAGCACGCAGGTCGCCCGCTCCTGGACGACGGAGGCCGGCTCCATCCGCGCCGCCATCACCAGACGGCGGAATCCCGGCCGGGCGCGGTCGACGGCCAGCAGAAGCCTCTCGGCATAATCGGCCTGCGGCGAACCGGCAGGCAGATCGGCGGCGAGGAAATCCGCATAGCCGGCCACCGTGCCCAGCGCGTTGTTGACGTCGTGGACGATGGCGCAGGCCAGTTCCGCACGGGCGTCCATCGCCGCGATCTGCTGGGCGCGCAGGCGGTCGGACATCCGGTGCTCCGCCTCACGCAGCGCCTCCTCCAGCGCGGCGATCCGCACGGCATCCGCGACACGCCTGGCCTCTTCCTCCGCCTGTCCGGCCGGCGCCGCGGGGGTGGCCTGCGGCTGCGGTTGTGGCGGCCGGCGCCGCGCCGCCCAGGCACAATAAAGCGCCAGCCCGGCCGCCGCACCGGTGCCGGCGGCGACCAGGGGAAGCGCCCAGGGGGAGCGGCACCCAGCGGATCAAGCACGGGCAGGAGCAGCGTCGCCGCACCCGCCAGCGCGGCCAGCGCCGGCACCGCGACGCCGTGACCGGACGCCCCCCGGGCGGCCGGGTCAGGGGCGGTGGCAGGGGCGGCGGCAGGGGCCGTCGGAACGTTAGGCCGTGGCAGGGACTGGTCGGATGGGCTCATCGGCGACTCGGAGTGCGGCCATTTGCGGTTGCGCGCCCGCCTTGCGGCGGCCCCGGGCCGCGGGCGGAACGGGAAAGGCGGCCGGATGGAGCGGGACTATAGCAGACTGGCCGGGACCGCGCTGCTGGGACCAGCCCTATGCGTCACTCCGGCCGCCCAGCCGGCCGCGGCAACCGTCAGGACGCCGCCTCGTCCAGGCTGCGCGACAGCAGCCCCGCCTGCTGGGCCCGGCGGACGGCGTCGGTGCGGTTGCGGGCGCCCAGCTTGCGCAGGATGCGGCGGGTGTGCAGCTTGACCGTCACCTCCTGCAGGCTCAGATGGCGACCGATCTCCTTGTTGGTCGCCCCGGTGGCGAGCATCGACAGAACCTGCTGTTCCCGCTCGGTCAGGGGGGACGATATGCCCCCTCCCCCTCCGGCATGGGATCGTCGGCCTCCTCCGCCTCCTCGATGTCGAGCGACAGGTCGGTCATTTGCATCAGGTCGAGCGCCACGCATTTCGGCACGAAGCTGCCGCCTTCCGCCACCAGCCGCAGAGCCTGCGCCAGCACGCGGCGCGGCGTGGTCTTCGGCAGATAGGCTTCGGCGCCGCAGCGCAGCACCTCCAGCGCGGTCACCGGATCCTCAGCCCCCGTCACCACGGCGACCGGCCCCTGGATCCCGGCCTGGCGCAGCACGCTGACCGGGTTGCTTCCCTCGGCACCCGGCATGCGCCAGTCCAGCACGATCAGGTCGTAGCGGAAGGTCGGGGCGGGCGCGCCGTCGGGAGGCTGCCGCACCGCCGGCAACTCCAGCAGCGAACCGATGCAGCCAACCTCGGCGTCCGGCCAGGCCTGCCGGACCGACAGCTCAAGCGCATCCCGGAACAGGGGATGGTCGTCTGCCACCAAGATCTTCATCAAACAGCCTCCGCCACCCTCGGCAACCGCCCGACCCGTTATATCAGCATTCCCCTTTATGCCGGTCGAAATCTTAAGTTTTCGTGGCTACGGTATATTTCACGCCGGTCACATTGGGACAAAGTTCGACCAGGCCGCTTCTTGCCCCCCGCGGGATAATATCCCCACTATCCCATTTCCCGGCGCTGCTATCCCAGACCGAACCGCCACACGGCACCTCAACCGGTTATTCTGTGCTCAGAGATACTCAATCCAGCGCGACCCGCCAGCCCCGTGGCGGACCTATGGAAGCGGCACCCATGGACATGACCCTCTACGAGCTGCGGGCAAATCGCGCCTCCTCCCCGGCCCCTTCCCCCCGACCGGCACCGTCCTGCTGGTCGACGACGATCCCGACTTCCGCGGGATGGCCCGCATCGCCTTCACCCGCGCCGGCTACACCGTTCGCGAGGCCGAGAACGGCAACGCCGCGCTGGCGCTTCTTGCCGACCATGCCGTCGATCTGGTCGTGACCGACATCATCATGCCGGAAGCCGACGGGTACGAGGTGATCCTGCGGCTGAAGGAACAACCGTCACGGCCGCCATTGATCGCGGTCACCGGCGGCAGCCTGCGTCTGCGCATGGAACTGCCGGGAATGGCCCGCCTGCTAGGGGCCGACGCGGCGTTCGAAAAGCCGGTCGACCTGTCGGCCCTGCTGGCGGAAGCCGGCCGGCTGGTCGCCGCCCGCAAGGGGAACAAGGGAGACAAGGGGGACGCCGCGGGATGAACATCCTCATCGTCGACGACGACCGCACCAACCTGTTCATCATGGGCGCCATTGTCCGCCGCCTGGACGACGCCGAGCCCGTCGCGATGGAAAGCCCGCTGGACGCCATGGAGTGGCTGCGCGGGAACGAGCCCGACCTGATCCTGCTGGACCAGATGATGCCGGAGATGGACGGCATGGAGCTGCTGCGCCACATCCGCGAGGATTCGCGGCTGGACACGGTTCCGGTGGTGATGATCACCGCCAACACCGCGGTGGACATCCGGGTGCGGGCGCTCGACGAGGGATGCAGCGACTTCCTGACCAAGCCGATCGTCGTGCCGGAGGTGCAGGCCCGCCTGCGCAACCTGCTGGCCCTGCGCCAGAGCCGCGCCCTGCTGCGCGACCGCGCCGCCCTGCTGGCCGACGAGGTGGAACGGGTGACCGCCGCCCTCCAGCGCCAGGGGGAGGAGCTGGTCAACCGTCTGTCGCGCGCGTCCGAATACCGCGACCCCGAGACCGGCGCCCATATCGAGCGGATGGCGCTCTATTGCCGCCTGATCGCCGAGGCGGCGGGCTGCGGCGCCGCCTATGCCCAGGAACTGCGCAAGGCGGCGCCGATGCACGACATCGGCAAGATCGGCATCGCCGACATGATCCTGCTGAAGCCGGGACGGCTGACGCCGGAGGAGATGACGGTGATGCGCCAGCATGCCACCATCGGCCACCGCATCCTGGCGAACAGCGACATCCCGCTGCTGCGGCTGGCGGCGGAGATCGCGCTCAGCCATCACGAGAAGTATGACGGCAGCGGCTACCCCAACGGTCTGGCCGGCACCGCCATCCCGCTGTCCGGCCGCATCGTCGCCATCGCCGACGTGTTCGACGCGCTCACCTCCACCCGGCCCTACAAGCGGTCCTGGACGCTGGAGGAGGCGCGCGGCTTCATGGTCGAGCAGCGCGGCCGTCATTTCGACCCTGGCCTGCTCGACGCCTTCCTGTCGCGCTGGGACGAGGTCTGCGCCATCCACCGCGAGAATGCCGACGAACTGCCGGCGCTCTGCGCGGAGCATACGTGAAGCGGCTGGTCGTGAAGCGGATGGGCGTGAAACGGCGCAAACGCCGTCAGTTGACGATGCGCCCCTAGTTAACAATACGCCAAGTGCCGTCGGGCTGCAGGCAGGCGGTGCCGTAGACCGGCTGCGACCGGCCGCCGACGATGGCGCGGCTCTGGTATTCGCGGCATTGCTGGCCGCTGCGCGAGTAATAGACCGGCCCGGCCGGATCGACGCCGACCGCGGCCGGCGGCGGATTGTAATACTGCACGACCGGCGGCGGGGGCGCGTAGACCACCGGCGGCGGCGCGTAATACTGGACCACCGGCGGGGGCGGCGCGTAGTAGCGGTGGGGGTGGTAATAGCCGTAGGCCGGGAATACCGGCCCGAAGCCGATGCCGACCGACACCGACGTGCGCGCCTGCGCCGGTCCAGGAACCACGGCCACCGCAGCGGCCGCCGCGGTCGCCAGCATCACCGCACCCAGGGCAAGCGCCCTCCGCACCGTCTTCATCCTCAGTCTCCCGGTCGCGGCACATCCCTTCGCGGAACCCGGCAGCGGCCCGGCCGCCGGCATGCCCGACGGGACATCATACACCGCTCCCGCGGCGCATCACAGGGGCTGCGCGCGGGGGAGCGTTGCGAAGCGGTCGGAGGACGGATCAGATGTCGAGCGGCAGGTTGTCGGGGTCGAAGCCCAGCTGCTCCACGATGGCGCGGGCGAGCGGGATGCTGGTCTCGAACCGCCATTCGGCCATGCCCGGCCGGTATTCCGACACGTTGGGGCGGCCGTTGGCGAAACGGCGCGGGTGCAGCTCGTACCAATAGATGTCGCCGAGCGCCACGCCCTGTTCCTTGGCATAGGCTTCGGCGATGCCCGGCCAGTCGTTCACGGCAGGCTGGGGCGACCCGGCCGCCTTGGCGATGTCGGTCTGTTCCAGGAAGGCGACGATGCGCTTCCCCTCGCGTTCGAAATCGGCGACCCGGATGGTGACGGGCTGCTTTCCCTCACGCTGATAGGTCCACTCGCGGTTCTTTTCGACCAAGGCCTTGTCCACGGCAAATGCTCCGGTTCACTCCTGCAAAGGCTAACCGACCGGCCCGCCTTAAGCCAACTGTTCCGTTGCCTTATCCGAACGAGCCCCTAGCCCTCGCGATCCCGTGCCCCCCGGCACGGCGGATCAAAGGTTACCAAAGCACGGCGCTTTTTCTTTGTACACGGGAATTGTAACGCCCGGCCTGCGCCGGGCGTCCTTCTTTCCTTCCGGCACATGCCGTCCGGCCGACCGGCCGCCGGCCCGTCAGTATCCCAGCGTCATGCCGTCGGGGTTGCGCGGGTCGGAATAGCCGTACAGCCCGTCTTCGCGCAGCTGGATGGTCTGGGTGCGGCCCATCGTCGGCTTCACCGCGACCTTGTGGCCCATCTGTTCCAGCAGGCGGACGGTGTCGGGGCTGAGGCCCTTCTCCACCCGCAGCTCGTCGGGGGTCCACTGGTGATGGACGCGCGGCAGGGCGGCGGCCTCGGCCGGGTTCATCGCGAAGTCGATGTGGTTGATCACCGTCTCCATGGTGGTGGTGATGATGCGGCTGCCGCCGGGGCTGCCGGTGACCAGCCAGGGCTTGCCGTCCCTCAGCACGATGGTCGGCGACATGGAGCTGAGCGGCCGCTTGTAGGGCTGGATGGCGTTGGCGTCGCCGCCGACCAGACCGAAGGCGTTGGGCACGCCCGGCTTGGCCGAGAAGTCGTCCATCTCGTTGTTCAGCAGGATGCCGGTGCCAGCGGCGACGATGCCGCTGCCGAAGTTGAGGTTCAGCGTGTAGGTGGTGCTGACCACGTTGCCGCGGCTGTCCGCCACCGAGTAATGGGTGGTCTGGTCGCTCTCGTAGGGGGCCGGCTTGCCGGGCTTGATGCTGCTGGCCGGGGTGGCCTTCTCCGGATCGATCTTCGCCGCCAGCTCGTCGGCATACTTGCGCGAGGTCAGGCCCTTCACCGGCACCTTGGTGAAGTCGGGATCGCCCAGATATTCGGAGCGGTCGGCATAGGCGAGCTTCATCGACTCCGCCATCAGGTGGATCGACCGGGCGCTCGCCGGGCCGTATTCCTTCAGCGGCCAGCGTTCCAGCATGTTCAGCATCTGGATGATGTGCGTCCCGCCGGAGCTGGGCGGCGGCATCGACTTCACCGTATAGCCGCGGTAGCTGCCGCTGACCGGCTCACGCTCCACCACCTTGTAGGCCTTCAGGTCCTCCTTGGTGATGTAGCCGCTGTTGCGGGCCATCTCCGCGGCGATCTTCTCGGCGATCTCCCCTTCGTAGAAGGCCTTCGGCCCCTGGCGGGCGATCATCTCCAGCGAGTTGGCGAGGTCGGCGTTGACCAGCGTCTCCCCGGCGGTCAGCGGGCGGTCGCCCTTGAAGAAGATGGCGCGGGTGGCGTCCCACTTGGCCAGATGATCGCGCTCGACCTCCAGCAGGCCGGCCAGCTGCGGGGTGACGGTGTAGCCTTCGCGCGCCAGCCGGATCGCCGGGGCCATCACGTCGGCCAGCGTCATCGTGCCGTATTTCTCCAGCGCGTGGGCCAAACCCGCGACCGTGCCGGGGATGCCCACCGCCAGATGGGTGTAGAGCGAGCGGTCGGGCACCACCTTGCCCTGCGCGTCCAGATACATGTCGCGGAAGGCCTTGGCCGGCGCCATCTCGCGGAAGTCGATGGCGACGTCCTTCCCGCTGGCGGCGTCATGGACGATCATGAATCCGCCGCCGCCGACATTGCCGGCGTTGGGCAGCACCACCGCCAGCGCGAAGCCGACGGCCACCGCCGCATCGACCGCGTTGCCGCCGCGCTTCAGGATGTCGACGCCGACCTCCGTCGCCAGCCGGTGTTCCGAGGCCACCATCCCGTTCTGCGAGCGGACGGGATAGAAGATGTCGTAGCCGATGTCGTAGCGGACCGACGCGGGAGCGGAGGTGCCGGCGGGCGCGGCAGCCGGGGCCTGTTGGGGAGCCTTCTGGGCGAGGACCGGCGCCGGCAGGACCAGGGGCAGGACCAGGGCCGAGCCGACGCAGAGCGCCGCCACCGCCGCAATGGAGGAACGGGGCCGGAAAGCGGGAAACCACATGCGGTGAATCTCCTGAGCGGGACGACAGGTCGGGGGCTGCAGCCCGGGTCCCGCAGGATGTCACACCCACGGCGCCCGGTCTTCACCCCGTCGCTGGTCTGCCCAACAATTCACCATCAGGGTTAATGGCGTCGCTCATTCCCGTGAATGGCCTGTGACGGCCGGTGAATGGATTGCGACACGGGTCTCAGGGCACGGGTCCCAGGACGCGGTTAAGGGCGTGCCCGTCAGTAGGACTCCGCCATGTGCGACCGGCTCATGCGGTCGGAACCGGCGTCGGCGGACCCGTGGGAGCCGTGATGGCCCAGCGAGTCCTGGCGGCCGCCATACAGGCGCTCCTTCATCGGGCAATGGCCGCTCATGCCGCGGGCGACCAGGGCGGCGCCGACCAGACCCATGATGGCGCCGGGAACGCTGGCGCCCTTGCGCAGGCCGCCCGCCGCGACGGCAAGGCCGAGGCCGGTGGAGACGATGCGCTCGCCCATGCTGAGGTTGGTCTGGCCTTCGAACACGCTGTCATAGGCATGGCGGATGGTGGATTGGGCGTTCATGACTGCTCCGGAAGGCAATGGGAGGAATCGGATGCCCTTCCAACGCCGCCGCAGCCCGGTCTGTTCCCCGGCCTCAGTCCTCGGCTCCCGCCCCCACCCCCGCCATTTGGCGGATGGAGCGGGCCAGCCGCGACGGTTCCACCGGCTTGGACAGCACGGTCAGCTCCACCTCCTGCGCCGCGGCGGCGGTGGTCAGGTCCTGGGCATAGCCGGTGACCATCAGGATCGGCGTCGCGTCGTCCTTGGCGCGCAGGGCGCGGGCCATGTCCAGCCCGGTCATCCCCGGCATCATGTGGTCGGTGACGATCACGTCCGGCCGGAAGCCATCGTCGAGCAGCGACAGCGCCGCCGCCGCGTCGGCCGCCTCCCGCACCGCGAAGCCGGCCTGCGCCAGATACTCGGCGGTGGCGGTGCGCACCAGTTCCTCGTCGTCCACCAGCAGAACGGCGCAGCCGGCCCCAACCCCGGTCCCGGCTTCAGCCCCGGCCCCGCCATCCTCCCCGGTGCGGCCGGCGGCCGCGTCCTCCGCCTTCCCCTGCCCGGCCCGCGCGGCGTCCGGTTCCTCCAGGGCGCGCGGCAGGTAGAGCGTCACCGTGGTGCCCCGCCCCGGCCGGCTGTCCAGCTCCACCCCGCCGCCGGACTGGGTCGCCAGCCCATGCACCATGCTGAGCCCCAGCCCGGTGCCGCGCCCGACCTCCTTGGTGGTGAAGAAGGGCTCGAAGGCGCGGGCGGCGATCTCCGGCGGCATGCCGGTACCGGTGTCGCACACCCGCAGCACGACGTAGTCGCCGGCGCCGAGGTTGGGCACCGCGTCGGCGGCGACCGCCCGGTTGGCGGCCATGATCCACAGGGTGCCGCCGCCGGGCATGGCGTCGCGGGCGTTCAGCGCGAGGTTCAGCAGGGCCATTTCCAGTTGGGTCGGGTCGATCATCGCCGGCCACAGACCGGGGGCGACCTCCGGCTCGATCCGCACCGACTGCCCCAGCGTGCGGCCGAGCAGGCGGCTGACCCGCTCCACCAGCCCGGCGACGTCGACCGGGATCGGCCGCAGCTGCTGCCGGCGCGAGAAGGCCAGCAGATGCTGGGTCAGGGTGGCGCCCCGGTCCACCGCCTGCAGGGCCAGACGGGCCGGGCCGGTGATCCGCTCGTCGTCGCTGCGGCTTTCGATGACGTGCAGGTTGATGCCGATGGCCTGGAGCAGGTTGTTGAAGTCATGGGCGACCCCGCCGGTCAGCTGGCCGATCGCCTCCATCTTCTGGCTCTGGCGCAGGGCGTGCTCCGCCTTCTCGCGCCCCTCCACCGCGAGGCGGGCGGCGTCCTTCGCCTGCGCCGCCGCCTCGTAGGCGCTGAACTGGCGGGCCAGCGCCCATAAGGACAGCAGCAGCGCGGCGACGCCGATGGTGCCGGCGGCGCCGATGGTCCAGGCCTGGATGCGCCATTCGCCCAACACCGCGTCCAGCTTGCGGGTGACGTTGACGACCAGCGGGTAATCGGCCAGCGCCCGCGTCGCCACCATCCGCGGTACGTCGTTCTGCCCCAGGGTGGACAGGTAGACGCCGGACCGGGCCTTCTGCAGCACCTCCAGGAAGCGGCGCGGGCCCAGCGGGCGGCCGATGTCGGGCAGGAAGGGATAGCGGGCCAGCAGGATGCCATCGCGCCGCCACAGGCTGATGCTGCCGTCGCCGTCGGGCTGCAGCGCCTTGTACAGCCTTTCGAAATAGCTGAGTTCGATGGCCCCCAGGACGAGGCCGACGAAACTGCCGTCCGGACCGCTGATGCGGCGGGCCAGATAGATGGTCCAGCTGCCGTTGCCGCGGTTCTGCACCGGTTCGCTGATGAAGGGCTCAGCGGTGTCGTGGTCGCGCAGATAGGCGAAGTAATCGCGGTCGGCCACATTGACCGGCGGGATCGGGTAATAGCGCGAGAAGTTGATGAGATGCCCGTCGGCCGCGATCATCGTCACCGCGTCCAGCTGCGGCAGGCCGGAGATCCGCGCCCGCAGCATCTGGTAGGTGTCGCGCCCGCCCATCCGGCGGACATAGTCGGCGGGGGTGGCGATCCCTTCGGTCTTCATCTGGTCGATGATGGTGGTCACCACCAGATCGACGCTCTGCATCGCACGGGTGGTCTGTTCGGCCAGCGACAGGTTCAGGGTCGACAGCTCGCGCTCCGCCCCCTGCAACTCGTGCTCGTGCATGCTGTCGATATAGTGGACCGTCGCCGCCAGCAGAACGGCGACCGACAGCCCGCCGATCAGCAGCAGCAGGCGCAGCGGCCGGCTGGCGCGCAGATGCGCCAGCCAATGCCCGACCGCGGACTTCGGCAGCCCACCGTCCGGTTGCGCCATCCTGTCGGAAGAGATCAAGGCACGCCTATGGTGTAGTGTCTAACCGTTCAGCCGGAATGTTCCGGACGCCCTACCGATCCGTCAAGACAGTCAAGGTTAATAGGACCTTGACAGCCGCAACCTGCAAAATGCCGGATCAGGCCCGCGCCCGCACCGCCCCCGGCAGCTTCAGCACCGACAGGGCAAGCCCGGCGAAGACCAGCAGCCCGCCGGCCAGCTTGATCGCGGTGAAGGTCTCGCCCAGCAGGAGCGCGCTGGAACTCATCCCGAAGATGGGCACGAGCAAGGAGAAGGGGGCGACGAGGCTGGCCGGATAATGCCGCATCAGGAAGCCCCAGGCGGCGAAGCCGAACAGGGTGGCCCCCGCCGCGATATAGACCAGCGAGCCGACGCCGACGACCGTCAGGCTGGTGAAGGCGTGGAGGATGCGATCCGGCCCCTCCAGCGCCAGCGACATCGCCAGCAGCGGCAGCGGCGGGATCAGGCTGACCCAGACCATCAGGCTGAACAGGTCGGGCGCCTTGGCCTGCTTCATCACGATGTTGGACACGCCCCAGGCCGCCGCCGCCGCCAGTGTCAGGGCGAGGCCGAGCAGCGAGTCGCCCGCCGGCATCTCCAGCGCGATCACTCCGACTCCGGCGAAGGCGACGGCCATGCCGGCGATCTGCCGCGGTCCCGGCCGGTCGCCCAGCATCAAGGCGGCGAAGATGGCGGTGAAGAAGGCCTGCGCCTGCAGCACCAGCGAGGCGAGCCCGGCCGGCATGCCGACGTCGATTCCCAGGAACAGCAGCGGGAACTTCACCACGCCCAGCATCACGCCGATGCCGATGACGAAGCGCCAGGGCACCGGCGGCCCCTTGACCCAGCCCAGCACCAGGACCGGCAGGGCGGCCAGCGCGAATCGCAGGCAGGAGAAGAGCAGCGGCGGGAAATCGCGCAACCCGACCTTGATCGCGACGAAGTTGAAGCCCCAGACGGCGGCGACCGCCACCGCGAGCAGAATGTGGGAAGCACGCATGGTGCGAAGGCTAAACGGGCGCCGACGGGCCGGTCAATCGGCGGCGGGGCGTTCCCACCGCGGGGCTGACCTGCGCAGTCCCGTCACGGATCGGCGTGCAGGATCCGGCATTCGTCCGACGCGTTGATCGCCCAGGACGATCCCGACAGCACCATCGCGCCGATATCCCCCAGGCCGGTGCTGCGGAAGCTGACGCGGCGGGAACGGGCGAGCGGCTCCAGATCCTCAAGGTAGCTCTTGGTCGGGATGGCGACATAGAGGCTGCCGTTGGGCAGGCCGCGGGCGCCGAGCGACATCCGTGTTCCCTGGTCCAGGCTGGCCGTCAGGTCATAGCGCTCGCCAGGCTTCACCGTCGCTCCGCTGTCCGACGGGGTGAAGCCGGACAGGATGAAGCCCGATTCGGCGGAGGCGGTGCGGAAGGTCAGGCGCGGGGCGGCGTCCTGCCCGACGGGGATGCCGCGCTCCGCGACACAGAAGGCCTTGCCGCCGGGCGGCGTGTGGATGGTGACGGTCCAGCCCTTGCCGGCGCTGAAGGGCTTGGCCGGTCCATCCGGCAGCCCGGCTGCGGGCGGCGGCGGGGCCGGGGGCGGCGGCACCGTCTCGCAGGCGGCGAGCGCCAGCGCAAGGCCGGTCAGCAGGGCCAAAGGCGTCGCCGCCCGGACGGCGCGGCATCGGCCCATGGCCGGCAGCGGTCGGGCGACGGGTGCAAGGTGCAGCCGATCCATCGCGGCGTCCTCCCCATCCCTGATTTCGTTACGGGGTCTCGTTGCGGCGACTCCCATACCACGTTCGCATGCATCCGCGCGACCGTCGCGGCGACCGCCCCGCCTGTGCTAGAACCGGGGGCCCTGTCGCAGCAAGCCCCCGGTTGCCATGCCCCACGCCGACTTCATCCACCTGCGCGTCCATTCCGCCTATTCGCTGTCGGAAGGTGCGATCAAGGTGAAGGAGCTGGTCAAGCTCTGCCTGAAACAGCAGATGCCGGCCGTCGCCGTCACCGACACCGGCAACCTGTTCGGCGCGCTGGAATTCGCGCTGGCGGCGTCCGATGCCGGCGTGCAGCCGATCATCGGCACCGTCCTGGGCATCACCCGCGTCGGCCCGGCCCAGACTAAGCCCGGCCTGCCCGGCAAGGCGGCGGCCACCCCCGACCAGCTCGTCCTGCTCTGCCAGAACGAGGAGGGCTACCGCAACCTCGCGGCGCTGGTGTCCAAGGCCTTCCTCGAATCGGACCCGCTGGCCGGTCCGCAGGTGCCGCTGGATGCGCTGGAAGGGCATTCCGGCGGGCTGATCGCGCTGACCGGCGGTCCCGGCGGCTCCATCGGCCGGCTGCTGCACGAGGGGCAGAAGGATCTGGCGCTCGACGTGCTGGAAAAGCTGAAGCGGCTGTTCCCCGGCCGCCTCTATGTCGAGCTGCAGCGGCACGAGGGCGGGCGCGGCCATTTCGCGGCCATCGAGAACGCCATCGAGCCGGCGCTGATCGACCTCGCCTATGCGCACGACCTGCCGCTGGTCGCCACCAACGACTGCTATTTCGCCACCGAGGACATGTATGAGGCGCACGACGCGCTGCTCTGCATCGCCGAGGGCGCCTATCTCAGCCAGGACGACCGCCGCCGCCTGACGCCCGACCACCGCTTCAAGTCGGCGGAGGAGATGCGGCTGCTGTTCGCCGACCTGCCGGAGGCGGTGGACAACACCGTCGCCATCGCCCGGCGCTGCTCCTTCCTGCTGAAGCCGATCAAGCCGATCCTGCCGCCCTTTGCCTGCGAAGGCGGCCGCACCGAGGACGACGAGCTGCGCGCCCAGTCGCGCGCCGGCCTGGAGATGCGGCTGGAAAAGGTCGTCTACACCCCGGACATGACGCCGGACCAGCGGGAGGAGACCCGCAAGACCTATTTCGAGCGGCTGGAGTTCGAGCTGGACGTCATCGTCAAGATGAAGTTCCCCGGCTACTTCCTGATCGTGTCGGACTTCATCAAATGGGCGAAGAACCACGACATCCCCGTCGGGCCGGGCCGCGGTTCGGGCGCCGGCTCCGTCGTCGCCTGGGCGCTGACCATCACCGACCTCGACCCGCTGCGCTTCGGCCTGCTGTTCGAGCGCTTCCTGAACCCCGAACGCGTGTCGATGCCCGACTTCGACATCGACTTCTGCCAGGACCGCCGCGAAGAGGTCATCCGCTACGTCCAGAACAAGTACGGCTACGACCGCGTCGCCCAGATCATCACCTTCGGTAAGCTGCAGGCGCGCGCCGTGCTGCGCGACGTCGGCCGCGTGCTGCAGATGCCCTACGGTCAGGTCGACAAGATCTGCAAGATGGTGCCGAACAACCCGGCCAACCCGGTGACCTTGCAGCAGGCGCTGGACAGCGAGGAGATGCTGCGGCAGGCGCGCGACAGCGACGACACCGTGCGCCACCTGATCGACATCGCGTTGAAGCTGGAGGGTCTGTACCGCCACGCCTCGACCCACGCCGCCGGCGTGGTGATCGGCGACCGGCCCCTGCAGGAGCTGGTGCCGCTGTACCGAGACCCGCGCTCCGACATGCCGGTCACCCAGTTCAACATGAAGTATGTCGAACAGGCCGGTCTGGTGAAGTTCGACTTCCTCGGCCTGAAGACGCTGACCGTGCTGAAGACGGCGGTCGACCTGATCCCGGAGAAGCCGGACCTGACCACCGTCCCGCTGGACGACGAGAAGAGCTACCAGCTGCTCAGCCGGGCGGAGGCGACGGGCGTGTTCCAGCTGGAAAGCTCGGGCATGCGCGACGTGCTGCGCCGGCTGAAGCCGAACCGGCTGGAGGACATCATCGCGCTGGTGTCGCTCTACCGCCCCGGCCCGATGGACAACATCCCGAAATACATCCGGGTGAAGAACGGCGAGGAAAAAGCCGACTACATGCATGACAGCCTGGAAGGCATCCTGAAGGAGACCTTCGGGATCATGATCTACCAGGAACAGGTCATGCAGATCGCCCAGGTGCTGTCCGGCTATTCGCTGGGCGGCGCCGATCTTCTGCGCCGCGCCATGGGCAAGAAGATCAAGGAGGAGATGGACAACCAGCGCAAGATCTTCTGCGACGGCGCAGAGGCGCGCGGCGTGAAGGCCGATCTGGCCAGCCTGATCTTCGATCAGGTCATGAAGTTCGCCGGCTACGGCTTCAACAAGAGCCACGCCGCCGCCTATGCGCTGGTCGCCTACCACACCGCCTATCTGAAGGCGAACCATCCGGTGGAGTTCATGGCGGCGTCGATGACGCTCGACCTCGGCAACACCGACAAGCTGAACGTCTTCCGGCAGGAACTGGCCCGCCTGCGGATCAAGCTGCTGACGCCGGACATCAACAAATCCGACTCCATCTTCGGGGTGGAGCAGCTGCCCGACGGGACCAAGGCGGTGCGCTACGCTCTGGCCGCGGTGAAGGGCGTCGGCCTGCCCGCCATGAAGGCGGTGGTGGAAGAGCGGCGCAAGAACGGCCCGTTCAAGAGCCTGTTCGACTTCGCCCGCCGGCTTGATCTGAAGACCATCAACAAGCGCCAGCTCGAAAATCTCGCCTGCGCCGGTGCCTTCGACGGGCTGAACCCCAACCGCGCCCAGGTCCATGCCGCGCTGGAAACCATCATCCGCTATGCCCAGGCCGAGGCGGCGGAGCGCGACAGCGGCATCGGCAACCTGTTCGGCGGTGGCGGCGGCGGCCTGCCCGAACCCGACATGCCCAAGGTCAAGGATTGGGAACCGCTGGAGAAGCTGAAGCACGAGTTCGGCGCCATCGGCTTCTACCTGTCGGCCCATCCGCTGGACGCCTATTCCGGCCCGCTCGGCCGGATGAAGGTGGTGCGCTCGGCGGAGTTGCAGACCGCCATCGCGAAGGGCGGCTCCACCCGCTACAAGATGGCGGGCATCGTCGTGTCGAAGAAGGAGAAGACCGCCAAGTCCGGCAACCGCTTCGCCTTCGTCGAGCTGTCCGACGCCACCGGCGGCTATGAGGTGACGCTGTTCTCCGAGGTGCTGGCCGCCAACCGCGACCTGCTGGAGCCCGGCCGCCCGGTGCTGATGACGGTGGACGCCCAGCTGAACGGCGAAGAGGTCCGCCTGACCTGCCAGGAGATCAAGCCGCTGGAGGAGGCCGTCGCCTCGGTCAGCGCCGGCCTGCGCGTGGTGCTGCGCGACCCCGGCCCGATCGAGAATCTGCGCGCCACGCTGGACCGGCTGTCGCGCGGCAAGAGCCGGATCAACGTGCTGGTGGAGATCGACCCGCTGAAGGAGGTCGAGATCGAACTGCCCGGCAGCTACACCATCACCGCGCAGAGCCGCTCGGCCCTGAAGGCGGTGCCGGGCGTGGTCGAGGTAGCAGAGCTGTAAGGGCCGGCGGGCGAGGTTTTCACAAGCGCCGACGGAACGCTCACCCGCCGGTCGCTTCCTCCTCCGCCTGACGGCGGCGGAAGCCGACCAGGGCGGTTTCGTCCAGCATCGCGGCATCCTTGCGCTTCTGCTTGTCGCGTTCGCGCTTCTGCCGCTCCTCCTCCGCCAGTTCGTAGCGTTTCAGTTCCTGGAAGGCTTCGGCCATCTCGTCGGTGGCGATCTCGATCTGCGCCTCCACCTGGGCCAAAGACTCGCCCAGCCGCCGGCCGCGCTCCAGCGCCGCCTGGGCGAAGTTGGAATAGGTGAAGGAGACGGAGAAATCGTCGCGCACGGTATCCTGTTCGTGCGCGATCTCTTGCTTGACCTTCTCGATCTCGTTGCGCAGCCGGTCGGCCAGCGTGTGGAGTTCCGCCAGGACGCGACGCTTCTCGTCCAGTTGCAGCTTCTGCAGGCGGATGATCGTCTTCAGGCTCATTGCGGCCACTGCACCCCAAAGATTTCAGCGAGCATGGCGTAGCTGGTCTCCAGATCGGTGGCCTCGCGCTTGCCCTGCTTCAGGAAGGCTTCCAGCGCCGGCTGGAAATGGATCGCCTCGTCCACCTGCGGGTCGGAGCCGCGGCGGTAGGCGCCCAGCCGGATCATCTCCGCCATGTTGTCGTAGGACGACAGCAGGCGCCGGGCGTGGCCGACCAGCTCGTTCTCGTTCGGCGTGTTGCAGCCGGGCATGGTGCGCGACACGCTGCGCAGGATGTTGATGGCGGGATAGCGCCCGCGCTCGCCGATCTGGCGTTCCATCACGATGTGGCCGTCCAGGATGCCGCGCACGGCGTCGGCGATGGGCTCGTTGTGGTCGTCGCCGTCCACCAGCACGGTGAAGAGGCCGGTGATGCTGCCCGATCCGACCACCCCCGGCCCGGCGCGCTCCAGCAGGCGCGGCAGCTCGGCGAAGACGGTCGGCGGATAGCCCTTGGTCGTCGGCGGCTCGCCGGCGGACAGGCCGATCTCGCGCTGGGCCATGGCGAAGCGGGTGACGCTGTCCATCATGCACAGCACGTCGCGGCCCTGGTCGCGGAAATGCTCGGCCACCGCCAGCGTCATGTAGGCCGCCTGCTTGCGCATCAGCGGCGCCTCGTCCGAGGTGGCGCAGACGACGACGCTGCGGGCCAGACCCTCCTCGCCCAGATCCTCGGTGATGAATTCCTGCAGCTCGCGGCCGCGCTCGCCGATCAGGCCGATCACCGCCACCTCGGCGGCGGAGAAACGCGCCAGCATCGACATCACCGACGATTTGCCGACGCCGGAGCCGGCGAAGATGCCCATGCGCTGGCCGCGGCAGCAGGTGAGGAAGGCGTTGATGGCGCGGATGCCCAGATCCAGCTTGGCTCCCACCCGCGCGCGGGAATGGGCGTTGGGCGGGTTGTTGCGGATCGGCGTGCCGGTTGGCCCCTTGGGCAGCGGCCCCTTGCCGTCCACCGGCTCGCCCAGCGCGTTGACGACACGGCCGAGCCAGGCGTCGGTCGGGTAGATCATCGCCTGGTCGCCCGCCACCAGCGCCCGGCAGCCCAGCCCCACACCGTCGAGCGCACCGAAGGGCATGGCGAGCGCCCGGCCTTGGCGAAATCCGACCACTTCGCAGGGAATCCGGCGGCGGTCGCGCGTCTCCACGATGCAGCGGCCGCCGACCGACAGCTCCTTCTCGATGCCGCCGACCTCGACCATCAGGCCGGACACGGCGGTGACGCGGCCGTAGCGGCTGCAGTCTGGAATCTGGTCGATGTCGCGGATCAGCTGATCGAAATCGAACGGCATGGATCGGATATCGGCATCCCCAAGACGGGACGCGCTCCTATTAAGTGGTAGTTCAGTGGACGGAGGCGACGTTAACCACCATGATCGCATCTTGCGATGGAAGGATTAACGTTGTGTAAGCGCTTGGCACTGGCGTTAAGCTGAATCGTCTGTTAACTTGTGTAAACGGGATGGTTGAAATCGGTCATCAAGGATCGGGGACCATCTTCGGGGTCGGGTAGCGAAAGCGCGCCATCAAACGTCGGGATATCGCCATGAGGGTTCTGCTGGTTGAAGACGATTCCTCCGTCGCCAAAAGCATCGAGCTGATGCTGAACACGGAAGGATTCATCGTCGACTCTACCGACCTGGGTGAGGACGGGCTGGAGATCGGCAAGCTCTATGACTACGACATCATCATTCTCGACCTGATGCTGCCGGACATCGACGGTTACGAGGTTCTGCGCCGCCTGCGCGCCGCGCGTGTGACCACCCCGATCCTGATCCTGTCCGGCCTGACCGAGATGGACAACAAGATCAAGGGGCTGGGCTTCGGCGCCGACGATTACCTGACCAAGCCGTTCGACAAGCGCGAGCTGATCGCCCGCATCCAGGCCATCGTCCGCCGGTCGAAGGGCCATTCCGACAGCATCATCCGCACCGGCCGCCTGACCGTCAACCTCGACACCCGCACGGTGGAGGTCGACCAGTCGCCGCTGCACCTGACCGGCAAGGAATACGGCATCCTGGAGCTGCTGAGCCTGCGCAAGGGCACGACGCTGACCAAGGAGATGTTCCTGAACCATCTCTATGGCGGGATGGACGAGCCGGAACTGAAGATCATCGACGTCTTCGTCTGCAAGCTGCGCAAGAAGCTGGCCGC
This sequence comes from Azospirillum sp. VT-I1, assembly GCF_055698305.1. Taxonomy (NCBI): domain Bacteria; kingdom Pseudomonadati; phylum Pseudomonadota; class Alphaproteobacteria; order Rhodospirillales; family Azospirillaceae; genus Azospirillum; species Azospirillum sp. VT-I1. The sequence goes on along the minus strand of NZ_CP168805.1, from coordinate 603,077 downwards.
CGCCACCCAGGGCGACAACTACATCGAAACGGTGTGGGGCCGCGGTTACGTCCTGCGCGACCCGCACGAGGAGATCTCGGAAGCGAATCCCCCGCCGCCGCCGCGCGTGCCGCAGCAGCAGGCGGCCGGCTGACCGCCAAAGGCGGTTCGGCTTTTCCTTATCGTCCCTCCATCATGCGCCCGGCCGTCTTTCGCCTTGAAAGCCGGACCGGGCGTTCCCATGTGTGGTGGGTCATTCTGCTTCGGACTGCGGGGTTCTCAACCGCCCCCACGCTCAGCCTCCCCATTCTTCGGACCTGTTCGCCCTTGCGGTTCATTTCCGCCGGCACGGACTTCGGGGGGCCGCCAATCCCACACCCAGTCTGATGCGCCGCACCGGTGGTGCGGCGCCCTTCGCGTTATGGGAGACAGACATGCCCGTCGGCACCGTCAAATGGTTCAACAGCACCAAGGGCTTCGGTTTCATTCAGCCGGAAAGCGGCGGCCCGGATGTGTTCGTTCACATCTCCGCTGTCGAACGCGCCGGGCTGCGCAGCCTGGTCGATGGCCAGAAGATTTCCTACGAGGAGCAGCGCGATCCCAAGCGCGGCAAGACCTCGGCGGAAAATCTGAAGGCGGTCTGACCGCCTGACCGCCGACCTGCGGAAAAAGGGGCATCGGGAAACCGGTGCCCTTTTTCCGTGTTGCCCAGATCGCTGTTGTAAGAACCCCTGTCGCCCAGATGCAGGGTCCTGCCCAGAGGAGAACCGCTATGGCCTTCAAACCGAACTACAACCAGCAGCGGGCCGAGCGCAACCGGGCCAAGGAACAGAAGAAGCAGGAAAAGCTGCAGCGCCGCGAGGAAGGCGTCGCCGCCCGCCGCGCCGGCGAGCAGACGGAACCGGACGGAACGGAAACGCAGGACGATGTCCAGGCGACCGGCGCCGCGCCGGACGGCGAGACCAAGACCGATATCAACAATGCTTGACCGCAAGGCCGATCCATCGGCCGAGCGCGACTATACGGAGGACAGGCCATGGCCCGTCAGAAGAAGCAGCCCGTCGAAAATGCCTTCGCACTGTTCGACGTGATCTATCAGGATGGTGCGCGCACCTCGAACCGCAAGGTGCCGACGTCCGACATCGACCAGTTCGACCGCGAGAATTCCATCCGCGCCTTCATCGAGGCGCAGGACCGCAAGATCGCCGAAATGTCCGGCAACCCGCGTGGCCCGATCAAGTCGATCACGCCGTCGGCCTGATTCCTGCTCGAGTGGGGGCGGCTTTCCCGCCCCCTTCGCTCTCCGGCCTCACGCCACCTTGGCGCCGGCGGCGGAGAAGCCGCCCAGGCTGTAGAGACCGCGCTGGCCCTCCACCGGCTTGAACTTGTCGGTGATGCCCAGCACCGTTTCCGCACCGCCCAGATAGAGCACGCCGTCCTGCGGCATCTGGCGGGCGATGGACTCGAGCACCTTCGCCTTGGTCGGCTGGTCGAAATAGATCAGCACGTTGCGGCAGAAGACGATGTCGAACTGGCCCAGCGCCGACAGGTCGCCCAGCAGGTTCCATTCGCGGAACGACACCATCTGGCGCAGCTGCTGGCTGATCTGCCACTTGTCGCCGTTCTGCTTGAAATGCTTCACCAGCATGGTGATGGGAAGGCCGCGCTGCACCTCGAACTGGGTGTAGATGCCGGACTTCGCCCGTTCCACCATTTCGGCCGAGATGTCGGTGCCGACGATCTCGATGCGCCAGCCGGCCAGCTTCGCCGCGTCGTCATTCAGGAGCATCGACAGCGAATAGGCTTCCTGCCCCGACGAACAGGCGGCCGACCAGATGCGCAAGGACCGCTTGGCCGCCCGCGCCTCCATCAGCTTCGGCAGCACCAGCTGCTTGAACTGGTCGAAGGGCTTCTGGTCGCGGAAGAAGGACGACTCGTTGGTCGTCATCGCTTCCGTGATGTCGCGAAGCAGCGCCTCGTCCTTGCGGGTGCGGACGGTGGTCGCCAGCTCCTCCAGCCCCTTCATGTTCCACTTGCGCGCCACCGGCATCAGCCGGGATTCGAGCAGGTACGCCTTGTCGCGGGTGAGGACCAGGCCGGAACGCTGCTTGAGCAGCGTGGAGAACATGTCGAAATCTTCGACTCTCATGCTGCCCTCGAAGCGAGCTTGCGGATGTGGGGACCGATTTCCTTGAGCGGCAGGATGGCGTTGCAGATGCCGGCTTGCGCCACGGCACCCGGCATGCCCCAGACCACGCTCGACGCCTCGTCCTGGGCGATCAGGGTGCCGCCGCCGTTGACCACGTCGGTGCAGCCCTTCAACCCGTCCTGCCCCATGCCGGTCAGGATGCAGGCCAGGATCTTGCGGCCGCCATAAGCCTTCAGGATCGACCGCATCATCGGATCGACCGCCGGGCGGCAGAAATTCTCAGGCGGATCCTTGCTGAGCGCGATCACGTTGGCCCCGCCGCGCTGAACCACCAGCATGTGGAAGTCGCCGGGGGCGATGTAGCAGCGGTTCTGCACGATCGGCTCGCCGTCCTTGGCCTCGCGCGCGTCGATCCCGCATTGGCGGGTGATGTGCTCGGCCAGGATGGTGGTGAAGGTCGCCGGCATGTGCTGGGTGATCAGGATCGGCTGGCTGACGCCGGCCTTCAGGTGCGACAGCACCTCGAACAGGGCCTGCGGGCCGCCGGTGGAACTGCCGATGGCGATCACGTCCGGCTTCACCGCCATGGCGCCGGCCGGGACCGGGCGGGTGACGATCGGCCCGACCTCGCGCTTCAGCAGCCCGACCGGAGCCGCCGGGGTCAGCGGGCGGATTTCGCCGCGCGAGCGCGACCCGGCGCGCTTGGCGGCGGCGCCCAGCGCCTTGACCTTGGCGACCAGCTCGCGCTTGAAGTCCTCCGCCCCGCCGATCTCGCGGGTGGAGGTCGGCTTCGGGATGTAATCGGCGGCACCCGCCGACAGGCAGCGGATCGACACGTCGGCCCCGCGCAGCGTCAGCGTGGAGGCCATGATGATCTTCACCTGCGGCGCCACCGCCAGCAGCTTCGGGATGGCGGTCAGCCCGTCCATCACCGGCATCTCGATGTCGAGAACGATGACGTCGATCGAGTTGCGCTGCAGAGAATTGACCGCCATCTGGCCGTCGCCGACGGAGGTGACGACGCGGATGTCCGGGTCCCCTTCCAGCGCGCGGGTCAGCAGGCCGCGGATGACGGCCGAGTCGTCCACCACCATGACCCGGACGGGATCCGGATTGGCCGGTCGCGCGGTGGTGAGGGGGCCTCTGCCAAAACTGTCCGACATAACGGCGGTTCGCCTTTCAACTCGACTGGTTCGACGCGACGGGTTCAACGCGGCATGCCCTGCGCGGCTCGTCCTGCGCCCCGATGGGGCTCCCGCGCCAGGACCGGCTGGTAACCATCCGGTTGCACTCCATCCCGGTCAAGACATGCCGTCGCGACGGGACGCTGCGGCAGCCGTCACAGCAGGCCGACCTGCGCGAACTTGGTCTGGATGATGTCGCTGTCGAAGGGCTTCATGATGTACTCGTTGGCCCCGGCGGACAGCGCCTCCTGGATGTGGGCGAGATCGTTCTCGGTGGTGCAGAAGACCACCTTGGGCTGTTCGCCCCCGCTCATCTTGCGCAGCCGGCGCAGGAACTCGATCCCGGTCATCACCGGCATGTTCCAGTCCAGCAGGATGGCGTCCGGCATCTGCGCCGCGCAGGCCTCCATCGCCTGCTTGCCGTCCTCCGCCTCGGTGCAGGTGAAGTTCAGCTCTTCCAGGATCTTGCGCGCGACCTTGCGGACCACGCGGCTGTCGTCGACCACCAGGCAGGATTTCATTGCGGCAGGGCCTCAGGTCATCTGTTCGTCGGCAAAAGCCGGCCGGCCGGAACGGCGCCGTCCCCGGGGATGGCGCCGAAGACCGTCAGGCCGTCTCGATGGTTGTGAAGTTGAGCAGACGAGGCACGTCCAGCACAACCATCAACTGGCCGTTCAGCCTATAAATTCCGGTAGAGACCTCCCGCCAGCGCGGATCCAGCGTCGCCGGGTTCCGCTCGAAGTCCTCCTTGGTCAGGCTCAGCACCTCGCCGACCGAATCGACCATCAGGCTGTACAGCTCGCCGCGCAGGTCGACGACGATCGACATGCCCGGCTTGTCCTTCGGCCGGCCGGTCAGGCCGAGCCGCAGGCGGACGTCGATGGCGGTGACGATGCGGCCGCGCAGGTTCAGCGATCCGGCGACCTCCGGCGGGGCCAGCGGGATGCGGGTGATCCGCTGATGGCCCAGCACGTCCTGCACCTGAAGGACCGGGATGCCGAACATCTGGTCGGCGATCGTCATGGTCACATAGTCCTGGTTGCCGGAGACGACGATGTCGTCGCCCTTCGACTTTCGGACGGTGGACGGCAGCTTGGCGTTGCTCATGCGGCACCTTTCTGTTCGGTCAGCGTCTGCTGCAGCGCGAAGAGCAGCGCGTCACGGTCGAACTTGGCGACATAGTCGTTGAAACCGGCGATTCGGCCGCGGTCGAGATCGCGGGCGCTGGCGTGGCTGGACAGCGCCACCATCGGCACGCCCTGCCAGCGGCTGCCGTGGCGCACCGCCTCGGCGAAGTCGAAGCCGCTCATGCCCGGCATCTCGATGTCGGAGACGATGACGTCGAAGTCCTCGCCCGCCTCGCAGAGCGCCAGCGCGTCGCCGGCATTCTCCACCGCCGTCACGTCGTAGCCGGCGACCGACAGCAGCGGCGTCAGCAGGTTGCGGAAGAAGGGGCTGTCGTCCACCAGCAGCACGCGCTGCAGCTTCTCCTCCTCGAACCCCTCCTGGGTGGAGGAGCCGAACCAGTCCTTGTAGGCCTGGGTCAGGAAGAAGCCGGCGTCGATCACCTCGGTCGCCTTGCCGGCGATGATGGCCGACCCCATCAGGCCGGGACGCTCCGCGGCCAGCTGGACGTTCAGCTTCTCCTCCACGATGTCGACGATCTCGTCGACGATCAGGCCCATCGAGCGGTCGCCGTCGGCGAACACCAGGACGGGCTGGCGGCCTTCGCTGCCCAGCATGAAGTTCGGGTCGATCGGCACCAGCGGCATCAGCTTGCCGCGGTACTGGACCACCGGCAGGCCGTTCGACAGCTCGACCGTGGCGAGATCGACGTCCTCCAGGCGGGCGACCAGCGACAGCGGCACCGCCTTGGGCGCGCCCTCGCCGGCGCGGAACAGCAGGAGCGCCATCTTGTCCTCCTGGCGCTGGGTCTGGACCGCGGTGGTCTCCTTCCCGGCGGCCTCGCCCATCGCCATCTCGCCGGTGGCCGACGCGATGCCGTTGGGGTCCAGGATCATGATGACCGAGCCATCGCCCAGGATCGTGTTGCCCGAGAACATCTCGATGTGGCGCAGGATCGGCGCCACCGGCTTCACCACGATTTCCTCGGTGTCGAACACGCGGTCGACCATGATGCCGAAGGTGTAGGTGCCGACCTGGGTGACGACGATGAAGGTCTCGTCCGCCGGCTTCTTGGCGTCCTCGCTGTCGTCCAGCCGCAGCAGCTGCTGGAGCGAGACCAGCGGCAGCAGGCGGTTGCGCAGGCGCAGGACCGGCGTGCCCTTCAGGCGCTCGATGGTGTGCTCGCTGTCGGATGCTGCGCGCACCAGCTCGACCACGCTGATCTGCGGGATGGCGAAGCGCTCGCCGGCGCATTCAACGATCAGGGCGGAGACGATGGCCAGCGTCAGCGGGATCTTGATGACGAAGGTCGAACCCTTGCCCTGGGCCGACTTGATCTCGATCGTGCCGCCGATCTTCTCGATGTTGGTCTTCACCACGTCCATGCCGACGCCGCGGCCCGACACGTTGGTGACCTTGGCGGCGGTGGAGAAGCCCGGCTTCATGATGAACTGGATGATCTGCTGGTCGGTCATCGAGGCCAGCTCGATCTCCGACGCCATCCCGTTCTGGATCGCCTTCTGCTTGATCCGGTCGATGGCAAGGCCCTTACCGTCGTCCTGGATCTCGATGATGATGTGGCCGCCTTCGTGATAGGCGTTCAGCGTGATGCGGCCGGTCTCCGACTTGCCGGCCTTCAGGCGCTCCGCCGGGATCTCCAGGCCATGGTCGGCGCTGTTGCGCACCATGTGGGTCAGCGGGTCCTTGATCAGCTCCAGCACCTGGCGGTCCAGCTCGGTGTCGGCGCCGAGCATCTGGAGGTCGATCTTCTTGTTCAGTTCGTGCGCCAGGTCGCGCACCAGGCGCGGCAGTTTGGCCCAGGCGTTGCCGATGGGCTGCATGCGCGTCTTCATGACGCCTTCCTGCAGCTCCGACGTCACATGGTTCAGGCGCTGCAGCGGGGCGGCGAACTCGCTCTCCTTCTGCGACCGCAGGATCTGCAGCAGCTGGTTGCGGGTCAGCACCAGCTCCGAGACCATGGTCATCAGGTTTTCGAGCAGGTCGACGTTGACGCGGATGGTCTGGGCGGCGACCGCCGATTCCTTGGTCGCGGCCTCGGCACCCGCATCGGCGGCACCGCCGCCGGCCGAACCGCCGCCCGAACCACCAGCGCCCGCCATCGGGGCGACCGGTGCCGGCACCTTGGCGGCAGCCGGCTCGGCGTCGGGAACGACGAGGTCCTGCGACGGGGCGGGCTCATCCGCCGGCTCCGGTGCGCGGGTGGCGACCGCGGTGCTCGCCGCCGGAGCGGGAATGTCGTTGGGGCCGGGCGTGGAGTTCCACAGCGCCTCCAGCTCGTCCAGCGTCACCGGCCGCTCTTCCGATGCCGCGACCGCAGGCGCGGTCGGCGGCGGGGGCGGCGGCGGCGGAGCGGCGGCGGCCGGAGATGGCCCGCCCAGCTTGCCTTCGGCGCACAGGTTCAGCCGCTCGATCAGCGGCAGGTCGTCGCCGGGCGGTTCCGCCTCGGTCGCTTCCAGAACCGCCAGCAGGCTCTTGATGGTGTCCAGAGCCTGCAGGATCAGCGACACCGCTTCCGGATTGATCGTCAGTTCGCCGTCACGGAACTTGCCCAGCACGTTCTCCGACGCGTGCGCCACCTTTTCCAGGCGGGGCAGGCCGAGGAAGCCGCAGGTTCCCTTGATGGTGTGGACGAGCCGGAAGATGTTCGACAGCAGTTCCGGATTGTTGGGATTCTGCTCCAACCGGACCAACTCGACGTCTAGCACCGAGAGGTTTTCGTTGGTCTCCGTCAGAAATTCGGACAGCAGATCATCCATGTCGCATTCCCCAGGCCCAATGTTTATGGTCCGCGCCGGCCTGCGGCTCGAACGGGCAGCATCGAAGGGCCGCCGGTTGCGCTCCAGTCCAGGTAGGGCGGGAGCCTGTCAAACACTGATTAAGAGAACCTTACCTCTTCCGATAGGGAGTCTTCCGGAAGCTTCCACCGGTAGGATAAGGGATCCGTTGTCACAGGGAGGATCGATGACCGACGCCGAACTCGCCCAATCCGTGCGCGACGCCGTGGAGCGCCTCAACGCCGCCCTGGCGGAGGCGGCGCGCCACAATCTGGCCGTCACGCTGCGCACCACGTCCCACCAGACCACCGGCGGGGTGGAGCAGGTCGTGGTGGAACCGCGGATTTTCAAACAGCTGTGAAAACGGACGTGCGGAGCCTCACCACTCCGCCGTGAAGACCAGCCGCTCGCTGCTTTCGGTGGCGGCGGAGATGCGGAAGCCGTCGCTCTCGGCCAGCCGGCCGGCCAGATAGGCGTGGATGGTGCGGGGCGTCAGCGCCTCGGCCGACGCCGTGCCGGCCAGGGCGGCGGCGGCGTCCGGGTTCAGGGTGCCGGGGCGCCCGGCGGCGGTCACGGTGATGCGGCCGGCCGTCTCGTCGCCGTCGGCCGCGACGGACACCAGCCCGCCATGGGTCAACGCCTCGTCCGCCAGCAGGACGAGGTTCAGCACCAGCTTCACGACGCCGCGGCGCTGGGCGGTCATGTCGTGCGGCACCCGTTCCGGCCAGTCCAGCCGGGTGCGGCCGCCCTCGACATAGCCGGCGGCGGAGGCGCGGGCGTCGCCGAAGCCCTTCTGGTCGCGCCCGGCCAGCCCGTAGGCCAGCCGGAACACCCGCAGCCGGCGGTCGGCCTGGCCGGAGGAATGGTCGATCAGCTTCACCGCCTCGCCCAGGAAACCGCCGGCCAGACCACCGCCGCCGTCCTCGTCCTCCTGCATCTCCTCGATCAGTTCCAGGCCGTTGCGGATGGCGCCGACCGGGCTGACCAGATCGTGGCAGAGCTTCGACGCCAGCAGTTCCAGGACGCGGATGTCGACGCTGACGGGTTGGGAAGGCGATTCGGTCACGAGACGGTCTCCGGTGGGAAAAGGAGCGGCGACGGCGCGGTGCCGGCGATTCTATACTCTCCCGGCGCCGCCGCACAGGCGGTCGCATTTCCTATGTACAATAGACTGACGGATGGGACGCGACATGGACGATTCGCTGGTGCCCGGCGCCTGGGTGCGCCACCCGGACCGGCCCGACTGGGGGCTGGGGCAGGTGCAGTCGGCCATCCGCAACCGCATCACCGTGAATTTCGAGCATGCGGGCAAGGTGCTGATCGACAGCGACGTCATCTCGCTCTCGGTGGTGGATCCGGACGAGGGCTGATGGCGGCTGCGCATCCGCAAGCCGCCGCTCCGGGAAAGCGCGGATTGCGCCGCCGGGGCCGCTTTGCTTTTATGCGCCAAATCCGAACATGCCGAATCCAAACCAGGGAGATACGAGATGAAGGCCATGATCCTCGGCTTCGCCGCCGCCGCGGTGATCGCGCTGGGTGCCGCCGTGGCGTTGAACTCCATCGGTCACTCGACCGCGGAGCGCTTCTCCAGCTCCACTGTCAGGCTTTAAGGGAACAACCCCCTCGCCCGTTCCACGAAAAGGCGACTTCCGGCGCCGCGGTTCGCGGTGTAGCATCGGCCGATCCATGACCGGACACGGCGGGCCGTCGGTTGATCTCGCGTCTCAAAGGGGGAATGGGCGCTTTCGGCGTGGCGCTGATCGTCGGCTTCAACGCCATGATCGGCTACGATCTCCTGCATGAACGCACCGAGACCATAAACCGGGCGCGGGAAGAGAATGCTGCAATGGCGCTGGTGCTGGAGCGCCATGCGACCGACAGCTTTTCCGGCGTGTCGAAAATCCTCGCCGGCGCGGCGGAGGTGCTGGCCGTCCGCGGCGACAGCTGGGAGCGGGGCGATGCCGACGTGCACGCCCTGCTCGGCCGCCAGGCCGCCCAGTCACCGCTGATCCGCGCCGTGCTGGTGGTCGCCGCCGATGGCAGTCTGGTCCACGATACCCAGACCTTGAACCCCGCCCAGCTGGACCTGTCGGACCGCGATTACCTGATGGCCCATCGTGACGGGCTGGTGGCCGGCGGAGCGGACGGAATTTTCGTCGGCAATCCGGCGCGGGGGCGCACCTCCGGCACCTGGTTCATCGGCATGAGCCGGCGGCTGAACGCCCCCGACGGCCGCTTCGCCGGGGTGGTGGTCGCGGTGATGGAACCGACGGCCTTCCGCGGATTCTACCGGACGCTGGCGCTTTCCGGCGACGCCGTGGTGACGCTCTATCATGCCGACGGGCCGGTGATGGCCCGCTTCCCCGACCACGACACCCACATCGGCCGCTCGGCCCGCCATCTGCCGCTGTTCGCCCGGCTGCTGAAGGGGGCGCCGGCCGGCACCGAACTGCTGGACAGCGCCGGCGACGGGCCGCGGCGCATCCTCGCCTACCGCTCCTCGGCGGAGATGCCGCTGGTGGTGACGGTGTCGTCGTCGCGCGATGCGGTGCTGGCCCCCTGGTGGTCCAAGGCGATCATGCTGTCGGCGGCCGGCCTCGCCGGCACGCTGCTGCTCGGGCTGATGATGCTGGCGCTGATGCGCGAGGCGGGGCGGCGCGAACGGGCGATTACGGACCTGCAGGACAGCGAGCGGGCGCTGCGCGACAGCCAGCACCGGCTGATCGAGGACATCGCCGCCCGCCACCGCATCGAGGCGGAGCTGATCGCCGCCAAGCAGGTCTCCGACGCCGCCAACCGCGCCAAGACGCAGTTCCTGGCGAACATGAGCCACGAGCTGCGCACGCCGCTGAACGCGGTGATCGGCTTCGCCGAGGCGCTGGAAAGCGGCATCTTCGGCGCGATGACGCCCAAGCAGACCGAGTATGTCGGCGACATCCGCCGTTCCGGCCAGCATCTGCTCAGCCTCATCAACGACATCCTCGACACCACCAAGATCGAATCGGGCAAATACGTCCTGCACCAGGAGGAGCTGGCGGTCGAGGATCTGATCGGCGAATGCCTGCGCCAGATGGAGCCGCTGGCGGCCGAGAAGGGCGTGACCCTGTCGGCCAGGCTGGACGATTGCCTGCCCATCCTGTACGCCGACGCCCGCGCGGTTCGGCAAATCCTGCTGAACCTGCTGTCCAACGCCGTGAAGTTCACCCCGCCCGGCGGACGGATCGCGGTGGAGGCCGACCGGGCGGCGCGCAGCCTGCGCCTGCGGATCTCCGACACCGGCATCGGCATTCCCGCCGCCGAGCTGGACCAGGTGATGGAGCCCTTCCACCAGGTCGACAACTCCCACAGCCGGCGCTATGCCGGAACCGGGCTGGGGCTGCCGCTGGTCAAGTCGCTGGTGGAAATGCAGGACGGGCGCTTCGTCCTGACAAGCGTGCTGGGGCGCGGCACCACCGCCACCGTCCTGTTCCCGCCCGGACGCCTGCGCAACCGCCCCGCCGACCTGACGGCGCTGGACCGGGCGCGGACGGTCGCCGTGTGAGAATTCGGGGAGGGGACCTCCTGTCAGGCCCGCCGCTTTCCGACGATGACCAGGGCGATGCCGCCCAGCACGGCGACGGAGGAGACCGCCAGCGTCGGCGTGATCCGCTCGCCCAGCGCCAGCACCGCGGCCAGCGCGGTGATGACCGGGACGCTCAACTGGACGGAGGCGGCGCGGGCGGCGGTCAGGGCGGGCAGCGCGGCATACCAGATCGCATAGCCCACGCCCGACGCCAGCGCCCCGGACAGGACGGCATAAAGCAGGCCGCCCGCATCCCAGCGCAGCCCGCCGCCGGTGAACGGCCCGGCCAGCGCCACCAGCAGGGCCAGCGCCGCCGCCATCGGGACGGCGCGCAGGAAATTCCCGGCGGTGGTGGCGATCGGGTTGCGGCCGGCCCGCCCCAGCAGCGAATAGACGCCCCAGGCGGCGCCGGCCGCCACCATCAGCAGCGCCCCCAGCGGGTCGGGCGCCGACAGCCCCGGCGCCAGCAGCAGCGCCAGCCCGCCGAGCGCCAGAACCAGCCCGCCCCATTGCAGCGGCACCAGCCGTTCGCCGCGATACAGCCCGACCAGGATCATGGTGGCCTGCACCGCCCCGAACAGCAGGAGCGCCCCGGTCCCAGCGGTCATGGTCAGATAGGCGAAGGAGAAGGCCGCCGCATAGGCCAGCAGCGCCGCCGCACCGCGCCAGCTGCCCGCCCCGGACTTCGCATGGCCGGTCGCGCGGGCGATCAGCCACAGGCTTGCGGCGCCGGAGGCGATCCGCACCAGGGTGAAGCCGGCCGGGTCGATGGCGGTCTGGGTCAGGGCCAGCCGGCACAGGATGGAGTTGGCGGCGAAGGCCAGCATCGCCAGCAGGGTCAGCAGCGCCGCCCGCCTCAGCCCGGGGGCCGCCGCCGGAACCGCCGGAGCGACGCCGGCCTGCGCCGCCCCCGGTCTATCGCTTGCCGCCATGATTGTTTCCTTTGTAAACATCAGGAGCAGCTAGCCGCAAGGCCGCCCCGCTGTCAAACCCGCGGCAGGCATCGCCCCGTGCGACTTTGGTCGGATGCGGACGGGATGTCAGGAAGACGGGCCGTCCAGGGCGAACTGCAGCAGGTAGGTGCGCTGGAGCGAGCTGAAATTGTCGTCGGAGATCAGGTAGACCAGCGTTTCCCCCGCCGGTCCGGGGCGGGTGGCGATGCCTTCGAAATTGTCGTTCACCAGGGGCGACTCCAGCCGGGCGAGTTCCTCCCCCTCGATGACGGCGCCGGCCGTCAGCTGGCGCGGCGCCACCCGGACCAGCCGCGACGACCAGCCGCCCAGAAGCGACACCCGCCGTTCCAGCACCAGAACGCCGCCGTCGGCCAGCGGCGCGACGCCCGTCGGCCGGTAGCGGGGCGCCGCGCGGTAGGTGAGAGGCTGCCAGTCCGCGGCACCGCGCGGCACGGCCATGCCCGGCGAACCCATGCCGGAGACCCAGGCGCGGCGCTCCTGCCGGCCGTCGTCCCCGCCCTCCTCGATGGCCAGCAGCCGGCCGTCGGGAAGGCGGGTCAGGGCCTCCAGTCCGCTGTTCTCCGGGGCGCCCTCCATCCCCGGCGGAAGGGGGATCGGCGTCGGCGTCCCCTCCGGCCCGCGGTCGCCGCCGGAATAGCGCAGGATGCGGTGGTCGCGTTCCAGCGAGACCAGCCAGCTGCCGTCGGCCAGACGCGCCAGATCCTCGGCATCGGTGCGGCGCTTGCGCCGGGAAATCCCCTCCTCCACCGGCAAGGGGCGGGCGCGGACGCCGGCAACCCCGGTCAGGCGACCCGCGGCGTCGGTCCGCAGCCGGCCGTCCACCACCAGCCCGGTGTCGCCGACGGCGACGAATCGCCCGCCCTCCGGATCGACCCACAGGCCGGACAGCCCGCCGACCTGCTCGCCCCCGGCGATCTCGAGGCCGCCCAGGAAGCGCAGCGGCCCGACCGCCGCCTTCTCCGGCCGGCCGCGGTCGAGCGGCACCTCCCTGGCGGTGACAATTTCCGGGCCTGCGGAGCCGCCGCCTGCCCCGACCATCGCGGCGCAGCCGCCCGACAGGGCCGTCAGCAGCAGGCCCCACACCAGCATCTTTCGCATCGTCATGCGGCCACTCTTGCCAGTGCAACCGAGGGATACAACCTATCTTTCGGCGGGCACCCGCCCGCCCCCGCCGCCCGCCCATCCGGGACCGGCGGGTTGCGCCGGGACCGCCGCCGCACCTCGGTCATAACGGTTAGGCGCGGCGGGTTACTCCCTCAGAACCGGTGGGGCCGGCCGGACAAGCGCTTAGATTGACGAATGTTTTCGATGATGCTTACCTGTGATGACCGAGCCGAGTCCGTTCCCATGCCGATGCTTCCGCGGTCCCAGGCCGCCTACTCTCCTCCGGACCAGCCGGGCGACGGCGTCGCGTCCGGGGCGTCCCCGGCCGACCGGCTGACGGCGCGCATCCAGGAGCTGGAAGCCGAGCTTCGGGAACTCCAGCATCGCGCCAAGAACAGCCTGCAGTTGGTGATCAGCCTGCTGAAGCTGCAGGCCGGCCGCATCCGCGACCCCGACGCCCGCGCCGCCTACGAACAGACCATGGTGCGCATCGAGGCGCTGGCGATTCTTTACCGCCAGCTGCACGAGAGCGGCGCCGGCACCCATGTCGATCTCGGCCGCTACGTCACCGCCCTGTGCGAGGCGGTGCGCGAAGGCACGCCGGGTGCCCTGTCCCGCGTGCCGGTGACGGTCAACTCCGACCCGATCCAGATCGGCCTGTACGAGGCGATGCCGCTCGGCCTGATCATCGCGGAGCTGGTGACCAGCTGCCTGCACCATGCCTTCCCCGACGACGGCTGGATCCGCATCACCGTGCGCCAGGGCGACGGCGGCCGCGCCCGCCTGACGGTGGAGGACAACGGCCGCGCCCTGCCCGCCGGGTTCGACACCACCGCCGAGGACGGCCTGATGCTGGCCGAGGCGCTGGCCGGCCAGCTGGGCGACACGCTGTCCACCGACAGCGACGCCGCCGGCACCACCGCCAGCGTCAGCTTCCCGGTCTGAGGCGGTCTCCCGCCGCCTCAGTGGCGGTGCCCGTCACCGTCGTGATGGCCATCATGATGCTCATGCGGGTGTTCCGGCTCGGGGGCGGGCTCCAGCGTGCCGGCGAACCAGCCGCGGATGGCACGGACCGGATCGGTCTCCGTCGTCGTCACCGGTTCGATGCCGCGGCGCTTCATGTGCGCGACGAATCCGGCGCCGGACGATCCGGTGACGACCACCCGCACCGCGTCGATCGGGTGGGGCCGGCCGTCGCCGCAGAGGTGCAGCACCTCCTCCTCCCCCAGCTCGATCCGGCCGGTCTCGACCGGGTCGGCCCCGGCCTCCGCCTCATAGACCAGGAAGCGGCGGGTGCGGCCGCCATGGGTGGCGATGGTCTGGAAATCCTTGGTGCCGACGGCGATCTTCATGGCATGCGGTTCCCTCGCGATGGTGCCCGGCGACATCCCGGTCCTGCCATGTTTCGGCTTGCCCCGCACTGAGCGAGGTCAATCGGCGCGGACGCCCGGCGCTATACCCGACCGCCGCGCTTGACTTTCAGCACCGATTTTGTACTATATGCCTGCCTGCTCCGCCGGAGAGGCCTGGGCCTGCCGTTCCCGGGGGTCCTGCATCCGTCATATCGCTTTGCATGAGGATGTGACATGAGCACCGCCATTGCCCTCCGTTCGCCCGATTCCGGCGAATCGCTGTCCCGCTACATCAACGACACGCACCGTTACCCGGTCCTGACGGCCGAGGACGAATACATGCTGGCCAAGGCCTGGACCGAGCATGGCGATGTCGATGCGGCCCACAAGCTGGTCACCAGCCACCTTCGTCTCGTCGTCAAGATCGCCGGCGGCTATCGCGGCTACGGCCTGCCGCTGTCCGACCTGATCGCCGAGGGCAATCTCGGCCTGATGACCGCCGTCAAGAAATTCGAGCCTGAGCGCGGCTTCCGCCTGTCCACCTACGCGATGTGGTGGATCAAGGCGTCGATCCAGGATTACATCCTGCGGTCCTGGAGCCTCGTGAAGATTGGCACCACCGCCGCGCAGAAGAAGCTGTTCTTCAGCCTGGGCCGCCTGAAGCGGAAGCTGGGCGAATACGGCAGCGGCGACCTGCAGCCCGACAACGTCACCCGCATCGCCACCGACCTTTCGGTGCCGGAGGACGACGTCGTCGCCATGAACCGCCGCCTGTCGGCGCCGGTGGCCTCGCTCAACGCCCCGATGAGCGCCGACGGCGATTCGGCCGAATGGCAGGATCTGCTGGCCGACGACCGTCCGTCGGTGGAGGAGTCGCTGGTCGAACGCGGCGAGGCCCGCCAGCGCAGCGCCCTGCTGCACGAGGCGATGGGCGTGCTGAACGACCGCGAGCGCGACATCCTGACCAGCCGCCGCCTGTCCGACAGCCCGCTGACCCTGGAAGACCTGTCGGTCCGCTACGGCGTCAGCCGCGAGCGCATCCGCCAGATCGAGGAACGCGCCTTCGAGAAGGTCGCCCGCCAGACCCGCGTCCTGGCCGCCGCCGCGGCCTGAGGGCGGCCCAGCCAATAGCAGCCCTGCGATTGGCTGCCCTGCGAACAGCTGTTGCACGCGGCGCTCCTCCCTCGCCATGATCGGCCCTCCGGCCCGGCCGGCCCGATCACCCCCTGAGGAGACCGCGATGCCCAGCTATCCCGCCGCCTACCAGGCCAGCAAAGGGTCGGCGCTCGATGTCGACCGCGCCTTCTACGGACGCATCGGGTCGCAGACCGAAGGGCGGGAACTGGTGGACAGCTTCGTCGTGCCGATCCGCTCCGGCCGCGCCTGGACGGTGCCGGCCGGCCATGTCTTCCGCATCGTCACCGTCGAGGGGCCGCAGGTCGCCGACCTGAACATCTGGAACCGCCACAACCCGCGCGAACGCTTCTGGGCCTCGCGGACGCGGCAGCTCCAGCAGGCGCATGTCAGCACCTTCGACCGGCTGTGGTCGACCCTGCCCTATCTGCGGCCGCTGGCGACCATCACCCACGACACGCTGGCCGATTACGGCATCGACGAGTATGGCGGCCGGGTCCACGACCTGCTGGGCACCCGCTGCGATCCCTACGTCAACCGCATGCTGACGGGGGAGGATTTCCACCACCACTGCCATTCCAACCTGACCCGCGCCGTCGCCCCCTACGGCCTGACCGAGTTCGACGTGCATGACGTGCTGAACGTCTTCCAGGTCACCGGGCTGAATGCCGAGGACAAGTATTTCATGAAGGCCTGCCCGGCCAAGAAGGGCGATTTCCTGGAGTTCTTCGCCGAGATCGACCTGCTCTGCGCCCTGTCGACCTGCCCCGGCGGCGACCTCAGCGTGCCGCTGTGGGGGCCGGACGCCCGCGACCCGCTGGAGGTCTGCCGGCCGCTGGGCGTCGAGGTCTACCGGCTGGACCCGGCCCTGCTGGAAGGCTGGTCGTCGCCGGAGGTCGCGGCCTACCGCGGCAACCACGGCATGGCGCTGCAGACCCCGTCCTGGGAGAAGGACCCGGCCTGACCCGAGGGGGCTTGATGCCGACGATCCTGCTCACCGGCTTCGAGCCCTTCGGCGGCGAGGCCGTGAACCCGTCCTGGGAGGCGGTGCGGCAACTCGACGGCTGGGAATGCCGCGGCCACCGCGTCGCCGCAAGGCTGATGCCCTGCGTGTTCGGCGCGTCGCTCGACGCGCTCGACCGCGCGGTGGCGGAGACCGACCCGGTGGTCCTGCTCGCCGTCGGGCAGGCGCAGAGCCGGGCGGAGCTGTCGCTGGAACGGGTGGCCGTCAACCTGGACGACGCCCGCATTCCCGACAACGCCGGCAACCGGCCGGTGGACGCGCCGGTGGTGGCGGGCGGCCCTGCGGCCTATTTCGCCAGCCTGCCGGTCAAGGCCATCGCCGCCGCCCTGCGCGATGCCGGCATCCCCGCCGGCCTGTCGCACAGCGCCGGCAGCTTCGTCTGCAACCACCTGTTCTACGGCGCCTGCCATCTGCGGGCGGTCCGGCGCCCGGCCCTGCGCGTCGGCTTCCTGCACATCCCGCTGGCTCCCGGACAGGCGGTGCGCCATCCGGGTTCGCCGTCGATGGCGGTCGAACAGGTGGTCGCCGGCCTGCGCATCGCGGTGGAAACCATCCTGACGACGGCCGAGGACCGGCGCGAGGCGGCGGGGACGCTGGAATGAAGGCGGCCTCGAAGCCGCCCGCCCGCCGAACATGACCGTGTTCCGCCTTCGCGGGGATGCCCCACGACCTCCCTTCTTCAGGCGCTGATCGAAAAGGGCTGCACCACCGCCTGGAACTCCGCCATCGCCTCGCAGGCGTCGGAATGGGCGGCAAGCGCCGGCCAGCGGGCGCGGTCGAAGACGGTGGGATGCGCTTCGCCGATGAAGCGCAGGGCGCAGCCGGCGGCGATGTCGGCATGGCCGATCCGCCCGCCGAACCACCAGGGACCCGCCGCGGCGGCACGGTCGGCCTCCAGCACGTCGAGGACGGCGCCGATCTGCCCGGTGCAGCGCTCCATCCACAGGTCCGACCTTTCCTTGTGCAGGACCCGCTCGTAGACGAGGCTGACCGCCTTGTCGGCCAGCCCGGTCGCCAGCGCGCACAGCTTGAGCGCACGGCGGCGTTCCGCACCCCGGCGGGCGATCAGGGCGCGGTCCGGCCCGGCGGCCTCGTCGAGATGGTCGAGGATGGCGCCGCTCTCGATCAGCACCTCCCCGTCGTCCAGCACCAGGGTCGGCACCCGTTTCAGCGGGTTGAAGCGCGCAAGCTCCGCCGCGTCGGCGAAGACCGACCAGGGCCGGTGCTCGTAGTCCATGCCGTAGAGCCGCAGGGCGACGGCGACGCGGCGGACGAAGGGCGAATCATACTGTCCGATCAGGATCATCGACGGCTTCCCCAGGATGGTGTCGTCCACAATGCTGGACCTCGGCACATATCCTAACCCGGATCGGTCCCGCCGCCGCATTCGCGGGGCGCGCCTCAGTCCCGCGCCACGATGGGGGTCAGCTTGTAGCGGGCGGCGGCGGTCTCCAGCCGTCCGTCGGCCTTGATCGCGGCGACGAAGGCATTCACCCGCTCCAGCCACGCCGCGTCGCCCGGCGCCACCGCATAGGCGTAGGGCGTGGGCTGCACCGGCATGTCCGGCACGACCAGCCGCGCCCAGGGATGGAAGGCCAGCATGCGCTGACCATAGGGATAGTCGGTCAGGAAGGCGTCGGCGCGGCCGGCCTGCACCTCCTCCTCGCGCTCCTGCGGGCGGGTGACGGCGACGATGCGGGCGGCCTTCATCGCGCTGCGGGCGTAGCCGTCCATGTAGGTGTCCTTCTGCACCGCCACGACGTTGCCGCTGCGGTCCAGATCCTCCCAGCGGCGGATGGTGTCGTTGGTCTGGGTGGTCACCGCATAGATGCCGCTGCGCAGGTAGGGCTGGCTGAAGGCCACGCGCTGCGCCCGCGCCGGGGTGGCGCCGATGGCGAACATGCCGATGTCGCAGCGGTCGGCCAGCAGATCGTCGATGAAGCGGGGAAAGCTGCTCTCCACCACCGTCAGCTGCACGCCGAGATCGTCGGCGAAGGCCTGCGCCATCTCGGCGTCCAGCCCCTCCAGCGCGCCGGTCCGCGGGTTCCGGAACGAGATCGCGTAGTAATCAGGCCAGGAGCAGACACGAAGTTGCTTCTGTGCTGCAATTTTCTGAAGTCTCCCCTCCTGCGCCATCGCCGGAGCGGTGTTGCCGGCAGCCAGAAGGGAGAGAATTGTACAGCAGACAGCCAAAAGGAGCCGCGTCGCCATGTCACACCTTTCGTTAACCACTCGAGCCTGTTCTTTATCGCCGCCGCGCAATGCCATGCGGGGGAAGCGGCATCTTAGCATCGACCGGTTGCAAACGGCAGTGGATGCTTGGCGTATGGTCCGCGTACCTGCTATTGTCGCGAGCGTCGATTTCGGACAGCGCCGCCGGGCCGAACGCGGATGACCACGCTGCCCGACCTAACCCGTTCGACCACATCTGACCGTCCGGAACGCAAGCCCTGTCCCCTCCCCCAGCAAAAGCGGATCTGAAGGGTCTTTCCCAAAAGCGCGGCGGCATCATCGCCTTTGCCCTTCTGGCCGTCTTCGCCCTGCTGATCAATCAGGGGCAGCAGCTGATCGCCGCGCGCAAGGCGGCGCTCGACACCGCGGAGATCAACCTCGCCAGCCTCGCCGCGGCGCTGGAGGTGTCGACCACCCGCACGGTGCAGTCGGTGGACGTCACGCTGTCGGCCATCGTCGATTCCCTGTCCGACGCCAGCTGGACGGGCGAGGACGGCCGGCCCGGCCCCGATCTGGCGGCGCTTCTGACCGACCGGCTGCGGCGGTCGCCGCATCTGCGGGGCCTGACCCTGCTCGACCGCACCGGCCGCATCCTCGCCACGACCGAGGGCGCGCATCCCGCCGACGCCTACCTGACGGAGCTGGACGCCTTCCGCCTGCAGGCGGCCGGCCAGGGCAGCGGTCTGGTGATCGGCGATCCGCGGCCGGGACGCGGCCTGCTGGACCGCGCCGCCGGGAGCGAACGGTCCGGACGCTGGCTGCTGCCGATGAGCCGCGCGCTGCGCGACGCCGACGGCCTGCTGCAGGCGGTGGTCGTCGCCACCGTCAACCCGGACTATTTCCAGGGGCTGTACCGCGCGGTCCAGGGCGGCGACGCGGCCGGGGTGGGCGACCGCATCGCGCTCTACCGTTATGACGGCACGCTGCTGACCGTCCAGCCGCAGGCGGGGGAGGACATCGGCAAATCCTTCGCCGCGACGCCGCTATTCCGCCAGCGCCTGCCCCAGGCCGAATACGGCGTGTTCAGGCATTCCGGCACCGACATCGGCGCCGGCCCCGACACGCGCATCGTCGCCTACCGGACGACCCCGGTCTGGCCGCTGGTGCTGACGGTCAGCGTGCGGCAGGACGCCGTGCTCGCCGACTGGCGCGACAATCTGTGGACGGCGACCCTGCTGTCGGGCGGCATGATCCTGCTGCTGGGCCTGTTCGGCCTGCTGCTGGCCCGGTCGCTGGCCGCCCAGCGCCGCCAGGGCGAGGAGCTGGAGGAGGCGAACGCCCGCCTGTCCGCCATCGTGGACACCGCGGCGGAGGGCATCGTCACCGCCCGGCCCGACGGGGTGATCGAAGCGGCCAACCCCGCCGCCCATGCCATCTTCCGCTGCGCCCCGGGCGGGCTGGTCGGCCAGCCGGTGACGGACCTGCTGCCGGCCGACAGGCGCGAGGCCACCGCCCGCAGCCTGTCGGAAATCGCCGGCGGCGGCCGCCCCATGGACACCGCCATCCGCGGAGAGACCGTCGCGGTGAGGCCGGAGGCGGGAAAGGCGGGGGGCGAGGAGTGCTTCCCGCTGGCCTACTCCATGGCCCTGGTGCGGACCGCGGCCGGGCCGCTCTTCGCCGCCATCCTGCGCGACCTGACGGAGGAGAAGCGGCTGGAGCACACGCTGCGCGACGCCAAGGAGCGGGCGGAGGACGGGCAGCGGATCAAGATGGAATTCCTCGCGACCATGAGTCACGAGATCCGAACGCCGATGAACGGGGTGATCGGCATGGCCGGGCTGCTGCTCGACACGCCGATGGAAGCCGAACAGCGCACCTATGCCGAGACCATCCGCGATTCCGCCGAATCGCTGCTGGTCATCATCAACGACATCCTGGATTTCTCGAAGATCGATGCCGGCCGCCTGGACCTGGAGGTCGGCGAGTTCGAACTGGTGCCGATGGTCGAAAGCGTGGCGGAGATCCTGGCGCCGCGCGCCGCGGCCAAGGGGCTGGACCTTGCCAGCTTCGTGCCGCCGGGCCTGCGCGGCACCCTGCTGGGCGACGCCGGGCGTCTGCGCCAGATCCTGCTGAACCTCGCCGGCAACGCGGTGAAGTTCACCGACAGCGGCAGCGTCACCATCCTGCTGAGCGAGGAGCCGCCCGATCCCGGCCTGCCGGCGGCGGGGGACGGCGTCCGCGTCCGCTTCGAGGTGCGCGACACCGGCATCGGCATCCCGGAGGAGGAGCGGCCCCGCCTGTTCGCCATGTTCACCCAGGTCGATTCCTCGCCCGCCCGGCGCCATGGCGGCACCGGGCTGGGGCTGGCGATCTGCAAGCGGCTGGTGGAGCTGATGGGCGGCCGCATCGGGGTGGAAAGCCAGCCGGGCGTCGGCAGCACCTTCTGGGTGTCGATCCCGCTGAAGCGCGGCACCGGCAGCGCCCATCCGCCGGCCCCCACCGGCGACTGGGCCGGCCGCCGCTTGCTGCTGGTGGACGATATCGCGGTCAACCGCGACCTGCTGACCCGGCAGTTGGACGGGTTCGGCATCGTGACCGAGACCGCGGAGAACGGCGAACAGGCACTGGACCGGCTGGTCGGCGCCGCCCGCGACGGCCGTCCCTTCGACGCCGCGATCCTCGACCACCGCATGCCGGGCCTGACCGGGCCGGAGCTGGCGCAGCGCATCCGCGCCACCCCGGCGCTGGCAGGGATCCGTCTGGCGCTGGCCTCCTCCCAGAGGCTGGAGGGGCAGGAGCCGGAGCGGGCGCCGGTCGACACCCATCTGCCGAAGCCGATCCGCTTCAGCACCCTCTGCCAGTGCCTCGCCCGCCTGCTGGAGCCGCAATCGACATCGGGCCGATCGGGGCCGGAGACGAAGCCGGCAGACCCGGTCCCGGCATGGCCGGCGCGGTCCGGGACCGTCATCGCCCTGCCTGCGCGGGCACCGGCCGACCCGGCGGCGCAGGCCAACGGCAAGCCGCGCGTCCGCGTCCTGGTGGCGGAGGACAATCCGGTCAACCAGCAGCTGACGCTGGCTCTGCTGCGCCGCGCCGGTCACAGCGCGGAGGCGGTGTCCAACGGCGAGGAGGCGGTGGAGGCGGTGTCCGCCCGCCGCTACGATCTGGTTCTGATGGACGTCCAGATGCCGGTGATGGACGGGCTGGAGGCGACGCGGCGCATCCGCCGGCTGTCGGGGCCGGCCGCGCGCATCCCCATCGTGGCGCTGACCGCCAACGCCATGCAGGGCGACTCCGCCATCTGCCTGGAAGCCGGCATGGACGACTATCTGTCCAAGCCGATCAACGCCCGCAAGCTGCTGGACACCATCGCCCGCACCGTGAAGCCGGCCGGCGGAGAGGATGGCGGCCCCGGCGGCGAGCCCGCCGGCGCGGCTGCCTCCCCTCCTGCCCCTCTGGAACCGGCGACCGTCAACATGGAGAAGATCGAGGAGCTGCGCGACGCCCTGGGCAAGGACGGCTTCGCCCTGCTGCTGGAGACCTTCTTCAGCGACAGCCCGGCGCATCTCGACCTGCTGTGCCGCGCCATCGAGCGCGGCGACTGCGCCGGCATCGAGCGGGAGGCGCACATCCTGAAGGGCTCCGCCGCCAATGTCGGCTTCGACCGGCTGGCCGACACCGCCCATCATCTGGTCGCCGCCGCCCGCAAACGGGAACTGGACGCGCTCACGCCCGCCGCCGGCACCCGCGTCGCGGAGGAGCTGGAGGGCGCCCGCCGGGCGGCGGCGGCGTTGGAGGCGCCCGTCGGCTGACAGGCGGCCCGGATCGCCGGGCATACTGCGGCGCAATGCCGCCGGTGATTGTGCGATAATCGCAGTTTCAGTAAAATGCGGCGGAATTCACCTCTATCCCGTCCCGCGCAGCGCTGGAGTGATGCCGCCCATGGCCGATGCCGTCACCGCTCTGGTCGTCGACGACGAGGAAATGACCCGCGCCATCGTTGCCGGGTATCTTTCCCGCATCGGCTACCGGACGCTGGAGGCGGAGACCAAGGCGCAGGCCTGGGACATCCTGTCGTCCGGCGGCGCTGCGATCCATGTGGTGCTGCTCGACCGCCGCCTTTCCGACGGCGACGGGCTGGAGCTTTACGAACGGATGAAGGCGGTGCCGGAACTGGCCGACATCCCCGTCATCGTCCAGACCATCTCCGACAGCAGTGCGGAAATCGCGGCGGCCATCCGCGCCGGGGTGTTCTATTACCTGATAAAGCCCTATGACGGCGCGCTGCTGCGCTCCGTCGTCCGGGCGGCGGAGGAGAGCACCGGCCGGCTGAGGAGCCTGCAGGGCGACCTGCGGTCCCGGTCCGACGCCATCGCGCTGCTGCGCGACGCCCGTTTCCGCTTCCGCACCCCGCAGGAGGCGCAGAACCTCGCCATCGCCCTGTCGTCGGTCGCCTGCACCGGACACAGCCTGACCTTCGGCCTGTCGGAGATCCTGGTGAACGCGGTGGAGCACGGCAACCTCGGGATCGGGTTCGAGGCGAAGGGCCGGCTGAAGGCCAGCGGCATGCTGGCCCGCGAGATCGAAGCCCGGCTGGCATCGTCCGAGCACCGCGACAAATACGCCACCCTGCATGTGGAGCGCAGCGACAGCCGCGTCATCTTCACCGTCACCGACATGGGGCCGGGGTTCGACTTCGACCGCTACCTGTCGGTCGACGCCTCGCAGTCGCACGCCACCCATGGCCGCGGCATCGCGCTGGCCCGCATGGTGGGATTCGACCAGCTGACCTTCGTCGGCACCGGCAACCGGGTGGTGGGGATCGTCAATCTCGACCGGTGATAGGGCCGGGTATAGGGCTGGGCTCCTACATCCCCGGCTCGAACACCGCCACGCGGTTGCGGCCGAGATGCTTGGCGCGGTAGAGCGCGAGGTCGGCGCGGTGGATCGCCCGTTCCAGCGTGTCGGTGGCGCCCTCCAGCCCGGCGATGCCGATGCTGGCGGTCAGGCGGAAGGTGCCGTCCGGCGCCTCGATCGGCATGCGGGCGAGATGGCGGCGCACCCGTTCGGCCACGACGCGGCTCTCGTCGGCGGTGGCGCCGGGCAGGACCACCACGAACTCCTCCCCGCCCAGCCGGCCCAGCAGGTCGTATTCCCGCAGGATCGCCTGACAGCCGGCGGCGACCATGCGCAGCGCGTCGTCGCCGGTGGCATGGCCGAAGGTGTCGTTGATCCGCTTGAAATGGTCGACGTCCAGCACGAAGACCGACAGCGGCTCGTGGAAGCGGTGGGCGCGGGCCAGCTGCGAGCGCGCCAGCTCCATGAAGGAGCGGCGGTTGTAGATGCCGGTCAGCGGATCGCGCGACGCCATGTCGCGCAGCGCCTCCTCCATGCTGCGGCGTTCGGTGTAGTCGTAGATCCAGGCCAGATTGACCGGCACGCCCTGGATCACCGCCTGGTTGACGGTGAACAGCGTCCAGAAGGGCGACCCGTCGGCGCGCTTGAACTGGACCTCCATGTTGGTGACCCCGCCGCCGCCGCGCAGCCGTTCCAGGACGCGCAGGCGCTGGTGGCTGTCCAGGTAATAGTCGCGGGCGCGGCTGCCGATCAGCTTTTCGCGCGGCAGGCCGATCAGCTCGGCGAAGCGGGTGTTGACGAAGATGATCCGCCCGTCGTCGCGGCGGGAGACGGAAACGCCGACCGGGCTCTGCTCCAGGATCGCTTCCAGCCGCTCCTCGTGCGGGCGGCATTCCGCCAGCTCATGGATGGCGCCGACGATGCCCATCGGGTTGCCGGCCTCGTCGCGGATGGCGGTCTTGGTCAGGTTGACCAGACGCATCGCGCCCTCCGCCGTGCAGACCGGGGCCTCGTAGTGGACGTTGCCCCCGCGCTCCATCACCGCGCGGTCCTGGCCGACATGCTCCCGCGCCATGTCCGGGCTGGTCAGGGCGAAGGTGGTCCGCCGCAGCATGTCGCCCCTGTCGATGCCGGTCAGGCGCGAGAAGGCGTCGTTGACCGCGATGTACTGGCCGTCGGCATCCTTGACGAACAGCGGCACCGGCGCCGCCTGCAGCAGGGCATCGACTATCGGCATCCTGGCCGGCATCCTGGCCGGCATCTCGGCGGGGGCGGGGGCGGCTCGCCGGCCCCCGTCGGCGGCCGGCACAGGGCCTCGACATCCGTCACCGTCAGCATCCGCAGCGGGTCCGCCTGCGCGTCGGCGGCGTCGGAATCCGCAGGCAGGAGCGTTTCCGCCACCGTCACCCAGCGGGCGGCGCCGTCGGCCCGCCGCGCCGGCCATGCCTGCGGCAGGCCGCGGTCCAGATCGAACTCGCACAGGCTCCGCCCCGGCAGCCCGCCCGGTTCGCAGCCGAGCAGCCCATGCAACGCGGGGTTGGCGTAGCGGATCATCCCCGATGCCGTGACGATGCACACCCCGACCGGAAGACGGTCGTAGGCCGACCACGCGGTGTTCCGCATGTCCTGCACGCCACGGTCGGAGATCATTGCCATGCTATCCGAAACCAGCATGGCACACAGTGTCCCATAGAATTTTATTTCCCTGCAATGCCGACGCGACCCAAGGGGGTCGAAATGCTCCGGCCGGACTTCTAAGAACGGTTGAGTGTATAAAATTTTCGGCGATTGTTCAAGGTGCTGACTTTTTGTGTGGTTGCACCGCGCCGACCTTGCCGCCGCCTTGCTCTGCGGCGCGATGGCTTCCCAGTGCGACGCTAAGCCGCTGCCAGGACTCTTCCGGGCCGGGCAGGCCGAAGCGCAGCCAGTCCGGCCGCCGTTCGAACCGGCGCACCAGGATCCCGGCCTCCCCCAGCGCGCGATACAGGTCGGGCGCCCGCGGTTCCTCGACAAGGCAGAACAGAGCGGTGCCGCCGATCACCGTCAGTCCGGCGCCGGACAGCAGGCGGTGCAGCCGCGCCATCGCGTCGTCCAGCATGCCGCGCGTCCGCGCGATCCACTCCCCGTCGGCGAACGCCGCCGTGGCGATGGACAGGCCGGGGCCGGACACCGCCCAGGGGCCGACGGCGTCGCGCAAGCCCGCCGCCAGCCCGGCCGGCGCCAGCGCGATCCCCAGCCGCAGGCCCGCCAGCCCGAAGAACTTCCCGAAGGAGCGCAGGACCACCAGCCCCGGCCGGCCGGCGAAGCGGGCAACGCTCCGCTCCGGCTCCATGTCGGCGAAAGCCTCGTCCACCACCAGCCAGCCGCCGCGCGCCGCCTGCGCCTGCGCCAGTTCCAGCAGCCGTTCGGGCGGCAGGATGCGGCCGTCGGGGTTGTTGGGGTTGACAACTATCAGGACATCCGGGGCCAGGACATCCGGAGCCAGCACATCCGGGACCAGGTTGTCCGTGCCCTCCACGCTGCGCACCTCGTGTCCGGCCAGCGCCCAGCAGCGGGCATGCTCGGCATAGGTCGGCTCCACGACCGCCACCCGGCCGGGCGGCAGCAGGCGCGGCAGCAGCTGGATCAGCGCCTGCGAGCCCGACGCGGCGGCGACCAGCTCCGCTGACGGCGCGCCGTAGCAGGCCGCCGCCGCCGCACGCAGCGCCTCCTCCTCCGCCCGGCCGGGCAGCCGGGTCCAGGCGTCGGACGGAACCGGCGGCAGCGGGTAGGGCCAGGGGTTGATGCCGGTGGACAAATCGACCCAGGGCCCAGGCGCCACGGGGAAGGCCGCGCGGGCGCCGTCCAGGTCGCCGCCATGCAGCAGGCCGCCCTTCTCCGCACCTCCCCCACCCGTCACGCGCGGCTTGGTCGCCATGCAGTCTTCGGCCATGATCGCGCCTCCTTCACGTCCACCCTCGCGCGGCCAGCCGGCCGCCCCATCCGCTGGAACGTCCCGCCCGTGCCGCTTCATCCCTTCCTGCTCGCCGCCGCGCTCGTGATCGAGGCGGTGGCCGGCTATCCGGACCCACTCTATACCCGCATCCGCCACCCGGTGGTGTGGATCGGTGCGCTTATCGCGCAGCTCGACCGCGCGCTCAACCGCGAGGAGGACGGTTTCGCCCGGCGCAAGGCGTTCGGCGTGCTGGCGCTGGTGGTGCTGCTGCTGACGGTGGGCGGCGTGGCGGTTGCGGTGGCCTGGGCCTGCCGGCTGCTGCCCTTCGGCTGGCTGGTCGAGGCGGCGCTCGCCTCCACCCTGCTGGCCCAGCGCAGCCTGCACGACCATGTGGCGGCGGTCGCCGACGGCTTCCGCAGCGGCGGCCTGGAGGGCGCGCGCAAGGCGGTGTCGATGATCGTCGGCCGCAACCCCGCCACGCTGGACGAGCCGGCCGTCGCCCGCGCCGCCATCGAAAGCCTCGCGGAGAATTTTTCCGACGGGGTGGTGGCGCCGGCCTTCTGGCTTCTGGTGGGCGGGCTGCCGGGTCTGGCGCTCTACAAGGCGATCAACACCGCCGATAGCATGATCGGCCACCGCACGCCAAGGCACGAGGCCTTCGGCTGGGCGGCGGCGCGGCTGGACGATCTGGTCAACCTGCCGGGCTCCCGCCTGACCGCCCTGCTGCTGGTCGGGGCGGCCTGGATGATGGCGGGGGCCGACCCGCGGCAGGCGTGGCGCTCCGTGCGTCAGGACGCCCACCGCCACCGCTCCCCCAACGCCGGCTGGCCGGAGGCGGCGATGGCCGGCGCGCTCGACCTGCGGCTGGGCGGCCCACGCGTCTACGGCGACACCCGCATCGAGGATGTCTGGCTCGGCACCGGCCGCACCGCCGCGACCCCGTCCGACATCCGCCGCGCGCTTGCGCTCTACCGCCGCGCCTGCCTTCTGCTGATCGGCGGGGCGCTGGTGCTGGCGCTGCTGGGCTGATCCTCCGTTCCGATCCGTCACCGCCCCGCCGCCCGCCGCACCATCAGGGATATCCGGCGCGCGACCCGCCGCAGGCCGCGCAGCAGGCGGCGGGCGGCGCGGACGGGGGCGGTCTCCTTCAGCCAGGACAGCCATGCGGTCACCCGGCCATAGCCGCGGGCGAACCAGCCGATGGTCAGCAGCTTCGGCTTGGCGAGGTGGAACAGCCGCTCCACCAGGGTGATCTTCACCAGCTCCGCCCCGGCGATCACCACGGCGCCGGCCAGCGGGCGCCCGGTGGCGAACAGCCACGCCCCGACCGGCTTCGCCGGCTCCAGCAGGGCAAGCGGCACCAGGACCAGCACCAGCGACGGGTAAGGCCCCAGCCCGGCGATCCAATCGGCGACCCGGCGGCCGATGCGCGCGAAGACCGGAACATGCGCGATCCGGCGCAGGACGGGCCGCACCACCCAGTAGGCCAGCGCATCCACAAGGAAGTACGCCAGCGCCGCCAGCATTCCCACAGGACGCAGCAGGCCACTCACCGCCGCGTGCAGGGCAGAGTGCTGACGCGGCGGCCGTTCGGATGAATCGGGGGCGTCCGGTTCCCCGGAAGAGGAATGCCCGTTCATCCGTCATATCCCGCCGGACGTCGTAGGTCGCAGTCTACCACCAAGGCCAGCCTTTCGTTCGTGGAAGGGGACTGGCACTGTCCCCTGAATTGTCTCCGCACATATGCAAACGATATCGCTACAAACCCGATCAGTCCGTACAACCCACCACGACTCCCGTGCCCGGCCATTACGACCCACTGCTCGTCGCCCTGTCCTACGTCATCGCCGTGTTCGGTGGTTACGTCGCCCTGGATTTGGCGAATCATGCCCGCGTCGGCGAGGGCGGTCCCCGGAATGAAGGCCGGGACGGCGGCAGCGGCGACGTGCGCCGGCTGGCCGGTGCCGCGCTGGCGCTGGGTGCCGGGATCTGGTCGATGCATTTCATCGGCATGCTGGCCTATCACAGCGACGTGCCGATCGGCTACGACGCCGGGCTGACGGCATTGTCCTTCCTGCTCGCCGTGGCCGTATCGGGTGCCGGGCTGTTCGCCGTGGCACGCAACCGGCCGCGCCGGTTCACGCTTGCTGTCGCCGGAACCCTTACCGGGCTCGGCATCGTCAGCATGCATTATGTAGGAATGGCGGGCATGCGCATGGACATGGACCTGTCCTACGACGTCCTTCTGGTCGCCGTCTCCGTCGTCGTCGCCATCGTCGCCTCGACCGTGGCCCTGTGGATGGCCTTCCGCACCCACCGTCCGCTGCAGCGCGCCGCCGGCGCCGTCCTGCTGGGGCTGGGGGTGGTGACGATGCACTACACCGGCATGGCCGCCGCAGGCATGGAGCCGGTGACCGAGCTGAGCGCCGCCGGACCGGGCCTGGCGACCGCCCATCAGGCCGCACATCAATCGGGCATGGCTGCCACGGGACAAGGGATCGCGCTGTCCTCCACCCTTCTCGCCATCATGACCGGGCTGGGGACGCTGCTGCTCCTGTGCCTCGCCTTGTTGTCCTCCCTGCTGGGCCGCCGGCAGCAGGCGGACCGCACGGCGGAGCAGGAGGCGCGCTACCGCGCCATCGTCGACACCGCGGTCGATCCCATCATCCTGATCGACGACCACGGCACCGTGCAGTCCTTCAACCATGCCGCGGAGAAGACCTTCGGCTACGCCGCCGCCGAGGTGGTCGGCCACAACGTCAAGATGCTGATGCCGGAGCCCTACCGCACCGCCCATGACGGCTATCTCGACCGCTACCACCGCACAGGCGAGCGGCGGATCGTCGGCATCGGCCGCGAGGTGGAGGGGCTGCGCAAGGACGGCACCACCTTCCCGCTCGACCTGTCGGTGGGCGAATGGCATGTCGGCAAGCGGCGCATGTACACCGGGATCATGCGCGACATCACCGCCCGCAAGGCGGCGGAGGAGGCGATCCTGCGCGCCCGCGACGAGGCGGAGGCCGCGCGGATCGAGGCGGTGCGCGCCCGCGACGACGCCCAGCGCGCCGACCGCGCCAAGACGAAGTTCCTGGCCGCCGCCAGCCACGACCTGCGCCAGCCGCTGCAGTCGCTGTTCTTCTTCGCCCACGCCTTATCGGACAAGCTGGAGGACCATCCGACCGCCCCGCTGCTGGCCAGCATGACCGAATCGCTGACCGGCCTGCGGGTGATGTTGGACAGCCTGCTGGACGTCTCGCGCCTGGATGCCGGGGTGGTGAAGCCCAGCGTCACCGACTTCGCACTCGGCCCCCTGCTGGACCGGCTGGCGGAGGAATACCGCCTCCGCGCCGCCGAATCGGGGCTGACGCTGCGCCATGTCCCGACCTCCGCCTGGACCAGCAGCGACCCCGCCCTGCTGGAGCGCATCCTGCGCAACCTGATCGAGAACGCCATCCGCTACACCGAGCGCGGCCACATCCTGGTCGGTTGCCTGCACCGCGGCGGCGGGCTGCGGCTGGCGGTGCTGGACCAGGGCATCGGCATTCCCGCCGACAAGACCCAGGACATCTTCCAGGAGTTCACCCAGCTCGCCAACCCGGAGCGGGACCGCCGCAAGGGCCTTGGCCTCGGGCTGGCGATCGTGCGCCGGCTGGCCGGGCTGCTGGACCATGCGGTGGACGTGCGCTCAACGCCCGAACGGGGCAGCGGCTTCTTCCTCGACCTGCCGGCGGCGGTGCCGCGCCCGATCCCGAAGCCGGTCCGCCTGCCGGTGGAGCCGGCCCGCGCCAGGGGCCTGATCGTGGTGGTGGACGACGACACCATCATCCTGCTGAGCATGCGCGCGATGCTGGAGGAATGGGGATACGACGTGGTCGCCGCCGTGTCGGCCGACGAGGCGATCGAATCGCTGCTGAACCTGGGTCGCCAGCCGGCGATGATCGTCGCCGACTACCGCCTGCGCGAAGGCCGCACCGGCGTGGAGGCGATCCGCGACATCTACGGCGTCTGCGGCGTGCGCGTCCCCGCCGTGGTTCTGACCGGCGACACCGACCCCGCCCGCATCGCCGAGGTCCAGCGCAGCGGCCACCGCCTGATCCACAAGCCGGTCTCCGCCCCCATGCTGCGGGAGATCCTGACCTCGGCGGCCTGAGGGGCGACCCGAGGGTTCAGGTCCGAAAAAGCGCTCTACTCCACCCATGCAGCCCTGGACGCACAGGCGGCCGGGAACTAGCATCCGCCACCCGAACGAGCCCCCCGGCGGCCCCCGCCCGTCGCCGCCCCATTTTCTCCCACGGACCGTGATGCTGCGCCGTTCCCTGATCCGCGCCGGCGAGACCTGCGCTTTCCACCTCCGCGCCGCCCTGGCGCGTGCGCTGTCCCGCCCCGCCTCCCCGCCTGCCGCACCGCCCCCCACCGGCTATCCGCCGTACCAGACGCAGCAGCCGCCGGTCCAGTATCCGGGCGCGTCCTATCCCGGCCCCCCGCCCTATCCGCAGGTGCCGCAGCAGCCGGTTCCGCCGCCCATTCCGCCCTATGCCGGCCAGCCGGCCTACGGCACGCACGCCCACCATGCGCCTCCACCGCCGCCGAACCGTCCGCGCTTCCGCCTGCCGCGCGGGCGCTGGGGCAAGGTCGCCGCGGTCGCCGGGGTGCTGGTGCTTCTGCCGCCGGTGGCTCTGCTCGGCACCTATCTGTGGATGCGGGCGCAGCAGCCGCAGACCAGCGGCACCGTCGCCATCCCCGGCAGCGGCGCCCCGGCGGAGATCGTCCGTGACGGCCAGGGCGTCGTCCACATCTTCGCGGCGACGGAGCGCGACGCCTACCGCGCGCTGGGCTATGCCCACGCCCAGGACCGGCTGTGGCAGATGGAAACGATGCGCCGGGCCGGCGCCGGCCGGCTGGCCGAGCTGATCGGCGTCAAATACGGCGACTTCGCGCTGCGCACCGACCGGCTGATGCGCACGCTGGGCGTCCGCCGCGCCGCCGAGGCGATGGTCGGCACCCTGTCGCCCGACGCCCGCGCCGCCTTCGACGCCTATGCCGAGGGCGTGAACGCCTATCTGGAAACCCGCTCCGAAGCGCTGCCGCTCGAATTCCAGCTTCTGCGCCACACTCCGGAGCCCTGGACCGTCGCCGACAGCCTGGTCTGGGCGAAGCTGATGGCGCTGCAGCTGTCCGCCAACCACCGGGACGAGCTGTTCCGCTCCCGCGTGATGGAGCGGCTGTCGCCGCAGCAGATCGACGATCTGTTCCCGCCCGACGCCCCGGGATCGCCCACCACGCTGGCCGGCGAGCTGCGCGGCATGGACATGCGGGACATGGTGCGCCGAACCCTGGCGGCCCTGCCGCAGATGGGCTTCGACACCGCGTCCAACGAATGGGTGCTGACCGGCGCCCGCACCACCACCGGCAAGCCGATCCTCGCCAACGACCCGCATCTGGGGCTGGAGGCGCCGATCCTCTGGTATCTCGCCCGCATCGTGACGCCCGGCTTCACCAGCGCCGGGGCCACCGTGCCGGGCGTGCCGCTGACCATCCTCGGCCACAACGGCAAGGTCGCCTGGGGCTTCACCACCACCCACAGCGATACCCAGGATCTGTTCGTCGAGAAGCCCGACCCGCAGGACACGGCCCGCTACCTGACCCCCGACGGCAGCGAGCCCTTCGAGACGCGGGCAGAGACCATCGCCGTCGCCGGGGAGGCGTCGCAGACGCTGACGGTGCGCAGCACGCGCCACGGCCCGGTCATCTCCGACCTGGATGCCCCGCCGGCCGGCGGGACCGCGCCCGGCCCCGTGCTGGCGCTGTCCTTCCCCGGCCTTGCCGACGACGACACCAGCGCCGAGGCGCTCTACCGCCTGAACCATGCCGCGACGGCAGAGGCGGCACGCGAGGCGCTGCGCCTGCATGTCGCCCCGCAGCAGAACGTCGTCTATGCCGACGTGACCGGCGAGGTCGGCTTCATCAGCCCCGGCCGGGTGCCGATCCGCCGCAAGGGCGACGGGCGCGTGCCGGTTCCGGGCTGGACCGGCGAGTATGACTGGACCGGCTTCCTACCCTATTACGCGCTGCCGCAGGCGGTGAACCCGCCGTCGGGCCAGTTCGTCAACGCCAACAACGCGGTGGTCGGGCGCGACTATCCCTATCGCCTCGCCACCGAATGGCCGGACCCGTCGCGCGCCCGGCGCATCGTCGAGATGCTGGGCGCCGGGCGCCATTCCGTCGAGGACGTGGCGCGCCAGCAGATGGACATCGTCTCGCTGCCCGCCCGCGATTTCCTGCCGGAGCTGCTGAAGTACCCGACGCCGCCCGGCCTCCCCGGCGACGCCGCGGCGCTGCTGCGCGGCTGGGACGGCCGGATGGACCGCGAACGGCCGGAACCGCTGATCTTCTCCATGTGGCTGCGGGAGCTGGTGCGGGCGGTCTTCGCCGACGAGCTGGGCGCCGATTTCGCCTCCTACTGGGATCTGCGGCCGGAGGCGCTGCGCCGCGTCATCCACGAGCGGCCGGAGTGGTGCGACGACGTCACCACCCCGCAGAAGGAAAGCTGCGCCGACATGATCGGCCGGTCGCTGGAGACCGCCGTGGCGACGCTGGCGGAGCGGCACGGCTCCAGCCCGAAGAGCTGGCGCTGGGGCGACGAGCACAAGGTGGCGCTGGCCCACCGGATGCTGAGCCGCCTGCCGCTGATCGGCGGGACGGCCGATCTGTCGGTGGAGACCGACGGCGATTACTTCACCGTCAACCGCGGATCGACGAGCATCCGCGATTCCGCCAACCCGTTCCGCCATGTCCATGGCTCCGGCTTCCGCGCGGTCTATGATCTGGCCGACCTGGACAATTCCCGCTTCGTCATCGCCACCGGCCAGTCGGGCAACATCTGGTCCCGCCATTGGGGCGATCTGGTGGAGATGTGGCGCGACGGCGGCGCGTTGCGTCTGGCCGGCGACCGT
This sequence comes from Azospirillum sp. VT-I1, assembly GCF_055698305.1. Lineage (NCBI taxonomy): Bacteria > Pseudomonadati > Pseudomonadota > Alphaproteobacteria > Rhodospirillales > Azospirillaceae > Azospirillum > Azospirillum sp. VT-I1. The sequence goes on along the minus strand of NZ_CP168805.1, from coordinate 569,778 downwards.
GGCACGCTGATCTCGGCAGGGGCGGAGGTGCTGACACTCACACCACGCAACACCGGGACAAGCAACAAATGACCATAACTCTGGAGGACGTGCGCGCCGCCGCGGCGCGCATCGCGGGGCACCTGCCCCGGACGCCCACGGTGGAGGCGCCCCGCCTGGGGGACATGGCAGGATGCCGGCTGCACGTGAAGCTGGAGAACCAGCACGCCACCTCCTCCTTCAAGGAGCGTGGCGCGCTGAACAAGCTTTTGTCGCTGGGCGAGGCGGAGCGCCACGCCGGCGTCATCGCCATGTCCGCCGGCAACCATGCCCAGGCGGTGGCCTGCCACGCCACGCGGCTCGGCATCCGTTCCACCATCGTCATGCCCGGCTTCACCCCCTTCACCAAGGTGGAGCGGACCGAGAATCTGGGCGCCACCGTCGAGCTGCATGGCGAGACGCTGAGCGAGGCCGCCGCCTTCGCCCATGATCTGGCGGCCCGCGACGGGCTGACCTTCGTCCATCCCTACGACGACCCGCTGGTGGCCGCCGGCCAGGGCACCGCGGCGCTGGAACTGCTGGAGGATGTGCCGGATCTCGACGTGCTGGTGATCCCCATCGGCGGCGGCGGGCTGATCGCCGGCATGGCGACGGCGGCCAAGGCGCTGCGGCCGGACCTTGAGATCATCGGCGTCCAGTGCAGCCTCTACCCCGCCGTGCGGCAGGCGCTGGCCGGCCAGCCGATCACCTGCGGCGGCGCCACGGTGGCAGAGGGCATCGCGGTGAAGGCGCCCGGCGCCCTGACCCTGCCGATCATCCGCTCCCTGGTCGACGACGTGGTGGAGGTGGGCGAAGCGCGGCTGGAGGAAGCGGTCTACCGCCTCGCCACCGTGCAGAAGCAGGTCGCCGAAGGGGCCGGCGCCGCGGCGCTCGCCGCCGTTCTGGAGGAGCCGGAGCGCTACCGCGGCCGCAAGGTCGGCATCGTGCTGTCGGGCGGCAACATCGATTCCCGCATCATGGCGCAGGTGCTGATGCGCGGGCTGGTCTATGAGGGCCGCATCGTCCGCCTGCGCATCGGCATCACCGACGCCCCCGGCGCGCTCGCCCGCGTCACCCGCCTGCTGGGCGAGGCCGGCGCCAACATCGTCGAGGTCCACCACCAGCGCCTGTTCCACAATGTGCCGGTGAAGATGGCGGAGGTCGACGTGGTGCTGGAAACCCGCAACCAGACCCATGTCGACTCGCTGATCGCCCGCATGAAGGACGCCGGCTACCCGACCACGCTGATGGTCGAGGTGGGCTGACCGTCACGCCCACTCCCGCGCAAGGCTGCGGGATGCGCATGGCTTCCAAACCAGGATGACTCCGGAACGCGCGCACGGCGGCCCCAGGCCGCCGTGTCGCGTAAGCCGGAGTGCTTCTGTCGGCTATCTCCCCGGCAGCGCCCTTCTCTCCTCCTCCGCCCTCTTCCGCATTGCACAAAATCTGCAAGACCGAGCCGTCCGTGTATCGGCGGACGGGGAAGCACGCACGTTTCCCGGCACCACACACCCCAAAGCCAGCCGGGATTACCAACTCAACCCATTGATTTTAAGTCAGACTTTCCGCATCCACCAATCCACCCCTAAAGCGACACACAAATCCTCTTTACAGTCGTTGATCTGTATCATATTTTTCCTTCAGAAATTGTTCGCTGGACGCGCAATCCATCTCGGGGATGCCGATGTACACGCAGGGTTTGGATGCCAAGACCGAGCAGGGCGCTCAACCGTCCCCCCGGCTGGTGACGGAGCAGGAAGCCGCTCTCCAGGGCCGTTTCCAGGAGCGCGTCGATGCCGAGGAGAAGATCGAGCCGCGCGACTGGATGCCGGAGGGCTACCGCCGCACGCTGGTCCGCCAGATCTCGCAGCACGCCCATTCGGAAATCGTCGGCATGCTGCCGGAAGGGAACTGGATCACCCGCGCGCCGACCCTGCGCCGCAAGGTGGCCCTGCTCGCCAAGGTGCAGGACGAGGGCGGGCACGGCCTCTACCTCTACAGCGCCGCCGAGACGCTGGGCGTGTCGCGCGACGAGCTGATCGGCCAGCTGCTGTCGGGCAAGGCCAAATATTCCAGCATCTTCAACTACCCGACCCCGACCTGGGCCGACATCGGCGCCATCGGCTGGCTGGTCGACGGTGCGGCGATCATGAACCAGGTGCCGCTTTGCCGCTGCTCCTACGGGCCGTATGCCCGCGCCATGGTCCGCATCTGCCGCGAGGAGAGCTTCCACCAGCGCCAGGGCTACGAGCTGATGTTGGCGCTGGCCCAGGGCACGGCCGACCAGAAACGGATGGCGCAGGACGCGCTGAACCGCTGGTGGTGGCCGTCGCTGATGATGTTCGGCCCGTCTGACGAGCAGTCCGCCCACTCCGCCCAGAACATGGCCTGGAAGATCAAGCGCTTCTCCAACGACGAGCTGCGCCAGCGCTTCGTCGACGCCACCGTGCCGCAGGCGGAGTTCCTCGGCCTGACCATCCCGGACCCGGAGCTGCGCTTCAACGCCGAGACCGGCCATTACGAATTCGGCGCCATCGACTGGACCGAGTTCAACGAGATCCTGAAGGGCAACGGCCCCTGCAACCGCGAGCGCATCGAGGCCCGCCGCAAGGCGTGGGACGACGGCGCCTGGGTGCGGGAAGCCGCCGTCGCCCACGCCGCCAAACGCAAGCAGCGCGCCCTCAAGAAGGCCGGCTGACACAAGAATTCCGAGGGGACGATACCATGGATCGCAAGGACTGGCCGCTGTTCGAGATCTTCATCCGGCCGAAGAACGGGTTGTCGCACAAGCATGTCGGCAGCCTGCACGCGGCCGACGCCCGCATGGCGCTGGACAACGCCCGCGACGTCTACACCCGCCGCGGCGAGGGCGTCAGCATCTGGGCGGTCCCGGCCTCCAGCATCGCGGCCTCCGACCCGTCGGAGAAGGCCAGCCTGTTCGATCCGGCCGACGACAAGGTCTATCGCCACCCGACCTTCTACGACATCCCCGCAGACGTGAAGAACATCTGATGAGCACGGATCTCAAGGAAGCGCTGTTCGCCTTCACGCTGCGGCTGGGCGACACGTCGCTGGTGCTGGGGCACCGGCTGTCGGAATGGTGCGGCCATGCGCCGGAGCTGGAAGAGGACATCGCGCTGACCAACGTCGCGCTCGACCTCGTCGGCCATGCCCGCATGCTGCTGACCTATGCCGGCGAGCTGGAAGGCAAGGGCCGCGACGAGGACCGCCTCGCCTACCGGCGCGACGTCTTCGACTACCGCAACCATCTGCTGGTCGAGCAGCCCAACCGCGATTTCGGCCACACCATCGTCCGCCAGTTCCTGCACGACGCCTGGGCGGTGGAGCTGTACGAGCGGCTGTGCGCCTCGACGGACGCCACGCTCGCCGGCATCGCCGCCAAGGCGGTGAAGGAGGTGCGCTACCATGTCCGCCACAGCGGCGACTGGCTGGTGCGGCTGGGCGACGGCACCGACGTCAGCCACGCCAAGGTCGCCGACGCGCTCGGCCGGCTCTGGCCCTACACCGGCGAGATGTTCGAGCGCGACGAGGCCGAACAGGCGCTTGTCGCCGCCGGCATCGTCCCCGACCCGGCCGAGCTGAAGGCCGCCTGGACCGCCCGCGTCGAAGCGGTGCTGGAGGACGCCACCCTCGACCGCCCGGCCGACGGCTGGATGCAGAAGGGCGGTCGCCGCGGCGAGCACAGCGAGCATCTGGGCTATCTGCTGGCCGAGATGCAGTTCCTGCCGCGCGCCTATCCCGACGCGAACTGGTGAGGCCGAAATGCCGGATGCAGCGGGCTGCTGGGGACCGGAACCGGGCGCCGATGCGGTCGTGAAGGCCGCCTGGGACGCGCTGGCCGGGGTGATGGATCCGGAGATTCCGGTGCTGAGCATCGTCGATCTCGGCATCGTCCGCGCGGTGTCGGCGGATGCTGACGGCCGGCTGTCGGTGGCGCTGACGCCGACCTATTCCGGCTGCCCGGCGACCGGCGTGATCGTGCTGGAGGCGGAAACGGCATTGGCCCGTGCTGGGCTCGACGCCCGTGTCTCGGTGGTGATCGCCCCTCCCTGGACGACCGACTGGATCAGCGACGCCGGCCGCGAAAAGCTGGCGGAGGTCGGTATCGTCCCGCCGCCGCACTCCGGCAAGCGGTCGCTGACGGCGCCGGACGAGGTGATCGCCTGCCCGCGCTGCGGGTCGGAGGACACCCGCCAGATCAGCCGCTTCGGCTCCACCGCCTGCAAGGCGCTGCACGCCTGCAACGCCTGCCTCGAACCGTTCGACGTGTTCAAATGCCATTGAGTGGAAGCGCCGGCCGCGATGCCCCCACCCTAACCCTCCCCCGCTTCGCAGGGGAGGGAACTCCGCCGCATTCCCGCAAAGCTCCTGGCCCCCTCCCCCGCCCAGCGGGGAGGGTCGGGGTGGGGGCAAGTGCGACGACCACTCACCCGGCCCGACCGAGGACCACCCCATGACCACCCCCAGCTTCCACCCGCTGACCATCCGCGAGTGCCGCCGGGAGACCGCGGACACCGTGTCGATCGCCTTCGACGTGCCGGCCGATCTCGCCGACCGCTTCCGCTTCGTGCAGGGCCAGTATCTCACCCTCAAGACCCGCATCGGCGACGAGGAGGTGCGGCGCTCCTACTCCATCTGCTCCGGCGTTGGGGACGGCGAACTGCGCGTGGCGGTGAAGAAGGTCGATGGCGGCCTGTTCTCCACCCACGCCAACCAGTCGCTGGCGCCGGGCGCCGTGCTGGAGGTGATGACGCCGATGGGGCGCTTCCACACCCCCATCGACCCGGCGGCATCCCGAACCTATGTCGCGTTTGCCGCCGGCAGCGGCATCACCCCGGTGATGTCGATCCTGAAGACCGTGCTGGCGCAGGAGCCGAAGAGCCGTTTCGTGCTGGTCTACGGCAACCGCACCGTCACCTCCATCATCTTCCGGGAAGAGCTGGAGGACCTGAAGAACCGCTACATGGGCCGGCTGGTGATCCACCATGTGCTGAGCCGCGAACCGGAGGAGGCCGGGCTGCTGGGCGGCCGCATCGGCGCCGGTCTGGTGCGCGAGCTGTGCGCCGGCCCCTTGAAGGCGGAGGACATCGACGCCGCCTTCCTCTGCGGCCCCCAGCCGATGGTGGAGGAGGTGCGCGACGCGCTGGCCGCCTGCGGCACGCCGCCCGCCAACATCCATGTCGAGCTGTTCGGCACCACGACCGCCGCCCGCCCCGCGGTCAGGAAGGTGGCGACCGACACGCCCACCGACGCCGCGACCATCGCCATCCTGCAGGACGGCAAGCGCAAGGAATTCACCCTGCCTTACGACGGCGACAGCATCCTCGACGCCGCCCACCGGCATGGCGCCGACCTGCCCTATTCCTGCAAGTCCGGCGTCTGCTGCACCTGCCGCGCCAAGGTGCGCGAAGGCAAGGTCGAGATGGCCGAGAATTACTCCCTGGAGCCGTGGGAGGTCGAGGCCGGCTATGTCCTGACCTGCCAGTCGCGCCCGCTGACCGAGCGGGTCGTCATCGATTTCGACGCCGCCTAACCCAACGCCGACCAGCCAACGACAATAAGGAAACGCCCCGCCATGACCACCACCCCGCAAGCGCTGTTCGAAACGCATGAGGCGACGCTGCAGAAGGCCGTGGAGGCCTGCCGCAGCCGCGCCTACTGGTCGGCCTTCCCCGAAATGCCGAGCCCGCGCACCTATGGCGAGACGGCGGCGGCCGATGGCGAGGCGGCCTTCGCGGCCTACCGCGACAAGCCCTTCGAGCTGGACCAGCCCGGCGTGACCGGCACGGTGGGCGGTGAGCGCTCGCCCTTCGGCTTCGACCTCGGCATCAGCTATCCGGTGTCGGACGTCGATGCGCTGGTGAAGGCGGCCAAGGCGGCGATGCCGGGCTGGCGCAAGGCCGGGCCGAACGGCCGCGCCGGCGTCTGCCTGGAAATCCTGAAGCGGCTGAACGCCCGCAGCTTCGAAATCGCCAACGCGGTGATGCACACCACCGGTCAGGCCTTCATGATGGCCTTCCAGGCCGGCGCCCCGCACGCCCAGGACCGCGGGCTGGAGGCCGTCGCCTATGGCTGGAAGGCGATGACCGACCAGACCCCGGCCGCCCGCTGGGAGAAGCCGCAGGGCAAGAACCCGCCGCTGGTGATGGACAAGCGCTTCGAGGTGGTCGGCCGCGGCGTCGGGCTGGTCATCGGCTGCGCCACCTTCCCGACCTGGAACGGCTATCCCGGGCTGTTCGCCAGCCTCGTCACCGGCAACGCGGTGATCGTGAAGCCCGGCCCCACCGCCATCCTGCCGCTGGCCATCACCGTGAAGATCGCCCGCGAGGTGCTGGCGGAGTGCGGGCTTGATCCCAACCTCGTCACGCTGGCCATCGGCGACACCGTCGCCAAGGATCTGGCGCTGCGGCCGGAGGTGGCGGTGATCGACTACACCGGCTCCACCGGCTTCGGCGACTGGCTGGAGCAGAACGCCCGTCAGGCCCAGGTCTACACCGAGAAGGCCGGCGTCAACACGGTGGTGATCGACGGCACCGACGATCCCAAGGGCATGGTGCGCAACCTCGCCTTCACGCTCAGCCTCTATTCCGGCCAGATGTGCACGACGACCCAGGTCATCTTCGTGCCCAAGGACGGCATCCAGGCCGGCGCGGACCGCATGAGCTTCGATCAGGTCGTCTCGGCGCTGGCCGGTGGCGTCGACAAGTTCCTGTCCGACCCGGAACGCGCGGTGGAGGTGCTGGGCGCCATCCAGTCCGACGCCACGCTGGCCCGCATCGACGAAGCGGCCAAGCTCGGCACCGTCGTGCTGCCGTCGCGCGCCATCACCCATCCCAAGTTCCCGGACGCCCGCATCCGCACGCCCCTGATCCTGACCATGGATGCGACGGATGAGGACAAGTACGGCCATGAACTGTTCGGCCCGATCTCCATCATCGTGAAGACCGACAGCACCGCCGACAGCCTGGAGCGCGCCGCCCGCCTGACCCGGACCAAGGGAGCGCTGACCACCGGCCTCTACAGCACCGACCCGCAGCTGATCGAGCAGGCGACCGACCTGTTCGTCGAGGCCGGCGTCGCCCTGTCGGTCAACCTGACCGGCGGCGTCTTCGTCAACCAGTCGGCCGCCTTCAGCGACTTCCACGGCACCGGCGCCAACCCGGCGGCCAATGCCGCGCTGTGCGACCTCGCCTTCGTCGCCAACCGCTTCCGCGTGGTGCAGAGCCGCGTTCCGGTGCTGGAGGCCGCTCAATGAGCGAGAAAATGGGGAGCAGCGACAAGACCATCCTCCTCGACATCGCCGACGGCGTCGCCACCATCACGCTGAACCGGCCGGACCGGCTGAACAGCTTCACCGCGACGATGCATGAGGAGCTGCGCGGGGCGCTGGCCGCCGTGCGCGAGGACAAGTCGGTCCGCTGCCTGCTGCTGACCGGCGCCGGCCGCGGTTTCTGCGCCGGGCAGGATCTGTCCGACCGCGCGGTGGCTCCGGGGCAGGAGGCGCCCGACCTCGGCGCCTCCATCGAGACCAACTACAACCCGCTGGTCCGCACGCTCCGCGAACTGCCGATGCCGGTGATCTGCGCGGTGAACGGTGTCGCCGCCGGGGCCGGCGCCAACATCGCGCTGGCCTGCGACATCGTGCTGGCGGCCCGCTCGGCCAGCTTCATCCAGGCTTTCTGCAAGATCGGGCTGATCCCCGACAGCGGCGGCACCTGGACCCTGCCGCGTCTGGTCGGCCATGCCCGCGCCATGGGCCTCGCCATGCTGGGCGACAAGCTGTCCGCCGAGCAGGCGGAAGCCTGGGGCATGATCTGGAAAGCGGTCGACGACGACAAGCTGGCGGAGGAGGCCGGCGCGCTGGCCCGCCAGCTCGCCACCCAGCCGACGCATGGCCTTGCGCTCATCAAGCGGGCGTTGAACGTCTCGCTGGACAACGACCTGGACAGCCAGCTCGACCTGGAGCGCGACCTCCAGCGCGAGGCCGGCCGCACGCAGGATTACCGCGAGGGCGTCGCCGCCTTCGTCGCCAAGCGCGCGCCGAAGTTCGAGGGGCGGTGATGGCGGCGCTCGATCCCTCCGTCACCGTCGCGGTGGTCGGGGCCGGCGCCATGGGCCAGGGCATCGCCCAGGTCGCGGCCCAGGCCGGCCACCCGGTCCTGCTGGTCGACACCCGCCCCGGCGCCGCCGAGGCTGCCGTGGACTCCATCGCCAGGGCGCTGACCGCGCTGGTCGAGAAGGGCAAGCGCACCGCGGCGGAACGCGACGCCACGGTGGACCGGCTGCGCGCCGTGAAGGCCCTGTCCGACCTCGCCCCCGCCGGTCTGGTGGTGGAGGCGATCGTGGAGGACCTCGACGTCAAGCGCCGCCTGTTCGCGGAGCTTGAGGGCATCGTCGGGCATGACGCGATCCTCGCCACCAACACCTCGTCGCTGTCGGTCACCGCCATCGGCGCCGGGGTGCAGCGGCCGGAACGGCTGGCGGGCCTGCATTTCTTCAACCCGGCCCCCTTGATGGCGCTGGTGGAGATCGTCAGCGGCCTCGCCACCGACGCCATGGTACTCGACACGCTGTTCGACACGGCCAAGGCCTGGGGCAAGAGCCCGGTGCGCTGCCGCTCCACCCCCGGCTTCATCGTCAACCGGGTCGCCCGCCCCTTCTACGCCGAGGGGCTGCGGCTGGTGCAGGAGCAGGCGGCCGATCCCGCCACCATCGACGCCGTCGCGCGCGAGGCCGGCGGCTTCCGCATGGGGCCGTTCGAGCTGATGGACCTGATCGGCCACGACGTGAACTTCGCCGTCACCCGCTCCGTCCACGCCGCCTATTTCGGCGACCCGCGCTTCCAGCCCTCGCTGATCCAGCAGGAGCTGGTGGAGGCCGGGCGTCTCGGCCGCAAGACCGGCCGCGGCTTCTACGACCACAGCCCCGGTGTCGCCAAGCCCGCGCCGCGCAGCGCCGAACCGGCCGCCAAGCCGCGGCGGGTTGTCTTGCAGGGCGATCTCGGCCCCGCCGCGGCGCTGGTCGGGCTGCTGCGCGAGGCCGGCATCGCGGTGGAGGAAGCGCACGGCCCCGGGCTGCTGCTGGTGGACGGCGTCACACTGGCCCTGACCGACGGCCGCACCGCCACCGCCCGTGCCGCCGAGGACGGCATCGCCCCGCTGGTGCTGTTCGACCTTGCGCTGGACTACGCCAAGGCGACCCGCGTGGCGCTGGCCCCCGCCGACGGCACGCCGCTTGAGGCGGTCGCCGCCGCCGCCGGGCTGTTCCAGGCGCTGGGCAAGGCGGTGTCGGTGATCGACGACGCCCCCGGTCTGGTGGTGATGCGCACCGTCGCCATGCTCGCCAACGAGGCGGCGGACGCGGCGATGCAGGGCGTCGCCAGCGCCGCCGACATCGACATCGCCATGACCAAGGGGGTGAACTACCCGCTGGGTCCGCTCGCCTGGGCCGACCGCATCGGCCTGCCCCATGTGCTGGCCGTGCTCGACGCCCTGGCCCGCACCTACGGCGAAGACCGCTACCGCGCGTCGGCGCTTCTGCGCCGAAGGATCGCCGCCGCCCAAATCGCCCAAATCCCCTCTCCCCCCGGGGAGAGGGTCAGGGTGAGGGGGCGCACAGCGTGGCTCCGCAAGCAGCGGACACTCCAACGCCACCACCGACTCCACGCCGCGCATCCCCCTCACCCCAACCCTCTCCCCGGGGGGAGAGGGGGAAACAAGGACATGCCCGCATGACCACCGATCCCCAGTCCCTCGCCGAAGCGGTCGGCCGCGGCATGTACGAGCGCGATCATTGCGCCCAGGCCCATGGCATCGAACTGCTGGAGATCGCCCCCGGTTATGCCCGAATGGCGATGACCGTCCGCAAGGACATGGTGAACGGCCACGACATTGGCCATGGCGGCATGACCTTCACGCTGGCCGACACCGCCTTCGCCTATGCCTGCAACGCCGCGAACGAGGTGACGGTGGCGGCGGGCTGCTCCATCACCTTCCCGGCGCCGGCCAAGCTGGGCGACGTGCTGACCGCCGAATGCCGCGAGGTGCACAAGCGCGGCCGCTCCGGCGTCTACGACGTCACCGTCACCAACCAGGACGGCACGGTGGTCGGCCTGTTCCGCGGCCAATCGGCGCGCATCGCGGGGACCGTGATCCCGGTCGAGTGATCCAGGCGACGTGACCGCCCCTGGCGGTCGCACCCGCGATCCCCATCTGTTTGTTTTCGGAGCGAACCATGCGTGAAGCCTACATCTGCGATGCCGTCCGCACCCCCTTCGGCCGTTACGGCGGCGGGCTGGCCCCGGTGCGCCCGGACGACCTCGCGGCGGTTCCGCTGAAAGCGCTGATGGAGCGCAACCCCGGCGTCGAATGGTCCGCCGTGGACGACGTGATCCTCGGCTGCGCCAACCAGGCCGGCGAGGACAACCGCAACGTCGCCCGCATGGCGGCGCTGCTGGCGGGATTGCCCGAAATGGTGCCCGGCACCACGGTCAACCGCCTCTGCGGCTCCGGCATGGACAGCATCGGCATGGCCGCCCGCGCCATCAAGGCGGGCGAGGCCGATCTGATCGTCGCCGGCGGGGTGGAGAGCATGACCCGCGCCCCCTTCGTCATGGGCAAGTCCGACAGCGCCTTCTCCCGGCAGGCGGAGATCTTCGACACCACCATCGGCTGGCGCTTCGTCAATCCGCTGATGAAGGCAAGGTTCGGCATCGACAGCATGCCGGAGACGGCGGAGAACGTCGCCGCCGACTACGCCATTTCCCGCGCCGACCAGGACGCCTTTGCCGTCCGCAGCCAGCAGCGCGCCGGCCGCGCCCAGGAGTCCGGCCGTCTCGCCCGCGAGATCGTCCCGGTCTCCATTCCCCGCCGCAAGGGCGAGCCGACCATCGTCGCCGCCGACGAGCATCTGCGCCCCGACACGACGCTGGAGGCGCTGGCCAAGCTCTCCACCCCCTTCCGCAAGGAGGGTGGCAGCGTGACCGCCGGCAATGCGTCGGGCGTCAATGACGGCGCCGCCGCGGTGATCGTGGCGTCCGAGGACGCGGTGAAGCGTTATGGCCTGACCCCGCGCGCCCGCATCGTCGGCACCGCGGTGGCCGGCGTGCCGCCGCGCGTGATGGGCATCGGCCCGGCCCCCGCGACGCAGAAGCTGCTGGCTCGCCTCGGCCTGACCATCGGCGACGTCGACGTGGTCGAGCTGAACGAAGCCTTCGCCGCCCAGGGCCTCGCCGTGCTGCGCATGCTGGGCCTGCCCGACGACGCCGAGCATGTGAACCCCAACGGCGGCGCCATTGCGCTCGGCCACCCGCTGGGCGCCAGCGGCACCCGTCTGGTCGCCAGCGCGGTGATGGAGCTTGAGGACCGCAAGGCGACCCGCGCGCTCTGCACCATGTGCATCGGCGTCGGCCAGGGCATCGCCATGATGGTGGAGCGGGTCTGAACGAAAACCGCCGTCAAAAAGGGCATCACCGGCCGCCAAGCGCCGGGCATCAGCACGAAGGGGAGAAGCGCACCATGTCCATCATGACCGACAGCGGCGTGAACCAGACCAAGGCCGGCATGGACCGCTACGAGTTCGCCAGCCGCGACGAGATCACGGCGATGCAGACGGAGCGGCTGGCATGGTCGCTGCGTCACTCCTACGCCAACGTCGAGTCCTTCCGCGCCAAGTGCGAGGCGAAGGGCGTCCATCCCGACGACTTCAAGGACCTGAAGGATCTGGCGCTGTTTCCCTTCACCGTGAAGGACGACCTGCGCCGCGCCTACCCCTACGGCATGTTCGCCGTGCCGATGGAGGACATCGTGCGCGTCCATGCCTCCAGCGGCACCACCGGGCGGCCGACGGTGGTCGGCTACACCAAGGGCGACATCGACGTGTGGTCGGAGGTCGTCGCCCGCTCCATCCGGGCGGCCGGCGGCACGCGCAACGACATCGTGCACATCGCCTATGGCTACGGCCTGTTCACCGGTGGCCTCGGCGCCCATTACGGGGCGGAGCGGCTGGGCTGCGCCGTGGTGCCGATGTCGGGCGGCCAGACCGAGAAGCAGGTGCAACTGATCCAGGACTTCAAGCCGACCATCATCATGGTCACGCCGTCCTACATGCTGAACATCGCCGACGAGATGCGCCGCCAGGGCATCGACCCGCGCGGCACCAGCCTGCGCGTCGGCATCTTCGGCGCCGAGCCCTGGACCGGCGCCCTGCGCGAGGAGATCGAGCGCACCTTCAACATCCACGCGGTGGACATCTACGGCCTGTCGGAGGTGATGGGGCCGGGCGTCGCGTCGGAATGCGTGGAGACCAAGGACGGCCCGGTGATCTGGGAGGACCATTTCTATCCCGAGATCATCGACCCCGATACGGGAGAGGTGCTGCCCGACGGATCCTACGGCGAGCTGGTCTTCACCACCCTGACCAAGCAGGGCATGCCGGTCATCCGCTACCGCACCCGCGACCTGACCCGGCTGCTGCCGCCGACGGCGCGCGGCATGCGGCGGATGGACAAGATCACCGGCCGCTCCGACGACATGCTCATCATCCGCGGCGTGAACGTCTTCCCGACCCAGGTCGAGGAGCTGATCTGCAAGATCCCGGCTCTCGCCCCGCATTACGAGCTGGTGGTCAGCCGCGACGGCCACATGGACAACCTCGCCGTCCGGGTGGAGATGCATGACGACATCCACCCGTCGGAATGGGACGGCCACGCCAAGCACCTGCAGCACTCGATCAAGTCGCTGATCGGCATCAGCACCCGTGTCGAGGTGGTCGAACCCGGCGGCATCGCGCGGTCCATCGGCAAGGCCAAGCGCGTGCAGGACCTGCGTCCGAAGGGTTGATGATGCCCTCTCCCGCCCCGGGAGAGGGAGGGGACCCACGAAGTGGGGAGGGTGAGGGGTGATCCAAGAATCCAGAAGCGCATGGTTCCTCGGAATACCCCTCACCCTTCCCATGCTCCGGCATGGGCCCCTTCCCTCTCCCGGGGCGGGAGAGGGAGACTTTCAGCCCTTCTGCGACAGCAGCGGGAAGGCGTCCAGAACACCGGTCAACAGGATCTGGACGCCGACGCAGAACAGCAGGAAGGCGAACAGCCGCGTCAGCACCCGCACCCGCGTCGGACCCAGGAAGGCGACGATGCGGTCGGCGGAGCGGTAGGACAGCCAGATCAGTGCCGCGATCGCCAGCGCCGCGCCCGACATGCCGAGGAAGAACTCGATCAGCCCGTCGCCCCGCGTCGGTCGGGTGGAGCCGAGCGCGATGGCGACCGAAATCGTGCCCGGCCCGGTGGTGAAGGGAATCGTCATCGGGAAGAAGGCCGACTCCGCCAGCCCATCGCCGTCACCGGCCGCCTGTTCCTGCTTGCGCGCCTCGTGCCGTTCCGGCGCGGTCAGCAGCGCCCAGGCCCGTTCGGCGACGACGAAACCGCCGGCGATCCGCAGGGCGGCCATCGACACGCCGAAAAAGTTCAGCACATAGGCGCCGGCCCACAGCGCCGTCAGCATGACGATGGCCGAATAGAGGCTGACCAACCCGGCCAGCCGCGCCCGGTCGCGCGGGCTGCTGTCCGCCGTGACCTGACTGAAGATCAGCGCCATCGCCAGCGGATTGACGATGGAGAACAGGGCGGTGAAGGCAAGCAGGAAGCTGTCGAGCATGGGATCCGGGGTGTCCGTCGGTCGTCCGAACAGTTAGCTGGGACGGGACAATGCTGGCAAGGGCGGCGTTGCACCCCCTCGCCTCCCCACGCTCTCACCCGTTGAACAGCGTCGCGTCGATCCGCCGGACCATCGCCACCAGCCGCGGCGCGAACTCCTCCTCCAGCTTCTGCGGGTCGACCAGGAAACCCGGCCCGCCGCAGTTGAAGGCCAGCACCTGCGAGCCGTCGCGCGGCACGAAGGGGACGCCGATGGCGTGCACTTCCGACTTCCAGGCGCCGATGGAGCGACAAAAGCCATGGGTCCGATAGTCCTCGATGGACTGGAGGATGCCGTCGCGGATCTCGGGCCAGCCCTCCCCCTCATGCTCCTCCAGCTTCGCCATCAGCGGCGCGCGCTCCTCCTCCGGCAGGGCAGCCAGATAGGCGCGGCCCATGCTGGTGGTCGACAGCTTGATGTGGGAGCCGACGTCGAGCGACAGGGTGATCGGGCCGGCCGCCTTGCAGCATTCCAGATAGATCATGCTCAGCCGGTCGCGCCCGCCCAGCGCCACCGCCAGCCCGGTCTGCTCGGCCAGTTCCTGCATCAGCGGGCGGGCGACCTGCCGGATGCCCATGCCGGACAGGCTGGCATAGCCCAGCGCCAGCACCGAGGTGCCGAGCCGGTATTTGCCGGTGTTCTGGTCGTAGGCGAGGTATCCCAGCTTGGCCAGCGTGTAGGTCAACCGCGACACCGTCGGCTTGGGCAGGCCGGTGCGCTGCGCCAGTTCCAGGTTGCCCAGCATCGACTCGTTGCGGCGGAAGGCGCGCAGCAGCTCCAGCCCGCGGGCCAGCGCGGTGACGAAGCGCGGGTCCTTCTCGTCGTCCGCCAGATCGTCGACGACCAGAGCCTCTTCCCGCCTGCGCATGACCCGATCCTCCCGCATGAAACGCGGGGGCGATCCTGCCAGCGGCCGGGCAGCGCGTCAATGAAACAGTATTCCGCAGTACGAAATTACAGCAGCGGGGCGGCGCCGGCCCCTACTGCGTCGCCCCCAGCCCCAGCGTCACCATGCGTTCGTACAGCGACGCGCGCGAAATGCCCAGCAGCTTCGCGGCTCGCGCCTTGACGCCGTTGGCCTCCTCCAGCGCCGCGGCGATGGCGTGGCGCTCGGCGGCGTGCAGCACCTCCTGCAGCGGCCGGGCGCCAGCCGCCAGCGGCAGGGCCGAGGCGCCGGCCGGATGCTGGGTGCCGGGCAGCACGCTGCGGATGTGCGGCGCGGTCAGGATCGGCGCGTCGGTCAGCGCCACCACCCTCTCCAGCGTGTTGTAAAGCTCGCGGACGTTGCCGGGCCAGTCATAGTCGCGCAGCACCTGCACCGCCGACTCCAGCAGTTCGCGCGGCGGCGTGCCCTGCTGGATCGCCAGCTGTTCCAGGATGCGGTCGGCGATGCTCTCGATGTCCTCCGGCCGGTCGCGCAGCGGCGGCAGGGTGATCGGCACCACGTTCAGCCGGTAATAGAGGTCGGCGCGGAACTGCTTCTCGCGCACCAGGGCGTGCAGGTCGCGGCTGGTGGCGGCAATGATGCGGACATCGACCCGCACCACCTTGTTGGAGCCCAGCGGTTCGATCTCCCGCTCCTGCAGGACGCGCAGAAGCTTGGCCTGCACCGGCAGCGGCATGTCGCCGATCTCGTCCAGGAACAGGGTGCCGCCGTTGGCCAGCTGGAACTTGCCCTCGCGGTGGCGGCGGTCGGCGCCGGTGTAGGCGCCGGGGGCAACGCCGAAGAACTCCGCCTCCAGCAGGGTTTCCGGGATGGCGGCGACATTGACGCCGACGAAGGGCTTGGCCGCCCGCGGGCTGGCGGAATGGATGGCCTGGGCCAGCAACTCCTTCCCCGTGCCGGTCTCGCCCAGCAGCAGGACGGTGCTGTCCATCTGGGCGGCGCGGCGGCCCAGCCGCTTGATCTCGCGGATCGATTCGCTGGCGCCCAGGAACTGCGAGAACGAGTATTTGGCCCGGCGCTCATGCGCCAGCTCCTGCTGGGTGCGGGCCAGCTCCTCCTGCATCTTCTCGTATTTGCGGACCAGCGGGCGCAGATACTCGGCACGGTCGAACAGCACGAAGCCGATGGCGCCGATGATCGAGCCGTCGGTGCCGAACAGCGGCATCCGCGTCACCACGAAGGACCGGTCGTCGAACTCCATGATGTCCAGCGGCTGGGGCTGGCCGCTCTCGATCACCCGGCGCAGCTGGCTGTTGGGGATGACATCCTCCACCTGCCGGCCGCGCGGGTCGCCGGGGACGCCCAGCAGCGCCTTGTACTTCTCGTCCATCCAGGCGATGCGGCCGTTGTGATCGACCGCGACGGCACCGACGCACATGGATTCCAGGTGCTCGAACAGGGAGTGCACCGCGCGCTGGCGCAGCGCTTCGAAATCGACGGTGTCGCCCACCTCACCCTCCCAGACAGGACCGATTCTTGTTGTCCCGGTGTCGAGGCCCCCGGCAGTTCCTGCCTTCGGGCCTGCTGCATCGCAGCGCATTTTGCCAACAATATCAGAGGTCAACATAGTAGCCCATCCGTCGGATTAAAGGGAAGGCATAGGGGGACGGCCGGAAACGCGGGGTCGATCCGCGCCCGTTCGGCAGAGTTGGGTGTGGCGGCACGCGCAAACAGAGTAGTTTTTAAAAAGGCAATACGGACCTGTTCCCTACATCCTCCGCTATATCTTTCCCCTCGTCCGGAAACACCACCCTAGCGGGTGCGGAAGGGAAAAGAGGGGGACCTTGCGGTCCCCCCTGGGGGAGTTTGCGGATCGGGTCCGGGACGGCGGCTCAACGCCCCCGCTTGGGCAGCCGGTGCAACAGTTCGCCGACGATGCCGCGGCGGAAAACCAGGACGCAGACGACGAAGATGCAGCCGATGACGACCGGCACCGGCAGGCTGGTCGCCGCCAGATAGCTCTCCAGCGTGACGACCAGCGCCGCGCCGACCACCGGCCCCAGCAGCGTGCCCATGCCGCCCAGCAGCGTCATCAGCACCACCTCGCCCGACATCTGCCACGTCACGTCGGTCAGCGAGGCAAGCTGGAACACGATGGCCTTGGTCCCGCCGGCAAGCCCGGCCAGCGAGGCCGACAGCACGAAGGCGACCAGCTTGTAGCGGTCCGTGCGGTAGCCGAGCGACACCGCGCGCGGCTCGTTCTCGCGGATCGCCTTCAGAACCTGCCCGAAGGGCGAATGCACCGTGCGCCAGATCAGGGCGAAGCCGCCGACGAAGATCGCCAGCACGGTGTAGTACATGGTCAGCGGCTGGTTCAGGTCGAACAGCCCGAACAGCACGCCGCGCGGCACGCCCTGGATGCCGTCCTCGCCATGGGTGAAGGGCAGCTGCAGCGCCAGGAAGAAGATCATCTGGCTCAGCGCCAAGGTGATCATGGCAAAATAGATGCCCTGCCGGCGGATGGCGATCAGGCCGAAGACCAGACCCATCGCTCCCGCCACCGCGGTGGCGGCGAGCAGCCCGAACTCCGGCGCCCAGCCCCAGACCTTCACCGTGTGGGCGGAGATGTAGGCCGCCCCGCCGAAGAAGGCGGCATGGCCGAAGCTGAGCAGCCCGGCATAGCCGATCAGCAGGTTGAAGGCGCAGGCGAACAGCGCGAAGCACAGCACCTTCATCAGGAAGACGGGATACAGCACGAAGGGGGCGGCGACGGCGATCAGCAGCAGGGCGCCGGCGATCAGGACGGTGCCGGTGCCGCGGGAGGACCCGCGCATGGCGATGGTGGTGGAGTTGCTGGCGACGGTCATGGATCAGCGCTCCCGTCCGAAGAGGCCCGCGGGCTTGATGAGAAGAACGATCGCCATCACGACGAACACGACGATGTTGGACGCCTCCGGATAGAAGACCTTGGTCAGTCCCTCCAGCAGCCCCAGCCCCAGCCCGGTGACGATGGCGCCCAGGATCGATCCCATGCCGCCGATCACCACCACGGCGAAGACGATGATGATGAGGTTGGAGCCCATCAGCGGCGACACCTGATAGATCGGCGCCGCCAGCACGCCGGCCAGCCCGGCCAGCGCCACGCCGAAGCCGTAGGTCAGCGACACCATCACCGGCACGTTGATGCCGAAGGCCTGGACCAGGGTCGGGTTCTCGGTCGCCGCGCGCAGATAGGCGCCCAGCTTGGTCCGCTCGATGGCGTACCAGGTGCCGAAGCAGACGGTGAGGGAGGCGACGACCACCCAGGCGCGATAGTTCGGCAGGAACATGAAGCCCAGGTTCTGCCCGCCCTTCAGCGCGTCGGGGATCGGATAGGGCTGGCCCGACACGCCATACTGGTGGCGGAAGGCGCCTTCCAGGATCAGCGCGAGGCCGAAGGTCAGCAGCAGGCCGTAGAGATGGTCCAGCTTGTACAGCCGCGACAGCATCGACTTCTCCAGCGCGATGCCCAGCAGCCCGACCGCCAGCGGCGCCAGCACCAGCGCCCACCAGTAGCCGAGCCCGAGAGAGGTCAGCAGCAGCCACGCCACGAAGGCGCCGACCATGTAGAGCGCGCCGTGGGCGAAGTTGATGACGTTCAACATGCCGAAGATCACCGCCAGCCCAAGGCTGAGCAGCGCATAGAAGGAACCATTGATCAGGCCGAGCAGAAGCTGCCCGAACAGGACTTGGGGCGGAACTCCCAGCAGGCTGAACATATCCGCGTCTCTCCCGGTTCGTGGTTGTTGGTTTTTTGTTTTGATTGAGTGATTGCGACCGTTGCCCCCTCCCTACCCCTCCCCGCTCTCGGCCGGCCAAAGGCCGGTCCGATCGCGGGAGAGGGAACTCCGCTGCCGCTTTGCTGACCTTCACGCCGACAAGCGTCCAGCCCCTCTCCCGCGAAGCGGGGAGGGATGGGGAGGGGGCAATACGCCCCCTCACTTCACCAGCGCACAGCCGCTCTGCTTGGGGTCCATGAACGCCGTGTCGGCCGGGATGGTCTTGACGACCTTGTAATAGTCCCAGGGCGCCTTCGATTCGGCCGGGGCCTTCACCTGGACCAGATACATGTCGTGGAACATGCGGCCGTTGGCGGCGATCTTGCCCTTCTTGGCGAACATGTCCTCGACCGGCGTCTCGCGCATCTTGGCGGACACCTTGTCGGCGTCGTCGGTCTTCGCCGCCTCGACCGCCTTCAGATAGTGCTTCACCGCCGAATAGACGCCGGCCTGCACCATGGTCGGCTTCTTGCCGGCCTTGGCCTCGAACTTCTTCGACCACTCGCGGGTCTGGTCGTCCATGTCCCAGTAGAAGCCGGTGGTCAGCATCAGGCCCTGGGCCGACTGCAGCCCCAGCGCATTCACGTCGGTGATGAACAGCAGCAGGCCGGCCAGGCTCTGGCCCGACTGGGTGATGCCGAACTCAGCCGCCTGCTTGACCGCGTTGATGGTGTCGCCGCCGGCGTTCGCCAGCCCGATCACGTCGGCCCCCGACCCCTGCGCCTGCAGCAGGAAGGAGGAGAAGTCGGCGGTGCCCAGCGGATGGCGGACCGCGCCGGCGACGGTGCCGCCCAGCGACTTCACCATCTTGGAGGTCTCCTCCTCCAGCGACTGGCCGAAGGCGTAGTCGGCGGTCACGAAGAACCACTTCTTCTTGCCCTGCTCGTACAGGGCGCGGCCGGTGCCGGCGGCCATGGCGTAGTTGTCGTAGGTCCAGTGGAAGCCGTAGGGGCTGCACTGCGCGCCGGTCAGCGCCGTCGCACCCGGCCCGGACATCAGGAAGATGCGCTTCTTGTCCTTGGTGATGCCCTGCACCGCCAGCGCGGCGGCGGAGTTCGGCACGTCGGCGATCACGTCGACGCCGCCGGTGTCCACCCACTCGCGCGCCTTCGACGCGGCGATGTCGGCCTTGTTCTGGTGGTCGGCGACGGCGATCTCGATGGCGGCGCCGGCGACCTTGCCGCCGAACTCCTCCGCCGCCATCCGCGCGGCGATGGCGGACCCCTCGCCGGCCAGATCGGCGTAGATGCCCGACCGGTCGTTCATCACGCCGATGCGGATGACGTTGTCCGACACCTGGGCGGCGGCCGGAATCGCGGTCCCGGCCAGCGTCAGCAGGGCGGTGCCGGCGAGAAGAAGCGTGCGCATCGGAAGGTCTCTCCCTCTTGGATTTATTGTCGGCCGGTCCCCGTCGCGGGAAGCCGGAGCCATATTCGGGCAAATCCCCGGCGGTTCGCCGCCCCGGCCCCAGGAACGGGCAGGGCGGCGTCGATGCCGGGACGGATCGGAAGGCTGGACGGGCTACACGCCGAGATAGGTGTGGAGCTTGTCCATGTTGGCGTTGAGCTGGTCGTTGGGGATCATGTCCACCACATGGCCCTCCTCCATCACGTAATGGCGGTCGGCGATGGTGGCGGCGAAGCGGAAGTTCTGTTCCACCAGCACGATGGTGAAGCCGCGCGCCTTCAGCGCCCGCACCGCGACACCGATCTGCTCGATGATGACCGGGGCGAGACCCTCGGTCGGCTCGTCCAGCAGGATCATGGTGGCGCCGGTGCGCAGGATGCGGGCGATCGCCAGCATCTGCTGCTCGCCGCCCGACAGGCGCGTGCCCTGGGTCGAGCCGCGCCCCTTCAGGTTGGGGAACAGGTCGTAGATCTGCGGGATCGTCATCCCGCCGTCCTTCACCACCGGCGGCAGCGTCAGGTTCTCGTCCACGCTGAGGCTGGAGAAGATGCCGCGCTCCTCCGGCACATAGCCGATGCCGAGCCGCGGGATGCGGTGCTGGGCCATGCCGATCAGCTCCTGCCCCTGGAAGCGGATGGAGCCGGTGCGCTTGCCCATGATCCCCATGATCGCGCGCATGGTCGAGGTCTTGCCGGCGCCGTTGCGGCCCAGCAGCGTCACCACCTCGCCCTGCCGCACCTCCAGGTTGACGCCGTGCAGCACATGGCTTTCGCCGTAGAAGCCGTGCAGGTCGGCGATCTCCAGCATCGCAGTCTTCGTCTGCATCCCGTCAGGCATGTCCGGTCCCCATATAAGCTTCCATCACCTGCGGGTTCTTGGAGACGACCTCGTAGGGTCCCTCCGCCAGGATCTCGCCGCGGCGGAGCACGGTGATGGTGTCCGACAGGTGGGCGACGACCGACAGGTTATGCTCCACCATCAGCACGGTGCGGTCGGCGGCGACGCGCTTGATGAGGGCGGCGGTGCCCTCGATGTCCTCATGGCCCATGCCGGCCAGCGGCTCGTCCAGCAGCATGACCTCCGGGTCGAGCGCGAGCGTGGTGGCGATCTCCAGCGCGCGCTTGCGGCCATAGGGCAGCTCGGCGGCCAGATGGTTGGCCCAGGGGGAGAGGTTGACCGCCTCGATCAGCTCCAGCGCCCGGTCATGCAGGTCGTAGAGCGTCGATTCGGACTTCCAGAAGTGGAAGCTGGTGCCGAGCGGGCGCTGCAGCGCCACCCGGACATTCTCCAGCACGCTGAGATGCGGGAAGACCGCCGAGATCTGGAAGGAGCGGACCAGCCCCATCAGCGCGATGTCGGCCGGCTTGGTGCGGGTGATGTCCCGGCCCTTGTAGAGGATCTGGCCGCGCGTGGGCGTCAGGAACTTGGTCAGCAGGTTGAACACCGTGCTCTTGCCGGCGCCGTTCGGGCCGATCAGCGCGTGGATGGTGCCGCGGCGAACCTGGAGGTTCACCTCCTTCACCGCCACGAAGCCCTTGAACTCCTTCGTCAGGTTGCGCGCTTCCAGGATGATGTCGTCGTTCGGTGCGGCGTTCATCGGTCGCGAATTCTCCTCCCGTTCGTCCTTATGTCGGGCTTAGAGCCCTTTGCTTATTTCCGGGCCTCACCCGGGGGCCGCCATGCGGCGGGACGTTTCACCGATTGTTGTACGCACGAAGCGTGCCAGGGCGGGGTTCGCTTCGTCCGTATCCGTGGACCCATTGTTTCTCCGCCGGTTTCGCCTCGTCCCACCTCCTTCCCGCTGCGGACCCTCATCCCGGAAAGTGTCGGATTTGCGGACACTCTGTCCGGCAAACATGACAGCATCCAAAGTGTCGGCATGCAAGATCGTCCGTGCGGCAGACGCCTTATTGCGGGCTTGCCAAATCGGCGCGGCACTGCGATGGTGGCCGTCCGACGGTGCCCTGCCCGTCCTGACGGGCGGCGGGGATAATAGGGAATGCGGTGCGGATCCCGGTCATGCCGGATCCAATGCCGTGGCTGCCCCCGCAACTGTGTGCGGCGAGCGTCCCGTCCATCATGCCACTGGCTTCCGGGCCGGGAAGGCGGACGGCGATGCGACGACCCGCGAGCCAGGAAACCTGCCGGCGGATGTTTCACCCTTTCCCAACCCCGCCGGGTGTGGCGGGACAGCAAGGATTGCCTTCCATGACCACCCGTTCCTTCCACGCTGCCGCCGGTTCCGCGACCCGCAGCGCCGCCCAGACCGCGGTCGCCGCCTTCGCCGCGATCCTGCTGGGCAGCTTCCTGCTGTACGGCGTCGGCTTCGCCCAGCCGCAGCAGATCCACGACGCGGCGCACGACGCCCGTCACTCCTTCGCGTTCCCCTGCCACTAAGCCAGGGTCATGGATCTGATCCGGCGGCTGTTCACAGCCGCCCTGGTCGCGGGCGTGCTCTCCGGCACGGCCGCTTCCGTCGTTCAGCAGGCGACGACCGTCCCGCTGATCCTTGAAGCCGAGAAGTACGAGGTGGTGACCCCGCCTGCCGCTTCCGCACCCGCCTCCGCCTCTGCCTCCGAGACGGCCCACCAGCATGGCCCGGTGCGCGAGGTCGGCGAAGGCGTGCCCACCACGCTGGACGAGGCGATGCGGCGCACCGGCCTGACCATCGTCTCCAACCTGCTGACCGGCGTGGCCTATGCGCTGCTGCTGTCGGCGGCGATTCTGCTGGCCGGCCGACCGGTCGATGCGCGGCGCGGGCTGGTGTGGGGTGCCGGCGGCTTCGTCGCGGTGTCGCTGGCGCCGTCCTTCGGCCTGCCGCCGGAGCTGCCGGGCATGGCCGGGGCCGATCTGGAGCTGCGCCAGCTCTGGTGGCTGGCCGCGGCGGCCGGGGCCGGCGTCGGCATGGCCGCGCTCGCCTTCGCCCGCAACCGCCTCGTCATCGCCGCCGCCGTCCTGGCCGCCGCCTTGCCCCATCTGATCGGCGCGCCCCACCCGGAAAGCGCCGAGGGCGCCGTCCCGCCGGAACTGGCCGCCCGGTTCGTCACCGCCTCGCTCGGCAGCGCCGCCCTGTTCTGGGCGATCCTGGGTGCCGCCTGCGGCTGGCTGATGAACGGGCTGGCCGGCGAGGCCGAGCATCGCCCGGCCCTTCGGGTCCAGCCCGGCGCGCGTTAAGGAGCCACGTCCCATGTCCGCACTCTCCAAGACGGCCGCCGGCAAGGTTCCGGCGACCGTCATCACCGGCTTCCTCGGCGCCGGCAAGACCACGCTGATCCGCGGCCTGCTGGAAAAGGCCGACGGCCGCCGGCTGGCGCTGATCATCAACGAGTTCGGCGATGTCGGCATCGACGGCGACATCCTGCGCGCCTGCGGCAACCCGACCTGCACCGAAGACGACGTAATCGAGCTGGCGAACGGCTGCCTGTGCTGCACCGTCGCCGACGACTTCGTCCCGGCCATCGAGAAGCTGCTGGCCCGGCCGGAGCCGCCCGAGCATATCGTGATCGAGACCAGCGGCCTCGCCCTGCCCAAGCCGCTGGTCCAGGCCTTCCACTGGCCGGCGATCAAGACCCGCGTCACGGTCGACGGCGTCATCGCCGTGGTGGATGCCGCCGCCGCGGCGGAGGGCCGATTCGCCCCCGATCCCGCGGCGCTGGAGGCCCAGCGCGACGCCGCCGGCACCGTCGATCATGAAACGCCGATCGAAGAGGTGTTCGAGGACCAGCTGCTCTGCGCCGACCTGATCATCGTCAACAAGACCGATCTGCTGGCCGACGGCGATCTCGCCCGCGTCGAGGACCTGATCCGCGGCGCCCTGTCCCACACGGTCGGCCGCGACGCCAAGCTGGTCCGCGCCTCGCAGGGCGCCGTCGATCCGCTGGTTCTGCTCGGCGTCGGCGCGGCGGTGGAGGACGACCTCGCCAACCGCCCCAGCCACCATGATGAGGAAGAGGGCCACGACCACGACGACTTCACCAGCTTCGTGGTGGAGCTGCCGCCGCAGCCCGATCCCGCCCGTCTGGCGATGACGCTGGAACAGGTCGCCGGCCTGCATGGCGTGCTGCGCCTGAAGGGCTTCATCGACGTGCCCGGCAAGCCGATGCGCCTTCTGGTCCAGGGTGTCGGCACCCGCATCCAGACCCACTACGACCGCCTGTGGAAGCCCGGCGAGGAGCGCCGCAGCCGTCTGGTGGTGATCGGCGAGACGGGGTTGGACCGTGATGCGGTGACGCGGGCGGTTGTTGGATAAGAGTTAGGGTGTCGCGGCGTTTGCCCCCTCCCTAACCCTCCCCCACCCTCGGCCGGCCAAAGGCCGGTCCGATCGTGGGAGAGGGAACTGCCGCCGCATAGCAAATCCACCCTCTCCTGCGAAGCGGGGAGGGAGGGACCCGGGCGTAAGCCCGGGAGGGAGGGGCACCGCCGCCGCTGGACATCGAACCATGCACCTGCTCGCCGCCCGCCAGGACGAACTGGACGCCGGCCCCCAGGCGGAAGACCTGGGGCAGACGCCGGCCGACCTCGTCATGCTGTCCTTCTCCGACAGCGACCTGACCGCGCTCGCCGCCGCGTGGCGGGCCGGGCGCGACCGCTTGCCCAGCCTCCGCCTCGCCAACCTGAACCGTCTCTGCCATCCGTTGTCGGTGGACCTCTACGCCGACAGCATCGTTGCCAAGGCGAAACTGGTGGTCCTGCGCCTGCTCGGCGGCAGCGGTTACTGGCGCTATGGCCTCGACCGCCTGTCCGCCCTCTGCCGCGAGCGCAACATCCAGCTCGCCGTCCTGTCCGGCGAGGCGCAGCCCGACCCGAATCTCACCGCCTACGGCACCGTACCCCCGGACGCCGCCGACCGCCTCTGGCGCTATTTCACCGAAGGCGGCCCGGCCAACATCGGCCATCTGCTGGCCTGTGCTGCGACGCTGGCCGGCACGCCCCTGCCGCATGAGGACCCGGCCCCGGTCCCCCGCTTCGGTGCCTATGACGGCTGGAGCGGCGCCACCATCCCCGACGCCCCGGTGGCGGCGGTGGTCTTCTACCGCTCCCACCTGCTGGCCGGCGACCTCGCCCCGGTCCATGCCCTGTGCGACGCGCTGGCCGCGCGCGGCCTCGCGCCCCGGCCGCTGTTCGTCGCCAGCCTGAAGGAGCCGGACTGCGCCGCCTGGATGCGCGCCAGCCTAACCGCCCAGAACGCCGCCGTGGTCGTCAACACCACCGCCTTCTCCGCCGCCCGAGACGACGGCTCCCCCTGGAGGCCAACGGCAGCCCGGTTCTGCAGGCCATCCTCTCCACCACGCCGGAGGCCGGCTGGCAGGCGTCGTCGCGCGGGCTTGCGCCGTCCGACCTCGCGATGAACGTCGTGCTGCCGGAGATGGACGGCCGCATCATCGCCCGCGCCATCGCCTTCAAGACGGCGGGAGAGCCCGACCCCGACCTGCAATTCGCCGCCCCGGCCCTGCGCCCGATCCCCGACCGGGTGGCCTTCACCGCCGACCTCGCGGCAAGCTGGGTCCGCCTGTCGCGCACCCCGCGGGCGGAGCGGCGGCTGGCGCTGGTGCTGTCCGACTATCCCGGCCCCGGCGGCGGCATCGGCCATGCGGTCGGCCTCGACAGCCCGGCCAGCACCGTGGCGATGCTGAACCGCCTGTCAGCCGAAGGCTACGGCCTGTCCGCAATCCCGGACAGCGGCGCCGAGTTGATGGCGACGCTCACCGCCGCTCCCACCCCGACCCTGTCGCTGGCCGACTACCACCGCCTTGCCCCACCGGAGCTGCGCGCCCGCATCGCCGCGACCTGGGGGGAGCCCGAGGCCGACCCCTCCTGCCGCGACGGCGCCTTCGCCTTCCGCGTCCTGCCCTGCGGCAATGCCGTGGTGGCGGTGCAGCCCAGCCGCGGCCACGGCCCCCTGACCACCGCCCAGCATCACGACCCCGACACGCCCCCCAGCCACGGCTATCTCGCCTTTTACCTGTGGCTTCGCCATGTCATCGGCATCCATGCCCTGGTGCAGATCGGCGCCCACGGCACGCTGGAATGGCTGCCGGGCAAGGCGGTGGCGCTGTCGGCGGACTGCTGGCCGGAGATCGTCGGCGGCGCCCTGCCGACCCTCTATCCCTTCATCGTCAACAACCCCGGCGAGGGAGTGCAGGCCCGCCGCCGCCTGGGTGCCGTGCTGATCGGCCATCTGACCCCGCCGCCGGTGGAGTCCGGCCTCTACGGTGAACTCGCCGCGCTGGAAACGGCCATCGACGAGTATTCGCAGGCGACCGGACTCGATCCGCGGCGGCTGGGCATGCTGCGCGAAACGATTCTCGACCTCGCCTGGAAGTCCGGCGTCGCCGCCGATTGCAACCTGCGCCCCGACGACGATCCCGACGCCATCCTGTCGCGGCTGGACGCCCATCTCTGCGATATCAAGGAATTGCAGATCCGGGACGGCCTGCATGTCTTCGGCCATAGCCCCACCGGCGAGCGCCGCAACCGCCTGAATGCCGCCGTCGCGCGCTCCGCCGATCCGGCCATGGTCGCCGCTGCCGTCGATGCCTGCGGCGAGGCGGAGATGCGGGCGCTGCTCGACGGGCTGGACGGGCGCTTCGTCCGCCCCGGCCCCGGCGGCTCGCCGGCGCGCGGGCGGGCGGACACGCTGCCGACCGGGCGCAACCTCTATGCGCTCGACCCGCGCGGCGTGCCGACGCCGACCGCCTGGACGCTCGGCTGGCAGGCGGCGGACGCGCTCATCACCCGCTATCTACAGGACCATGGCGATTGGCCGCAGCGGCTGGTGGTGGATTGCTGGGGCACCCCGGCCATGCGCACCGGCGGCGACGAGCTGGCCCAGGCGCTGGCCCTGCTCGGCGTCCGCCCGATCTGGGAGAACGGGTCCGGCCGCGTCACGGGGTACGAGATCATGCCGGCCGGCGTGCTGGGCCGGCCGCGGGTGGATGTGACTCTGCGCATCTCCGGCCTGTTCCGCGACGTCTTCCCGCAGCAGATCGCCCTGTTCGACCAGGCGGTGCGTGCCGTCGCCGGGCTGGACGAGCCCGACGACACCAACCCGCTGGCCGCCACCGCAAGGGCCGAGGAGCAACGCCTCGCCGCTGCCGGCACCGACGCGGTGGACGCCCGCCGCTGGGCCACCGCCCGCATCTTCGGCGCTGCCCCCGGCATCTACGGCACCGCGCTGTCCGGCATGATCGCGCGCGGCGACTGGACTGCGCGGGCCGATTTCGGCGCCGCCTATCTGGAGGGCGGCTGCCACGCCTATGGCGCCGGGCTGGAGGGCGTGCCGCTGCCGGCATTGTTCCGCCGCCGGGTGGGAGGAGCCGACGCCCTGGTCCACCACCAGGACCAGCGCGAGCATGACGTGCTGTCCACCGATGGCTTCATGCAGTTCGAGGGCGGCTTCGCCGCGGCGGCCGCGCTGGAGGACTCCGAACCGGCGCTCTACCATCTCGACAGCGCCGATCCGGACAAGCTCGCCGTCCGCACGCTGGCGGAGGAGATCGCCCGCACCCTGCGCGGCCGGGCGGCCAACCCGCGCTGGATCCAGGGCATGATGCGCCACGGCTATCGCGGGGCGGCGGAACTGGCGGCCAGCGTTGACACGCTGTTCGCCTTCGCCGCCACCACCGACGCCGTACGCCCCGCCCATTTCGACCAGCTGTTCGACGCGTATGTCGAGGATGCGGAGGTGTGGGACTTCCTGTCGCATGCCAACCCGGCGGCTGCCCGGCACATTCTGGCGCGCATGAGCGAGGCGCTCGACCGCGGCCTGTGGCATCCCCGCCGCAATTCCACCGCGGAGGATCTGCGACGCCTCCGGGAGATCACGGTATGACGAACCCTGTCGCCAACCAGCCGAGACGCCGCGGCACCTGCCCCGGCGTGCTGGCGCCTATGCAGGTCGGCGACGGGTTCCTGCTGCGCGTCCGCGTTCCGGCCGGCGTGCTGCCCGCCGCGCACGCCCGCCGCATCGCCGAGCTGGGCGAGCGCTACGGCAATGGCCTGATCGACCTCAGCCACCGCGGCAACCTGCAACTGCGCGGCATCGCCGCCGACGGGCTGGAGCCGGTGACCGACGCCCTGCGCGGGATGGGTTATGTCTCCGCCGATGCGGCGAGCGAGGCGGTGCGCAACGTCCTGTGCTCCCCCACCGCCGGGCTGGATCCCACCGCGCCGATGGACGTACGGGCGGCGGCACGTACGCTCGACGTACGGCTGGCGGAGGATACGGCCCTGCACCGCCTGCCGCCGAAGTTCGGCTGGCTGGTCTGCGGCGGCGGCATCGGCCATCTGGCGGACAGCAGCACGGACGTACGGTTCGACGCGGTGGACGGCGAGCGGTTCCGGGTGTCGCTCGGCGGGACACTGGCGAAGGCCCCACCGCTGGGGCTCTGCCGGGCGGAGGACGTGGCGGATGTGGCGTCGGCTTTGGGCCGCGCCTTCCTGGAGTTGCGCGCGTCGCTGCCGGAGCCGCCACGCCGCATGGCGGGTCTGGTCGCGGCAATTGGAACTGAAGAGATAGGAAAGCGCCTCTCCCCCTGATATCCCCTCCCCGCCCAGCGGGGGAGGGTCAGGGTGGGGGCAAGTGTCGCACCTCATGGATCTCTTCGGCTCCGCCGAACCCCCTCATCCTAACCTTCTCCCCGGGGGGAGAAGGGACGCATAGCCGGGAAAGTGGTTGCCTTCCCCTTCGGCCGCCTCGCCGCCGCCACACTCGCCGCCCTCGCCGCCGCCTGCGCCGAGATCCGCATCACCCCCTGGCGCGCCCTGATCCTCGTCGGCCCCTCCGCCGACACCGAAACCGTCGCCCATGCCCACGGCGCCATCCTGTCGCACACCGACCGCCGGCTGAAGCTGACGGCCTGCAGCGGGGCCGGCGGCTGCGATGTCGGCACCACCGACACCCATGCGACGGCGCTCGCCATCGCCGAGCGCGCAGGCCCCTTGCTGGACCATGTGCGAATGGTGCATGTGTCGGGCTGCGCCAAGGGCTGCGCCCACCCCGCCATCGCCGATGTCACCCTGACCGCACGCGACGGGGTGTATGACGTCGCTCTGAACGCAAAACCCGGTGACGATTCCCCGCACACCGGCCTGTCCCCCGCCGACGCCGTGGCCCGCGTCGCGGATCTGTTGACCGAGGAGTCCACCGGTGCCTGAGCCGCTCTACGACTATATCCGCGACGGAGCGGCCATCTACCGCCAGTCCTTCGCCACCATCCGGGCGGAGGCCGACCTGTCCGCCATCCCCGGCGACCTGAAGCCGGTGGCGGTGCGCGTCATCCACGCCTGCGGCATGGTCGATGCGGCCCAGGACCTGCTGTTCTCCGCCAACGTCGGCGCCGCTGCCCGCGCCGCCCTGCGCGCCGGTGCCCCGATCCTTTGCGACAGCGAGATGGTCGCCCATGGCGTGACCCGCGCCCGCCTGCCGGCCGACAACGCGGTCGTCTGCACGCTCCGCGACCCCGCCGTGCCCGATCTGGCGAAGAGCATCGGCAACACCCGCTCCGCCGCGGCGCTCGATTTGTGGGGAGACCGGCTGGGCGGATCGGTGGTCGCCATCGGCAATGCGCCGACCGCGCTGTTCTACCTGCTGGAGATGCTGGCCGCGGGTGCGCCCAAGCCGGCGGCGATCCTCGGTTTCCCCGTCGGCTTCGTCGGGGCGATGGAAAGCAAGGAGGCGCTGGCCGAGAACCCCTTCGGCGTTCCCTATCTGGCGATCCGCGGCCGGCGCGGCGGCAGCGCCATGGCCGCCGCCGCCGTCAACGCCCTGGCGAGCGACGTCGAATGAGCGGCGAGCCCCTTCCCCGGCACCCTGTTCGGCGTCGGCGTCGGCCCCGGCGACCCTGAACTGATGACGCTGAAGGCGGTGCGCACCATCGGCGCCTGCCCGGTCGTCGCCTATTTCTGCAAGCGCGGTACCCGGGGCCAGGCCCGCCGCATCGCCGACCAAGCCATCACGCCCGGCCAGATCGAGCTGCCGATGGTCTATCCGGTGACGGTGGAACTGCCGCCGACCCACCCGGACTATGGCCGGCAGATCGAAGCCTTCTTCGACGAGTCCGCCGAGCGCATCGCGGAGCATCTCGCCGCCGGCCGTTCGGTCGCGGCACTGAACGAGGGGGATCCGTTCTTCTACGGCTCCTTCATGCATCTGTTCCTGCGGCTGTCCGGCCGCTTCCGGGCGGAGGTCATTCCCGGCGTCACCAGCATGGTGTGCAGCGCCTCGTTGCTGCCGCGCCCGCTGATGCTGCGTGACGACGTGCTGTCGGTGATCCCCGGCACGCTGGACGAGGCGGCGCTGGTTCGCGCCCTGACCGCTGCCGACGCCTGCGTGGTGATGAAGCTGGGCCAGAACCTGCCCAAGGTCCGCCGCGCCATCGCCGCCGCCGGTCTGGCCGAGCGGGCGTGGTACGTCGAGCGCGCCAGCATGGACGAACAGCGCTTCATGCCGTTCCTGGAGGCGCCGGACGTCGCCCCCTACTTCTCCCAGATCGTCATTCCGGGCGAGGGCAAGCGCGGATGACTGCCCCGGAGAACAATGGCTGGCTTAAGGTTGTGGGGCTCGGCCCCGGCCCCGAGGATTGGCTGACGCCGGAAGCCCGGCGCGATCTGGCCGAGGCGACCGACCTCGTCGGCTATTTCCCCTATGTGGAGCGGGTGCCGCCGGGAGATCAGGTGCGCCACGCCTCCGACAACCGGGTGGAGTTGGACCGCGCCCGCTTCGCCTTGGATTTGGCGGCGCAGGGCCGGCGGGTGGCGGTGGTGTCGGGCGGCGATCCCGGCATCTTTGCCATGGCCGCCGCCATCTTCGAGGCGCTGGACGATCCGGCTGCGCCAGAGGCTTGGCATGCGGTGCCTCTGTCGGTCGACCCCGGCGTGTCCGCCATGCAGGCCGCCGCCGCCCGGGCCGGGGCGCCGCTGGGGCATGATTTCTGCGCCATCTCGCTGTCCGACAATCTGAAGCCGTGGGAGGTGGTGCTGAAGCGCCTGCGTCTGGCGGCGGAGGCGGATTTCGTCATCGCGCTCTACAACCCGATCTCCAAGGCCCGACCCTGGCAGCTTGGCGCCGCCTTCGACGCCCTCCGCGACATCCGCGCGCCCGAGACCCCCATCGTGCTGGGCCGCGCAATCGGCCGCCCGGACGAGGAGCTGACCGTGACCACGCTCGGCGAGGTGCGGGCAGAACAGGCCGACATGCGCACGCTGGTCATCATCGGCGCCTCGCACACGCGGTTCGTCGCGCGGGCGGACGGCGGGCGCTGGGTGTATACGCCCCGGCATTATCGGGGGTGAGGATGGGTTCCACGACCAATCCACCGCGAGTAACCCTCTCCCCCCGGGGAGAGGGCTGGGTGAGGGGGACGCGCCACGAGGATTCCCGGGAAGTCACGCGGTGCATCCCCCTCACCCCGACCCTCTCCCCGGGGGGAGAGGGAGAATGCGCGGGGGAGAGGCTTAACCCACCCCCTCCAGCCACGCCACCGCCGCATCGACGTCGTGCAGCTCCGCCACGCCATTGCCCGCCGGCCGCTCCACCATCACCACCGGCAGGCCCAGCTGGCGCGCGGCTTCCAGCTTGGCGTCGGTGGCGCGTCCGCCGCTGTTCTTGCTCACCACCACCTCAATCCGCTCTCGGCGCATCAGCGCCAGTTCGCCCTCCACGGTGAACGGACCGCGATCGAGGAGCAGGGTCATCCGCGGCAGGGCCGGCATCGGCTCCGGCGGGTCGACGGCGCGGATCAGGTAGCGCTTGTCCGGCATCGCCTCGAAGGCCGCGACCTCCTGCCGGCCGATGGTCAGGAACACGGTGTCGCCCAGGCCGCGCAAGGCCAGCGCCGCCGCGTCCATGTCCGGCACGCCGATCCAGCGGTCGCCCGGCCCTGCCGTCCAGGCCGGCCGGGTCAGCACACGCAGCGGCACGCCGACTTGCGCGCAGGCCGCGGCGGCATTGGCGGAGATCTGATCCGCGAAGGGATGCGTCGCATCGATCACCGCGCCGATTCCCTCGGCACGCAGATAGCCGGCCAAGCCCTCCACCCCGCCGAAGCCGCCAATGCGGGTGGGCAGCGGCGGCAGCACCGGGTTCTTCGTGCGGCCGGCCAGCGACACGCGGGCGTCGATATGCGGATGGCCGGCCAGACGCTTCGCCAGCGCCGTCGCCTCCGTCGTGCCGCCCAGAATCAGCACTTTGACCATCAGCACTTTGACCATTTCCCCTTCCCCACCCGTCAGGATCGGCGCCATGGATAGCATGGGAACGGCCCGCTGGCTCACCGTCGTCGGCATCGGCGAGGATGGCTGGGACGGTTTGTCGCCCGCCGCCCGCGCCGCGGTCGAAGGTGCCACCATCCTCTATGGCGGCAGCCGCCATCTCGATCTCGTGCCGGTCGTTGCAGGACAGGAACGGCTGCCCTGGCCGTCGCCGATGACCGACGCCTTCCTCGGCCTGCTGGCCCGGCGCGGCCGGCGGGTCTGCGTGCTGGCGAGCGGCGATCCGTCCTGGTACGGCGTCGGCGCCACGCTGTCGCGACTCGTTCCGGCTGCGGAAACGACGGTGATCCCTGCGGCCTCCGCCTTCAGCCTCGCGGCCTCCCGAATGGGTTGGCCCCTGCAGGACTGCCGCTGCCTGACCGTCCATGGCCGCCCGCTGGAGCAGGTCGTTCCGCATCTGCAACCGAATGCGAAGCTGTTGCTTCTTTCCTGGGACGGAACGACTCCGGCCAAGCTCGCCGCCCTGCTGCGCGCCCGCGGCTTCGGCGCCTCGCACCTGACGGTGCTGGAGGCGATGGGCGGCCCACGCGAATCCCGGCTGGAGGCCACCGCCGACGCCTGGACGGCCGACCGGACCGCCGACCTCAACACCATTGCGCTGGAGTGTGTGGCCGCCCCCGGCGCCCGAATCCTGCCGCTGGCGCCCGGCCTGCCCGACGACTGGTTCGACCATGACGGCCAGATCACCAAGCGCGAGGTCCGCGCCGTCACCCTGTCCTTCCTGGCGCCACGCCGGGGCGAGCTGCTGTGGGACGTCGGCGCCGGGTCGGGCTCCATCGGCATCGAATGGATGCTGCGCGACCCCGCCAACCGCGCCGTCGCCGTCGAACACCATCCGGAGCGGATCGCCCGCATCCTCGCCAACGCCGCCAAACTCGGCGTGCCCGACCTGACGCTGGCGCGCGGCAAGGCGCCGGCGGCGCTGGCCGGGTTGGAGCGGCCGGACGCCGTCTTCATCGGCGGCGGGCTGACCGGTGACGGCGTGCTGGCGGCCTGCTGGGACGCCCTGCCCCCCGGCGGCCGGATCGCCGCCAACGCGGTGACGCTGGAAAGCGAGGCGGTGCTGATCGACGCGCACAAGCGCCTCGGCGGCGAGCTGACCCAGATTTCGGTGGCCCGCGCCACGGCGGTCGGCGGTTTCCGCGGCTGGCGCGCCGCCATGCCGGTCACGCTGTGGCGGGCGGAAAAGCCGTTTGCGGAGGGCGCATGGACCGCATGACGGCGGATTCCCTGCTGTTCGGCCCGGTCTTCGTCGGCCTGGGCTGCCGCCGCGGCTGCGGCTGGGAGGAGATCGCCGGTCTGGTCGCCGCCGCCTTCGACGAAGCGGCCCTGCCCGACGCCGCGCGCCAGCTGGCGGCGCTTGCTGCCCCGGCGATGAAGGCCGACGAGGCGGGTCTGGCGGAGGCCGCCCGCGCGCTCGGCCTGCCGCTGCGCTTCATCGGGGAGGACGCGATGCTGGCGGCGCAGGACCGCGTCCATACCCGCTCCTCCACCGTGCTGGCGGCGGTTGGGCTGGCTTCGGTGGCGGAGGCCGCGGCGCTGGCCGCCGCCGGGCCGGGATCGCGCCTGCTTCTGCCGCGCCGCTCCACCCCCCGCGCCACCGTCGCACTTGCTTTGCCCGCAGTCGCCCTTTCGGAGACCCGTTCATGACCGTCCATTTCATCGGTGCCGGACCGGGCGCTCCCGACCTGCTGACCCTGCGCGGCCGCGACCTGATCGCGCGCTGCCCGGTCTGCCTCTATGCGGGCTCGCTGGTGCCGAAGGAGATCATCGCCCACGCCCCCGCCGATGCCCGGATCATCGACACCGCCCCGCTGACGCTGGAGGAGATCGTCGCCGAGTTCCGGGCCGCCCATGCCGCCGGCCAGGATGTCGCCCGGCTGCATTCCGGCGACCTGTCGGTCTACAGCGCGCTGGGCGAGCAGACCCGCGCGCTGCGGGAACTCGGCATCCCCTACACCATCACTCCCGGCGTGCCGGCCTTCGCCGCGGCGTCGGCAGCACTGGGGCGCGAACTGACCCTGCCGGAGGTCAGCCAGACGCTGATCCTGACCCGCACGGAGGGGCGCGCCTCTGCCATGCCGGCGAACGAGACGCTGGAGGTGCTGGGCGCCTCGGGCGCCACGCTGGCCATCCACCTGTCGATCCACGTCATCGACCGGGTGGTGGAGCGGCTGACCCCGCTCTACGGCGCCGACTGCCCGGCGGCGGTGGTCTACCGCGCGACATGGCCGGACGAGCGGGTACTGCGCGGCACGCTGACCGACATCGCGGCGCAGGTCGCGGCCTCACCGATGGAGCGCACCGCGCTGATCCTGGTCGGTCCGGCGCTGGGCCATGAGGAGTTCCGCTGCAGCGCGCTGTATGACGGCAGCCATGTGCGCCGTTACCGGGGGCTGGGGGAGTGAGGTTTCCCTTCCCCGCGTACGATCACCCTCTCCCGCCCCGGGAGAGGGGGGACCCGCCGCATCCGCGGCGGGGAGGGTGAGGGGGACTCCAAAAATCCCGAACCGCATGGCTACGTGCCTAACCCCTCACCCTTCCCAAGCTTCGCTTGGGCCCCTTCCCTCTCCCGGGGCGGGAGAGGGAGCACACCCCACGATGCGCCCCTGCCGGTCGGTGACCAGCACATCGACGGCGACCGGCGCATCCTCCAGCACATCCTGCGCGGCACGGCGGGCGAGTTCGGCCACATGGTCGGCCAGGGCCAAGCCGGCGGCGTCCGCCATGCCCAGCACCTGCGCCGCCGTGTTGGCGCCGCGCGCTTGCGCGACCAGCTCCGGCCCGGCCCCCAGCTCCGCCAGCCGGTCGGCCAGCCAGTCGAAATCAACACTGTTGCGCTTGCTGTGCAGGTCCATCAGCCCGCGCGCCAGCTTGCCGAACTTGGCGAAGCCGCCGCACAGGGTCAGGCGCGGAATGGGGTGCCGGCGCAGGTATTTCAGCGTGCCGCCGACGAAATCGCCCATGTCGAGCAGCGCCTGTTCCGGCAGGCCATAGCGCGCCACCACCGCCTTTTCCGACAGGTCGCCGGTGCAGGCCGCGACATGGGTCAGCCCGGCGGCGCGCGCCACGTCGATGCCGCGCTGGATCGACGCGATCCAGGCCGCGCAGGAATAGGGCACGACGATCCCCGTCGTCCCCAGGATCGACAGCCCGCCCAGAATGCCGAGCCGCCCGTTCATGGTGCGCTTGGCGAGCTGCTCGCCATTCTCCACCCCGATCTCCACCACCAGATCGGCGGGCTGGCCGGCCTCACGCGCCGCCTCCCCCACCGCCTGCGCGATCATGCTGCGCGGCACCGGGTTGATGGCCGGTTCGCCGACGGGCAGCGGCAGGCCGGGCAGCGTCACGGTGCCGACGCCGGGGCCGGCACGGAACGTCACGCCGCTGCCGGGCACCCCGCGCCACACCCGCGCCCGCACCAGCGCGCCATGGGTCACGTCGGGGTCGTCGCCGGCATCCTTGACCACGCCGGCCGCGGTCCAGGGGCCGCCCGGGGAGCCGTCCGTCCCCTCCCCCCGCTGCGTCACCGCCAGGGCGAAGGCCGGGGTCTGGCCGCCGGGCAGGGTCACGGTCACCGGATCGGGGAACTCCCGGCCGAACAGCGCCTCGGCCGCCGCCCGCGCCGCGGCGGTGGCGCAGGTTCCCGTCGTCCAGCCACGGCGCAAGGGTGTAGCATCCTCCCCGGCACCGCCCGCACCGCCTTCCGTCTTCTCCGACCCTGAGTCCGCGTTCATGTCGTTTGAGTCGTCCATTCCCGAAAGCGTCCTGGTCCCCTTCGCCCCCGGCAGCGTCTGGCTGGCCGGTTCCGGCCCCGGCGATCCCGGCCTGCTGACCCTGCTGGCCCTGCAAGGTCTAAGGCAAGCCGACGTCATCGTCCATGACGCGCTGGTCGGCGAACGGATCATGGCGCTCGCCAGCCCGTCGGCAAGGCTGGAGTTCGCCGGAAAGCGCGGCGGCCGTCCCTCCGCCCACCAGGACGACATCACCAACCGCCTGATCGAGCTGGCGAAGGAGGGCCACCGCGTCCTGCGCCTGAAGGGCGGCGACCCCTTCGTCTTCGGCCGCGGCGGCGAGGAGGCGCAGGCGCTGGCCGCCCAGGGCATTCCCTTCCGCATCGTCCCCGGCATCACGTCCGGCATCGCCGGCCCGGCCTATGCCGGCATCCCGGCGACCCACCGCGACACCAACCAGGCGGTGATCCTGGCGACCGGCCATTCGCTGGGCGGCGGGCCGGACTGGCGGGCGCTGGCCGCCACCAAGGCGCCGCTGATCCTCTATATGGGCTGGAAGGCGCTGCCGACCATCGCGGCGGAGCTGATGGCCGGCGGCCTGTCCGCCGACACCCCGGTCGGCGTGGTGACGGAGGCGACGACCCCCAACCAGAAGAGCCTCGTCACCAGCCTCGGCACCTGCGTCGCCGATCTGGCGGCGAGCGGGCTGGAACCGCCCGCCATCATCGTCATCGGCGAAGTGGTGCGGCTGCGCCCGGCGCTGGAATG
This sequence comes from Azospirillum sp. VT-I1, assembly GCF_055698305.1. Classification (NCBI taxonomy): domain Bacteria; kingdom Pseudomonadati; phylum Pseudomonadota; class Alphaproteobacteria; order Rhodospirillales; family Azospirillaceae; genus Azospirillum; species Azospirillum sp. VT-I1. The sequence goes on along the minus strand of NZ_CP168805.1, from coordinate 533,162 downwards.
GCTGCCGGCCCAGGCGGCGCTTCACCATGGCTAACGGTCTCATCATCGCCGCCCCGGCGTCGGGCACCGGCAAGACGACGCTGACGCTGGGCCTGCTGGCGGCGCTGCGCGCCCGCGGCGTGGCGGTGGGGGCGGTGAAGTCGGGGCCGGACTACATCGACCCGGCCTTCCACCGCGCCGCCACCGGCCGGCCGAGCGTCAATCTCGACACCTGGGCGATGGGGCCGGACCTGCTGGACGGTCTGGCCGCCCGCGCCGCCGAGGGCGCCGACCTGCTGGTCTGCGAAGCGCTGATGGGCCTGTTCGACGGCGTGGCCGGCGTCGGCGCCACCGGCACCGGATCGACGGCGGAGATCGCGGCGCGCACCGGCTGGCCGGTCCTGCTGGTGGTCAACGCCAAGGGCCAGTCGCAGTCGGCCGCGGCCCTGGTGAAGGGCTTCGCCACCTACCGCGACGACGTGACCATCGGCGGCGTCGTGCTGAACAATGTCGGCAGCCCGCGCCACACCGCGCTGGCCGGCAACGCCATCGAAGCGCTGGGCATCCCGCTGCTGGGCGCCCTGCCCCGTGCACCCGACCTCAGCCTACCCGAACGCCATCTCGGCCTCGTCCAGGCCGACGAGACGGAAGGGCTGGCCGACCGGCTGGCCGCCCTCGGCCGCTTTGTCGCCGAGCATGTGGACCTCGACCGCGTGGTCGCGCTGGCGAAGCCGTCGCTGGCCGGGCGCGGCAGCGACGCCCCCGCCCTGCCGCCGCTGGGCCAGCGGATCGCCATCGCGCGGGATGCCGCCTTCACCTTCGTCTATCCGCATCTGACCGCCGGCTGGCAGGCTTCAGGTGCGGAGCTGCGCTTCTTCTCCCCCTGGCGGACGAGGCGCCGCCGATGGATGCGGACGCCATCTATCTGCCCGGCGGCTATCCGGAGCTGCATGCCGGCCGCCTTGCCGCCAACGCCAACTTCCGCGACGGCCTGCGCGCGGCGGCGGAGCAGGTGCCGGTCTATGGCGAATGCGGCGGCTACATGGTGATGGGGGAGACGCTGGAGGATGCCGACGGCGTGACCCACCCGATGACCGGGCTGCTGGGGGTGCGCACCTCCTTCGCCAAGCGGCGGCTGCATCTGGGCTATCGCCGCGCGGCTCTGCTGGCCGACGGGCCGCTGGGCGGGGCCAGGACGGCGCTGATGGGGCACGAGTTCCATTATGCCTCGACGCTGTCCCGTGGCGACGACGCCCCGCTGCTGCATGCGACGGCGGCGGACGGCAGCGACCTGGGCGATCTCGGCAGCCGGCGCGGGCTGGCGCTTGGGTCCTTCTTCCACCTGATCGCGCGGGGGTGAGTATGGAGGAGGCTTTCACCGCGGCGGAGCGCGAGGCGCTCTACAAGGCGATCTTCTCCCGCCGCGACGTGCGCGGGCAGTTCCGGCCCGATCCGGTGCCGGACGAGGTGCTGACCCGCATCCTGCTGGCCGCCCACCATGCGCCGTCGGTCGGCTTCATGCAGCCCTGGAACTTCATCGTCATCACCGACAAGGATGTGAAATCGCGCATCCATGCCGACTTCGCCCGCGCCAACGAGGAGGCGGAGGCGATGTTCGAGGGGGAGCGCCGCAGCCTCTACAGCCGGCTGAAGCTTGAGGGCATCCGCGAGGCGCCGGTGAACCTCTGCATCACCTGCGACCGCGAACGCTCCGGCCCGGTGGTGCTGGGCCGCACCCACATGCCGGCGATGGACCTCTACAGCTGTGTCTGCGCCGTGCAGAATCTGTGGCTGGCGGCGCGGGCGGAAGGGCTGGGGGTGGGCTGGGTCAGCATCCTGCACGAGGACGCGCTGCGGGACGCGCTGGGCATCCCGGAGCGGATCGTGCCGATCGCCTATCTCTGCCTCGGCCACGTCACCCATTTCGAGGCGACGCCGGAACTGGAAACCAAGGGCTGGCGCAAGCGCCTGCCGCTGGAGGATCTGGTGTTCCGCGACCGCTGGCAGGGGGAATGAAGGGACGGGCGCCAGCCCCGCGAAGGGATGGCGCCCGCCGCCGCCTCAGCCGAGCGGATTGGCGAACAGGAAGTTCTCCGCCGTCAGCATGTTGCGGTCGACGCTCATCAGCTTGATCGTGCTGGTGCTGCCGATGTCGATCGACAGGTCGGCCCCGCTCTGGACGGAGTGGGTCAGCACGTCGTTCAGGCTGGAGAAGCCGGCGACGCTGCGCAGGTCGATCACGTCGCCGCCGCTGCCGGCCTGGAAATCGCCGATGCAGTCCCAACCATCGGCCGCACCCTGCACGAAGGTGTCCCGCCCGGCGCCGCCGACCATGTAGTCGTTGCCACCATTGCCGGTGATGGTGTCGTTGCCGCTGCCGCCGGCCAGATACTCGCCCGCCGAGGTGCCGGTGACGGTCTGGCCGGTTCCGCCGCCGGTAGAGCCGCCACCGTTGGAACCGCCGCCCGTGCTTCCACCCGGAGAGGCGTTGAGGAAGGAGAAGTTGGCGGCGGTCAGGCTGCTGCGGGTGACGTTGGCCAGGGTGACGCTGTTGTTGTCGTCGAAGCGGACGATGGTGTTCGCGCCCTCCTGGGTGGTGGCGGCCATCACCGCGGTGTAGTCGGTCAGCCCGGCCCAGCCCGCGACGTTCAGCACGTCGCCGCCGCTGCCCGCCTGGAAGTCGGCGACATAATCCCAGCCGTCGCCCGGCTTGAAGACGAAGCTGTCGCTGCCGGCGCCGCCGACCATGTAGTCGTTGCCGCCGTTGCCGGTGATGATGTCGTTGCCGCTGCCGCCGGCCAGATAGTCGCGGGCATCGGTGCCGGTCAGCGTCAGGCCGCCGGTGGAGCCGCCCCCGGGAGTCCCGCCGCCGGGAGTGCCACCCCCGTATCGCCTCCGCCCGTGTTGCCGCCGGACCCGGCCTGACCCAGCGTGATGGTGTTGCCGGACAGGCTGATGTTCGACGCGGCGAAGCTGCCGGCGATGCGCAGGGTCACGTCGGCGCCGGCGGCGGCGTCAAGCCCGACATGGACCAGGGTGACGCCGTTCACCGTCTCCGCCTGAACCTGACCGGCCTGCAGCGCGCCGCCGTTGCCGCTGCCGACGCTGCCCGACAGCGACGCCCCGGCGATGGCGAAGGCGTCGCCGGCGACCGCGCCGGTGATGCCGGTGAAGCCGTTGGCCTGGGCCGCCGTCATCGTCACGCTGTGGCGCTGGCTGCCGGTGAGTGCCAGCGTCTCGACGCTGGTCAGCGTCATGCCGCTGATGTCGATCTTCGGAGAGGCGACGTCGGTGTAATATTCCAGGTTGTAGCCGTTGAGGCTGGTCAGGTTGTCGGACCGCACCTCCAGCGTGTCGGTGCCGGTGCCGCCGTCGAAGCTGACGGTGCCGGCGTCATACTGGCTGACGACGATGTAGCGGTCGTTGCCGGCCTCGCCATAGATCGTGTCGGCCTGGGTCTGGGTGTAGCTGCCGGCGGTGACGATGCCGGCCAGGATGGTGTCGTCGCCATCGCCGCCGTGGATGGTGTCGCGCTCCCAGTCGCCCTTCAGCAGGTCGTTGCCGGCATCGCCGTAAATCAGGTCGGCACCGCCGCCGCCGGCCACCGTGTCGTCGCCGGCCTGCCCGTGCAGTTCGTCATTGTCGGCGCGGCCATAGACAAGGTCGGTGCCGCCGCCGCCGAAGATGGTGTCGTTGCCGTCGCCGGCCTCCAGCGTGTCGTTGCCGGCTCCGCCATGCTCGACGTCGTTGCCGCCATGGCCCCAGAACCAGACAGCCGTGTCGCCCGCCGTCAGGCTGTCGGCATATTCCGTGCCGATCCAGCGCTGGATGTTGACGAAGGTATCGCCGGCCGCCTCGCCGGTGTTGTTGGCGCCGTTGGTCAGGTCCAGCGTAAGGCCGCTGGTGGCGTCCTCGTAGGTGACGATGTTGAAGCCGCTGCCGCCGACATAATGGTCGGCGCCCAGCCCGCCATTCATGGTGTCGCCGGCCGACTGCCCGCTGTTGCCGCCGCCGACCAGCGTGTCGTTGCCGAGCCCGCCGACCAGGCTGTCGTTGCCGGTGCCGCCGGTGATGCTGTCGTTGCCGGCCAGCCCGTTGATCGTGTTGCCGCCATTGTCGCCGACCAGCGTGTCGTTGCCCGCCGTCGGCGTGCCGCTGTAGGCCAGCCGGTGCGGCCAGGCGTCGGCGCCCGCGAAGGGACGGGCCGCCAGGATCGGACCGGTTACCACGTCGAGGTCCCAGGAGCCGCCCTGGTCGGCATGGCCGACCGGATGGCTGGCGGCGGCGACGCGCGCGCCGGTGACGGCGGCCAGACGCTCCACGAAGCGGCGGCCGTTCGCCCCGGCGCCGACGTCGCAGGCATGGATCAGGATCTCGGTGCCGGTCGCATCGGGCCAGCGGCGGTCGAACAGGGCGCTGGTGTCGAGCGGAACCGCCCCCAGCTTCACCACGCCCGGCGCACCGTGGGCGATCAGGTGGACCGCGGCCGGACCCGTCTCCAGGGCGTCGGCGAGCAGGCCGAGGGCGTCCTCGTCGGCGGCCACCCGGATCACCGTCACATCCGGCGCATGGCGGCCGATCAGCGCGTCGATGTCGGCCAGCCCGGCGTCGGCAAGAATGATCCCGTGCATGAAAACCCCTTTCTGGGGAGTTGTTGGAAATCGTTTTGCGCGTACCGTGATGTACGGGATCGTCACCGGCCGACAACGCCCAATAAGCCGATCATTCCTTGGGACTTTCCGCCCCCGGCCGGAGGAGCTGATTTCTCCGGAACGGCGAAAGAGGACGGCCGCAATCGATTTCGACGCCCTCCGGCTACTCCGCCCTGTGGCGCCGTCTTGCCGCTCTTCTTCCCGCTGGGGGTAAGCGACCGTGAAACTACCCCCAATTCGGAAGGAGAAAAGGAGCCGAAAGGCTGAGGTCAATTTGTTTGACCTATATCGGAATGCGGCGCATCGTTTCAAACAGACCTGCAGCGCAACGGAGTGCGCCCGATGTCCCTTCCCGATCCTTTCCTGCCTTCGTCATCGCCGACGACAACGGCAAGCCCAAGGGCTCCTTCACCACGCTCTCGCCGTCCGACCTGCCGGACCACGATGTGCTGGTCGAGGTCTCCCACTCCACGGTCAACTACAAGGACGGGCTCGCCGTCACCGGAAAGGCCAAGATCGCCCGCAAGCTGCCGATGGTGGCGGGGATCGACCTCGCCGGGACGGTGGTCGAGTCGCGTTCCGCCGACTGGAAGGCCGGCGACCGGGTGGTGGTCAACGGCTGGGGCCTGTCAGAGACGCAGTGGGGCGGCTACAGCCGCTATCAGCGGGTGAAGCCGGAGTGGCTGACCCGCCTGCCCGACGCCTTCACGCCCGAACAGGCGATGGGGATCGGCACCGCCGGTTACACCGCGGCGCTGTGCGTCGATGCGCTGGAACGCTGGGGCACGATCCGGCCCGGCGGCCGGGAGGTGCTGGTCACCGGTGCGGCCGGCGGCGTCGGATCGGTGGCGGTGGCCCTGCTGGCCAAGCGCGGCCATGCCGTCACCGCCTCCACCGGGCGGCCTGAGACGCACGAGTATCTGCGCGGCCTGGGCGCCACCGGCTTCATCGACCGCGCCACCCTGCTGGAGAAGGGCCCGCCGCTGCAGAAGGAGCGCTGGGACGGCGGCGTCGATTCAGTGGGCGGCCCGACCCTGGTCAACGCCCTGGCGCAGACGGTGTGGGGCGGGGCGGTCGCCGCCTGCGGGCTGGCCGGCTCGTCCGACCTGCACGGCACGGTGCTGCCGCACATCCTGCGCAGCGTGACGCTGATCGGCATCGATTCGGTGATGGCCCCGGCCGACCGCCGCGCGTCGGCCTGGGCAAGGCTGGCCCGCGACCTCGACCCCGGCCATCTGTCTTCAATGTACGAGGTCCATCCCTTCGCCGACCTGCCGGCGCTGGGCGAGCGCATCCTGGCCGGACAGATCCGCGGCCGTGTCGTGCTGGACCTGACGGCCTGACGCCGGCTCATAAAAAATGGGCCATCGGCGAGAAGCCGATGGCCCAGTCCAGGAGAGAAATCGTTCGGGAGAGAATTCGTTCAGTTGAGCCTGGACCCTGCCCCGCATCAGTTCATCAGCAGACGCGGCAGCCACAGCGAGAAGCCGGGAACATAGGTGACCAGCAGCAGCGCCACGAACAGCGCCCCGTAGAAGGGCGTGATGGAGCGCATCACCTCGCCAACCGACACGCCGCCGATGGCGCAGCCGATGAACTGGGTGGTGCCGACCGGCGGGGTGTTCAGGCCGAGCGCGCAGTTGATCAGCATCACGATGCCGAACTGCACCGGGTCCATGCCGTAGGTCATGGCGATCGGCAGGAAGATCGGCGTGCAGATCAGGATCGTGCTGGCCATGTCCATGAAGGTGCCCAGCAGGAACAGGATGATGTTGATCAGCAGGAAGATGACGATCGGGTTGGTCGAGATGCCGGCCAGCAGTTCGCCGGTCATGTCCGCCACCTCATAGAGCCCCATGAGGTACTGGAACATCGTCGACACGCCGATCAGCAGCAGCACCACGCCGGTGGTCTTCACCGTCTTGGCGGCGGCGGCCAGGAACTTCTCCAGGCTCAGGGTGCGGTAGACCAGCGTGGTCAGCAGCAGCGCGTAGATCACGGCCACCGAGGCCGATTCGGTCGCGGTGAACACGCCGCTGGTGATGCCGGCCAGGATGATGACGACGATCAGCATGCCGGGCAGGGCGGCGGCGAAGGTGTGCAGCAGGATGTCCCAGCCGGGGAAGGAGCCCTTCGGATAGCCGCGGCGGACCGCGACGTAATAGGCGGCGCCCAGGTTGCAGACCATCAGCAGCAGCGCCGGCATCAGGCCCGCGGCGATCAGCGATCCGATGGACGCCTTTCCGCCGGCGGCCAGCGCGTAGATGATCATGTTGTGGCTGGTCGGCATCAGCGCGCCGACGAGCGCAGCGTGGGTGGTGACGTTGACCGCATAGTCGGCGTGGTAGCCCTCCCGCTTCATCATCGGGATCATCACGGCGCCCATGGCCGACACGTCGGCGACGGGGGAGCCGGCGACGCCGCCGAACAGGGTGCAGGCCACCACGTTGGACATGCCCAGCCCGCCGCGGATGTGGCCGACCATGCTCTTGGCCGCGGCGACGATCTTGTCGGCGACGCCGCCGTGCAGCATCAGTTCGCCCGAGAAGACGAAGAACGGAATGGCCAGGAACGAGAAGACGTTCATGCCCGACATCATCTGCTGGAAGACCACCGCGACCGGCAGGCCTTCATAGAGGATGGTGCAGAGCGCCGACAGGCCGATGGCGAAGGCGACCGGGATGCCGAGGATGAGGAAGCCGAAGAAGGTGATGCTGAGGATCATCAGTTCCATGACGGCTTTACCTCCTCGCCGCGCAGGATGGCGACGATATGCTCGATGGAGAACAGGACGATCAGCACACCCGACAGCACCAGCGGCACGTAACGCACGGCTTCGGAGATGTGAAGGTTCGGGATCGTGTAGGAGACGACGGAACTGCCGAGAATCCAGCCATTGTAGGCCATGCAGCCGCCGAAGATTCCGACCAGCGCGTAGATGAAGATGTCCATCTTGCGCCGCGCACTGTCAGACAGCATCACCAGCAGGGATTCGAGCCCGATGTGGCCGGCATCGCGGACGCCGACGGCGGCACCGATCAGGGTGACGTACAGCACCAGCACGATGGCCAGGCTTTCGGCCCATGTCGGCGAGTTGTTCAGCACATAGCGGCCGAACACCTGATAGAAGACGACCGCGACGATCGCCATCAAACCGATGATGGCGACATACATGCCGGTCTTGGCCAGCGCCGCGTTCATCCGCGTCAGCCAGCCGGCTGCGTGCGGCGGGCTGACATCCATTGCTTGCAGCTCGATATCCATGCTGCGGCTCCCCTTGGGTGGCGGCACCGTCCCGCCGGGGACGGCGCCGCGCCTCACCCCTTGCTTACTTGGTTTCCTGGACGCGCTGCACGAGGCTCTGGAGCTTCGGCGTGTTGGCGAACTTGTCGTAGACAGGCTTCATCGCATCGATGAATTCCTGCTTGTTGGTGACTTCGACGATCTGGGCACCGGCCTTCACGACGACGTCCTTCGACTTCTGCTCGCGCTCTTCCCACAGCTTGCGCATGTAGGGCACCGACTCCTTGGCGGCCTGGCGGACCAGAGCCTGGTCGTCCTTCGACAGGCGGTCCCAGGCGACCTTGGAGAAGACCAGCACTTCCGGCGCCATCGCGTGTTCGGTCAGCGTGAAGTACTTGGCGGCTTCGAAGTGGCGCGAGGACTCATAAGACGGATAGTTGTTCTCGGCCGCGTCCACGATGCCGGTCTTGAGCGCGGTGTAGACCTCGCCGAAGGGCATCGGCGTGGCGTTGGCGCCCAGCGCCTGGATCATGGCGACGAACAGGTCGGACTGCTGGACGCGGATCTTGGCGCCCTTCATGTCGGCCAGCGTCTTGTACGGCTTGGCGGCCGAATACATGCTGCGCGAGCCGCTGTCGTAGAAGGCGAGGCCGACCATGCCCTGGCTTTCCATCGCCGCCAGGATTTCGTCGCCGATCGCACCGTCGAGCACGCGGCGCATGTGGCCGGTGTCGCGGAAGATGAAGGGCAGCGCGGTGACCATCGTCTCCGGCACCACGTTGTTCAGCGGCGCCACGTTGATGCGCATCATCTCGAGCGCGCCGATCTTCAGCTGCTCGATGGTGTCCTTTTCGTTGCCGAGGGCGCCGTTCGGGAACACCTTGACGCCGAGACGGCCGTTGGTGCGTTCCGCCAGCAGCTTGCCGACATAGCGCGCGGCCTCGACGGTCGGGTAGTCGGTCGGGTGGATGTCGGCGGAGCGGAAGTCGCGCGCGGCGGCCGGAGCCGACAGCATCGGCGCGGCCATCATGCTGCAGACGGCACAGGCGGCCAGCAGCGCGGTGCGGACCGAAGTCAGAGCAAACTTCATAGGTTCTCCTCCTGAGGACGGGGCCGGAGCCTGAGCGGGCCGGCCTCTCTTGTTCTGGTGTTTCCGGATTGCCTGGTGGCCGGTTGGCCGCCTGTGTGTGACTGGATGAACCGTGGGCCGGTGGCAGGCGAAGCGTGGATGAGGCCCCTTTGCCGAGACCGGCTTTCGCAGCGCTGCGACCGCACGACGCGCGGCCGGAAATTGCGCATGGCCGACACAGGCCCTGCCCTTGCCTCCATCCTCTTTCCGCTCCGCTTGGCAACGGTGCCGCCCCCGGCGGCGCCCTGTTCACGTCACTTAGGATATTAGTATATCAATCTGCGTGCAAGCCTGAAAGTTCAAGGCGGCAACTACCGTTTGGACTTTAAACTGAATCAGATTGGCGGGGAGAGAGACAAAGTGACTGCAGAAGCGGGTTTCAGCCAGTACACGGATCGCCGCAGGGGGTTGGGTGCGACATTCGGCCCCAGCTCTCGCCGCAGCCCTTCCCCCATTCGCTCAAACGCGGCGGCCGGTCATATCGAAGTTCCTCTCTGGCAGGTCAGCCGTGACCGTTCACCAGCGGCCACACTTCCATAGCGCCTCGGTAGATCATGTCCAGGGCGACGTAGAAGATGATGGCGAGGCCGACATAGGCCAGCCAGCGGTGCTTCTGGAGCACGCGGGCGATGACGCTGGCGGCAAGGCCCATCAGGGCGATCGACAGGGTCAGGCCGATGACCAGCACACCCAGATGCTCGCGTGCGGCGCCGGCCACGGCCAGGACGTTGTCCAGCGACATCGACACGTCGGCGACGACGATCTGCCAGACCGCCTGTCCCAGGGTTTTGCGCGGGCCGGCCGTCTCGGCTCCGCCGTCGTCCTCAAGCACCTCGACCGCCTGGTCCTCCTCATGGGACTGGCGCAGTTCGCGCCACATCTTCCAGGAGACCCACAGCAGCAGCACGCCGCCGGCCAGCAGAAGGCCGATGATCTGGAGAAGCTGGGTGGTGAGCGCCGCGAAGGCGATGCGCAGCACGGTGGCGGCCAGAATGCCGATCAGAATCGCCTTGCCGCGCTGTTCCCGCGGCAGTCCGGCGGCGGCCAGACCGATGACGATGGCGTTGTCGCCGGCCAGCACCAGGTCGATCATGATGACCTGAAGCAGCGCGAGAAGCGCCTCAGTCGTGAATAGCTCCGTCATTTGAGCGAATGTCCTCGCATCACGATGAATGTGGTCGGAGAGACCGCGCGAGGGCTGTTCGGACCGGCCGGGTCATGCGGAAGCATCGACGGGCGGCGTCGGTCGGGGGCACGGGGCGCGGGCCGCTCCTTGTGTTCCCAGTCCGACATCGCAACCGGTGAGGTTGCCAGAGGGGCCCGGCCTGGTGCTGGCGCTTTACGCCAAAGCGGTTGTTTCCGCAAGGCCGCACACCGCGCGGTCCGGCGGAGGGAATTCGGGCTGCGGGATCAGGGTTCGGCAACCTCCACGGCAGTGCCGCCGGCGGCGGCGTCCAGGATTGCGTCGATCAGGCGGTGCACCTTCAGCGCCTCCCGCCCGTCGACCCGCGGCCGGCGCCCCTGGTCGAGCGCGTCGAGGAAATCGGCCAGAACGGCCCGATGATGCTGGTGCGAGAAGGCCATCGGGTCGGCCCCGCCGCCCAGCGTGGCGCCGTCCTGGCCGGCGAGGATGCGCTCGCCGCCGACCAGCTGCACCTCCAGCCGGTCGCCGGACAGCACGGCGGACCCGCCGGTGCCGGCGATCTCGATCCGCTCCGGATAGCCGGGATAGGCGGCGGTGGTGGCGTCGATGGTGGCCAGCATGCCGTTGCCGTAGCTGAGGGCCGCGGCAACCACATCTTCCGTATCCATCCGGCGCAACACGCTGGTGGCGGCGAAGCCGGCGACCCGCTCCGGCAGGCCGAGCAGCCCAACGAAGGCGTCCAGCGTGTGGATGGCCTGGGTCAGCAGCACCCCGCCGCCGTCCCGCGACTTCATGCCGCGGCCGGGCTGGGCGTAATAGGCGGCATCGCGCCACCAGCGCACCGACACCGCCGCCGACAGCGGCCGGCCCAGCACGCCGTCGCGCATCAGCCCGGCCAGCCGCTCCACCGAGGCGCGGAAGCGGTGCTGCAGCACGACACCCAGCGTCAGCCCGGCCGCCTCCATCGCCGAAACCACGGCGCGCGCGCCCTCCGGCGTGGCGTCCAGCGGCTTTTCCAGCAGCACATGCTTGCCGGCGGCGGCACAGCGGGCGACCAGTTCGGCGTGGCTGTCGGGCGGGGTGAGCAGCAGGACGGCCGACAGCGCCGGGTCCTCCAGCAAAGTCTCGATCCGGTCGACCGTCGGCAGGCCGTGGCGGGCGGCGAAGGCGGCCCGGCGCTCGCCCGAGGGGCTGAAGCAGCCCGCCACCTCCACCCGGTCCTTCAGGTCGATCAGGCTCTGCGCATGGGGAGCCGAGGCCATGCCCAGGCCGATCACGCCGATGCGGCGGCGGCCGGAATCGTTCGGAATGGCCATCAGTGCGCTCCTTCCATCGGGGTATCGGTCAGGCTGCCGGAGAAATAGAGCGGGGCGGCGTTGCGCACGTCGTCCACCGTGATCTGCAGATTGTCCAGATGCAGGATCAGGCTCCGTTCGGCCCGGTCCGGGTCATGGGCGGCGATGGCCTCCACGATGGCTTCATGTTCGGCGATCACCGTGCGCATGCGGCCGGGAACCGGCAGGGTCAGCCGCCGGCAGCGGTCGAGCTGGACCTTGGCCTGCTGGATGATCGCCCAGAATCCGGGATATCCTGCCGTCTCGGTGATGAGGGCATGGAAGGTCTCGTCGGCCTGGTGGAAGCCGTTGGCGTCGCCGACCGCATCGACCTCTCGCTGCTGTTCCAGGCAGGCGCGCAATGCTGCGATCTGGCTGCGGCCGGCGCGCTCCGCGGCGAAACGCACGGTGGCGCGCTCCAGAACCTTGCGGATCACGCCGGCTTCCGGCAGCGCCTCCAGCGGGATGCGGGCGACGAAAGTGCCGGATTGTGGGAAAATCTCGATCAGCCCCTCGTCCGCCAGCCGCAGCACCGCCTCTCGCACCGGCGTGCGGCTGACGCCATAGGCTTCGGCGATCTGCTTCTCGACGATCGGATCGCCCGGCTTGCGCCTCAGCGACACGATCTCCGCCCGCAGGTCGCGGTGGATGGCGTCGGCGGCCGTCGGGCCGCGACGCACGTCGCGCCGTGCCGGCGGGCGGATCTGCAGCGGGGCAGCCTTGCCCGGCTTGACCGGACGGGTGGCAGCGGTAGAACCGGTTTTGGCCGGCGGATTGCCAGATGGCATGGCGTCCAGCCTCCTCAGGAGCGATGCCATCAGAATACTAATATATCAGCTAGAGCGGCAAGCAATTTCGCTCATCCTCCGTCACGAACGGGTGTGACAAAGGCGCCCGCACTCCCGCCATGGCTGTGGAGTGACGGGCAGCGCGTCCTCAAAGGGCGGCGGCCAGCCTGGTCCCCTGGGCGATGGCGCGCTTGGCGTCCAGTTCGGCCGCGACATCGGCACCGCCGATCAGGTGGACGGCAACGCCCGCGGCCTCCAGCGGGGCCTGAAGCTCGCGCAGCGGCTCCTGCCCGGTGCACAGCACGATGCTGTCGACCGCCAGCGTCTGCACCCGCTCGCGCTTCTCGCCGAAGCTGATGGTCAGCCCCTCGTCGTCGATGCGCTCGTAATTCACCCCGGACAGCGCCTGGATGTTCTTCATCTTCAGCTGCGCCCGGTGGATCCAGCCGGTGGTCTTGCCCAGGCCAGCGCCGGGCTTGCTCGCCTTGCGCTGGAGCAGCACGATCTCCCGCGCCGGCGGCGTCAGGTGGGGGCGGATGCCGGCGACGCCGCCGCGCGCCTCGGCCGGGTCGGCGACGCCCCATTCGGCGCGCCACAGCGCCGGCTCCAGGCTGGGCGACGGCCCCTCATGGGCGAGGAATTCACTGACGTCGAAGCCGATGCCGCCGGCACCCACCACCGCGACCCGGCGGCCGACCGGCTTGGCACCGCGCAGCACATCGACATAGGTCAGCACCTTCGGATGGTCCTGTCCGGGGATCTTCGGGTCGCGCGGCACCACGCCGGTCGCCAGCACCACCGCATCGTACCCGGCGCCGGCCAGCTCATCGGCTGACACCCGCCGCCCCAGATGCAGCGCCACCCCGGTCTCCGCCAGCCGGTGGCGGAAATAGCGCAGCGTCTCGTGGAACTCCTCCTTGCCGGGGATCAGCTTGGCCATGTTGAACTGGCCGCCGATCTCGTCGGCCGCATCGAACAGATGCACCTCGTGCCCGCGCTCCGCCGCGGTGGTGGCGCAGGCGAGCCCCGCCGGGCCGGCGCCGACCACGGCAACCCGCTTGCGCGTGACGGCGGGGGCGATCACCAGCTCCGTCTCGTGGCAGGCGCGCGGGTTGACCAGACAACTGGCCGTCTTGCCGGAGAAGATATGGTCCAGGCAGGCCTGGTTGCAGGCGATGCAGGTGTTGATCGCCTCCGCCCTGCCGGCCGCCGCCTTGGCGACGAAGTCGGGATCGGCCAGGAAGGGCCGCGCCATCGACACCATGTCGGCCAGCCCCTCGCCGATCACCGCGTCGCCGACCTCGGGCGTGTTGATGCGGTTGGTGGTGCAGAGCGGGATCGACACCGCGTCCTTCAGCTTCCCCGTCACCCAGGCGAAGTTGGCGCGCGGGACGCTGGTGGCGATGGTCGGCACCCGCGCCTCGTGCCAGCCGATGCCGGTGTTGATGATGGTGGCGCCGGCCTTCTCGATGGCCTGGGCGAGCTGCACCACCTCCTCCCATGTGCTGCCGTCGGGGATCAGGTCCAGCATGGACAGGCGGTAGATGATGATGAAGTCGCGCCCGACCGCCTCGCGCATGCGCGACACGATCTCCACCGGGAAGCGCATGCGGTTCTCGTAGGATCCGCCCCACTTGTCGGTGCGCTGGTTGGTATGGGTCACCAGGAACTGGTTGATGAGGTAGCCCTCCGACCCCATCACCTCCACCCCGTCATAGCCGGCCTCGCGCGCCAGTTCGGCGCAGCGAACATAGGCACGGATCTGGCGCTCCACCCCCCGCGCGGTCAGGGCGCGCGGGGTGAAGGGGGTGATCGGCGACTTGATGCGCGAGGGCGCCACCGACAGCGGGCTGTAGGCATAACGGCCGGCATGCAGGATCTGCAGCGCGATCTTGCCGCCTTCGGCATGCACGGCGTCGGTGATGACCCGATGCGACCGTGCCGCCCCGTGCCGCGCCAGGGTGGAGCCGAAGGGCGACAGCCACCCCTCCACATTCGGCGAGAATCCGCCGGTCACCATCAGCCCGACCCCACCGCGCGCCCGCTCGGCGAAATAGGCGGCCAGCCGCGGGAAATGGCGGCGACGGTCCTCCAGCCCGGTGTGCATCGACCCCATCAGCACCCGGTTCTTCAGCACCGTGAAGCCGAGGTCGAGCGGGGCCAGCAGATGCGGGTAGGGCTGGGCGGCGGGCTGGCTCACGGGATGGGTCCTCCGGCTTTTGAAGACTGCGCTTCTGCTGGCGCTGGGAATACGGATGATTGACGATGCGGAGCCTAGTTCAGGGTGACGTATGCGTCAACATGGTTCCGCGGCGACCCGTGCACCTCGTTCGAGATTGTTCGCAAACCCCGCTTTCCGCTGGATGAAAAAGCCGTCCGACGGACTGGCTCAAGCGCCTGCACGGCGGTCAAGCTCCCGACCCAAGGGCCGCCCCTCCATCCGCGGCGGCCATCCCGCAACCCAAGAGCGCAGCCCAGACGCGCAACCGGGAGTTCGGCCATGGTGCAGTTCGCCGCCAACCTGACGATGCTCTACAACGAGCATCCCTTCCTCGACCGATTCGCCGCGGCGGCCGATGCCGGCTTCCGTGGCGTGGAGTATCTGTTCCCCTACGACTTCCCCGCCGATGCGCTGGCCGAGAAGCTGCGCCAGAACGGGCTGACCCAGGTCCTGCACAACCTGCCGGCCGGCAACTGGGGCGGCGGGGAGCGCGGCATCGCCATCATGCCCGACCGCGTGCAGGAATTCCGCGACGGCGTCGCCCGCGCCATCGACTATGCCGGCACGCTGGGCTGCAAACAGGTCAACTGCCTCGTCGGCATCCTGCCGCAGGACGGCGACGCCGCCGCGGCCGAAAGCACGCTGACCGGCAACCTCGCCTATGCCGCCGATGCGCTGGCCGGCGCCGGAATCCGGCTGCTGATCGAGCCGATCAACACCCGCGACATCCCCGGCTTCTACCTGAACCGCACGAAACAGGCGCTGGACCTGATCGCCAAGGTCGGCTCCGACAATCTGTACGTGCAGTACGACATCTACCACATGCAGATCATGGAAGGCGATCTGGCCCGCACGATCGAGGCCAACCTCGCCCGCATCGCCCATGTCCAGCTGGCCGACAACCCCGGCCGCTTCGAGCCCGGCACCGGCGAGATCAATTATCCCTTCCTGTTCAAGCATCTGGACGCCATCGGCTACAGCGGCTGGGTCGGCTGCGAATACAAGCCGAAGACGACGACCGACGAGGGGCTCGGCTGGTTCGCCCCCTACAAGACCGAACCGGCGCACGCCTGAGGCAAGGCCCACCCATTCAAAGAGAAGGACTACCGTCATGAAGGTCGGATTCATCGGTCTCGGCATCATGGGCACCCCGATGGCGGGGCATCTGCTGGACGCCGGTCACACGCTCTACGTCCACGACATCAAGCCGGTCCCGGCCGAGCTGACCGACAAGGGCGCCATCCCCTGCCCGAGCGGCGCGGAGGTGGCGGCGGCGGCCGAGGTCATCATCACCATGGTGCCGGACACGCCCCATGTCGGTGCCGCGCTGTTCGGCGAGAAGGGTGTCGCCGCCGGCCTGTCGTCGGGCAAGATCGTGGTGGACATGTCCTCCATCTCCCCCATCGAGACCAAGGAATATGCCAAGCGCATCAACGATCTCGGCTGCGCCTACCTCGACGCGCCGGTGTCGGGCGGCGAGGTCGGGGCCAAGGCCGCCTCGCTGACCATCATGGTCGGCGGCCCGCAGGAGGCCTTCGACACGGTCAAGCCGCTGTTCGAGAAGATGGGCAAGAACGTCACGCTGGTCGGCGGCAACGGCGACGGCCAGACCACCAAGGTCGCCAACCAGATCATCGTCGCGCTCACCATCGAGGCGGTGGCCGAGGCGCTGCTGTTCGCCTCCAAGGCCGGGGCCGATCCGGCCAAGGTCCGTCAGGCGCTGATGGGTGGTTTCGCCTCGTCGCGCATTCTGGAGGTCCATGGCGAGCGGATGATCAACCGCAACTTCACCCCCGGCTTCCGCATCGAACTGCACCAGAAGGACCTGAACCTTGCGCTGAGCGGCGCCAAGGCGCTGAACCTGTCGCTGCCGCACACCGCCAGCTGCCAGCAGCTGTTCAACGCCTGCGCCGCGCAGGGCGGTTCGGCCTGGGACCATTCCGGCATGCTGCGCGCGCTGGAGCTGCTGGCGGGGCATGAGGTTGGGGCGAAGTGAGGACTTGCCTCGTATCAGGTGTCGGCTTCGATTGCCCCCACCCTAACCCTCCCCGCTCTCAGCGGACCTACGGTCCGCCTGCCGCGTCAGCACAAAGCGAAGCTTTGTGCGAGAGCTGGGCGGGGGAGGGGACAAGCGCTGATGCGGGAAAGCGGCGGCAGTCCCTCCCCCGCCCAGCGGGGAGGTTAGGTGGGGGTGTAACGCTGCAACGCTCCAACACCCCCACCCCACCCGCCCCATTCCCCCACCCCTCATTCCCGTGCATCCTACCCGCCCCGCTCCCGACGCGACCATGAGCACCGCCCCATGAGTACCGCCATGACGACCGACTCCCTGCTCCACGACCTGTTCCAGGCGGCGCTCACCGCAGTGACCGCCGAGACCCGGCTGCCGGCGGCGCTGCCGCAGCCGCCGAAGGGCCGCACGGTGGTCATCGGCGCAGGCAAGGCGGCGGCGGCCATGGCGAAAACGGTGGAGGACCATTGGCCGGGGCCGCTGACCGGGCTGGTCGTCACCCGCTACGACCATGACCTGCCGACCGAGCGGATCGAGGTGGTGCAGGCGTCGCACCCGGTGCCCGACGCTGCCGGGCAGGAGGCGGCGCGGCGCATCGTCGACATGGTGCAGGGGCTGACCGCCGACGACCTCGTGCTCTGCCTGATCTCCGGCGGCGGCTCGGCCCTGCTGGCCCTGCCGGCGCCCGGCATCACGCTGGACGACAAGCGCGCCGTCGCCAAGGCGCTGCTGAAGAGCGGCGCCGACATCGGCGAGATGAACTGCGTGCGCAAGCATCTGTCGGCGGTGAAGGGCGGGCGGCTGGCCGCCATGGCCCACCCGGCGCGCGTCGTCTCGCTGCTGGTCTCCGACGTGCCGGGCGACGACCCGTCGGTGATCGCCAGTGGCCCGACGGTGCCCGACCCCACCAGCTTCGCCGACGCCCGCGCCATCCTGAAGAAATACGGCATCACCCCGCCGCCGGCCGTGGCCGCCTTCCTGGAGGCGGCGGCGGACGAGACGCCCAAGCCCGGCGACCCGCGGCTGGCCGGTGCCGAGACCACCATCATCGCCACCCCGCAGGACGCGCTGGAAGCCGCGGCGGCGCTGGCCCGCGACCGCGGCTATACCCCCGTCATCCTGGGCGACGCCATCGAGGGCGAAGCGCGCGAGGTCGCCAAGGTCCATGCCGGCATCGCCCGTCAGGCCGCCCGCCACGGCCAGCCGGCCCCGGTCCCCGCCGTGATCCTGTCCGGCGGCGAGACCACGGTGACGGTGCGCGGCCAGGGGCGTGGCGGCCGCAACGTCGAATTCCTGCTGGCGCTCGCCGTGGCGCTCGACGGCCATCCCGGCATCTGGGCTGCCGCCTTCGACACCGACGGCATCGACGGAACGGAGGACAATGCCGGCGCCATCCTGCGCCCCGACACGCTGGAACGGGCCGAGGCCATGGGCCTGGATGCCAAGGCCTTCCTCGCCGACAACGACGGCTACAGCTTCTTCAAGGCGCTGGGCGATTTGGTCGTCACCGGCCCGACCCGCACCAACGTCAACGACTTCCGTGTGATCGTGGTCGACCGCAGCTGACCTGTGACGAAGTTCGACTGACAGATATTGACATCTGTCAGTCAATAGCCGATAACCTCTCCATCACGCATCGATGGAGGGACAAATGGACACGCGCACACTCGGCAAATCCGGCCCCACCGTTTCCGCCCTCGGCCTCGGCTGCATGGGCATGTCCGGCATGTACGGCCCCGCCGACCGGGCGGAGAGCATCGCCACCATCCATGCGGCGCTCGACGCCGGGGTGACGCTGCTCGACACCGGCGACTTCTACGGCATGGGCCACAACGAGATGCTGATCGGCGAGGCGCTGCGCGGCATCCCGCGCGACCGCTTCCAGGTCAGCGTGAAGTTCGGCGCCCTGCGCGCGCCGGACGGCAGCTGGCTCGGCTACGACGCCCGGCCGGCGGCGGTGAAGAATTTCCTGGCCCACACGCTGACCCGGCTTGGGCTGGACCACATCGACGTCTACCGCCCGTCGCGCCTCGACCCGGACGTGCCGATCGAGGACACCATCGGCGCCGTCGCCGACATGGTGAAGGCCGGCTATGTCCGCCACATCGGCCTGTCGGAGATGGGGGCCGACACCATCCGCCGCGCCGCCGCCGTCCATCCGATCTGCGACCTGCAGATCGAATATGCGCTGATTTCCCGCGGGATCGAGGACGCCATCCTGCCGGCCTGCCGCGAACTCGGCATCGGCATCACCGCCTATGGCGTCTTGTCGCGCGGCCTCATCAGCGGCCATTGGACGAAGGACAGCGCCAACGCCGCGGGCGACTTCCGCGCCCACAGCCCGCGCTTCCAGGGCGGGAACCTGGACCACAACCTCGCGCTGGTCGATGAGCTGCGCCGGGTCGCCGCGGCGAAGGGGGTCAGCGTCGCGCAGATCGCGATTGCTTGGGTGCTGTCGCGCGGTTCGGATATTGTGCCGCTGGTCGGCGCGCGGCGGCGCGACCGGCTGACCGAATCGCTGGGAGCCCTGGACGTTGACCTCACCCCCGATGACCTCGCCGCGATCGAACGGGCGGTGCCGCCCGGTGCGGCCGCCGGCGACCGTTACGCCCCGCAACAGATGGCGATGCTCGACAGCGAGCGGCGCTGAGGCGGTGTCCCATGGCTGAGGCGGCGCTGACTCCGGACCGCATCCTGGAGGCGGCGGAGGAGGTGCTCCGCCGCTACGGTCCCGCCAAGGCCACGGTGGTGGACGTCGCCCGCGCGCTGGGCGTCAGCCACGGCAGCGTCTACCGCCATTTCCCCAGCAAGGCCGCCCTGCGCGACACGGTGACGGAGCGCTGGCTCGCCCGCGTCTCCGACCCGCTGGCGGTCATCGCCGAGGAGAGCGGACCGGCGCCCGCCCGCCTGCGCCGCTGGTTCGACGCGCTGATCCAGGCCAAGCACCGCAAGGCCGGCGACGATCCGGAGCTGTTCGCCACCTACATGACGCTCGCCGCCGAAGCCCGGGACGTGGTGGCGGAGCATGTGGCGCATCTGAGCGGCCAGCTCGCCTGCATCGTCGCCGACGGCATGGCCGACGGCAGCTTCGCCCCCGGCGACGCCGCGGCGGTGGCCCGCGCCCTGTTCGACGCGACCGCCCGCTTCCACAACCCCGCCCACGCCGCCGAATGGGCCTCCCCCGACACCGCCGCGGCGTTCGAGGCGGTGTGGGCGCTGGTCATGCGCGGGCTGGAGAGGCGGTAGCCGCCGAGACCACGCACAAATCCCCTTCTCCCCCGGGAGAGGGTTGGGGTGAGGGGATGCACAGGGTGGAGTTTGTGAAAGATCAGGAGCGCGCGATGCTTGATGATCCTCGCAACGCGCGCCCCTCACCCAGCCCTCTCCCCGGGGGGAGAGGGTTACCACTCCGTGGAAAGGGCTTCACCCCGCCTTCGCCTTCGTCAGCTGCGAGATGTAGATCCGCGCCAGCGACTTGAGGATCGGCGGCATCGCCATCACCGCATCCTCGAAGCTGCGCTTGTCGATCACCTCGCAGATGCCTCCGCTGACCGCCACCGCGGTGACGTCGGGCAGGCGGCCGGTCAGCAGATAAATCTCGCCGAACAGGCTGCCCGGCCCGAAGGTGGCGATGTCCTCGCCCAATGTCCCGCGGCCGGGGCGGAGCGCCACGCGGCCGGACTGGATCAGGTAGGCGGCGTTCACCGGCTCGTTGGGGTTGAAGAAGACATGCCCCTCGCGGATCATGCGGCGGTCGACCACCTTCTGGAAGGAGTTGGTGGAGCGGAAATCGACCGCGTTGCCGAACCGCTCGGTCGGCGGCAGGCCATAGTCGCGGCGGATGGCGGCGATCAGGCTCTGCAGCAGGTATGACGCCAGCGGCGGACTGCGCTTCAGCAGGCCGCGGAAGGCCTCCCGCGTCACCTCGACGCAGGACACCTCGGTCAGCGAGCGCACGGTGGCGCTGCGCTCCCCGTCGTCGATCAGCGCCATCTCGCCGACCACGGCGCCCTTGCCGACCACCCCCAGCCGCCGCGTGCCGCCGTCCGGCGTGGTCAGCAGCACCTCCAGCTCGCCGGATTCGATCAGCCACGCCCGGTCGGCACGCTCGCCCTGCCGCATCATCACCACGCCGGGGCCGATGGTGTAGCGCTTGGGACCGGTTGCTGCGGGCTGCGTCATTGCATGGCTCGGAAGGGGCGAAAGGTTATCGCTGCACTCTACCTCATGGCGTCGGGACCGTCAGCCACCAGCTGTCAGCCGCCGGTCTTCATCACCCCGCCGCGGTCGCGCGCCGGTCCGCCGCCGCGGCCCAAAAACTGGCGCAGGAAGGCGACGACCTCCGGCGCATCCCACTCCACCGCTCCTTCGATGCGGCCAAGCTCGCGCCCTTCCGGATCGACCAGGATGGTGGTGGGCAGGCCGCGCAGCGACAGCGCCTTCATCGACTCCGACGCCGGGTCGAGGAACACCGTCAGGTTCTGCACCCCCGTCTTCTTGTAGAAGGGCTCCACCGCCGCCCGCCCGCCGCGGTCCAGCGACAGCGCCACCACCTGGAAGGCATCGCCGCCCAGCTGGGCCTGCAGCCGGTCGAGCGACGGCATCTCCTTGACGCAAGGCCCGCACCAGGTCGCCCACAGGTTCAGCAGGATCACCCGGTCCTTGAAGTCGGCCAGATCGGTCCGCCGCCCCTCGGCGTCGATGAAGGACAGCGGCGGCATCGGCTTGGGATCCGCCCCCTTGAACTTCTCCAGCTTGTCGACGCCGGTGGAGGCAGCAGGCATGACGGACGGCGTGTCCGGCGCGCCCAGCCGCAGCACCTCCGGCGGGTTGGGCGCCGCACCGGCGCTCCACCACAGGCCGGCCCCGGCCATGCACACACAAACCGTTGCGACAGCCGCCAAAGTCCGCATACTCACGCTTCCTCGCTCCCCTTCACCCGAATGTCCCGGTATCCGTCCCCATGAGCGCCGATCAGACCCCGCCGACCTCCGCCCCCACCGCCGGCGCCGCAACCGGCGTACCCACCGGCGCCTCCGCACCCGCCGCCAGCCAGATGTGGGGCGGGCGCTTCGCGCGCGGTCCCGCCGCCATCATGGAGAAGATCAACGCCTCCATCGGCTTCGACAAGCGGCTCGCCGACCAGGACATCGCCGGGTCGAAGGCCCATGCCGCGATGCTGGCCAAGCAGGGCATCATATCCCAGGCCGACGCCGACGCCATCATCGACGGCCTCGACCGCGTAAAGGCAGAGATTGACGCCGGCAGCTTCACCTTCAAGGTGGAGCTGGAGGACATCCACATGAATGTGGAGGCCCGGCTGGCCGAACTGATCGGCGAACCGGCCAAGCGCCTGCACACCGGCCGCTCGCGCAACGACCAGGTGGCGACCGACTTCAAGCTGTGGGTGCGCGACGCCATCGACCGCACCATCGCCGGCCTGACCGCGCTGCAGGCCGCCCTGATCGACCTGGCGGAGCAGCACACCGAAACGGTGATGCCCGGCTTCACCCACCTGCAGGCGGCGCAGCCCATCAGCTTCGCCCACCATCTGCTGGCCTATGTCGAGATGTTCGGGCGCGACCGCAGCCGCTTCCGCGACGCCCGCTGCCGGCTGAACGAATGCCCGCTGGGTTCGGCCGCGCTGGCCGGCACGCCCTACCCCATCGACCGCTTCATGACGGCGGAGGCGCTGGGCTTCAACCGGCCGACCGCCAATTCGCTGGACGCGGTGTCCGACCGCGACTTCGCGCTGGAATACCTGTCGGCGGCGTCGATCTGCGCCATGCACCTGTCGCGCTTCGCCGAAGAGATCGTGATCTGGTGCTCCGCCCAGTTCCGCTTCATCCGGCTGTCGGACGCCTTCACCACCGGCTCCTCCATCATGCCGCAGAAGAAGAACCCCGACGCGGCGGAGCTGGTGCGTGCCAAGGCCGGCCGGGTGATCGGCAGCCTGAACAGCCTGCTGATCGCCATGAAGGGCCTGCCGCTGGCCTATTCCAAGGACATGCAGGAAGACAAGGAACCGGTGTTCGAGGCCGACGACACGCTGGCGCTCTGCATCGCCGCCATGGAAGGCATGGTGCGCGACATGCAGCCCAACGTCCCGGCGATGCGCGAGGCGGCCGACCGCGGCTTCCTGAACGCCACCGACCTCGCCGACTGGCTGGTGCGGGAACTGGACATGCCCTTCCGCGAGGCGCACCACGTCACCGGCCGCGCCGTGAAGGCGGCGGAGGACCGGCGCGTCGGCCTGACCGACCTGACGCTGGCCGAACTCCAGGCCATCGAGCCGCGCATCACCGAAGCGGTCTATCCGGCGCTGAGCATCGAGGCATCGCTGAACAGCCGCACCAGCTTCGGCGGCCCGGCCCCGGTCCGCGTGCAGGAGGCGGTGAAGGCCGCCCGGGAGCGTTTCCTGTGAACCGCAGCGTTACTTTGACCGTCCTCGCCCTGGCCGGTGTGCTGACGCTCGCCGGATGCGGCAAGAAGCCCAGCGTCGTCGACAGCCCGCGTCCGGAAGGTCAGGTCGATCCCTTCCCGCGCACCTATCCCAACCCCTCGCTGGACCCGAAGCCCGGTAAGCCGGCCGGTTCCGGAGTCCAGTTCCCATGAACGCCGCCCGCACCGGTGCACCTAACGGCTCGCCCATGAGCGTCTTCGCCTACCGCAACGGCGTGCTGCACGCCGAATCCGTGTCGCTGGAGGATGTTGCGCGCGAGGTGGGCACCCCCTTCTACCTCTATTCCACCGCGGCGCTGGAATCGCACTACAACGCCTATGCCGGCGCCTTCGCCGGCCAGGATGCCGGCGTCTGCTATGCGCTGAAGGCGAATTCCAACCTCGCGGTCATCCGCACCCTGTCCCGGCTCGGCGCCGGCGGCGACGTGGTGTCGGTGGGCGAGATGAAGCGCGCGCTGGCCGGCGGCATCCCGGCGGAGCGCATCGTCTTCTCCGGCGTCGGCAAGACCCGCGGGGATCTGCGCGCGGCCCTTGAGGCCGGCATCCACCAGATCAACGTGGAATCGGTGCCGGAGCTTGAGGCGCTGAGCGAGGTAGCGACCAGCCTCGGCGTGGAGGCTCCCATCGCCTTCCGCGTCAACCCGGACGTCGACGCCAAGACCCACGCCAAGATCGCCACCGGCAAGAAAGAGAACAAGTTCGGCATCGACTACGACCACGCGCGCGAGATCTACCGCCGCGCCGCGGCCCTGCCGGGCATCAAGCCGGTCGCCATCGCCGTCCATATCGGCTCGCAGCTGACCGACCTCGCCCCCTTCCGGGCGGCTTACGAGCGAGTGGCGGCGCTGCTGCACCAGCTGCGCGAGGACGGGCACGACATCCAGCGCCTCGACCTCGGCGGCGGGCTCGGCATCACCTACAAGAACGAGGCGCCGCCCGATCTGGCCGACTATGCCGCGATGGTGCGCTCCATCACCGGCAACCTCGGCTGCCGCATCACGCTGGAGCCGGGCCGGTCGCTGGTCGGCAACGCCGGCATCCTGGTCAGCCGCGTCATCTATGTGAAGCAGGGTCTGCACCGCCGCTTCGCCATCGTCGACGCGGCGATGAACGACCTGATCCGCCCGTCGCTCTACGACGCCTATCACGGCATCGTTCCCGTCGCCGAGCCGGCGGCCGGCGTCGCGGCGGAGCCCTACGACGTGGTCGGCCCGGTCTGCGAGAGCGGCGACACCTTCGCCGTGCAGCGCCCGCTGCCGCCGCTGGCCGACGACGACCTCGTCGCCTTCCTGTCGGCTGGCGCCTATGGCGCGGTGATGGCCTCGACCTACAACACCCGGCCGCTGGTGCCGGAGGTTCTGGTCAACGGCGACCGCTTCTCCGTCATCCGCCCCCGCCCGACGGTGGAGGAGATGCTGGCGGCCGAGCGCGTGCCCGACTGGCTGTAAGGGTTGTCACTTGGGAAGAGGCTTCCGCCTCTTCCCAATCATCCCCTCATGTGCGGATCAGCCCGTCCGGCTTTGCCGGCTCGGCCGGCGGGTTGACCGGGCCCGGCGACAGCTGCCAGCCGTCGAGCGCGCGTTTCAGCGCGTCCAGCCCGGCGCCGGCAGAGGATTTGGCCTCGTCGGCGGCGCGGGTGATGGCGGCGCAGAGTTCGGCGCGCCGCTTGGGATCGTCGCGGCTTTCCTCCAGCGCGCGGCCGACATCGTCAGCCGTCCCGCCATTCTTGGCGTCGGGCGGCGCCGTCTTCGGATCGATGCCCAGCAGCGGCAGCAGATACTCCCGCCCCTTCTCCCGCGCCAACGCCACCGCCCGGTCGCCGAACCGCTCCGCCGTCGCCAGACCGGCGTCCCAGGTGGTGAGCGCGGCCGAGACGGTCGGACTGCAGCGGCCGGCGGGATCCTGCGGCGAGGCCGTCTGCGCCTGCAGCGGCGCCGTCGAGAGCAGCAGGGCCGCCAGGGCCGGCACGGCGAGGCGGCGGAGGGGGATGGGCACGTCATGCGGGCAAACCTGCGGTCTTGAAGGGGCCTGCCGGAGATTTGGGGAGGCGCATTGCGCCTTTCCATGGCCCCGCCCGCCTCCACGCCGACAATCCGGGCCGTTCGTCCAGTGCGGAGAAAATGCGCGTTGGCCGCAACCTGTGGCGATTTTGCTACCAAATGACTGTTTCATGACTGTTACATGACACAGCGCCGCTGCACCGCGCGGCGAAGCGTGCTAAGAGCGGCGCCAAATCACTTCAGTCACCGCGAGTCACCGTCCCATGCTGCTGCGCGCTTTCCGTTCGCTGATGCCGAAGGAGGAACGCTTCGTCGAACAGTTCGTCGAGCAGGCCCGCCATATCGTGGCCGCAGCCGCCGCGCTGGAAGCGGTGATGGACGCAGGGCCGGAGGAGCGGGCGCAGAAGATCGCGGCGCTGAAGCGGGTGGAGAAGGACGCCGACCGCATCGCCAAGGATGCCGGGCGCGACCTGCACCGCGCCTTCATCACCCCCTTCGACCGCTCGGACATCCTGTCGCTGATCAACGCGCTGGACGACGCCATCGACCTGATGGACGAGGTGCCGCGCCATGCCGGCCTCTACGGCATCGAGACGTTCGACGAGCCGATGCGCCGCTTCGTCGCCCTGATCCGCCAGCAGGCCGACGTGATGCTGGAACTGATGCCGCTGCTGGGCGCCATCGCCCGCAACGCGGAGCGGATCGACCATCTCTGCGGCCGCATGTCCGACCTGGAGGACGAGGCCGACGACGTGCTGCGCAGCGCCCTGCAGTCGCTGATCGCCGAGAAGCCGGACATGATCGCCTTCCTCGGCCGGCGCGAGCTGTACGAGATGCTGGAGGCGGTGACCGACCGCTGCGACGACGTCGGCGACCTGGTCGCGGGCATCACGCTCGACCAGGTCTGAGGCCGCGGCGATGGAGGCCCTCCAACTCGGTCTGCCGGCGATCATCGTCATCGTCTTCGTGGCGCTCGCCTTCGACTTCATCAACGGCCTGCACGACGCGGCGAACTCCATCGCCACGGTGGTGTCGACCCGCGTGCTGGCGCCGAAGCTCGCCGTCCTGTGGGCGGCCTTCTTCAACTTCATCGCCTTCCTGTTCTTCGGCCTGCATGTCGCCACCACCATCGGCACCGGTCTGGTCGACCCGCTGGTGATGGACCCGGCGGTGATCCTGGCGGCGCTGATCGGCGCCATCGGCTGGAACCTCATCACCTGGTATCTCGGGCTGCCGTCCTCCTCCTCGCACGCGCTGGTCGGCGGCATCGCCGGGGCCGGCATCGCCAAGGCGGGCTTCGGCGCCATCATCGCCAGCGGCTTCACCAAGACGGCGGTCGCCATCGTGCTGTCGCCGGGCATCGGCCTGCTGCTGGCGCTGCTGCTGATGCTGGTCGTGTCCTGGGCGCTGCGCCGGGCCGTCCCCTTCACCGTCGACCGGCAGTTCCGCCATCTCCAGCTGGTCTCGGCCGCACTCTACAGCCTGGGCCACGGCGGCAACGACGCGCAGAAGACGATGGGCATCATCGCCGTCCTGCTGTTCAGCCAGGGCATGCTGGGCGACACCTTCTACGTGCCCTTCTGGGTCATCATCACCTGTCAGGCGGCGATGGGGCTGGGCACCATGATGGGCGGCTGGCGCATCGTCCGCACCATGGGCTCGCGCATCACCGACCTGAGGCCCTACCAGGGCTTCTGCGCCGAGACCGCGGGCGCCATCACCCTGTTCGGCGCGACGTGGCTGGGCATTCCGGTGTCGACCACCCACACCATCACCGGCGCCATCGTCGGCGTCGGCTCCGCCCGCCGCACCTCGGCGGTCCGCTGGAGCTTGGCCGGCCGAATCGTCTGGGCCTGGGTGCTGACGATTCCCGCCTCCGGCATCGTCGCCGCCCTGTCCTACCTGCTGGTTTCCGGCCTGCTGACGCCATAAGGGGGCGGCCGGCCCGCCCGGCCCCATCCGGAAGTCGGGGAAATCGGGGGCGGGAACACGACGCGAACGGATAAACCCTTCGTGCAGCAGCGCGGCCTTGACCCGGAAGGGCCGGAACGGCAGGATCGGTGCGGTGGAGACAGGATACCGGTCATGCCGCATATCGAACGCACCGACCAAGGCGAGCAGTATGTGCTTCCCGGCACCGAACGCCGGACGGCCCCCGGCTTGCCCTATGCGGCGGAAGCCGACGGCCAGCTGACCCTTCACTTCTACGCCCCGCCCGACAAATCCGAACGCCGGTCGCGCCCGACCTCCGCGCGCGCCCTGCCCGCCACCCCGGCGATGCCCGCGATGATGCCTGCCGCGATGCCTCAGGTTCAGGCGTCCGCGTCGGCGGAGACCAAGCCGCAAAGCCTGTTCGGCCGCCGCCTCGCCCATTTCCCGCAGGTCTTCGAACAGCCCTGAGGGGCCGGCGATCAAGGGCTGCTACCTATCCGGCATGTCGAATGACCGCACCGGCGGTCACGCAACCCCGGTCCGGCTGCGCCGGGACGCGAGCGTACGGGCGACCTGACGCAGCAGGACCTCGCGGTCATAGGGCTTGCCGATGTGCCCGTTCATGCCGGCCTCGCGGCACTGGCGCCGTTCCTCTTCGGAGGAGCCGGCGGTCAGCGCCAGGATCGGCAGGTCGCCGTGGGGCGGCGGCATGGCGCGGATGGCGCGGCTGGCCTCCAGCCCGTCCATGCCCGGCATCTGCACGTCCATCAGCACGAGGTCGTAGCCGCCGGCCCGCACCGCCTCCACCGCCGCTGCGCCGTCGGCCACCAGATCGATCCCATAGCCGCTGTCGCGGAACAGGGCGGCCAGCAGTTCGCGGTTGATCGACAGGTCCTCGGCGATCAGCAGGCGCGGCGGCCCGGCCGGGCGGGTGCCGCGGGCGCCGGTACGGAAGACACGGAAGCAGTCTGGGGAGATGCCTGGGAAGCAGTCTGGGCCTGCGCCGGCCCCGCCGTCCCGCGCGTGCCGGCGATGCGGGCCAGCTGCCGGCGCAGTTCCTCGATGGAGAAGGGCTTGGCGATCATCGCCACCTCCGGTCCGAAGGCGGCGGGGTTGCCGACGGCATGGGCGGCGAAGCCGGAGGCCAGCAGCACCGGCAGGCCGGGGCGCATGCGGGCGGCCTGCCGCGCCAGCTCCGTGCCGTCCATGCCCGGCGGCATGACCACGTCGCTCAGCATCAGGTCCAGCGGCTCCGGCCCATCCAGGATCACCAGTGCCTCGTTGGCGTTGGCCGCCGCGATCACCCGGTGGCCCCAGCCGCGCAGCAGCCCGGCCACCATGTCGCGCACGGTCGGATCGTCGTCCACCAGCAGGATCGACAGAGGCTGCACCGCCGGGGCAGGAGACGGGGCCAGGGCCGGGGCAGACGCGGCAGGGATCGCGGCAGGGATCGCGGCGGGTGCCGGCGCCGGCTGGGACGGCTGCCGGGTTTCCGGCGGCAGCAGGCGGGCGGCGGGCAGGCGCACCGTCACCGTGGTTCCGACGCCCAGCGTGCTGCGCAGCGCCAGGGTGCCGCCATGCAGCTCCACCAGCCGCTTGGTCAGCGGCAGCCCCAGCCCGGCGCCCTCGATGCCGCGGTTGGCGGCGCTGTCCACGCGGGCGAAAGGCTCCAGCACGCGGTCGAGATCATCGGCGGGGATGCCGAGGCCGGTGTCGGTGACGCGGATCACCGGAACGCCATCCTCCACCATGGCCGACAGGGTCACCGATCCGCCCGACGGCGTGTATTTCACCCCGTTGGCGATCAGGTTCAGCAGGATCTGGCGGATGCGGCGCTCGTCGCCGCGCAGGTGCCGCGCAGCCGGCACCACCGCCGCCGACAGCAGCACGCCGGCGCGCTCGGCCCGCGGGGCCAGCATGCGGACGGCGAAATCGGCCGCCGCCTCCAGGTCGCAGCGCCCCTCCTCGATGCGGAGCGCCCCGGCCTCCGCCCGCGCATGGTCGAGGATCTCGTTGATAAGCTCCAGCACATGCTGGCCGGAATCGCGGACGTTGGCGGCGTATTGCCGGTAGGCCGGCGTGCCGACCGGCCCTTCGGCCTCGCGGGCGATCAGGTCGGCGAAACCGATCACCGCGTTCAGCGGGGTGCGCAGCTCGTGGCTCAGCCCGGCCAGGAACTCGCCCTTGGCGCGGTTGGCGGCCTCGGCGGCCTGCCGCGCGGTCTCCGCCATATCACGGGCATGGTCGAGCGCCGCCGCCAGCCTCGCGCTCTCGTCGCGTTCGGCGCTGGTGCGCTCCACCGCGCTGCGCGCCTCGGCCAATGCGACCTGCGCCTTGCGCTCGCGGTCCAGGTAACGCAGGCCCCAGGCCAGCATCGCCAGGATCGCCAGCAGCCCGACGGCGGTCTCCGCCACCGTGTACAGGGTGCGGGTACGCCAGGCGGCCATCGCCTCCTCGCGGTCGATGCCGGTCACCACCACCAGCCCATAGTCGCGCATCGTGCGGTAGGCGGCGATGCGCAGTACGCCGTCCAGCACCGACGGCGACAGGTACTGCCCCTCCGGCGCCTCCCGCAGCTTGGTCTGGAACAGCAGCCCGCCGGCGATGGACCGGCCCATCGACGCCTCGGTCGCCGGGCGGCGGGCGACCACCTCTCCGTTCGGGCGGTAGACGCCGATCAGCGGATCGAACTCGAAGCCCAGCATGTTGTAGAAATCGGTCAGCGTATCGACCCGGATCGACGCCGATGCCACGCCGACGAAGCGCCCCTCGTCGTCATGCAGCGGGCGGGACACCGGGAAGACCAGCGGCTGGCTGCCGGTGCGGCCGGGCTGCCCGGCGCCGATGTGCAGGCGCGCTCCGCTCCGCAGGGCCTCCAGCCCCGCCGGATCGGAAAAGCCGGCGATGCGGTTGGGGAAGCTGGCCGACTCCAGGACGGCCCGCCCGTCGGCGTCATAGATCCAGATCGCGTCGGCGCCATCGATATGGGCAGCGTATTCGCGCAGGCGGGTCCAGTGCTTCAGGTCGCGCACCTTCTGCGGCCCGCCGGCCTCCGCCACCATCGCCGCGGTCTGGTCGAGCGCGATGTCGGCAGTGCGCACCGTCCGGTGGACATGGTCATCCACCAGCCGGGCCATGTCGCGGACCATGGCGAAGCGGCGCTGCTGCGTGTCCTGGTAATCGTAATAGATCCTGTGCGCCGCGTTGCCGGCCAATGCGGCCAGGACCACCACCACCACCAGAGCGCCCCGGACGAAGCGTCCCACAAATCCTCCCGGAATTCCCCCTTACCGCCGCCACGCGATCCGGATCGATCGATGCGGCCGAACCGATGCTTCAGGCGCAAATTATCATGAAACCCGCAAGCCCGGCGCGGTATTCGACGGCGGCCCGCCTCAGGGTTTGCCCCGATGGCGAGCGTTGCGGCCAGTGGAGCCGGCCGCGGGGAAAAAACGGCGCCACCCCCATCTTGCACGGAGTACCCCACGGGCCCAAATGCGCGGGCGTCTGGACCATTGGGGAGGTAAGAACATGGGTCTGTTCGATATGTTCAAGGGCAACGCTCCGCTGGAGCTGAACCCGCGCCGTGCGCTGGTCGTGTCGCTGATCTACTGCATGGGATCGGACGGCGAGATCGATCCGGAGGAGGTGGGCCATCTGCTCTCCGTCCTCGGCCGGAACGCCACGCGGGAGGAACTGGACCGCTGCTTCAAATTCGCACGCAGCACTCCGCCCGATGCGTTCCTGGGCGAGGTCGCCCCGAAGCTCAACGAGCAGCAGCGCCTGTGCATCCTGCTGAACATGATCGACAGCGCCATGGCCGACGGCGAGGCGGAGCAGGGCGAACGCGACCTGATCATCCGCTTCCAACAGGCATTCGGCTTCGACGACGCCAAGCTGCAGCCCTATTTCCAGGCGCTGGTGGCGAAGAACAGCCGGACCGTGCTGGACGTCTGACGGCCGGGCGCGGCCGCTCCCGACCCCTGCGCTTCCGCGGGACCGGGAGCGGCCGGCAGCACCCCATGGGCAAAAGCGCTGCCGGCGCAAGAGGGGATTGCAGCAGGAGTTCGCCGGAATCTGCCGCGTCTGACCCGCGAAACGGTCACAGGCGGAATAAACCGCCCCGACCTATGTTGATGCAGGTAGACCGGCCGCCGTCAGCTTTGCCGATGCGCCCGCTGTGGCACGAACGTCCAATTGTCACAGCCGAACGTCATAGGCACCGTTGTGGGAACCGGTCCGAAGGTTTAATCTGTTCGTGTTCCCAACCAATTCCCGAACATGGGAAGGTGCCATCCATGAATCTGCACAGTCTGGCCAGCGACATGGTGCAAACCGCTCTGGCCTGTGAAAAGGCGTTGCCCGGTCGGGCGAACGCCGACGACCAAGATCTCGCCCGGCACATCCTGGTCGAACCCGACCATGTCTGGCACGTTTGCGAGACCTACGCCCGCGCCGTCCGCATACCGGTCGAACAGCTCCCGGTCAGCCAGCTCCGCGGCCTCATCAGCGACATCGTCCTGTCGAAGCTTCCCCGTTACGACTGAGTTTCTCGATCCCAAGGGCCGGCGCCGTATCCGGCCGATGGCCGGAACGATCCGGGTACTTCATTCCCGAAATTCATGTTCCGTGGTGCCACCATGGCGATCGAGCTTCATTCCTTTACCGTAACGCTGGCCGTCGCGGATTCCTCCGGCTGTTCCAGCGCCGCCGAACACCGTGCCCGCATCTGGAAGGCCGTGTCCGAGCTGTCGGCCGCCGTCCGCAATGCCGGCATGGCGACCGAGGCCCGTTTCCGCGGCCAGGACCGCCAGGGCCATGTCCTGTTCGAGGCGACCGACACCGGCGCCGCCTTCCTGCGCGGCCTGCCCGCCATCGCCCGCGTCGACGACGCGCGCATGAATGGCGGACGCGTCCAGCTTCGCCACTGACGCTGCCCCGACTCACCGGCCGGTGCAGTCATCGCCGCAAAGACGAAGGCCCGCCGCTCCGATCCGGGGCGGCGGGCCTTGCCGTTGTCGGCGCCGTTTTCAGCGCATGATGGTTCCGCTCAGCGCGCGCGATGGCGCAGGGGGCGGACGTTGCTTTCGGTTTCGACCTCTTCGGTCGGGCGCACCTTCTTCAGCTGGACGATGAAGCGCTCGGCGCCATTCTCCATGACGGCGATGCCGGTGAGGCCATGCGCCCAGTCGCACGGGACGACGTGGATCTCCTTGATGGTGGCGGTACCGGCGGCAAGCTCCGCACGATCCAGGACCACGTCCCCGACCCGGAACCCCAAATAGGCGTCTATCAGCATTCTGTTGGGTGTCCGTCTTCCGTTTCAGGCCACGCACCGGGTCCGGCACCAGGGGCCGGGCTCCGTCACGATGATCCATCTTGCCACAGATTGGGCTTTTCGCGACGCTTTCCCAGCGACGGCGTCGCAGTAAACCGACGGAGACCTCCGATTGTTCCAGCCGCGAACGGTCGGACATTGTTGCCGGCGGGCCGGTTGGGATAGGGTCGGCCGGCTTTTCCGTCCCCTGTCCCGCGCCCATTCCCTTCCCTCCCGAGAGGTCCGTCGGTCGTGCAGAGTTGGCTGGTCCTGGCCGTGTCGGCGGCCTATCTGGGGGTGCTGTTCGCCATCGCCTGGTGGGGCGACCGGCGCACCGCGGGTGGAACGCTGGTGCTGTCCTCCCCGCGCGCGGCCGGCATCCTCTATGCGCTGACGCTGTGCATCTACAACACCAGCTGGAGCTTCTACGGATCGGTCGGCCGGGCGTCGGCCAGCGGCTTCGATTTCCTGCCGATCTATCTGGCGCCGATGTTCCTGCTGCTGGCGGCAAGGCCGGTGCTGACCAAGATCATCGCCATCACCAAGGCGCAGAACGTCACCTCCATCGCCGACTTCATCGGCGCCCGCTATGGCAAGAGCCAGGCGGTGGCGGCGCTGGTGACGCTGACGGCGCTGGTCGGCGTGCTTCCCTACATCGCGCTCCAGCTGAAGGCGGTCGCCGCCAGCTTCGACGTGCTGACCGCGCCCTCGCTGGCCGCCCCGGCGGCCCTGCCGCCGCCGATCTGGGGCGACACCGCCTTCGCGGTGGCGCTGTCGATGGCGGTGTTCACCATCCTGTTCGGCGTCCGCCACATCAACGCCAGCGAGCATCACCGCGGCCTGATGCTGGCCATCGCCTTCGAAAGCCTGGTGAAGCTGACCGTCTTCCTTGCGGTGGCGGCCTTCATCGTCTGGGGCATGTTCGACGGCTACACCGACCTGATCGCCCGGCCACAGGCGGAGCCGCTGCTGTCGCCCAGCTTTTCCGACCCGACATGGTGGTCGAACACGGCGATCTCGATCATCGCCTTCCTCTGCCTGCCGCAGATGTACCATGTGATGACGGTGGAGAACGACAACCCCCGCCATCTGCGCGCCGCCGCCTGGATGTACCCGACCTATCTGGTGGCGCTCAGCGCACTGATGATCCCCATCGCGGTGGCCGGCCTCGTCACCTTCGGCGACGACATCAACCCCGACACCTTCATGATAACCCTGCCGATCGCGGCGGGGGCGAGCGGCTTCAGCCTGCTGTCCTTCATCGGCGGCCTGTCGGCGGCGACCGGCATGGTCATCGTCGCCGCGGTGTCGCTCAGCACCATGCTGTGCAACGACGTGGTGATGCCGCTGCTGCTCAGCCGCCCCCGCTTCGCCGCCCGCGTCGGCCGGCGCGACATGGTCGGCACGCTGCTGCTGGTGCGGCGGCTGTCGGTGCTGGGCATCCTGCTGCTGGCCTATGTGATGCACCGGCTGGTCGACCGCGATTACCCGCTGACCGTCATCGGCCTCCTGTCCTTCGTCGCGGTGGCGCAGTTCGGGCCGGCCTTCTTCGGCGGGCTCTACTGGCCGCGGGCCAACCGGGTGGGGGCGCTGGCGGGGCTGGGCGCCGGCTTCCTGCTGTGGGTCTACACCCTGCTGGTGCCGTCGATGGCCCGCATCGTCCCGGTGCCCGACGCCCTGTTCGACGTCGGCCCCTGGGGCATCGGCTGGCTGCGCCCGCAGGCGCTGTTCGGGATCGAGGGGCTGGACCCCATCTCCCACGCCAGCCTGTGGAGCCTGCTGGCCAACCTGATCGCCTTCATCGCCGGATCCCTGCTCGCCCGCCCCAGCGCGGTGGAGCGCACGCAGGCGGTCTTCTACACCACCGCCACCGCCGACCAGGACGACGACGACACTCCCCAGGCGCTCGCCAAGCTGGCCGACCTGCGGGCGCTCGCCATCCGCTTCGTCGGGGCGGAGCGCGGCAACGCCGCCTTCGACGCTTATGCCGCCGGCCACAAGGGCGAGGCCGGCCCGGCCGACCTCGACGCCGTCCGCTTCACCGAGACGCTGATCGCCGGCGCCATCGGTGCGGCGTCGGCGCGGGTGGTGATGGCGGCCTCGCTCCAGGGCCGCTCGCTGTCGCGCGGCGACGCCATGGCAATGCTGGACGAGGCGTCGGAGGCACTGCGCTTCAACCGCAAGCTGCTGCAGGCGACGTTGGAGAACATCGGCCAGGGCATCTGCGTGATCGACGCCGACCACCGCATCGCCGCCTGGAACCACCGTTACCTGGAGCTGCTCGACCTGCCGGCCGACATGGTGAGGGTAGGCGTGCCCTTCGCCGACCTGATCCGCTTCAACGAGCGGCGCGGCGAATACAGCGCCCACGACATGAAGGCGCTGCTGACCAACCGCGACACCGCGACCCAGGAATGGCCCTACCGCTACGAGCGCCGCCGCCCCGACGGCACGGTGTTGGAGATCGTCGCCAACCCCCTGCCGGAGGGGGGCTACGTCTCCACCTACACCGACGTGACCGAGCGCTACCGCGCCGCCGAGGCCCTGCGCGAAGCCAACGAAAGCCTGGAGCACCGGGTGCAGGAGCGCACCGACGCCCTGCAGCAGGCGAAGGCGGAGGCCGAGGCGGCCAACGCCAGCAAGACGCGCTTCCTCGCCGCCGCCAGCCACGACCTGCTGCAGCCGCTGAACGCCGCCCGCCTGTTCGTCTCGGCGCTGGAGGAAAGCATCCGCGTCCCCCTGCCGACGGTGGCGCAGCGGCTGTCCGAATGCGGCATGATCGACAATGCCGCCGCCGCCCTGCGCTCTACAGAGATGCTGCTGGGCGGGCTGCTCGACATCTCCTCGCTGGATGCCGGCAATGTCCGGGTGCAGCTGCGCAGCTTCGCCATCGACGAGCTGCTGGGCGGGCTGGGGGTGGAGTTCTCCGCCCTGGCGCAGGAACGCGGCCTGACGCTGAAGGTGGTCGGCTGCCGCGCCGCGGTGCGGTCTGACCCGCAGCTGTTGCGCCGGGTGCTGCAGAATTTCCTGTCCAACGCCATCCGCTACACGCCCAAGGGCCGGGTGCTGCTGGGCTGCCGGCGCCGCCGCGATCCGGTGCTGGGCGACCGCCTGCGCATCGAGGTGTGGGACACCGGCCCCGGCATTCCCGAATCCAGGCACCACGAAGTGTTCGAGGAGTTCCGCCGGCTGGGCGGCGAGGACGGCAACGGCGACCCGACTGACAAGGGGCTGGGCCTCGGCCTCGCCATCGTCGACCGCATCGCCCGGCTGCTCGGCCATCCCGTCAGCATGCGCTCCACCGTGGGGCGCGGCACCGGCTTTGCGGTGGAGGTGCCGATGGAGCGGGCGCGCGCCGCGCCGGTGGACCGCCCCGTCACCGTTCCCACCGCCCTGTCGGCCGGGCTGCTGGTGCTGTGCATCGACAATGAGGAGCCGATCCTGGCCGGCCTGCGCGCCCTGCTCGGCCAATGGGGCTGCCGGGTGGCGACGGCATCGGACGTGTCCGGCGCGCTGGCGGCGCTCGCCCCCTTCGACGGCGTGCTTCCCGATGTGGTCTGCGTGGATTATCACGTCGGCAGCGGGCAGACGGGGCTTGCGGTTCTGGAGCGGTTGCGGGAATTGTGGGGCCGTCCGGTCAAGGGGCTGCTGCTGACCGCCGACCGGTCCGAAGCGGTGCGGGCCGAGGCGGAGCGTTGCGGCTGCGGCGTGCTCTACAAGCCGGTGAAGCCGGCGTCGCTGCGCCGCTTCCTGAACGGGGCGGCGCTGCAAAGCTCCGCGGTGGCCGAACGGTAGGGCCGGAACCGGACAAAAGCCGGGCGGCCGCGAATGGGGAGTGCGCAAGCCATGGGCGAGGACAACATAGCGGGCGAAGACGGAACGACCATCGTCATCGGCGACGACCATCCGCTGGTCCAGGCGGCGCTGCGCGACGCACTGGGCAAGGCGATGCCGGAGGTGCGGGTGATCGAATGCCCGGACCTCGACTCGGTGATGGCGACGGTGGGGCGGCGGCCGGACGACATCGACCTCGTGCTTCTCGACCTCAACATGCCCGGCACCCACGGCTTCGCCGGCCTGTTCATGATGCTGGCCCATCACCCGACCGTGCCGGTCGCCATCCTGTCGGCGCTTCAGGACTCCGACACCATCCGCCGGGCTTTGGCCTATGGCGCGTCGGGCTACATCCCCAAGTCGCTGTCGATGCCGGCGATGGCCGACGCCATCCGCGCCATCCTGTCCGGCGAGACCTGGGCGCCGCCGCTGTCCGCCACCTCGTCCGAAGCCGACGAGGCGGATGCCGCCCGCCGCTTCGCCTCCCTGTCGCCGCAGCAGCTGCGCATCCTGACGATGATCGTCGACGGCAAGCTGAACAAGCAGATCGCCGGCGAGCTGAACGTGTCGGAGCAGACGGTGAAGGTCCACGTCTCCAGCATCCTGCGCAAGCTGAACGTGGTCAGCCGCACCCAGGCCGCCGTGGTCGCCGGCCGTCTGGCGGTGGGCGGGGATGTGCTGCGGTGAGGACGCGCCCCTTTCCCGTGACCGACCCTGCGGTGCGTCCATGGCCCTTCTGCTGAGCCTTTCGCTGGCCCTGTCGCTGATCGTCCTGCTCGGCGCCGCGGCGATGGAGCGGGCGGCGATCCTCGGCCGGATCAACGGGGCCAACGGGTTGACCGTCCTGGTGGCGCTGGTCGTCTCCGCCGCCGCCTCCCTCCTGGTGGCCCTGCTCGCCGGCTGGATCGGCGGGTGGAGCGCCCTGCCGGCGGTCCTCGCCGGCTCGGTGCTCTATCATTGGGCGATGGCAAAGCTGTTGCTGGGCGGGTTGCAGGCCATCGCGTCCCGCATCGCCGCCGGCGACCGGGCGAAGTCGTCGTCGCGCTGACTGTCCCATCCACCCCCGTTCTTCCTTTGTACGCATAAGCTGGCGGTTCGCAGGCCTATTTGCTAAGCTGCCGCAATCATGACCGCGCCCCCGCACTGCGTCTGCCGCGATTGCGCCGCCGCCCTGCCGGGTGACGTAACGCGCTGCCCGAAATGCGGCAGCCGGCGGCTGTTCCGCCATGCGGAGCTGCACAGCCTGTCCATCGGCCACATCGACTGCGACAGCTTCTACGCCACCGTGGAGAAGCGCGACCGGCCGGAGCTGGCCAGCCGGCCGGTGATCGTCGGCGGCGACGACCATCGCGGGGTGGTGGCCGCCTGCTGCTATGTCGCGCGGATGTCGGGCGTGCGCTCCGCCATGACGATCCGGGAGGCGCTGGACCGCTGCCCCGACGCCACCATCATCCGTCCCAACATCGCCAAATACAAAGAGGTCGGCCATCAGGCCCGCGCGATCATGGAGGCCTTCACCCCCCTGGTGGAGCCGATCAGCATCGACGAAGCCTATCTCGACCTGACCGGCGTCGAGGAGCGGCTCAGCATCAGCCCGGCCCAGGCGCTGGTGGAGATCGTCCGCCGCTTCGAGAGCGAGCTGCGCATCACCGCCTCCATCGGGCTCAGCTACAACAAGCTGCTGGCGAAGATCGCCTCGGACCTCGACAAGCCGCGCGGCTTCTCGGCGCTCGGCCGGGCGGAGGCGGCGGGCTTCCTGGCGCCCAAGCGGGTCACCATCCTGTGGGGCGTCGGCCCGGCGCTGGAGCGCAAGCTGTTCGCCGACGGCATCACCCGCGTCGGCGACCTGCAGGACAAGGACGAGCATTGGCTGGTCAAGCGCTACGGCGCCATGGGGCGGGTGCTGTTCAACTATGCCCGCGGCGAGGATTCCCGCCGCGTGCACCCTGAGTCGCCGAGCAAGAGCATCTCGTCGGAGGAAACCTTCGACTGGGACGTCACCACCCTGCCTGCCCTGGCGCAGGAGCTGCGCCCGCTGGCCGACAAGGTCGCCCGCCGGCTGGAGCGCGAGGGGCTGCTGGGCCGCAGCGTGGTGCTGAAGCTGAAGACCAGGGATTTCCAGCAGCTGACCCGCTCCCGCCGGGTGGAGCCGACCCGCTCGGCCGAGGCGATCCTGGCCGCCGGCATCGCCCTCTTGGAGCGCGAGGTGGACGGCCGCGCCTTCCGCCTGATCGGCATCGGCTGCACCGACCTGACCCACCCGGAAACCGCGCCCGACCCGGAACTGGACCTGTTCGGCTGACCACAGGGGATCAGTCGGCGGAGTCCTCCAGCGCCGGCAGGCTGCCGGGGCGCACGACGCTGCGGATGGCGAAGCTGGACTGGATGCGCTGGACACCGGGCAGGCGCGACAGCGAATCCTTGTAGATGCGGTCGTAATCGGCCGGGTCCTGCGCCACCACCCGCAGCAGGTAATCCGAACTGCCCGACAGCAGATAGCATTCCCGCACCTCCGGACAGCGACGGACGGCGGCATCGAAGCGGCGCAGATACTCTTCCGTCTGGCGTTCCAGCGTGATCTGGACGATGACGGTGACCGACCGCTCCTCGTCCGCCGTCTCGATGATGGCGGTATAGCCGCGGATCACGCCGGAATGCTCCAGCATGTGCAGGCGGCGCAGGCAGGCCGACGGCGACAGCCCGACCTCCGCCGCCAGCTTGGCGTTGCTCATCCGGCCGTCCTTGCGGAGAAGGCGCAGGATCTTGTGGTCCAGGGCATCCAGGGCGTGCATGCAACTTTGTTCGAAGACGTGGAGGATTCTGCGAAAGCTCCACCACACTATGGGGGATTCATGCAAGGCTTTGCAGAGATTCACCCCGTTCGACAGCCTTATAGTGACTTTTATAAGACAATCAGCCCAACCGATGGTTTCACCCGATACCCGGGGATTTCGGCCGTATCGCTTGGGCGAAGGATCGGATCGAGGAGATCTCGTATGGTCGAGTCCCGCATGGTCACGCGCATCGGCGTTCCCAAGGAGATCAAGAACCACGAGTACCGGGTCGGCCTGACGCCCGCCTCGGTCCGCGAACTGGCGGCTGACGGCCATGCCCTGCTGGTGCAGAGCGGCGCCGGCGCCGAGATCGGCTTTTCCGACGAGGCCTACCGCGCGGCGGGCGCCGAGATCGCCGACACCGCCGAGGAGGTGTTCGCGAAGGCCGACCTTATCGTGAAGGTGAAGGAACCGCAGCCGGCGGAATGTCGCAGGCTGCGGCCGGATCAGGTGCTGTTCACCTATCTGCACCTCGCCCCCGACCCCGAACAGGCCCGGCTGCTGATGGAGAGCGGCTGCACCGCCATCGCCTACGAGACGGTCACCGACCGCGCCGGCCGGCTGCCGCTGCTGGCGCCGATGTCGGAGATCGCCGGCCGCATGGCGATCCAGGTCGGCGCCGTCGCCTTGCAGAAGAGCAACGGCGGCTCCGGCATCCTGCTGGGCGGCGTGCCCGGCGTGCTGCCCGGCAAGGTGCTGGTCATCGGCGGCGGCGTGGTCGGCGCCAACGCCGCCCGCATGGCGATGGGGTTGGGCGCCGACGTGACCATCGCCGACCGCTCCATGCCCCGGCTGGCCCAGCTCGACGACCTGTTCGGGCCGCGGCTAAAGACCGTCTACGCCTCGGCCGACACGCTCGACCGGCTGGTCGCCGACAGCGATCTGGTGATCGGCGCCGTGCTGGTGCCGGGTGCGGCGGCGCCGAAGCTGGTGCGCCGCGACCAGTTGGCCGGCATGCGCCGCGGATCGGTTCTGGTGGACGTCGCCATCGACCAGGGCGGCTGTTTCGAGACCAGCCGCGCCACCACCCATTCCGACCCGACCTATGTGGTGGACGGGGTGGTCCATTACTGCGTCGCCAACATGCCGGGCGCCGTCGCCCGCACCAGCACCGAGGCGCTGAACCATGCCACCCTGCCCTTCGTCCAGGCGCTGGCCGGCAAGGGGTGGAAGCGCGCGCTGGCCGAGGATCCGCATCTGCTGGAGGGACTGAACGTCCATGCCGGGCATTTGACCTACGCGGCGGTCGCCGACGCCCTGGGGCAGCCCTTCACCGACCCCCGCGGGGTCATCGGCTGAATATGTGAACAGCTGTTGACAAAGAACTGAACGGAATTTTGCCGAATCGGGGCTTGCGGAAATTTCATTCTGAAATCGGCGGCGGGAGCGCGAGGAATGTTGTTTTTTTCCGCCGCCGGAAAGAGAGTGTTGCGCCTACGGATCAAGTTGCTTTACCTGTCTGTGACAAGAAAAAGGGTAGCATCCGCCACCGGCACCCAAGTGCCGGGGTGAGAGGCCAAGAACAGAATAGAACAGGGTAAGGCTCGGCGCCTTTCGCCGACTGAGCCGGGCTGGGCGGTCGTTCCGTCCGATCCGGCCGATTCACACCAGGTTTGTCCGGCAGCGATGCCGGTGGGGACGCCACGGCCGCAAGCCGTGCCGCGCAAGTGGGAGCTGTTGACCATGGTCGAACGACGGAATGCCGCCCGGGTGCGGGACCGCGCCCCAGCGACATTGTCGCGCGCCCGGATGACATTGTCGCGCGTCTGGATCGCGTCGCCGCTCGTCCGGACGGCCGCCGGTCGTAGTCCGGCCCGCCGCCTGCGGATCCGCAGCGGTCCCCCATACCGCCTTTGACCGAAGCCCCGCCGGATCCCGCATCCGGCGGGGCTTCGGCAAGAACCGGGTGCGGCGGCGGGGTTCCAAGCGTCCCCTGCCTCGGTCCTGGATGTTCTCCCCCGTTCATCCGGATCGGAACTCCGCCGCCGCACACGGCTCAATCCAGGTTTCGAGTACCAAGTTTCGAGTGCCTGCCTATTCGGTGATCTGGGAGAGTGGGAGAAGAGCGCCTGATGGACTATTTCATACAGCAATTGATCAACGGCTTGTCGCTTGGGGCGATCTACGGCCTGATCGCGATCGGCTACACGATGGTGTACGGCATCATCGGGATGATCAACTTCGCCCATGGCGAGATTTACATGATCGGCTCCTTCGTGGCGCTGATCACCTTCCTGGCCATCGGCGCGCTCGGCATCACCTGGGTGCCGCTGGCCCTGCTGGTCATGCTGCTCGCCTCCATGCTGTTCACCAGCGTCTATGGCTGGACGGTCGAGCGCATCGCCTACCGGCCTTTGCGCTCCTCGCCCCGGCTGGCGCCGCTGATCTCCGCCATCGGCATGTCGATCTTCCTGCAGAACTACATCCAACTCCTCCAGGGCGCCCGCTCCAAGCCGCTGCAGCCCATCCTGCCCGGCAACCTCACCCTGATGGACGGCGCCGTCTCCGTCAGCTACGTCCGCCTCGCCACCATCGTCATCACCCTGATCCTGATGGTCGGCTTCACCATGCTGATCAACCGCACCTCGCTGGGACGTGCCCAGCGCGCCTGCGAGCAGGACAAGAAGATGGCCGGCCTGCTCGGCGTCAATGTCGACCGCGTCATCTCCCTGACCTTCGTCATGGGTGCGGCACTCGCCGCCGTCGCCGGCATGATGGTGCTGCTGATCTATGGCGTCATCGACTTCTACATCGGCTTCCTGGCCGGGGTGAAAAGCTTCACCGCCGCCGTGCTCGGCGGGGTGGGCTCGCTGCCCGGCGCCATGCTCGGCGGCGTGGTCATCGGCCTGATCGAGGCCTTCTGGTCCGGCTATGTCGGCTCCGAATGGAAGGACGTCGCAACCTTCTCCATCCTCGTCCTCGTCCTGATCTTCCGGCCCACCGGCCTGCTCGGCCGGCCCGAGATCGAGAAGGTGTAAGCGCCATGACCATGCACTCCAACACCGTCTCGTCCACCGCGGGCGGCGCTGCCCGCGGCGTCGACTGGGCCGCCACCATCAAGGACGCCGGCCTCGCCGCCTTCGTGGCCCTGCTGCTGACCGTGCCGCTGGTCGGCCTGCGCACGGTGGACCGCCCCACCGGGCTGGGCATCGAGGCCCGGCCGGAGGAGGTCGTCGCCTCCATCGCGCTGGTCTTTTTGGGCCGCCTCGGGCTCGGGCTGATCCGTCAGGGCATGGCGCTGCCGGTGCTGATCCTGGCGCTGCTCTGCGCCGGCGTCGGGCTGCTGCTGCCGATGCCGACCCAGGTGCTGCGCCTGGTGCTGGTGCTGGGCGGCGGCGTCATCGCCATCCGCGCCGCCATGACGGTCGCCACCGGCCGCTCCAAGCTGTCCCAGGCCGACCGCGACAAGCGCATGGACCGCATCGCCGCCAAGGTGCAGCACGCCAGCCGCTACATCGGCCCGGTCGCCGTGGCCTTCGCCGCCGTCCTGCCGCTGACCCCGCTGGCCGACCGCATGATCCTGGACATCGGCATCCTGCTGCTGACCTACATCATGCTGGGCTGGGGCCTGAACATCGTCGTCGGGCTGGCCGGCTTGCTCGACCTCGGCTATGTCGCCTTCTATGCGGTGGGTGCCTACAGCTACGCGCTGCTGGCCCATTACTTCGGGCTCAGCTTCTGGGTCTGCCTGCCGCTGGCGGGCGTGCTCGCCGCCATCTCCGGCGTGCTGCTGGGCTTCCCGGTGCTGCGTCTGCGCGGCGACTATTTCGCCATCGTGACGCTCGGCTTCGGCGAGATCATCCGCATCATCCTGGTCAACTGGTACCAGTTCACCGGCGGCCCCAACGGCATCTCCGGCATTCCGCGGCCGAGCTTCTTCGGCATCGCCGACTTCTCGCGCAGCCCGGCCGAGGGCATGGCCGCCTTCCACGAGATGTTCGGGCTGGAATTCTCGCCGCTGCACCGCATCATCTTCCTCTACTACCTCATCCTGGCGCTCGCGCTGGTGGTGAACCTGTTCACGCTGCGCGTGCGCAAGCTGCCGCTGGGCCGGGCGTGGGAGGCCCTGCGCGAGGACGACATCGCCTGCGCCTCGCTCGGCATCAACCGCACCAACATGAAGCTGGCGGCCTTTGCCATCGCGGCGATGTTCGGCGGCTTCGCCGGCTCCTTCTTCGCCACGCGCCAGGGCTTCATCAGCCCGGAGAGCTTCACCTTCATCGA
The DNA here is from genome assembly GCF_055698305.1 of Azospirillum sp. VT-I1. Lineage (NCBI taxonomy): Bacteria > Pseudomonadati > Pseudomonadota > Alphaproteobacteria > Rhodospirillales > Azospirillaceae > Azospirillum > Azospirillum sp. VT-I1. Next base: position 490,058 of record NZ_CP168805.1, on the reverse strand, counting down.
GTCGGCGATCATCCTCGCCATCGTGGTGCTGGGCGGCATGGGCAGCCAGATCGGCGTGGTGGTCGCCACGCTGCTGGTGATCGGCCTGCCCGAAGCGTTCCGCGAGTTGGCCGACTACCGCATGCTGGCCTTCGGCGCCGGCATGGTGGTGATCATGCTGTGGCGTCCGCGCGGCCTGCTGGCCCACCGCGACCCGACCATCCTCCTGCATGGCGGCCGCAACCCCGCCGCGACGGGAGCCGCGAAATGAGCGCCGTGATGACTGACAAGCCGCTTCTGACGGTCGAACACCTGACCATGCGCTTCGGCGGCCTGGTGGCGAACAACGACGTGTCGTTCGAGGCGCGGGCGGGCGAGATCACCGCGCTGATCGGCCCGAACGGCGCCGGCAAGACGACGCTGTTCAACTGCGTCACCGGCTTCTACACCCCCACCGTCGGGCGGCTGACCCTGCGCCACCCCACGGGCAAGGAGTTCCTGCTGGAGCGGATGCCGGGCTACCGCATCGCCCAGCTGGCCGGCGTGGCGCGCACCTTCCAGAACATCCGGCTGTTCGGCGGCATGAGCGTTCTGGAGAACCTGATCGTCGCCCAGCACAACAAGCTGATGCGGGCCTCGACCTTCGCCATCGGCGGCCTGCTCGGCCTGCCCGGCTACCGCAAGGCGGAGCATGAGGCGGTGGAGCTGGCGAAATACTGGCTGGAGCGGGTGCGCCTGACCGAGTTCGCCGACTGGGAGGCCGGCAACCTGCCCTACGGTGCCCAGCGCCGGCTGGAGATCGCGCGTGCCATGTGCACCGAGCCGGTGCTGCTGTGCCTGGACGAGCCGGCGGCCGGCCTGAACCCGCGCGAGTCGGCGGAGCTGGCCGAGATCCTGACCTTCATCCGCGATGTGCAGACGCCGCAGGGTCACCGGACCGGCGTTCTGCTGATCGAGCATGACATGAGCGTGGTGATGCGCATTTCCGACCATGTGGTGGTGCTGGACTATGGCCGGAAGATCTCCGACGGCACGCCTGAGCATGTGAAGAACGACCCGGCGGTGATCCGCGCCTATCTGGGTGAGGACGAGGACGAGGCGCTGCCGCCGGAGGTGGCGGCCGACCTGCACATCTCCCCCACCGCCGGCCAGAAGGGAGCCTGAGCCATGTTGAAGGTATCGGGCGTCCACACCTTCTACGGCGCCATCGAGGCGCTGAAGGGCATCGACATCGAGATCGGCGCCGGCGAGATCGTCTCGCTGATCGGCGCCAACGGGGCGGGCAAGTCGACGCTGCTGATGACGATCTGCGGCAGCCCCCGCGCCCGCCAGGGCCGGGTGTTCTTCGAGGGCGAGGACATCACCGACCTGCCGACCCACGAGATCGTGCGGCGCGGCATCGCGCAAAGCCCGGAAGGCCGTCGCATCTTCCCGCGCATGACGGTGCTTGAGAACCTGCAGATGGGCTCCATCGTCGCGCAGCCCGGCAGCTTCGAGCGCGAGCTTGAGCGGGTGCTGACGCTGTTCCCGCGCCTGAAGGAGCGCATCAACCAGCGCGCCGGCACGATGTCGGGCGGCGAGCAGCAGATGCTGGCGATCGGGCGCGCGCTGATGAGCCAGCCGCGGCTGCTGCTGCTGGACGAGCCGTCGCTTGGTCTGGCGCCGCTGATCGTGAAGCAGATCTTCCAGGTGATCGAGGAGATCAACCGGGAGCAGAAGATGACGGTGTTCATGGTGGAGCAGAACGCGTTCCACGCGCTGAAGCTGGCGCACCGGGCCTATGTGATGGTGACGGGGAAGATCACGATGACGGGGACCGGGGCGCAGCTTCTGGCCGACCCGGAGGTTCGCGCGGCTTATCTGGAAGGGGTCACTGAGATGGAGACGATCCTTGGCTCTTCGCTTCCGGTGTTCCTGTTCCTGACGGTTCTGGTGTTCGGCGGCTGCGGCGTGCTGACCGGCCAGACGCTGGCAGAGGGGTGGAAGCCGGTGTCGAACGTGCTGGCCTATTCGCTGCTGCTGGGGGTGGGCGACCGCTTCCTGGCCTGGGGGCTGTTCGGCGAGCAGCTGCTGTCGCTGTGGGGCTTCATCGTCCACACGGTGGTGATCGCCGTCATCACGCTGACCGCCCACCGCATCGCCATCGCGCGCCGCATGGTCAACCAGTATCCGTGGCTCTATGAGACCGCGGGGCCCTTCGGCTGGCGGGAGCGCAATCCGGCCCGCGGCTGAGAAGGATTGTCCTGGAGTGGTCCACTCCCCCGATGGGCTGGACCACTCCAGGATAAAATCCTCAGGGAAAGACCCAATACCAAGCCGGCGATAAATCCGGTAGCATGTTAACGACATTTAACAAGTTGGCGGCAAGATCTTTACTTCCGCATGTCGGCGGCAAGACTTAGGGATTGCCTTAACGTCCGGCAATCATCCGAAAGTCAGAGAAGAAGATCATGGCGCACGGCCATGACTCTCTGTTACAATACCATTTAAATATTGCAATTCGTTGACACTTCGACAGTGAACGCCGGCCCTGCCGGCGGTTGAGACGCCGTGCCTTCATGGCCGGCGGCCGGGGATGAGCGAAGGCGGCATGGGAAGGGGCAAGAGCATGGCAGTGGACAAGGCGGCCGCATCCCGGCCGCGGCGGTTCTGGAGCGTCGGGCGCAAGGTGACGGCGGCCTTTGTCGCCGCCATCGTCGGCGGCTTCATCGTCATCATGGGGCTGCAGGCCAAGATGCAGTATGACGACGCGGTTCGGCTGGCGACGCATGACGCCCGTGTCAAGACGGACATGCTGGCGAATGCCACCAAGACCAGCTTCGTCGCCGGCGACGGCGCCTCCATCGAGACGGAGTTCATGCCGCTGGCCGACAGCGGCGAGGTGCAGCTGGCCTCGCTGCGCGCCGCGACCGCGGCCGGCACGCTCGCCGACTTCTCCAACCAGCGCTTCACCAAATACGACCTGAAGGCCGACCAGGACCTGATCGAGGCGGTGCTGGCCGGCAAGGGGGCGCAGACCCGCTCGGCCAAGGGCCACATCGTGGTGACGGTGCCGGTGGTAACCGGCAAGAGCAACCGGCTGGTCGGCGCCCTGCAGATCGCCTGGAGCCTGGAGCAGCAGATCGACGCCATCGCCACCCAGATGCGCAACCAGATCGCCATCTGCCTGATCGCGCTGGTGGTTCAGATCGCCCTGCTGAATGTCCTGCTCGGCCGGATCGTCATCCGCCCGCTGCGCGCCATGTCGGCGGCGATGGCGAAGCTCGCCGGCGGAGATACCAGCGTCGAGGTGCCCGGCACCGGCCGCTCCGACGAGATCGGCGCCATGGCCGGCTCGGTCACCGTCTTCCGCGACAACGCCCGCGCCATCGAGCGCATGCACGCGGCCCAGGCGGAAGCAGACGCCAAGGCGGAGGAGGCCAAGCGCGCAGCCCTGCTCGACCTCGCCGACCGCTTCCAGGGAACGGTGAAGCGGCTGGTGGAGGGCATTGCCGACTCGGCCGCCGGCATGGCCGACAGCGCCGACCGCATGGCCGTGGTGGTGGGCGAGGCGTCGAGCCAGACCCGCAACGTCGCCCGCGAATCCGACGACATCCAGTCCAACGTCCGCTCCGCCGCGGCGGCGGCGACCGAACTGGCAAGCTCCATCGGCGGCATCTCCGAGCAGGTCGGCCATTCCGCCCGCATCGCCGGGGAAGCGGTGTCGCATGCCGACCGCACCAACGCCACCGTCCAGGGGCTGATCGCCAATGCCGAACGCATCGGCCAGGTGGTCGGGCTGATCCACGCCATCGCCAAGCAGACCAACCTGCTGGCGCTCAACGCCACCATCGAGGCCGCCCGCGCCGGGGAGGCCGGAAAAGGCTTTGCAGTCGTGGCGACCGAGGTGAAGGGGCTGGCCGACCAGACCGCCAAGGCCACCGACGAGATCGCGGCCCAGGTGAACGCCATGCAGTCGGTGACCCGCGAGGCCGCCGACGCCATCGGCGCCATCGGCAGCACCATCACCGAGATCGACGGGATTTCCGGCACCATCACCCAGTCGGTGCAGGAACAGAACTCCGCCACCCAGGAGATCGCGCGGGCGGTGGAGATGGCGGCGCTGGGCACCCAGGACGTGTCGGCGACCATTGCCGCCCTGGCCCACACGGCGGAGAGCGCCGGCAGCACCGCGCTGGGCGTTCAGGACGCCGCCCGCGGCCTGTCCGGCCAGACCCGTACGCTGGCGGCCGAGGTCGAGCGCTTCCTGACGGAGGTGCGCCAGCAGGCGACGGGGGATGTGAGGGCGGCGTGAGTGCCCTGACGGCGGGGCTCACCCCAGCAGCAGGAACCCCGCTCCGGTGCCGATCAGGGCGCCCGCCCACAGCAGATCGAAATTCACCCAGCCGCGGCGCAGGATGCCGAGCCCGACGGTTTCGAAGACCACCAGCCCGATGACGGCGATCACCGCCAGCATCGCCGCCATATGCACCAGAACCACCGCCAGCCCGGCCGCCGCCGATCCCAGTGCGGCGACCGGGCCGGTCATCTCCGCCCCCGGTCCGCACAGGGACAGCGCCATCAGCTGCGCCGGCGCCAGCATGCCCAGCAGCAGGGGCAGGATCATCAGCCCGGCCCCGTGGGCCGACGCCATCAGGAAGGACCAGAGCGTCAACCCGGCAAAGCCGGTGCGCATGCCGACCCGCAGCCGGTGGCGGTATCCGCGCACCAGCCGGTAGAGGCCGAAACCAATCAGGAGGGCGGGCGTGGCCAGCCTCAGCGGGGCCGTCGTAACGACCAGCTGCAGGATGGCGAAGCCCGCCACCACCACCAGCACCGACAGGGCATGGCCCAGCGCGATGGGGGGCAGGGCCCTGATGACGGCGTCCCGCCGGCCCTCCTGAAGACCCAGCGCCACGGCGAAGAGCCATCCCATCGCCGGGTTGATGCCATGGAAGGCGCCGAGCCCGGCAAGCGCCAGCCATTGCCAAGGGTCATCCATGGAGAGGCGTCCCTTAGAATCCGATCGCGGTCATGGATAGCAGTAGGAATCCGAAGAGGCGTCGCCGCCTTCCAGCCGGATCTGGTGACCGCGGAACTCGTCGTCGAAGCGCAGGAAGAACCGCTCGTCGATGGTCAGGCCACCATCCGGGTCGGCATCGAGCTTGACCATCCAGCTCTTGATTCCGTCCGGATAGAACTGGTCGTCCCAGCTCCGGTACAGCGAGTTGGTGAAGTAGACCCGCTTGCCGTCGCGGCTGACCTCGACCATCTGCGGACCACCGTTGAGGGCGCCGCCATCGGCATCGCCGCCGGGATGACCGTTGCGCCCGACGATCCCTCCCAACCGCACCGAACTTGTCAGCCTGGGCTGGAACGGATCGGAGACGTCGTACCGCCGCATCTCCCCCGTGCCCCAGCAGGACACGTAGAGCCAGCGGTCGTCCAGCGACAGATCGATGTCGGTGACGAGCGGCGGCACCGCCTTGAAGCCCTTGAGCATCGGCGGCAGCAGATCCGGGTCCGCCGGTTCGGCCGGGATGTCGATCACCTTCCGCATGGCCCACCGGCCATCACCGTTCCCGCCGGACTCGCGATACCAGAGCCAGATCGACGAGGACAGGTCCGACAGGTTGACCACGGCATTCATGAACCCATGAGCCCTGGTCGGGTCGTGGGCCGGCCGCAGTTCCAGCGCCAGCTGGTATTCCGGCCCCAGATCGATGGTCTGCCGGTGCCGCCGGTTGCGCAGATCCCAGAAATGGACCTGATGGCCGTATTTCGCGCCGAGCAGCAGTTCGGGGTTCAGCCCGTCCTCGATCATGTCGGGCGTGCCCCATTCGCTGGTGATCAGCGTGTCCTGGCCGAGATGCCACCAGACATCATAGGCCAGGAACTGCGGGCCGCGGTCGATCTCCCACTGGCCGAGCACCTCGAAGGTTTCGTGGTCCATCAGGAAGACGCCGCCCGGCCCGCCGCCATCGCCTTTCCCGTTGCCGAGCGCGCTGACATAGATGCCCTCCGGTCCGCAATGCAGCGTGTGCGGGCGGGAATAATTGGCGCGCGCTGCAAGCTCCTCCGGCTCGATGACCTTGACGATCCTGGGGTTGGCCGGATCCGGCTTGGTGTCAAGGATGTGGATGCGCGACGACCGCAGCCCGGGCACGATCAGGTATCGCCGCTCGACATGCGGATGCGGGGCGTAGGGGCACAGGGCGGAACTGCAGGCGTTCCAGCCGAAATGGTGCAGCTCGTCGCCGACATTCGGCATGTCGACCCGCCGGAGGAGCCGGCCGTAGCTGGCCGAGGATGGATCGACATCGACCACCCCCAGCGCATCCGGCCCCCCTCCGACATTCAGCATCGCCACATAGGCCAGCCGTTCCGAAGGAGCCTGCATCGCCATGCGTGGCGAGGGGTAGAAACTGGGATCAGGAGTCCAGGTTGCCATGGAAATTCCTCCCAAATCGGCATGCGCCGAATTGGAAAGAGTACCTCAGCCTTGACAGACGACAGCGGAAGAAAAGGGAGTGGATTGTCTATATACCGAGCCGACAATCACCCCAATTCTGAATTAGCTTTCGGGACGAACCGGCCGAGCCTTCTGGAGCGCCCGGCACACGGCTGAAAAATTCCCGCCTCGGGACAAAAGAAGCCGGGGTCAGCGGAGAAGAGGGGCTTGCTCCGGGAATCCGCAACCACACCGATTCCCGTAAGGTCCCCGCAAGTTCGCCGCATCACGATGGCTCCCTTCCTCTCCCCGGCACCGGACGGATCTGCGATCCGCCCGATGCCGCCGGCAACGCATGCGTTGGCGCGAGAGGCGGGAAAGGGGATGGACTTTCCGCTCAGAAGAACGCCTGGAGGCCCGTCTGCGCCCGGCCCAGGATCAGGGCGTGGACGTCATGGGTGCCCTCGTAGGTGTTCACCGTCTCCAGGTTCACCATGTGGCGGATGACCTGGAATTCCTCGGAGATGCCGTTGCCGCCATGCATGTCGCGGGCGACGCGGGCGATGTCGAGCGCCTTGCCGCAGTTGTTGCGCTTGATCAGCGAGATCGCCTCCGGCGACCAGCTGCCGTCGTCCATCATGCGGCCGACACGCAGACAGGCTTGCAGGCCCAGCGTGATCTCCGTCATCATGTCGGCCAGCTTCTTCTGGACCAGCTGGGTCTGGGCCAGCGGACGGCCGAACTGCTTGCGGTCCAGCGTGTACTGGCGGGCGGCGTGCCAGCAGAACTCGGCGGCACCCAGCACGCCCCAGGCGATGCCGTAGCGCGCCTTGTTCAGGCAGCCGAACGGACCGCCCAGCCCCGTCGCGTTGGGCAGCAGGTTCTCGTCGGGGACGAAGGCCTCGTCCAGCACGATCTCGCCGGTGACCGACGCGCGCAGCGACAGCTTGCCCTCGATCTTGGGCGTGGAGAAGCCCTTGGTCCCGCGCTCCACCACGAAGCCCTTGATCTTGTTGTCATGGGCGTCCGACTTCGCCCAGACGACGGCGAGGTCGGCGATGGGCGAGTTGGTAATCCACATCTTGGAGCCCGACAGCAGATAGCCGCCGTCGACCTTGGTGGCGCGGGTCTTCATGCCGCCGGGATCGGAGCCGTGGTCCGGCTCGGTCAGGCCGAAGCAGCCGACCAGCTCGCCGGTGGCCAGACGCGGCAGCCACTTCTTCTTCTGCTCCTCGCTGCCATAGGCGTAGATCGGGTGCATGACCAGCGACGACTGCACCGACATGGCGGAGCGATAGCCGCTGTCCACCCGCTCCACCTCGCGGGCGACGAGGCCGTAGGCGACGTGGCTGACGCCCGGCCCGCCATATTCCTCCGGGATGGTCGGACCCAGCAGGCCCAGCTCGCCCATCTCGGTCATGATCTCGCGGTCGAACCGCTCGTCGCGGAAGGCGGAGATGACGCGGGGCTGCAGCCTGTCCTGGCAGTAGGCGCGGGCGCTGTCGCGCACCAGCTTCTCATCCTCGGTCAGCTGGGATTCAAGGAGGAAGGCGTCGTCCCACTGGATGCTCTGCACGGTGCGTCTCCTGCTCGTGTCGTGTGGCGGTTGGCCCGCCGGTTACCGATGGCCGGTCATCGATTGAACCGCACTGTGCCGTGCAGTCGCCATAGCTGCAAACACATATTTTCTATCCTAGTCATAACAGATCGATATGGGCACAGATGAACAGTCACTATGTCGTGCGGTTCTACAAAAGTTTTAACGTGATGCTTACGATTACCTATGCAATTTTGCCGATGGCACCCTGGCCGCCACCTATCCATCGGACATCCCGCCCGTGTTTGCTGCATTGCAACCAATAACCGCCTTCGCCGGTTTCCCTCTGTTGCTGGGCCTTGCTTTGCTTACGCTGTTGCACGAAGACGTTGCAATTGCGGTGGGGGCCAGTCTGGTCAGCGTCGGTACGGTCAGCATCGGCGTTACCGCCCTCACGCTGCTGTGCGGGATCGTCATCGGCGACCTTTTCATTTACGCCCTGGGGCTGTTGTCGCTGCGGGTCAGTTGGATCCGGCGGCGGACCGAAGGACCAATGCTTGAGCGCTGCCGCACGGCATTGCAGAAGAACCTGCTGCCGACGCTGGTGACTTGCCGGATCGTTCCCGGCGTCCTGTTCCCGACCTACTTCGCCTGCGGCGTGATGCGGGTGCCGTTCCTGCGCTTCATCGTCATCACGCTGGTGACGGCGGGGGTGCATGTCGGGCTGCTGCTGACGCTGATGACCTCGTCGCTGGAGGCGGCGGCGGTGCAGGTGCAGGTGATCGGCATCGGCTGCGCCGCCCTGCTGGTGCTTCTGCGCACCCGGCGCGCCCAGTCCATCGTCGGCGCGCTGTTCGCCCGCGTCCGGGCCGGGGTCGAACCGCTGCTGCCCCGCGGCCTGCGCGACGCACTGCGCTGCAATCCGACCCCGCGGGCCATCGACCTGCCCGGCCTGCCGGTGGTGCCGGCCGGCGCCCCCACCATCGGCTGGGCGGAGCGCATCCCGCCGCTGCTGTTCTACATCCCGCTGGTGGTCCAGTGGTTCGCGCTGGGCATCCGCCACCGCAGCCTCACCCTGCCGACCGCCGCCAACCCGTCCATCGAGGCCGGCGGGCTGCTGGGCGAATCGAAGATCGCCTGCATGGACCTGATCGGTCCGGCGGCGCGGCAGTGGGCCGCGCGCTCCGTGGCGCTGGTCAACCGGCCGTCGCTGACCCCGGCAGCGCTCGACCTGCTGGCGTCCGGCGCCGGCCTGTCCTTCCCGCTGGTCGCCAAGCCGGACATCGGCTGGCGCGGCATCGGCGTGCGGCTGGTGCGCGATTCCGCCGACCTGTGCGCCTATCTCGCCGGCTTTCCGGCCGAGGCGCGGGTGATCCTGCAGGAGCATGTGGATTACGCGGGCGAGGCCGGCATCTTCTATGTCCGCAAGCCGGGCGAGCGGCACGGCCGCATTTTCTCCATGACCTTCCGCTATTACCCCCATGTGGTGGGCGACGGCCGCTCCACCCTGCGCGAGCTGATCGCCGCCGACCCGCGCGCCTCCTGGAAGGCCGACCTGCATCACGAGGCGCTGGCCGGCCGGCTGGACGAGGTGCCGGAGGCGGGCCGGACGGTGCGGCTGTCGCTGGTCGGCAGCAGCCGGGTCGGCGGGCTCTACAAGGATGCCTGCGGCCATGTCACCGCGACGCTGACCGCGCGCTTCGACGAGATCGCCGACCAGATGCCGGGCTTCCATTTCGGCCGCTTCGACGTGCGCTTCGCCTCGGTGGAGCGGCTGGCGGTGGGCGAGGATTTCCGCATCATCGAGGTGAACGGGGCGGGCGCCGAGGCCATCCACATGTGGGACCCGGAATTCCGGCTGGCCGACGCCTACGCCACCCTGTTCCACCAGCAGGCCCTGATGTTCGAGGTCGCCGACGCCTGCCGCGCCCACGGCGCCAGACCGCTGACGGCCTGGGAGCTGATCAGCTACCAGCGCCGCCAGCAGACCCTGCTTCCGCTCTATCCCGCCTCCAACTGACCGGCCCGGCCGCGTCCGTCACAGCCCCGCCAGCACCTCGTCCAGCGTGGCGAGGAACAGCGTGGCGTCGGCGGCGGAGAACACCAGCGGCGGGCGGATCTTCAGGATGTGCCCCTCCTGCCCGGTGGCGCTGATCAGCACCCGGCGCCGGCGCATGTCGTTGACCACGCGGGCCGTCTCCTCCGGCGCCGGCGTCTTCAGCTTGCGGTCGCGCACCATCTCGACGCCGATGAACAGGCCGCTGCCGCGCACGTCGCCGATCAGGTCGTGCTTGGCGGCCAGCGCGCGGATGCCGTCGATCATCTGGGTGCCGACCGTCAGGGCGTTCTCCTGCAGGCGTTCCGTCTTGATGACGCGCAGCACGGCATGCGCCACGGCGCAGGACACCGGGTTGCCGCCGAAGGTGTTGAAATAGCGCTGGCTCCGGCCGAACGCCTCGATCACCTCCGGCCGGAACACCGCACCCGCCACCGGGTGGCCATTGCCCATCGGCTTGCCGACCGTCACGATGTCGGGCACCAGCCCATGGCGGGCGAAGCCCCACATGTGGGTGCCGAGCCGGCCGAAGCCGGGCTGCACCTCGTCGGCGATGAAGAGGCCGCCGGCCTTGCGCATCGCCTCCACCGCCGGGGCGAGGAAGCCGGCCGGATCGGTGAAGACGCCGCTGCTGGAGAAGATGGTGTCGACCAGCAGCGCCGCCGGGGCGATCCCCTTCTCGCGCAGGTCGGCGATGGCCGCCTCCACCGAACGGGCGAAGGCGGCGCCGACCTCCGCCTCCGGGATGCGGTAGCCGTCGGGCGCCGGCACCACGCGGACATGGTCGCCCAGCTTCACCGCACTGCCCAGCGACGGCGACATCTCCGCCAGCGCCGAGGTGACGCCGTGATAGGCGTTGTGGGCGATGACGACGCCGGTGCCGCCGGTGTGGACGCGGGCGACGCGCAGCGCCAGGTCGTTGGCCTCGCTGCCGGTGCAGGTCAGCATCAGGTGCGACAGTTCGGCCGGGAACTCCGCCAGGAAGGCTTCGGCGAAGTCGAGGATGCCGTCGGTCAGGTAGCGCGTGTGGGTGTTCAGCACCGCCGCCTGCTTCGCCATCGCCTCCACCACCTCCGGCCGCGAATGCCCGACCGAGGCGACGTTGTTGTAGGCGTCCAGATAGCGGTTGCCGTCGGCGTCATAGAGGTAGGAGCCCTCCCCCCGCACCACATGGATCGGGTCGGCGTAGAACAGCCGGTAGGCCGGGCCGAGCAGCGTCTCGCGGCGGGCGATCAGGGCGCGCTCGCGCTCCGGTAGGGAACCGGCGGAGTCGGGCGCGTAGGCGTTGATCATGGTCATGACGGGTCACACTCTCTGGCAGGCGAGATGGAGCAGGCGGTGCGCGGTGTCGGCCTCGTCGCCGGTCAGCTTCTCCAGCCCGGCGAAGGCGCGTTCGGAATTCCGCAGGATGTAGGTGGCGTTGTCCGGATATTCGGCCGCCCGCCAGCCGGTGATGGCGATGGTCAGGGCCAGCCGGGCCGCCACCAGATCGGGCAGCAGGTCCACCTCCTCCGGTGTCAGCGGCAGCACGGCGTTGTAGGCGCGGGTCATCTCGACCAGCGATCCGAAGGGCGTCTCACCGCTGGTGACGTGGTAGGCCAGCGCCGTCGCCAGATCGTTGACCAGCGGCGCCTTCAGCGCGTCGCCGAAATCGATGATCCCGGTGACCGTCTCATGCCCGACCGGATCGACCACCGCGTTGTGCGGGTTGAGGTCGTTGTGGATCACCTGATGCCGCAGGGCGGGCAGCCGCGGCGCCACCCGCTCGGCGAAGCGGGCGACGAAGCGCTCCACCATCCGGCGGCGCGGACCGTCGGGCAGGTAATGCAGCCGGTCGGCGACGCCGGCGGTGCGCGTGATGTCCCACAGCAGGTCGCGCTCCGAGCCGGGATGCCCGTAGTCGGCCAGCGCCAGATCGAGCCGGGCCAGCACCGTGCCCAGCGCCCGCATCTGCCCCGGCGAGGCGGGTGCGGCGTGGAGCGGCGTGCCCTCCAGATAGGTCAGCAGCCGCAGCACCATGGTCTGTCCGTCGACCCGGACCGTCGCCTGGGATTCCCCGTCCAGCGCCGGCACCACCCGCGGCACCGGCAGGGACGGATCGCGCGCCGCCACATGCTGCATCGCCCCGGTCTGAAAGCTGGTGACGAGCGGCGGCTCCGCCGGATTGGTGAACTTCAGCACATAGCCCTGCCCCTCGGCGGCGGCGATGTGGAAGTTGCGGTCGCGTTCGCTGCTCAAGGCCCGCACGGTGCCGGTCACGCCGAAACACCGCCGCATCATGGCGCCGGCCTCCTCCGGGGAGATCGGCGGCGCGACGGTGGTCAGAACATCGCCGGGTGTCATGGCCGACCTCTCCGTATCGTTCGAGGAGTTCAATGTTTGATGCATCATCGTCATGGATTGACCGGCTTCAGGAGACGAGCGCCTTCCGGCCCGCGGCCGGGGCGGTGGCCGCGTCGATCCGCTCCAGGATCGGACCGCTGGCCAGCAGGATGTCGGCCTGGATGGCGATGGCGGCGGCCGGTCCATCCTTGCGGCGGATGGCGTCTATCAGCGGGTAGTGATGGTCGATCATCGTGCGCCCGGCCCCGCCATAGACGTCGGCGATCAGCGGTCCCATCTGCAGCCACAGGCGCCGCAGGATGTCGCCGAGCACCGGCATGTCCGCGATCTCCGACAGTTTGAAATGGAAGATCTGGTTGAGTTCGGTGGCCAGCGCGGTGTTGCCGGCGGCCATCGCGTCCTCGTTGCGCGCCAGCAGGCTTTCCAGCGCAGCGATCTGGACCGGTGTCACCCTCTCCGCGGCACGCGCTGCCGCCATCCCCTCCAGGCTGACGCGGATGTCGCGGATCTCCAGATAGGCGGTGCGGGTCAGCATCGGCACGCGGATGTCGCGCGGCGAGCGCAGAACCAGGGCTTGATCCTGCACCAGACGCAGGATGGCGTCGCGCACCGGGGTGACGCTGGTCCCCAGCCGTTCGGCCAGATCGCGGATGCGCAGGCGGTCGTTCGGCTTGAACGCGCCCTTCATCAGCGCCTCGCACAGCTTCTGATAGATCGTGCTGCCGAGATTGTCATGATCGAGAAGGGTGAGGTCGAACCCGCTCATCGTCTGCCCGCCGCCAAAGGCCACTTTTGCTGTATGATGCATCATAATGGCGTGCCGAAGCCGGGCAGGTCAAGACGGCATATGGCGCAGGTCCGGCCGCGGGAGGGCAGGAGAGACGCTTCACGGCCGCGCGATCTGCGCTACTCTGGCCGAGACCGACGCCAGCTTCGCGATGCCATCCATGCCGACCGCCACGTTCTTCGCCCGCGCCTTCCCCTGGCGTTTCCGGTGGCCGGTCCGGCTCCGGGCCGCCGCGCTGCTCCTGCTGCTGGCCCTTCCCGCCGCCGCGGCGTCGGCCCAAACCCCATCGACGCAGGCACCAGCCGCACAGGCGCCGCCCGCCGCCGCGGGCACGCCCGACGGCATGATGATGCTGATGCTCAGCGAGGGGCAGGACCGCATGGCCGGGTTCCGCGGCAAGCTCGCCAAGCGGCTGCGCGCCACGCCCGAGATCCCGTCGGCCATCGCGACGACCCTGACCGCCCGGAGCCCGACCGGGGAGCCCGGCCATTTCCTGCGGATCATCGGCCTGATCCTCGCCGTGATGGCTATCGGCCATGTGGCGCAGCATCTCGTCTTCGAGCGGCCGGTCGCCCGGCGCCTTCTGCCGCGCCCGTCCGAACCGCGGCCGGGCGGTTCGGCGCTGGCGGCCCGCTTTCCCCATCTGGTGGCCCGCGCGTTGCTGACACTCGCCGGCATGATCCTCGCCACCCTGATCGGCTTCGCCATCGCCACCGCGCTGATCCCCGATCCGGCGCCGATGACCGAGAAGACCGTGATCCTCGCCGGCGCCGCCTATCTGCTGGTCTGGGGCATCGCGCTGTTCTGGCGGCTGGCGCTGCCTCCCGGTGCCGCGGCGGACGACGGGCTGGCTCCGGCCATCCGCCGGATGCGGCGCGACCTGACGGCCGGCGGCGCCGTCGGCATCGCCCTGATGACCGGCACCGTCTGGCTGGAGGCGCTGGGAATGCCCTACGACCCGCATGCGGTGCTGCTCGCGCTGTGCGGCCTGCTGACCGCGCTGGCGACGCTCGGCGCGCTCTACGTCAACCGGCGGACGGTGGAGCGCGCCTTCCTGTCCGGGCGTCCGCCCGCGACGGTCGCCCCGCTCGAACGGCTGGCCCTGCGCCTGTGGTTTCCGGCGGTGGTGGTTTATTTCGCCTATGCCTGGGCGGCGCTGGTCAAACGCCTCATCCTCGGCTGGCCGACGGAGCTGCCGCTGCTGCTCGGCGCCTACGCCGTCGCCGGGGTGATCCTCGCCGTCTACGCCGCCGTCACCTATGCGACCGAATGGCTGTTCCACCAGCGGCGGACCCTGTGGCGGCCGCTGGATGAAGGCCGGGATGGGGAGGCGGACGATCCGCCGGACGGCGGCGACGGCCATGCCCCCGGCGCCCCGCGCGCCGCGACCCTCGACAGCTACGAGGCGCTGGCCCGGCGGGTGGCGGGCATCCTCGCCGCCGCCGCCGGGGTGGCGGTGACCCTGTCGGTGTGGAACGTCCCGCGCATGCATGGCGATGCCGCCGGCCGGCTCATCAGCATCATGACGGTCTGCCTGATCGGCTATGTCGCCTACCATGCCGTCCGCATCGGGATCGACCGCCGGATCGCCGAGGAGGGTCCGGTGCCCAGCACCGTCCCCGGCGACGAGGGAAGCGGCCACGGCTCGGCCAGCCGGCTGGCGACCCTGCTGCCGCTGGTGCGCAACGTCATCCTGCTGGCGATCGTCGGCACGGTCCTGATCAGCGTGCTGATGGATCTCGGGGTCAACATCGCGCCGCTGTTCGCCGGGGCCGGCATCGTCGGCATCGCCATCGGCTTCGGCGCGCAGACGCTGATCCGCGACATCTTCTCCGGCGCCTTCTTCCTGATCGACGACGCCTTCCGCAAGGGCGAATACATCGAGATCGGAACCATCCGCGGCACGGTGGAAAAGATCTCGGTGCGGTCGATGCAGCTCCGCCACCATCGCGGTCCGCTGCACACCGTCCCCTTCGGCGAGATCCACCAACTGACCAACTACTCGCGCGACTGGGTCATCATGAAGCTGCCGCTGCGCATCACCTACGACACCGATGTCGAGAAGGTCCGCAAGCACATCAAGCAGCTCGGGCAGACGCTTCTCGATGATCCGGAACTGGGCCCGAAATTCCTGCAGCCGCTGAAGTCGCAGGGCGTCATCCAGATGGAGGATTCGGCGATGATCCTCCGCGTCAAGTTCATGACCCGGCCGGGCGACCAGTGGGAGATCCGCAAGCGGGTCTTCCAGGAACTGCACGCCCTGTTCCGCCGGGAGGGCATCCGCTTCGCCCACCGCGAGGTGACGGTCCGTTTCGCCGGCGAGGCGACCGCAACCGGCCCAATGGGAACCATGACCGGAGACGAGGCGCGGAACCTGGCGGCCGGCGCCGTCCTGCACACGCTCGGCGAGGATGCGCTGGACGCCGGTGCCGCGGCCGACCGCCGCTGACCTCGAAGGCGCCGCCGGAAGGCGGACGCGACGCATGAATCCTGGAAAGTGTGAAAACGGCATGACCGACGGACTTCGACTTGTCACCCATGGCGGCTCGTTCCACTGCGACGAGGTGCTCGGCTACGCCATCCTGCGCCGCGCCCTGCCGCCGGAGGCGCTGGCCGCCTCCACGCTGCGGCGCACCCGCGATCCGCGCGTGATCGAGGATGCCGACATTGTCTGGGACGTCGGCGGCGTCTTCGACCCGGCGCGGCGGCGCTTCGACCATCACCAGCGCGGCGCCCCGGCCCGTGCCGACGGGTCGCCCTATTCCTCGGCGGGCCTGCTGTGGGCCGCCTTCGGCCATGACGCGGTGCGCGCCGTCCTGGCCGGGCGCGGCGGCGAGGACGTCGTCAGACAGATCTGGGCGGAGATGGACGAGCAGGTCTTCCTCCTCGTCGACCTTGCCGACAACGGCCTGCGCCCGGTCCCGGGCTTCGGCGACGAGGCGCTCGACCGGGCGGCCCGGATCGCGGACGGGCTGGCGCTGCCGTCCCTGGTCGAGGTCCTGAACCTGCCCTGGGACGCCGCCACGGCCGACCGGGCGCCGGCCGAGGACGAGCGCTTCGCCCGCGCGGCGGAGATCGCGGGCGCCGTCCTCGACGGCCGGATCGAACAGATCCGCGCCCGGATCGCCGCCCGCGACATCGTGCTGGAGGCGCATGCCCGCTCGGCCGACCCGCGCATCCTGGAGCTTGGCCGCGGCATGCCCTGGCAGGGACCGGCGCACGAGGCGGACCTGCCGGTGCTGTTCGCCGTCTATCCCGACAAGGGCGGCGACGCCTGGATGGTCGGCTGCATGCCGCCGGAGCCGGGCAGTTTCGCCCAGAAGCTTCCGCTGCCCGCGGCGTGGGCAGGCTTGCGCGAGGCCGAACTCGCCCGCGTGTGCGGGGTGGAGGATGCCGTCTTCTGCCACCTGAACCGCTTCATCGCCGCCGCCCGCTCGCGCGACGGCGCGCTGGCGATGGCCCGCGCCGCCCTGGCTTCCGCGTCCGGCCCGGCAGGTACGATGGGCTGACCGGCCCCGGCGCCGAAAAATTCTCCCGCCGCTCCGACGAATCCGCGACGCCGCCCCGTATCAAGGGCACACGGAAAGACCGGGGCGGCCCTGCGGCCGTCCCGGCAAGCGTCGGGACAGTCATGACGATTCGTTGGAAGCCGGTGGTCGCCGGTGTGGTTCTCGCCGGTCTGGTCGGTGGTGTCGGCTACGCGGTTCAACACAAGCTGACGACCCCTGCGGCCCCGCAATCCGCCGGCCCCGGCGGCCCTCCCCCGGTCCTCCCGGCGCCCCTCCCGGCCCCGGCGCCGGCCGCAGCCCCGTGGTGGCGGTGCAGGCCGGCACCGTCGCGCGCGAGGATGTGCCGATCTGGTTCGACGGCATCGGCACTATCCAGGCCTTCAGCACCGTCACCGTGCGCGCCCGCGTCGATGGCGAGTTGCAGCGCGTCTCGCTTCAGGAAGGGCAGCTGGTGAAGGCCGGCGACCTGCTGGCGACCATCGATTCCCGCGCGCTCCAGGCCCAGCTCGCCCAGGCCGAGGCGAAGAAGGCGCAGGACGAGGCGCTGCTCGCCAACGCCCGGCGCGACCTGGAGCGCAACATGAACCTGAAGGAGTTCGCGTCGCGCCAGACGGTCGACACCCAGCGCGCGCTGGTCGCCCAGTACGAGGCGCAGATCCGCGCCGACGAGGCGGCGATCGAGGCGGTACGGGTCCAGCTGAACTACACCACCATCACGGCCCCCATCAGCGGCCGCATCGGCCTGCGCAACGTCGACCAGGGCAACGTGGTGCGGGCCAGCGACCAGAGCGGCATCGCCACCATCACCCAGATCCAGCCCATCGCCGTGCTCTTCACCCTGCCGGAAAAGCAGCTCCCCGCGGTGCTGGCCGCCCAGGCGCAGGGCCCGGTCAAGGTGGAGGTGCAGGACCGCGAGGGCCGGCGCGTGCTCGACACCGGCTCTCTCGCCGTGGTGGACAACCTGATCGACAGCGGCACCGGCACCATCCGCCTGAAGGCCGAGATGCCCAACGACCCGCAGAAGCTGTGGCCCGGCCAGTTCGTCAATGTCCGCCTGCTGTCCACCATCCGCCGCGACGCCACCACCGTTCCCTCGACCGTGGTGCAGCGCGGGCCGCAGGGCACCTACGCCTACGTCATCAAGGACGACCTGACGGTGGAGCAGCGCCCGATCAAGGTCGCCCGCCAGGAGGAGAACAAGGCCATCATCGACGAGGGCCTGACCCCCGGCGAGCGCGTGGTGGTGGACGGCCAGTACCGCCTGCAGCCCGGCTCCAAGATCCGCATCGTCGAGCCCATCGCCTCGGCACCGGCACCGGTCCCGGGCACCGCCCCGGCGCCGCAGGAGGAACGACGGCGCGACCGGCAGCAGCGTGAGGGTCGGCAGCCCTCATGAACATCTCCGCCCCCTTCATCCTGCGGCCGGTCGCCACCGGGCTGCTGATGCTGGCGGTCGTGCTGCTGGGCCTGCTGGGCTACAGCACGCTGCCGATCTCCTCGCTGCCGACGGTCGATTTCCCGACGGTGCGCGTCACCACCCAGCTGCCGGGGGCGGCGCCCGACGTGATGGCGTCCTCCGTCACCGCCCCCTTGGAACGGCAGCTCGGGCAGATCGCCGGCATCTCCTCGATGATCTCGACCAGCTCCTTCGGGCTGTCGGTCATCACCCTGCAGTTCGACCTCTCCCGCGACATCGACGCCGCGTCCCAGGACGTGCAGTCGGCGATCAGCGCCGCGTCCGGCACGCTGCCCAAGGGCCTGCCGAACCCGCCGGTCTACGACAAGGTGAACCCGGCCGACACGCCGGTGATGGTGCTGGCGCTGAGTTCGGAGTCCCTGCGCCTGGAAACCGTCAGCGACGCCGCCGACACGCTGCTGGCGCAGAAGCTGTCCCAGGTCGAGGGCGTCGGCTATGTCGGGATCGAGGGAGGCTTGCGCCCCGCCGTGCGCGTTCAGGTCAACCCGGCCGCCGTCGCCGGGCTGGGGCTGACGCTGGAGGATGTGCGGACCACCATCACCCAGGCCAACGTGAATGCGCCGAAGGGCAGCTTCGACGGCCCGCGCCAGTCCTGGTCGATCGGCGTCAACGACCAGATCGAGACTGCCGCCGCCTACCGGCCGATCATCGTCACCTACAAGAACGGCGGCCCGGTGCGACTGTCCGACATCGGCACCGTGGTCGATTCGGTGGAGAACACCCGGCTGGCCGCCTGGCATGACGGCAAGCCGGCGGTCCTGCTGAACGTGCTGCGCCAGCCCGGCGCCAACATCATCGACACGGTGGACCGCATCCGCGCGCTTCTGCCCTCGCTGCAGGCCACGCTGCCGCCGCAGATCCACATGGCGGTGCTGACCGACCGGACGGAGACCATCCGCGCCTCGGTGGTGGACGTGCAGAAGACGCTGGTGCTGACCGCCGGGCTGGTGGTGCTGGTGATCTTCCTGTTCCTGCGCAAGGCATGGGCGACGGTGATCCCGGCGGCGGCGCTGCCGCTGTCGCTGATCGGCACCTTCGGCATCATGGCGCTGTGCGGCTTCAGCCTGGACAACCTGTCGCTGATGGCGCTGACCATCGCGTCCGGCTTCGTCGTCGACGACGCCATCGTGATGATCGAGAACATCGTCCGCTACATCGAGAAGGGCGAGAAGCCGCTGCCGGCTGCCCTCAAGGGCGCCCGCCAGATCGGCTTCACCGTGGTGTCGCTGACCCTGTCGCTGATCGCCGTGTTCATCCCGCTGCTGTTCATGGGCGGCGTGGTCGGCCGGCTGTTCCGCGAGTTCGCCATCACGCTGTCCATCGCGGTGCTGGTGTCGGCGGTGATCTCGCTGACGCTGACGCCGATGATGTGCGCCCGCCTGCTGAAGCCCGAGACGGAGAGCAAGCCCAACGCCTTCTTCCGCTGGACCGAGCGCGGATTCGAGGCGCTGCTGAACGGCTACGCCGCCTCGCTGCGCGTCGTGCTGCGCCACCAGCCGGCGACCCTGCTCTTCACCATCGCCACCCTGGCCGCCACGCTCTACCTCTACACCGTGGTGCCCAAGGGCTTCCTGCCGCAGCAGGACACCGGCGTCATCGTCGGCGTGACCGACGCCGCGCCGTCCATCTCGGTCAAGGCGATGGCGGAGCGCCAGCGCGAGGTCGCCGACATCGTGCGGCGCGACCCCGACGTGGCCGGGGTGGCGAGCTTCGTCGGCACCGGCGCGGTCAACGCCACCACCAACACCGGCAGCCTGACCATCGCGCTCAAGCCGCGCGACGAGCGAACCTCCTCGGCGGAGGAGATCATCGCCCGCCTGCGGGCCGCCACCTCCGACCTGAAGGGCGTCTCGCTGTTCATGCAGGCGGTGCAGGATGTGCAGATCGACAGCCGCGTCAGCCGCACCCAGTACCAGTATGTCCTGCAGGACGCCGACCCGCGGGAGCTGGAGAACTGGACCCCCCGCCTGCTGGAGGCGCTGCGCGCAAGGCATGAGCTGACCGACGTGGCGACCGACCAGCAGCCGGACGGGCTGCAGGTCTACCTGACCATCGACCGCGATGCGGCATCCCGCCTGAATGTGCTGCCGCAGGCCATCGACGACACGCTGTACGACGCCTTCGGCCAGCGGCAGGTCTCCACCATCTACACCCAGACCAACCAGTACCGCGTGATCCTGGAGGTGGAGCCGTCCTTCCAGATGGATCCGGCGTCGCTGTCCAAGATTTATGTGAAGTCCGGCAACGGCGCCAATGGGGGCGGCGTCGTCCCGCTGGGCGCCGTGGTGTCGGTGGAGCGCAAGACCGCGCCGCTGGTCATCACCCACCAGGGACAGTTCCCGTCCGTCACCCTGTCCTTCAACGTGGCGCCCGGCGTCTCGCTGGGGGCGGCGGTGGCGGCGATCCAGCAGGCGCGCGAGAGCATCGGCATGCCCGACACCGCGACCGCCCGCTTCGCCGGCACGGCCGCCGAGTTCCGCAGCTCGCTGGAAACCCAGCCCTGGCTGATCCTGGCGGCTGTGGTCGCCGTCTACATCGTGCTGGGCATCCTGTACGAGAGCACGATCCACCCCGTCACCATCCTGTCGACCCTGCCGTCGGCGGGCATCGGCGCGCTTCTGGCGCTGATGGCGACCGGCCACGACCTGTCGCTGATCGCGCTGGTCGGCATCGTTCTGCTGATCGGCATCGTCAAGAAGAACGCCATCATGATGATCGACTTCGCGCTGGAGGCCGAACGCCACCAGGGCATGGCGCCGGAGCGCTCGATCTACGAGGCGTCGCTGCTGCGCTTCCGCCCGATCATGATGACGACGATGGCGGCCTTGCTCGGCGCCCTGCCGCTGGCGCTGGAGAACGGCACGGGATCGGAACTGCGCAAGCCGATGGGCATCGCCATCGTCGGCGGTCTGGTGCTGAGCCAGGTGCTGACGCTCTACACCACGCCGGTGGTCTATCTCTACATGGACCGGCTGGGCACCCGCCTGCGGCGCTGGCTGCGGCCGGGGGGCAAGGCGGCGGCTCTGCCCGGCAACGACCGGGCGCCCGGCCGTGCGGCGGCGGAGTAGCCGGCCATGGCCTCCCCCAAGCTGTCGACCGCCAAGCTGTCGCTCTCCGCCCCCTTCATCGCACGGCCGGTCGGCACCTCGCTGCTGATGATCGGGCTGATGATCCTCGGCATGGTCGCCTACCGCTTCCTGCCGGTGGCGCCGCTGCCGCAGGTGGAATTCCCGACCATCGTCGTCACCGCGTCGCTTCCCGGCGCCAGCCCGGAGACGATGGCGGCCTCCGTCGCCACACCGCTGGAACGGCGGCTGTCCCGCATCGCCGGCATCACCGAGATGACGTCGAACAGCAGGCTCGGCAGCACCTCCGTCGTCGTGCAGTTCGACCTGAACCGCGACGTGGAGGCGGCGTCGCGCGACGTCCAGGCGGCGATCAACGCAGCCGGCGGCGACCTTCCGGCCGATCTGCCCAGCCCGCCGAAGATGCGGCGCATCAACCCGGCCGACGCGCCGGTGATGACGCTGGCCATGACCTCCACCACGCTGGCACCCTCGGAACTCTACAATCTGGCCGACAGCATCATCGGCCAGCGCCTGAGCCAGATCGAGGGGGTGGCCCAGGTCTCCATCAACGGGGCGGAGAAGACGGCGGTGCGCGTGCGGGTGAATGCCACCGCAGCCGCCAACATGGGCGTCAGCCTGGAGACGATCCGCAGCGCCATCTCGCGCGCCAACGCCAATGGCCCGAAGGGCAGCTTCGACGGCACCCATGAATCCTGGTCGATCGGCGCCAGCGACCAGCTGTTCGGCGCCGATGCCTACCGCCGGCTGATCGTGACCGAGAAGAACGGCGCCACCATCCGCCTCGGCGACGTCGCCGAGGTGATCGAGGCGCCGGAGAACAGCCGCACCGCCGCCTGGCAGGACGGCCAGCGCGCGGTCCTCATCAACATCCAGAAGCAGCCGGGCTCCAACGTGGTCGACACGGTGGACCGGGTGAACGCCGAACTGCCGACCCTGCGCGGCTGGATGCCGCCGGGGGTGAGCCTGTCGGTGCGCACCGACCGCACGCCGACCATCCGCGCCTCCATCGACGACGTGCAGAAGACGCTGGCGATCACCGTGGCGCTGGTGGTGATGGTGATGGCGCTGTTCCTGCGCCGCCTGTGGGCCACCCTCATCCCGGCGGCCTCGGTGCCGCTGTCGCTGGCCGGCACCTTCGGGGTGATGTGGATCGTCGGCTACAGCCTGGACAATTTTTCGCTCATGGCGCTGACCATCTCGGTCGGCTTCGTGGTGGACGACGCCATCGTCGTCATCGAGAACATCGTCCGCCACATCGAAAAGGGCGCCAGGCCGCTGGAGGCGGCGGTGAAGGGCGCCCGGCAGGTCGCCTTCACCGTGGTGTCGATCAGCCTGTCGCTGGTCGCGGTCTTCATCCCCATCCTGTTCATGGGCGGCATCCAGGGCCGGCTGTTCCGCGAGTTCGCGGTGGTGCTGTCGGTCGCAATCGCGGTCTCGGCGGTGGTGTCGCTGACCCTGACCCCGATGATGTGCGCCCACCTGCTGCAGCCGGAATCGGAGCGCAAGCCTCCCGGACGGATCGCCCGCGCGCTCGCCTGGATCGGCGACCGGCTGTTCGGGCTCTATGCCGACGGGCTGGACTGGGTGCTGGCCCATCGCCGCACCATGCTGGCGGCGACCTTCGCCATCATCGGCGTCAGCGTCTGGCTCTACGGGCAGGTGCCGAAGGGCTTCGTGCCGCAGCAGGACACCGGGCTGCTGATGGGCTTCAGCGACCCGCCGCCGGACATCTCCTTCCAGGCCATGGTGACGCGCCAGCGGGCATTGCAGGAGGCGGTGGCCGGCGACCCGGCGGTCGCCAGCGTCGGCGGCACCATCGGTGGCGGCGGGCCGGGCGGCAGCTATTCCGGCCAGATCTACATCGCGCTCAAGCCGAAGGCGGAGCGCGAGGATCTGGCGACCGTCACCCAGCGGCTGCGCATGCGCGCCGGCCGGGTGCCGGGGGTGCAGCTGTTCCTGATGCCGGTGCAGGACATCCGTGTCGGCGGCTTCCAGGGCCGCAGCCAGTACCGCTACAGCCTGCAGGACCCGGACATCAACGCGCTGAACGAATGGGCGCCCAAGCTGGTGGAGAAGATGCGCACCCTGCCGGAGCTGGTGGACGTCGCCAACGACCGCCAGAACGGGGGCATCCAGGCCAACGTGATCGTCGACCGCGACACCGCATCCCGCCTGGGGGTGTCGCTCAGCGCGCTGGAGGCGACGCTGTACGACGCCTTCGGCCAGCGTCAGGTCTCCACCATGTATCTGGCGCAGAACCAGCACAAGGTGGTGCTGGAGGTCGATCCCCGCGACGCGCTCGGCCCCGACGACCTGAAGCGCGTCTACGTGCCGGGCCGCGACGGCATGGTGCCGCTGTCGGCGGTGGCGCGCGTCGTCATCGGCAACCAGGCGTCCAGCATCCAGCACCAGGGCGGCTTCCCGGTCGCCAACCTGACCTTCGACCTCGCCCCCGGCGTCTCGTTAAGCCAAGCGACCGAGGTGATCCAGCGCGCTGCGGAGGACATCGGCATGCCGGCCGGCATCCGCGCCGGCTTCCAGGGCGACGCGCGCGCCTTCCAGCAATCCTCCTCCAGCCAGCCGCTGCTGATCCTGGCGGCGCTCATCACCATCTACATCGTGCTGGGGGTGCTGTACGAGAGCCTGATCCACCCGCTGACCATCCTGTCGACCCTGCCGTCGGCCGGGCTGGGGGCGCTGATCGCGCTGATCCTGACCGGCCACGATTTGTCGATCGTGGCGCTGATCGGCATCATCCTCTTGATCGGCATCGTCAAGAAGAACGCCATCATGATGATCGACTTCGCCCTGGAGGCGGAGCGCGAGCGCGGCCTGTCGCCCTTGGAGGCGATCCGCGAAGCGGGGCTGGTCCGCTTCCGCCCGATCATGATGACGACGGTCACGGCGCTGCTGGGCGCGGTGCCGCTGGCCTTCGACTATGGCACCGGCGGCGAGATCCGCCGCCCGCTGGGCGTTGCCATCATCGGCGGCCTGCTGGTGAGCCAGATGCTGACGCTCTACACCACGCCGGTGGTCTATCTGACGCTTGAACGGCTGGCGATGCGGCGCAACCGCCGCACCGCCATCGCCGCCCCGGCGGAATAGGGGGCGGCGATGGGTGCGTTGCTCCTCTGGGATGAACGCCCTCTCCCGCCCCGGGAGAGGGAGGGGACCCACGAAGTGGGGAGGGTGAGGGGTGGCCCAAGAATCCCGAACCGCATGATTCCTTGGATGCCCCCTCACCCTTCCCACCGCTTCGCGGCGGGCCCCTTCCCTCTCCCGGGGCGGGAGAGGGGGATTTCTCCGTGCTGGCACCCCCTCGCGCTCTTGGGCATAGTTCTCGCCCACGGCATGAGCGGACCCCCGGTGATCGAGGCCAGCGACACGGACGACGAGTTGATGGCCCGCGTGGCCGGCGGCGATGCCGCGGCTTTCGACCGGCTGGCCGCCCGCCACATGCGCCGCGCCGTGGCGCTGGCCCAGCGGATGACCGGCAACCCGTCCGACGCCGACGAGATCGCGCAGGAGGCCTTCCTGCGGGTCTGGCAGCATGCCGGGCGTTGGGACGGCGGGCGCGCCGCCTTCACCACCTGGCTCTACCGCATCGTCATGAACCTCGCCATCGACCGCGGCCGCCGTCCCGGCTGGTCGCCGCTGGAGGAGGCCGGCGATCCGCCCGACGAGTCGCCCGACGCGCTCACCCGCATCGCCGAACGCCAGACGGCGGAGCGCGTCAACCGGGCGCTGGCCGCCTTGCCCGACCGCCAGCGCGCCGCCGTGGTGCTGTTCCACCAGGAGGGGCTCAGCCTGCGGCAGGCCGCCGAGGTGCTGGCCATGGGTGAGAGCGCCTTCGCCTCGCTGCTCGCCCGCGCCCGCTCCGCGCTGAAGAGCGCGCTCGCCGCCGGAGGGGAACCGTGAAGGAGGATGCCATGACCGACGACCAGTTCCTCCGCCATCTGGACGAATACGGCGCCTCCCCGGAACGCTGGCCGCCCGAGCTGCGCGCCGGGGCGGAGGCCGCGCTTGCCCGCTCCCCCACCTTGCGGGCGGCGGCGGACGAGGCGCTGGCCTTCGACCGGCTGCTGGCCGGCAGCCCGCCCGTGGTGGTGGACGCCCGCATCGGCCGCCTGCTGGCGGCGGCCGGCGCCACCGCCCGCGCCGTGCCGCAGGACGGGCTGGTGCTGCTGTTGCTGGGGCGGATGCCGCGGCGGACGGCGGCGGGCTTCTGCGCCGCCCTGCTGGCGCTGGGCTGGCTCACCGGCGGCTGGCTCGCCGGCACGCTGCCGGCACCGGCTCCCCAGGCGCCGCGCGGCCAGGAGCTGGCCCTGCTGCATGATGAGGTCATCACGCTGTTCGACGGAGAGTCCCGATGAGCGGTTCCGCCGCGTCCCGCCAATTCCTGCGGCAGCCGGGCCTGCGCACGCTGGCGCTGGCCTCGCTGGCGCTGAACCTGTTCCTGGGCGCGATGCTGGTCGCCACCGTCCGCCAGTCTCCCCCGCCGTTCCACCAGTCCCCGCACCAGCCGATGCCGGACCGCTTCGTCGAGCGGATGGCCCCCGACCTGTCGGATGCCGACGCGCAGCGCCTGCGCGCCGCCTTCGAGCCGCTGCGCCCGCGCTATGACGCGCTGACCCAGGAATACCGCGAGGCCGGGCAGCGGGTGCGCGCCCTGCTGCAGGCCGATCCCGTCGATTACGACTCCCTGCGCGCCGCGACCGAGGCGGCCCGCGCCAAGCGCCGCCAGATGGGCGAACTGACGGAGGAAACCGTCCTGTCCATCCTGCCCGACTTGTCCCCCGCCGGACGCCTGCGGCTGGTCGGCGGACCGGGTTCCCCCGGCATGCCTGCCATGCCTAAAAAATAAGCAAACCCAGTCATCCACAGGCCGGACAGGCCGGCCGGAAGGGTGCGGATGATTCTGTTCGGGGATTGCGCACACATCTATCCACAGATTCTGTGGAGAAGAAAACCGGTGGAATTTTTATCCACACAAATCCACAAGTTATCATCCCCAAGTTTTATCGCCCGTCTTCCCGACGATCCTTGTATCCACCGCCGATCCGGCATATCCAAATAACGAGGATCGGCAAGACTGGTGGAGGATCGTCATGATCGGAGATCCGTTTCATCCAAAGAAGGCGACGATCTCTTTGCGCGTTGATCGCCGAATCAAAGATGTCGCCAAGAATTACGCACGCCAGCGGCAGACGCCTTTGGCCGAGGTCATGCGCGACCTCTTGGCCCGCTATGTCGCCGAATGCGCGCGGGAGAATGCCCTGGCCGCCCCGGACCTGCTGAAGGACCGGCCGGCGCAGTATGTGGATTTCGCCAAGCTGGAAGGGCTGATGGGCCGGCAGGAGTAAGCACCGCCCGGCCGTGCCGGAGCTGCGGCAGCAGCAATATCGCTGCGCCTCTCTTGCACACATCCCCGCCGTTTCGCCAATGATCCGGATCAAATGGCGCGCGCGAAGACCGGTATGGCTGACGCGCAGGCTGGGCGTCTCTATTGGGCGCGGTCTGTCGTAGACTGTCCCCATGCTGACGCTTCGACATCTGGCGATAGACACCGTCCGGGAGAACGTCGCCTTCCTCAACCGGCACTGCGCCCGGTACCATGTCGAGGATTTCCTCGGTCTGGGCCGGGTGGAGGTGCGGAACGACGGCCGTTCCCTGCTGGCCGTGCTGAACATCGTCGACGACCCCGCCATCGTCGGCCCCGACGAGATCGGCCTGTCCGACCCCGCCTTCCGCCAACTCGGTCTGGCCGAAGGCTCCGCCGTCCATCTCGTGCCCCCCACCCCGCCGGAGAGCTTCGAGCTGGTGCGCGCCAAGGTCGGGGGTGCGGCGCTGAGCGACGACCAGCTGGCCGCCATCATCCGCGACATCACCGACCAGCGCTATTCAAAGATCGAGATCGCCGCCTTCCTGATCGCCTGCGCCAGCTTCATGACGACGGCGGAGGTGCTGGGCCTGACCCGCGCCATGATCGCCGCCGGCACCCGGCTGCATTGGCAGGATTTGGGCACCGTCGCCGACAAGCACTGCATCGGCGGCATCCCCGGCAACCGC
This sequence comes from Azospirillum sp. VT-I1, assembly GCF_055698305.1. Taxonomy (NCBI): domain Bacteria; kingdom Pseudomonadati; phylum Pseudomonadota; class Alphaproteobacteria; order Rhodospirillales; family Azospirillaceae; genus Azospirillum; species Azospirillum sp. VT-I1. Next base: position 462,782 of record NZ_CP168805.1, on the reverse strand, counting down.
ACCTCGATGATCGTGGTGCCGATCGTCGCCGCCCATGGCCTGCCGATTCCGAAGACCTCGTCGCGCGCCATCACGTCGCCCGCCGGCACCGCCGACACCATGGAGGTGCTGGCGAATGTCGACGTGCCGATGGAGCGCATGCAGGCCCTGGTGCGCGAGGCCAAGGGCTGCCTGGTCTGGGGCGGCCATGTCCGGCTGTCACCGGCCGACGACATCCTGATCTCGGTCGAACGGCCGCTTGCCATCGACACCCGCGAACAGCTGGTCGCCTCCATCCTGTCGAAGAAGGTGGCGGCCGGCTCCACCCATCTGCTGATCGACATCCCCGTCGGCCCCAGCGCCAAGATCCGCACGGCGGGCGAGGCGGTGCGCCTGCGCAAGCTGTTCGAGCATGTCGGCGACCGCCTCGGCCTGACGCTGGAGGTGGCGATCACCGACGGCTCGCAGCCGGTCGGGCGCGGCATCGGCCCGGTGCTGGAGGCGCGCGACGTGATGGCCGTCCTGCGCAACGACCCGGCATCCCCCTCCGACCTGAAGGAGCGCGCCCTGCTGCTGGCCGGCCGCATCCTGGAATTCGACCCCGCCGTCCGCGGCGGCAGCGGCACCCGCCGGGCGCGCGAGCTTCTGGAGTCGGGCGCCGCACTCGCCGCCATGGAACGCATCATCGCCCTGCAGGGCCCGCCGCCTGCGGTGGCGACGCTGGGCTCCCTGGTGGCGGAGGTCGCGTCGCCCGCCGATGGGGTGGTGTCGTCGCTCGACTGCTACCGCCTCGCCCGCATCGCGCGGCTGGCCGGCGCGCCCACCGACAAGGGCGCCGGCATCGACCTGCTGCGCAAGGTGGGCGAGCGGGTGCGCCGCGGCGAGCCGCTCTACCGCATCCACGCCAGCACCAACGCCGACTTCACCTTCGCCCAGGCCCATGCCGCGGAGAACAGCGGGGTGCGGGTGGGGTGAACTGACCAGATCAAGGAGCCGATCCAATGTCCCTGTCGCTGACCTTCCATGGCGCCGCCGGAACGGTGACCGGTTCCTGCTTCCGCCTGTCCACGCCTGCGGGCGACGTGCTGATCGATTGCGGCATGTTCCAGGGCACCAAGACGATCCGGGAACTGAACTACCGCCCCTTCCCCTTCGATCCCGCCGCGATCAAGGCCGTCCTGCTGACCCACGCCCACATCGACCATTCCGGCCTGCTGCCCAAACTGACTAGGCTCGGCTTCCGCGGCCGCATCTACGCCACCGGCGGCACGGTGGACCTGCTGGAATACATGCTGCCCGACAGCGGCTACATCCAGGAGGGCGAGGTGGAGCGGCTGAACCGCCGCAACCGCCAGCGCGGCCGTCCGCCCGTCCAGGCGATCTACACCCAGGACGACGCCATCCGCAGCCTGCGCCGGCTGCGCCGCGTCGAATACGACCGCTGGACCGAGATCCTGCCCGGCCTGCGCGCCCGCTTCTGGCAGGCCGGCCACATCCTGGGCTCCGCCTCCATCGAAGTGGAAGCAACAAACGGCACCGCAGAGCCCACCCGTATCCTGTTCTCCGGCGACCTCGGCCCCGGCGGCAAGAGCTTCCACGCCGATGCCGACGGGCCGGAGCGGCCGGACTGGATGGTGCTGGAGACCACCTACGGCGACCGCGACCGCACCGACCTGGACGAGGCCGGCCGGCAGGCAGTGCTGCGGTCGGAAGTCGCCACGGCGCTGGCGGCCGGCGGCGTCCTGCTGATCCCGGTCTTCGCAGTGGAGCGCACGCAGGAGCTGCTCTACGACCTCGACTGCCTGTTCGACGGCGGCCAGCTGCCGGCGGTGGACGTCTTCCTCGACTCGCCGCTCGCCGACGCGGTGACCGGCGTCTTCCGCCGCCATCTCGACGATCTGGAGACCGACGGCGATCCCTTCACCCGCGCCAACTTCCACCATGTCCGCGGCGTGCCGGAAAGCCAGCGCCTGAACAGCATTGCCGGAGGCGCCATCATCATGGCGGCCAGCGGCATGTGCGATGCCGGCCGCATCCGCCACCACCTGAAGAACCGCCTATGGCGCCCGCAGGACACCGTGCTGCTGGTCGGCTATCAGGCCCCCGGCACGCTGGGCCGCCTGTTGCAGGAGGGCACGCCCCGCGTCCGCATCCATGGCGAGGAGATCGCCATCAAGGCGAAGGTGCGCTCCATCGACGTCTATTCCGGCCATGCCGACCGCTCCACCCTGCTGGACTGGGTCGCTGCCCGGCACGGCGTCGGCCACGGCCTGTTCCTGGTCCATGGCGAGGAGGCCGCCCGCGCGTCGATCCGCCAAGCCCTGATCGACAAGGGCTGGTCGGCGGAGCGCATCGCCCAGCCGGCGCTGGACGACCGCGTCGACCTCGCCGCCCCGCGCCCGCTGGCGCCGGCCGACCGCCATCCGCGCCTCGCCCCCGCCGACCTCGCCGGCCGCGACTGGCACAACCATTATGCCGAGGCGCTGCTGGCCCTGCGCCGCACGCTGGACGCCGCCCCCGACGACGCGGCGCGCGAACGCATCCTGGCCGGCGTGATGGGCACGCTCGGCACCGACGGAGAAGCCGGGAAAGGAACCCAGCCATGAGCATCAAGCGTCTCCTGATCGCCGTGGTTCTGCTGGCGCTGCTCGGCGCCGGGGCCGCCTATGGCTGGCGGGTGATGCAGGGCAACCGCCTGCCCGCCGGCTTCGCTTCCGGCAACGGCCGGATCGAGGCGAACGAGATCGACGTCGCCACCAAATACGCCGCCCGCGTCCTGACCATCCCGGTCGAGGAGGGCGATCTGGTGGAGGCCGGCGCCGTCATCGCCACGCTCGACACCCGCGACCTGGAGGCGCAGCTCCGCTCCGCCGAAGCCCAGCTGCGCCAGACCCGCCGCGCCCGCGAGGAAGCGACCGCCCTGGTCGCCCAGCGCGCCAGCGAGGCCGATTTCGCCGCCAAGGAGATGGAGCGGGCGCTGGTCCTGTTCGGCAAGGGCCATGTCTCCGAACAGCGCGTCGATCAGGCCCGCAACAGCCGCCGCACCGCCGATGCCGCGCTGGAGGCCGCCAAGAGCCACCTCGCCAGCGCCGAGGAGGCCATCGCCGCCGCGGCCGGCGACGTCGACCGTCTGGCCGATCTGGTCGCCGACGGCGTGCTGAGGGCGCCGCGCAAGTCCCGCGTGCTCTACCGCCTGTCCGAACCCGGCGAGGTGCTGGCGGCCGGCGGCAAGGCGGCGACGCTGCTGGATCTGTCGAACGTCTACATGACCTTCTTCCTGCCCACCGACACCGCCGGAACGCTGGCGCTCGGCGCCGAGGCCCGCATCCTGCTGGACGCCGTTCCCGACACCGCGATTCCCGCCGCCGTCACCTTCGTCGCCCCGCGCGCCCAGTTCACGCCCAAACAGGTGGAGACCAAGTCCGAACGCGACCGCATGATGTTCCGCGTCAAGGCCCGCGTGCCGGAAGCGCTGGTGACCCGCTACATCGAGCGGGTGAAGACCGGCCTGACCGGCATGGCCTATGTGAAGCTGGACGACACCGCGGTCTGGCCGGACTGGCTGGAATCGAAACTGACGCGGGAGGATTCTCCCTCCCAGGGCACAAAATCATGAGCCCAGCCGTCTCGCTGTCCGGGGTGCGGCACCGCTATGGCGGGACGGTGGCGCTGGAGGACGCCTCGCTCGACATCCCCGCCGGCGTCAGCGTCGCGGTCATCGGCCCGGACGGCGTCGGCAAATCGACCCTGCTCGGCCTGATCTCCACCGCCAAGCGCATCCAGCAGGGCAGCGTCCGCGTGCTCGGCACCGACGTCGCCGACCGGCACGGCCGCGCCGCCCTCCAGCCGCGCATCGCCTACATGCCGCAGGGGCTGGGCCGCAACCTCTATGCCGACCTCAGCGTCGCCGAGAATCTCCAGTTCTTCGGCCGCCTCTTCGGCCTCGACGCCGCCGAGCGCCGCCGCCGCATTGCCGACCTCTTGGAGTCGACCGGCCTCGCCCCCTTCCCCGACCGCCCGGCCGGCAAGCTGTCCGGCGGCATGAAGCAGAAGCTCGGCCTGTGCTGCGCCCTGCTGCACGACCCCGACCTGCTGATCCTCGACGAGCCGACAACCGGCGTCGATCCGCTCTCCCGCCGGCAATTCTGGGACCTGATCGCCCGCATCCGCGCCGGCCGCCCCGGCATGACGGTGCTGGTCGCCACCTCCTACATGGACGAGGCGGAGCGGTTCGATCAGGTCGTCATGATGAATGCCGGCCGCCTGCTCGCCCACGACACCCCCGCCGCGGTGAAGGCGCGCACCGGCGCCACCGACCTGGAGGAGGCCTTCGTCGCCCTGCTGCCGGAGGAGGCCCGGCGCGGCCACCAACGCCTGACCGTCCCGCCCCGCCCCCCGGAACCAGACGGCGCCGAACCCGCCATCGAAGCGATCGGCCTGACCCGCCGCTTCGGCGACTTCACCGCGGTGTCGGACATCAGCTTCCGCATCGGTCGCGGCGAGATCTTCGGCTTCCTTGGCTCCAACGGCTGCGGCAAGACCACCACGATGAAGATGCTGACTGGCCTGCTGCCCGCCAGCGCCGGCGAGGCGCGGCTGTTCGGCAAGCCGGTGGACGCCACCGATCTGGAGAGCCGCCGCCGTGTCGGCTACATGGCGCAGGCCTTCTCGCTCTATGGCGAGCTGACGGTGCGCCAGAACCTCGACCTGCACGCCCGCCTGTTCGACCTTCCCGACGCCGACACCCGGCTGGCGGCGCTGGTGGAACGCTTCGGCCTGTCGCCCTACATCGACGCGGTGGCCGACCGATTGCCCTTGGGCGTGCGGCAGCGGCTGTCCTTGGCCGTCGCCATCCTGCACGGTCCGGAACTGCTGATCCTCGACGAGCCGACCTCCGGCGTCGATCCGGTGGCGCGCGACCAGTTCTGGCGCTACCTGATCGCGCTGTCGCGCGAGCAGGGGGTGACGATCTTCGTCTCCACCCATTTCATGAACGAGGCGGCGCGCTGCGACCGGGTGGCCTTCATGAACGCCGGCCGCGTCATCGCCGCCGGCCCGCCCGACGAGCTGCGCCGCCAGCAGCAGGCCGACAGCCTGGACGACGCGTTCATCGGGTTTATGGAACAGGCGGAGGATGAGCAAACAGAAGAGCATCGCCCTCTCCCGCCCCGGGAGAGGGAGGGGACCCACGCCGCAGGCGTGGGGAGGGTGAGGGATGAGGCAAGAATCCAGAAGCGCATGGTTCCTTGCACTACCCCTCACCCTTCCCATGCTCCGCATGGGCCCCTTCCCTCTCCCGGGGCGGGAGAGGGAAGCTCCCCCTCTCCCGCCGCCGCCTGCTCGCCTACGCTTGGCGTGAAACCCTCGAACTGCGCCGCGATCCCGTCCGCCTGACCGTCGCCCTGCTCGGCACGGTGCTGCTGATGCTGGTCTTCGGCTTCGGCATCACCATGGATGTGGAGAACCTGACGTTCGCCGTCCTCGACCACGACCGCTCGCCGGAAAGCCGCACCTATATCGAGCAGTTCGACGGCTCGCGCAGCTTCCGCCCCACCCCGCCGGCCATCGACGCCCGCGATCTGGCGCTCCGCCTGCAACGGGGAGAAGCCTCCCTGACCATCGAGATCCCCGAAGGCTTCGGCCGTGACCTGCGCCGCGGCCGCATCCCGGAGGTGGCGGTGCGCATCGACGGCGCCATGCCCTTCCGGGCGGAGACCATCCAGGGCTATATCTCCGGCCTGCACCAGCGCTTCCTCCAGGATGCCGCCACCGCGTCCGGCGTCACCCTCCCCGCCCCGGCCGCCACCGTGGAGATGCGTTACCGGTACAACCAGGCCTTCCGCAGCCTCGACGCCATGGTCCCCAGCACCATCGGCCTGCTGCTGGTCTTCATCCCCGCCATCCTCGCAGCACTTGGCGTGGTGCGGGAGAAGGAGTTGGGATCCATCACCAACCTCTACGTCACCCCGGTGACGCGGTTGGAATTCCTGCTGGGCAAGCAGTTGCCTTATATCGGGCTGGCCGCCTTCAACCTGCTGCTGATGGTCGCCATGGCCGTCACCCTGTTCGGCGTGCCGGTGAAGGGCAGCCTGTTCGGGCTGCTGCTGGGCGGGCTGGTCTATGTGGTGGCGACCACGGCGCTGGGGCTGCTGATCTCCGTCTTCACCGCGACACAGACGGCGGCGGTGTTCGGCACCGCCATCGTCACCATGCTGCCGGCCACCCAGTTCTCCGGCATGCTGCAGCCGGTGGCAACGCTGGAAGGCGGGGCGTGGCTGTTCGGCACGCTGTTCCCGACCACCCATTTCCTGAAGGTGTCGGTCGGCGCCTTCACCAAGGGCCTCGCCCTGCCCGACCTTCTGCCCTTCATCCTGGCGACCGCCTCCTTCATCCCCGTCTTCCTGGCGCTGGGCGTCGCCTTCCTGCCGAAACAGGAGCGCTGAGCCATGATGCGCTTCCTCCGCAACAGCCTGACATTGGCGCGCAAGGAGTGGATCAGCCTGCTGCGCGACGTCTTCATGCTGGGCTTCGTCGTCTATTCCTTCACCGTCTCCGTCTATACCCAGGCCACCGGCATCTCGCACGAGCTGCACAACGCCGCCATCGCCATCGTGGACGAGGACCGCTCGACCCTGTCGCAGCGGCTGGCCTCCAGCTTCCACGCGCCGGAGTTCCAGAGGCCGGTGATGATCGGCCATGCCGAGGTCGATCCGGCGATGGATTCCGCCCGCTACACCTTCGTCCTCGACATCCCGCCGAACTTCCAGGCCGACGTGCTGGCCGGCCGCAGCCCGGCGATCCAGCTGCTGATCGACGCCACCGCGATGATGCAGGCCGGCATCGGCGCCGGGACCATCCAGGGCATCGTCGAGGACGAGGTCGGCCGCTTTGTCCGCCGCGAGGCCGACGGCAGCGCCGCCCCGGTCAGCCTGCAGGTCCGCGTCGCCTACAACGAGGCGCTGGATACGAAGTGGTTCACCGGCACCATGTCGGTGGTCAGCAACATCACCATGCTGGCGGTGCTGCTGGCCGGCGCCGCCCTGATCCGCGAGCGCGAACACGGCACGCTGGAACATCTGCTGGTGATGCCGGTGCGCCCGGCCGAGATCATGGCCGCCAAGGTGCTGGCCAACGGTTCGGTGATTTTGGTGCTGACGCTGGTGGCGCTTTATGCGGTGCTGCGCGGGTTGCTGTCGGTGCCGCTGGCCGGATCGGTGCCGCTGTTCCTGGCGGGGACGGCGCTGTATCTGTTCTTTGCAACCGCACTCGGCATCTTCCTCGGCACGGTGGCGCGCTCGATGCCGCAGCTGGGCCTGCTGTTCATCCTGATCGTGCTGCCGATGAACATGCTGTCCGGCGGCTTCACCCCGCTGGAAAGCGAGCCGGAATGGCTGCAGACGGCGATGCAGCTGTCACCCTCCACCCATTTCGTAGCGTTTGCCCAGGCGATCCTGTTCCGCGGGGCGGGGTTCGACGTGGTGTGGCCCAGGTTCGCGGCGACCGCGGGGATCGGCGCGCTGTTCTTCGCCTGGAGTCTGGCGCGGTTCAGGCGGCATTTGGCGAGTTTTCGGTGAGGGGGGCGTTAGACCCCCACCTAGCCTCCCCGCTGGGCGGGGAGGGACTGCCGCCCCTCTCCCGAACAAGCATCAATCCCCTCCCCCGCCCAGCGGGGGAGGATTAGGGTGGGGGCACCGTCAGCCGACGCCCCCCAAACCTCAGTGCGCCGACCCGCCGCCTTCAAACGACGGCGCCGACAGCCCCGAAGCCACCAGCTGCTCGATCAGCGCGCCCTTCAGCCGCTCCAGCCCTTCCTGGCTGTAGGACTCCGCACGCGCCACCAGCACGTCCTGGGTGTTGGACGCGCGCAGCAGCCACCAGCCGTCGTCGGTCGTCACGCGGACGCCGTCGATGTCGTTGACCTTGGCGCCCGACGCCTTGACGCGGCCCTTGACCTCCTCGACCACGGCGAACTTGCGTTCCTCGTCGATCTGGAAGCGGGTCTCCGGCGTGTTGACCATGTCCGGCAGGCCGTCGCGCAGCTCGGCCAGCGTGGTGTTCAGCTTGCTGACCAGCCCGACCAGACGGACGCCGCAATACAGCGCGTCGTCGAAGCCGTACCACTTGTCGGCGAAGAAGATGTGGCCCGACATCTCGCCGGCCAGCGGCGACCCGGTCTCCGCCATCTTGGCCTTCAGCAGCGAATGGCCGGTCTTCCACATCAGCGGGTTGCCGCCATGCTTGGCGATCTCGTCGAACAGGGCCTGGCTGGCCTTGACGTCGGCGATGATGGTGGCGCCCGGATGGCTCTTCAGCACGTCGGCTGCATAAAGCGCCACCAGCTGGTCGCCCCACACCACGCGGCCCTTGTGGTCGATGGCGCCGATGCGGTCGCCGTCGCCGTCGAAGCCGATGCCGATGTCGCAGCCATGCTCCGCCACCGCCTTCTTCAGGTCGACGAGGTTGGCCTCCACCGTCGGATCCGGATGGTGGTTGGGGAAGTTGCCGTCGATCTCGTCGAACAGCAGGACATGCGTGCCCGGCAGCTTGGCGGTCAGGCGGCGCAGGATCTCGCCCGACGCGCCATTGCCGGCGTCCCAGGCGATCTTCAGGTCGCGCGTGCCGTCATAGTCCTTCAGCAGGCGGGCGACATACTCGTCCTGGACGTCGATCTTCTCCGACGAGCCCTGGCCCTGCTCCCAGTCGGCCTTGGCCGCCATGGTGCCGAGGTCGAGGATCTGCTGGCCATAGACCGGACCCTTGCCCAGCATCATCTTGATGCCGTTGTAGTCCGGCGGGTTGTGCGAGCCGGTGATCATGATGCCGGCCGCCGCGTCGCGGTCGCGGGTGGCGAAATACAGCATCGGCGTGGGGCCGAGCCCGATGCGCAGGACATGCAGGCCGGTGGAAACCAGCCCCTCGACCAGCGCCTCCTCCAGTTCCGGCGAGGACAGACGGCCGTCATAGCCGACGCAGACCGTCTTGCCGCCCTTGCGCACCACCACGGTGCCGAAGGAGCGGCCGACCGCGCGGGCGTCGGCGGGAGTCAGCGTCTTGCCGACGATGCCGCGGATGTCGTACTCGCGCAGCACCGTGGGGTGGAAGGTATGGGCTTCGCTCATCGTCTCGTTAGTCCTCTGTTGGACGCCGTCTCGGGACCTTAACCGCGGTCCGCGCCAGCAGCCGGCGTCGGCCGGCCGATGGAACTGTAGGTGAAGCCGGCCTTCGCCATGTCTTCGGGGTTGTAGATGTTGCGCAGATCGATCATCACCGGCCGCTTCAGCATCGACTTCACCCGACGCAGGTCGAGCGCGCGGAATTCGTTCCACTCCGTGAGAATAGCGACGCAATCGGCCCCTTCCAAGGTGCCGTAGGCGTTCTTGGCCCATTCCACGCCGGGCAGCAGCTTCTCGGCCTCATGCATCGCCGCCGGATCGAAGGCGCGCACATGGGCGCCCGCCGCCTGCAGCGCCGGGATGATGTCCAGCGACGGGCTGTCGCGCATGTCGTCGGTGTTCGGCTTGAAGGCGACGCCCAGCACCGCGACGGTCTTGCCGTCCACCGACCCGCCGCAGGCGGCGATGATGCGCTCGGCCATCTGCTTCTTGCGCTTGTCGTTGATGTCCACCACCGTCTCGATGATGCGCAGCGGGCTGCCGACCTGCTGGGCGGTGCGGACCAGCGCCAGCGTGTCCTTCGGGAAGCAGGACCCGCCGTAGCCCGGGCCGGGGTGCAGGAACTTCTTGCCGATGCGGCCGTCCAGCCCGATGCCGCGCGCCACGTCATGGACGTTGGCGCCGACCTTCTCGCACAGGTCGGCGATCTCGTTGATGAAGGTGATCTTGGCGGCCAGGAAGGTGTTGGCGGCGTATTTGGTCAGCTCCGCCGTCTCCAGCGAGGTCACCACGATCGGCGTCTCGATCAGGTAGAGCGGCCGGTAGAGCCGGCGCATCACCTCGCCCGCGCGGTCCGACGTGGCGCCGATGACGACGCGGTCCGGCCGCATGAAGTCGCCGATGGCCGAGCCTTCGCGCAGGAATTCCGGGTTGGAGGCGACGTCGAACTCGGCGTCGGGCCGCACGCGGCGGATGATCGCCTCCACCTCGCGGCCCGTCCCGACCGGCACGGTCGACTTGGTCACCACCACCGTGTAGTGGTCGAGATGCTGGGCGATCTCTTCGGCGGCGCCATAGACGTAGGACAGGTCGGCATGGCCGTCGCCGCGGCGCGACGGGGTGCCCACCGCGATGAACACGGCGTCGACGCCCTGCATCGCCTCTTTCAGGTCCATGGTGAAGGACAGGCGGCCGGCGGCGACGTTGCGGGCGACGAGGTCGTCCAGGCCGGGCTCGTAGATCGGAATCTCGCCGTTCTTCAGCCGCTCGATCTTGCCCGCGTCCTTGTCGACGCAGGTGACGTGCACGCCGAATTCCGAAAAGCAGGCGCCGGAGACCAGGCCGACATAGCCCGTGCCGATCATCGCTATGCGCATCGCGTCCCCCTCATGTCCTCAAAAGGAATGCTGTCTGTCTCTGGGATGCCCTGAACCGGGGCGTTCCTCATGTCCGGCCTTTCGGGGCGGCCGGCTCTTTTTGAAATCGCGGTCCAAACGCGCGTGCCCGCCGCCGTCCGGGTCAGGGGACGGGGCGGGCGCGGCATCAGGGATGCTGCCCGTCGGTCAGCAATATTTGCGCAGCATCTCGCGCACCTTGTCGGCCATGTCCGGCCGGTTCAGCGCGTGGGCAAGCGTCGCCTCGATGAAGCCGACCTTGTCGCCGCAGTCGTAGCGGGTGCCTTCGAAGCGCAGGCCGTGGAAGGGCTGGCTGCCGATCAGCTTGGCCATGGCGTCGGTCAGCTGGATCTCGTTGCCGGCGCCGCGCTGCTGCTTCTCCAGATGATCGAAGATCTCCGGCTGCAGGATGTAGCGGCCGATGATCGACAGGGTCGACGGCGCTTCGGCCGGCTTGGGCTTCTCGACCAGGCCGCGGACGGTGGCCAGACGGCCGTCGTCCTTCTCGACGTCCAGGATGCCATAGCTGCTGGTGCGTTCGCGCGGCACGTCGACGACGGCGACGATGTTGCCGCCGACCTCCTCGTACGCCTCGACCATCTGCTTCAGGCAGGGGGTCTTGCCCTGGACGAAGTCGTCGGGCAGCACGATGGCGAACGGGTCGTTGCCGATCAGGGCGCGGGCGCACCAGACGGCGTGGCCGAGGCCCAGCGGAACCTGCTGGCGGGTGTAGAAGCAGCGGCCGGGGGCGATCTCGCTGTGGCGGACCTCCTCCAGCGCGTCGATCTTGCCGCGCTCCTCGAGCGTGCGGTTCAGTTCGGTGTCGGCGTCGAAATGGTCTTCGATGGCGCGCTTGGAACGGCCGGTGACGAAAACGAAATCCTCGATGCCGGCGGCGCGCGCCTCTTCGACGGCGTGCTGCAGCAGGGGGCGGTCGACCAGGGGCAGCATCTCTTTCGGGATGGCCTTGGTGGCCGGCAGGAAGCGCGTGCCGAGACCGGCGACCGGGAACACCACCTTGCGCACGGGTTTCCGCATTGGACGTCTCTTGTGGTTGAGGCGAAGTCAAATCCATGGTCCCACGGCAGCGCCCAACCGCAAGCGGAGCCGGCGGAAGCACGACCGTGGTCCCGGGCTTTCTGCCACGCCTTCCGCCACTGCGCAACAAACCTTCCGAGACCGGGCAAAAGGCTAGTCCCGGCGGCCGAAATCAAAAGAAAACCGGCCGAATGTCCTCGTTCAGACCGATCTTTATCCGCAAGGTCCGAAGCCGCCCCGGACCTTTCTCATAGGCAGTAACGCTTGTAAAAGGACGGAAAATCAAAGGCGCGACACCGTGCCGCTGCCTGTTTCGGCACGGGTCCGGACAACCGCTGCGCCGCCCCGCTGTCCGTATGACATGCGGTTCGCGGCGCTTGCGCGAACGGCACGGCGGCGGCCATGGTGCCGGCCATGACACCCGACTCGCTGCGCGCCCGCGTGCTCCATCAGGACGAGCTGTGCTTCGTCATCGACAAGCCGGCCGGTCTGGCCGTCCACAAGGCCGGACGCATCACCGACCATCTGGAACTGTACCTGCCCTTCCTCGGCGAGCCGGACGGGGAGCCGCCGAAGCTCGCCCACCGGCTGGACCGCGACACCGCCGGCTGCCTGATCCTGGGCCGCACCCCCTGGGCGCTGAAGCGCCTCGGCCAGATGTTCGCCGCCGGCCATGTGGAGAAGACCTACTGGGCGGTGGCCGACGGCATCCCGGCGGCGGAGTCCGGCGTCATCGACCTGCCGCTGCTGAAGCGGATCGAGCCGGGTGCGGCGCGCTCCTCCTGGACCATCCTGCCCGACCCGGCCGGCCAGCCGGCGGTCACCGACTACCGCGTCCTGGGCACCGGAAACGGCCGTTCCTGGCTGGAGCTTCGCCCGCGCACCGGCCGCACCCACCAGATCCGCGTCCATTGCGCCGCCATCGGCTGCCCGCTGGTGGGGGAGCCCTTCTACGGCCCCGAACGCCTGCCCCCCGGCAACCTGCATCTGCTGGCCCGCTCCGTCGCCTTCCGCATGGCCTTCGAATATGCCCCCGTCAGCGCCGTCGCCCCGGCCCCGGTCCACATGCGGGATGCGCTGTCCGCCTGCGGCTGGCAGGGCGGGTGACGTTGCGTCCACGAAAAAGGGGGCTGCCGTCCTGTCCGCCGCATCCCACTGTTAAAGGTCGAAAGCCCCCGCAACCGAAGGAGCGTACAGCATGGGACAGGCGGTCACCGACAACCGCGCCATGAGCCGGTTCGAACTGGCGGTCGGCAGCCAGACGGTCTTCGCCGACTACCGCCGCAACGGCCAGACGCTGGTCATCTCCTATGTCGAGGCCCCGCCGTCGCTGCGCGGCACCGGCGCCGCCGGCCGCCTGATGGAAGGCGTGATGGAGGCCGCCCGCGCCGACGGTCTGAAGATCGTCCCGCTGTGCAGCTACGCCGCCATGTGGATGCGCCGCAACCGGCAGGACGATCTGCTGGCGTGAGGCCCTCCGCCTGCCATTGAGAAAATCAATGGACACGCCGAAAACTATCAATTTCCCTTGAGGATCATCCCCCGTTAGCGTCCGGTCCTGGGCTACCGCAGTGCGGCATGGCCCGCGCTGACGATATTGACGAGGGATGATCCATTATGGACGCGCTGCTGTCCGCACCGATTCTGTTCTTCGGCCTTGGCGCCGCCATCGCGCTGACCGGGGCGCGCATTCCATTCCCGGAGGGGTTCGGCAAGGCGCTTGCCGCCTACCTCCTGGTCGCCATCGGCCTGAAGGGCGGCGTGGCGCTGGCCGGCGCCGATGTGGGCGCCGTGCTGCCGCTGCTGCTGACGGCCGCCGTGATCAGCCTGCTGATGCCGATCCTGGGCTTCGGCCTGCTGCGCTCGGTGGTCGGGCTGGATCAGGTCAACTCCGCCGCCATCGCCGCCCATTACGGTTCGGTCAGCCTCGTCACCTTCGTCACCGCCACCAAGCTGCTGGAAAGCCAGGGCGTCACCTTCGGCGGCCACATGGTCGCGGCGCTGGCGATCATGGAAGCCCCGGCCATCGTCAGCGGCCTGCTGCTGGCGGGCGCCGCCGGCATGGTGTCCGGCGTCGCGGCGGGCGGCAATGGCGGCACCATGTCGGTTCCGCTCGGCGGGTCCGGCGGCGAGCCGGCCCGGGGCGGGTCGATCAAGGACGCGATCCGCGAGGCGGCCTTCAACGGCTCCGTCCTGCTGCTGGCCGGTTCGCTGCTGGTCGGCCTCGTGATCGGCAAGCCCGGCCTGCAGAGCCTGCACGGCCTGTTCATCGCCCCCTGGGACGGCGTGCTGTGCCTGTTCCTGCTGGAGATGGGCTATCTCGCCACCTCCCGGCTGCGGGAAGCGGTTTCGCTCAGCCCGCGGCTGATCGCCTTCGGCATCGTCATGCCGCTGATCGGCGCCGGCATCGGTCTTGCCGCCGCCTCCGCCCTGGGGCTGGGCCTCGGCGACGCCGCCCTGCTGGTGACGCTGTGCGCCAGCGCCTCCTACATCGCGGTGCCGGCGGCGCTGCGCCACGCCCTGCCGACGGCGGAGCCGGGGCTGTCGCTTCCGCTGTCGCTGGGCATCACATTTCCTTTCAACATCCTCGTCGGTATTCCACTCTACCTCGCGGTGAGCCGGGCGGTGCTGTCCTGACCGGCCCCGCCGGAACCACGACCATGCAGCCGCCCACCCATAGATCCGCCATGCCCGCTCCCCTGCCGCCGTTCGACCTCGACCTGTTGCGCACCTTCGTGACCATCGTGGACAGCGGCGGCTTCACCCGGGCGTCGGAGCGGCTGGGCCGCACCCAGTCCACCATCAGCCTGCAGATCAAGCGGCTGGAGGACGGGCTGGGCAAGCGGCTGTTCCTGCGCGAGGGGCGCGGCCTGGACCTGACCCCCGACGGCGAGGTGCTGCTGACCTACGCCCGCCGCCTGCTGGACATGGCGGGCGAGGCCTGCGCCCTGCTGATGGAGCCGGAGGTGGGCGGCGTGGTGCGCCTGGGCACGCCGGAGGATTTCGCCACCGCCCATCTGCCCGACGTGCTGTGGCGCTTCTCCCGCGCCCATCCCCAGGTGGCGCTGGAGGTGCAGTGCGACTTCACCGTCAACCTGCTCGACCGCTTCTCCCGCGGCGAATACGACCTCGTGCTGTGCAAGCGGGAACCGCAGGGTCCGGCCGGCGGCGTCAAGGTCTGGCGCGAGCCGCTGTTCTGGGTGGCGTCGGACCGCCTGATCCTCGACGCGGGCGCCCCGGTCCCGCTGGTGCTGGCCCCGCCGCCGGACATCCACCGCAAGCGCGCCATCGACGCGCTGGACGCCCGCGGCCGCCCCTGGCGCATGGCCTACACCAGCCCCAGCCTCGCCGGCATCAAGGCGGCGGTGACGGCCGGGCTGGGCGTGACCATCCTGCCGAAGGACATGCTGGCCCCCGGCTTCCACATCGTGAACGCCGAACACGATCTGCCCGACCTGCCGGACATCGAAACCGCCCTCTACCGCCAGCCCGGCCCCCTGCCCAAGGCGGTGGACCTGCTGGCCGAACACATCATCCGCTCGCTGGAGAAGACGGCGGCGGGGTGAGGCGATCCCCCTCTGCGCCATGCGGCCGATTGACCGGCAGGCGACTCTCGGCATATACATCATGTATATGCATCGGGAGGCCCGACCATGCCACAGCCCGCGACGCCGCAGCGCCGGCAAGTCCGCCTGTTCCGCAACAACCGCAGCCAGGCCGTCCGCATTCCCGCCGAATTCGAGCTTCCCGGCGAGTCCGTCTTCATCAGCCGCGACGGCGACCGGCTGATCATCGAACCGATCCGCAGGAAGGGGCTTCTGGCGCTGCTCGAGAGCTGGGAGCCGCTGGAGGAGGAATTCCCCGACATCGACGATGAGCCGGTCGCGCCGAAGGACATCTTCTGATGCGCTACCTGCTCGACACCAACGCCATGAGCGACCTGATCCGGAATCCGGCCGGCCCGGTGGCCGGTCATGTGCGGCGTGTCGGCGAGGATGCGGTCTGCACCAGCATCGTTGTGGCCGCGGAACTGCGGTACGGCGCCGCGAAGAAGGCGTCGGCCAAGCTGTCGCAGCGGGTCGAGGCGTTGCTGGCCGACGTCGCCGTGCTTCCGCTCGAACCGCCGGCCGATACCGAGTACGGCATCATCCGGGCGGAGTTGGAGTCGGCCGGCCATCCCATCGGCGGCAACGATTTGCTGATCGCCGCCCATGCCCGCACGCTCGGCGCCACCCTGGTGACGGCGAACACGCGCGAGTTTCAGCGGGTCCGGGGGCTGGCCGTGGAGAACTGGCTGGAGAACCGGCTGGAATGACGGTGGTGAGACGGCTCCTGCCGGACGATGCGGAGGAATACCGCTCGCTCCGCCTCGAAGCCCTGCAACGGCATCCGGAGGCGTTCGGTTCCAGCCATGCCGAGGAAAGCCTCCGTCCCCTGTCCAGCTTCGCCGACAGGATCGCGGACGGTTACATCGCCGGCGGCTTTGTCGACGGGCGGCTCGACGCCACCGCCGGGCTGCTGATTCCCACCCAGGCCAAGTTGCGGCACAAGGGCATGCTCTGGGGCGTCTATGTCCGCGCAAACCGGCGGGGCAGCGGTCTGGCCGATGCGGTCATGACCGCCCTGCTCGCCCATGCCGCGGAGCATGTGGAGCAAATCCACCTCTCCGTCGCGGCGACCAACGGGCGGGCCATCGGCTTTTACAAACGCCTGGGCTTCGAAGCGTTCGGTACGGAACCGCGGGCGCTGAAAGTGGATGGGGTCTATATCGACGAACTCCTGATGGTGAAGGTCATGGCCCGCTAGAGCGTTTTTCTCCGCGGGGACCGCAGGAAACGCAGGCCGGCGCCGCCTTGCGGACCGGGCGGAGCATGAGGCCCACCACCGGAAGGAAGCGGGCCCCGAGGCCCTCACCACAGGAGCGGCACGTCCTCGCGGTTCGCCCTGTCGCCCCAGTAAAGCGAGGGCAGCACCTTGGAGAGGTAACTGAACTCGGTATAGCAGTGCTGGAGCAGTCCGAAGCCGATGGCGTCGGGAAGCTCATGCCCGGTCGCGCTCGTGTTCTGGCCGAGAATGAAGCGGCTTCTCAGCACCGCGCCATAGCTGGTGTCGCGCGCCACATGCACCATCTGCCCGTCCGTCGGGTCGCCGTTCGCGTCCAGCACCACATCCTCGCCGAACCCGATACGGGCGTAGACCGCGGCCGAAACCTGCCCGTCCGCCATGGCCTTGCGGTAGGCATCCGGGGCAAAGATCTCCGCCGGATCATGGAATTTGATGACCGCGGAAACCGGCGGAACATCGCCCAGCGCCTCCACCGCACGGATGGTCGCGCCGACGTAGCTCTCTCCCTTCCGCCAGTGCTGGTCCCAGCCGCGGTGCTCGACATGGTCGAGCGGATGCCACCAGTTCAGATGCTGGGTGGTGTCGAACTGCTTGAACCACCAGTCGAGCATCCGTCCCTTGCAGCCGTGAAGGTCGGTCCGCACGGCCACGACGAGCGCGCCGCTCTCCAGGCGGCTGATGCCGGTTTCGAGGCGGATCGGTGCCGGCTGCAGCAGGTCGTCGATGTACGCGATGCCCGCTCGGGCGGGATCGGTGGGAAGTTTCGCATTCTCGATCATGACGTTGATCTCCTGGTTGGGGATCTCCTGTTTGGGGATCCCCTATTTAGGAAACGTTGATCGTTTCCTAAATAGGGCGTATGTCAGGAAGCGAGATTTGTCAAACGGAGTTTTCCGTGTCGGAAGCCACCCACCAACCGCAGAAGCCCCGAGGCCGTCCGCCGCTGTCGGAAGACCTGCTGCGTGGAAAAGTGGCCGAGGCCGCAACCCAGGTGATCCTGACCCACGGCTATCCGGCCATGACGATGGAGGCGGTGGCGCAGCGGGCGGGGGTCGCCAAGAAAACCGTGTATCGGTTCGCTGCGAACCGCGAAGACCTGATAGGGCTGATCGTCGGCAACTGGACCGACGCCCTGCCGCCCGCCTTCGAAGCCGACGCTGCGGAGCGCGGTGAAGCGATCCGCATCCTTGAGACTATTCTGGTGCTGATCGCGGAGCGGGTTCTGACGGCGGAGGCCGTCGGTCTCTTCCGGCTCCTTGTCAACGACCTGCCGGCGCGCGAAGACGTTCTGGCGATCTATGGCCGCAACGGCATCGAACGGTCGCGCGGCATGCTGGCCGACTGGCTCTCGCGCCACCGGTCACGCGGCGTCCTTACTCTGGAGGATCCGGTCATGGCGGCCGATCTCATCCTGTCCATGGTCGTGGCCGAACCGTTGCGGCAGGTCGCCATCGGCATCACGGAGCCGCAGCCGGCCTGGGACATCCGCCCCCGCGTGCGCGCGGCCCTCGATCTGCTCAAGCTGTAGCGGTTGCCGGCCGGGCCGAACGACGGCGCCGGCCGCCGCGTCCCCTCACCCCAGCTCGAAGCTGGTGATCCCGAACACCCGCCCCAGATCCGTCAGCGGCGCCGGCCCCAGATACATCCGCGCCGTCTCGAACTGCGGCGACAGCCCCAATTCCTCCGCCATCCGCACGCCCGCCCCGTTCGGTTCCGGCACGTCGAGGAACACCGGCCCGGCGCCGGCCGCACGGCCCAGCGCCAGCACCAGATCCCGCGCCACCCCGGCATCGGCGGCGTAGAGCGGACCGATCTTGAAACCGCTGTGACAGGGACGGATCACCCCGAAGCCCGTCACCTCGCCACCGCTCACCGCCGCCAGCGCCGTTGCGCCGGGAAGAGCGATCCAGTTGGCGAGGAAGCCGGGGCGCGGGGCCGGGAACAGCTCCGCATCCAGTGCCGTCAGCCGGTCGAAGGGCACCGTCCGCGCGTCCACCAGGGTGGTTCCGCCCGCTCCATCGTCCGGCCCGGCTTCGCCGTCCGGCAGGGTGCCGCCGAAGCGGATGTTGCGGTGGGACAGGGCGAAGCCGGATTTGCGGTAATTCTCCTGCTGGGCGACCACGCCGTCGAGGCCGACGGTGCAGCCCTCCAGATGGCGCAGCCCCGCCTGCCACAGCCGCCAGCCATAGCCCCGCCCGCGCGCCTCCGGCCGCACGATGTAGAAGCCGAGGAAGCCGAAGCGTCCCGGATACCGCACGACCGACAGCGAGGCCACCGGCCGCCCGTCGAGCAGCCCGACCAGGAAGCCCGCCGGATCGACGGCATGGAAGGCGCCGGCATCCTGCAGACCGGGATTCCAGCCCTCCGCCCGCGCCCAATCGACGGCCAGATCGAGTTCGGCCCGGCTCATCACGCGGACGCAGTAGTTGTCCGCTGCCTCTTCTCCGGTTCCCAGCATCTTTGCCACTCCTCCGAACGGGTTCCCGCGGACTGGAGCGTATCCGTCAACCCGCAGCACGGAAAGGTCCCGCCGCGCTTCGCCCTCTCCCGTCTCGCGAGAGGGTGGAACGCGCATTTTTCACCCATCCTTTTCCCGCCGGCCGGCACCCATGATAGGATTGGCGTCCTGCAAGCTGGTGGAAAGGCGCCGCCATGCACCCCCTTCACACGGCTCCGCCACGGGATGAAACAATGGAACACCCCCCGAAATCCTGTTTCACGGCGTTTCAAACGTTCAGTCCGGCACCGCCTTGGCACCACTCCGCCGGCCAGTGAAACAGTGGAACACCACCCTCACCCCTGTTTCATGGTGTTTCAAACGTTCAACCCCACGCCCTTCCATGGCGGACCGCGCGCCGTTGCTTTCGCGGCGGGAGTGCGGTTAAGTCCCCGCCGGTTTCCGCTGATCCCCGCCGAGTCCATGCCGTCCGAGTCCATGCGCGCCAACTCCCCGGACCTCGCCACGTCCCGCCCCGCCCCGATCCCAGCCACGGGCGGGATCGATGTCGTGCTGCGGGTGCTGGCCGGGGCCGCCGCCCTGCTGCTGGGACCCTTGGCCGCCGTCGCCCCGCGCGGGCTGCCGGTGTGGGCGATCCTCGTGCTGCTGCTGTCGCTGGCCGGTCTGGCGCGGCAGGGTGCATTCAAGCGCATCCTGCGGCTGACTCCTGCGGTCGCCGCGGTCGCCGCCTTCCTGGCGCTGACGCTGGCCTCCGCCCTGTGGAGCCCGTCCGACCGCGCGGCGGCGACGGTGGGGGAGATCGGCTACATCGCGCTCGGCGCGCTGGCCGGCGGCGCCTGGATAGCCGGGCTGCCGGCGGCGGAGGTGCGGCGGCTGGCCGGGCTGTTCCTGGCCGGCGGGCTGGCCGGCGGGCTGCTGTTCGCGGCGGAGGCGGCGCTGGACTTTCCGCTGAACCGCTGGTGGAACGGCGTCCCCGACGACCAGCTGCCCAACCTGCTGAACGGCAATGTGCCGAAGCGGACGGCGGCGCTGCTCTGCCTGCTGGTCTGGCCGGCCGCCCTGGCGATGGACCGCTTCGGCCGCCGGGCGCTGGCCCTGCTGGTTCCGGTGGGCTACGCGCTGGCTTGCCTGCCGCTGACCAGCCGCTCGGCCATGCTGGGCATTGCTGCCGGGCTGGCGACGCTGGCCGCCGCCCGCGCATCCGCCCGCTGGACCCGCCGGCTGTTCGCCGCCGCGGTGACCGCCGCCTTCCTGCTGGTGCTGCCCGCCGCCCTGCTGTTCTCCGGCCCGCTCGACCTCGACCATTCCCCGCTGCTGTTCCGCTCGGCCCAGCACCGGGTGGAGATCTGGGGCCATGCGGCGGAGCGGGCGCTGCGCACGCCGGTCTTCGGCCAGGGCATCGACGCCTCGCGCTCCCTGCCGCCGGAAGGAGAGGTGTCGGAGTTCTCGCCCATCGGCGACAGCCTGCTGCCGCTGCACCCGCACAATGCCTTCCTCCAGGTCTGGCTGGAGACGGGGGCGGTGGGGGCGGCGCTGGCGCTGGCCGTGCTGCTGATGCTGCTGGCCGCCACCGCGCGGCTCAACAACCGCGCCCAGCCCTTCGCGCTGGCGCTGTTCGCCGCGGCGCTGGCGATGGGCAGCACCGCCTACGGCATCTGGCAGCCCTGGTGGATGTCGGGGTTCCTTGCCGCCGCGCTGATGCTGCGGCTGGCAGCCCGTATCGGGGAAAAGACACGATGAGCACGCGTCCGCTCCGCATCCTGGTCATCAAGCTGGGCGCCTTCGGCGACTTCTTCCTGGCCCAGACCGCCTTCGCCGCCATCCGCCGCCACCATGCCGGCGACCGGGTGACGCTGCTGACCCTCCCCTCCCTCGCCCCGCTCGCCCGGATGAGCGGCCTGTTCGACGAGGTGCTGGAGGACCCGCGCGACCGCTCGCTGTCGGCCTATCTGGCGATCCGCAAGACGCTGCGCGCCCACCGCTTCGACCGGGTCTACGACCTCCAGGCGCAGACGCGCACCGACCTGTACCACCGGCTGCTGTTCCCCGGTCCCTGGCCGGAATGGTCGGGCACCGCCAGCGGCGCCTCCCACCCCGACCGCTACGAGGGGCGGCGCAAGGTGCCGGTGCGCGAGCGCTATGTCCGCCAGCTCGCCCCCTTCGGCATCGTGCCGGACGAGACGCCGGACCTGTCCTGGCTCGACGCCGACATCTCCAAGTTCGGTCTGCCGGAGCGGTTCGCCCTGCTGGTCCCCGGCTCCTCCCCCGGACGGCCGGACAAGCGCTGGCCGGTCCGCCGCTATGCCGAGGTGGCGGCGGCGCTGACGGAGCGCGGCATCGTGCCGGCGGTGATCGGCACCGGGATCGAGCGCGACCTCGCCCGCTCCATCGCGGACTATTGCCCGCAGGCGGTCGACCTGACCGACCGCACCGGCGTGCCGGAACTGGGCGGGCTGGCCCGCCGGGCCTGGGGGGCGGTCGGCAACGACACCGGCCCGACCCACCTGATCGCCGCGGTCGGCTGTCCCACCGTGGTCGTCTTCTCCGACGCCTCCAACCCGATCCACAGCACCGGCCCGCGCGTGCTGATCCACCACCGCCCCGACTTCGCCGACATCGACAGCGCCGGCGTGATCGAGGCTTTGGATCGGGCGCGGGAAATGGGAGGCGCCTAACGGCAGAAGGGGAAGGGCGCCACCTTGGGCATGTAGATCGGGATCCACTCGCAATGGGTCACCGGGTTGGGCAGGCGGCGGGTCTCGATGATCGGCCAGGCATGGGCCGCGACCACCACCAGCGCCACGCCCCCCAGGATCCAGCGCCGCGGCTTCGTCCTCTCCAGCAGCCCCGGCATCCGCGCCAGCACCCAGGCCGCCGACAGGATCGCCAGCGGGTCGGTGTAGGCGGCATAGGCGCGCTGGAAGCCGCGCAGCGAGAACAGCGCCTCCAGCCCCCAGGCCACCAGCAGCAGGAACAGCGCCTGCACCGCGGCCAGCCTCTGCCCGCGCCGCCACAGCACCACCGCCCCGGCGATGGCGAACCACTCCACGATGATGGTCTGCGGGATGTTGTCGGGGTGCAGGACGATGGTGCGGATCGCCAGCGTGCGGCCGATGCCGGCCAGCAGCAGCGCCAGCGTCCCCTCCCCCACCACGCTCCCCTGACCGTTCAGCGCGGCGCCATGCCGCCAGGAGGAGAAGACGAACATGTGCTCGACGAAGTTCGCCACGGCGATGGCGTTCTGCTCGTTCCAGCGGATGTCGAGCGCCAGCAGCCCGACCGCCAGCCCCAGCAGCACCGCCGCCGCCCCGGCCACCGCGCGGGCTACCGGCACCCGGTGGACCACCGCATGGACCAGGATGCCGACCAGCACCCAACCGGCGACGATGCTCTGATATCCGCCGCCCGACAGCCCGCCACCAACGGGCGTGTAGGGATAGATCGCCCGCCCCCAGCCGGCCAGCCCGGCCTGGATCAGCCCGAAGGCCGGCACTGCCGCCGCGGCCGCCAGCAGCCCGACCAGCGCCGCCAGACCCCAGGATTTGCCCGGCGCGCCGTCAGGCTCCGCCCGCCGCCCGAACAGGATCGCCGCCACCGGCAGCCCCATCGCCAGGAACACCGCCTGCACCTTGGTCACCATGGCCAGCCCGACCAGCAGCCCGCCGAGCGCCAGCTGCAGCAGGGACGCGCCGCCACACCGCCCGCCCTCCGCCGGCCGCACCGCGCGCAGGACCAGCAGCAGCCCCAGCACGACGAAGCCGGCCGACAGCAGGTCGGTGCGCATCTGCCGCCCCTGCGCCGTCAGACCGACGCCGAAGGCCAGCAGGATGCCGGCCAGCAGCGCCACCCGCCGGTCCCCCACCAGCCCGCGCAGCAGGGTGGTGTAGCTGACGGCGAAGGCGGCGGTCAGCAGGATCGACAGCGCCCGCCCGGCCTGGATCAGCGACTGCCAAACGGCTTGCGTCGCCGCCACGTCGCTGCCCGGCGGCAGGGCCGACAGGGTGGCGACCGGCAGGAATCCAAGCGCATGCAGCAGCCGGTACCAGAGGTCGATCACCAGGAAATAGCCGTAGCCGGGATGGTCGAAATACTCCTGCGGCAGGCCGTCGCCGAACAGCAGCCCATGATAGGCCAGCACCAGATCCTGGTCCGAGTGCACCCAGTAGGGCAGCCGAAACCCCACCAGCAGGATCGACAGCGCCATCGCCGCGGCCAGCCCGGCGCACAGCAGCCACCAGGGCGCCGCCGCGACACGGTCGAGCAGGGACGGACGGGCGGCGGAGGGTGCAGGCGTCATGGTTCGCGCGCTCACGGTTCAGGTCGGCGGGCGCCTTGTGGCATGGAATCCGCCGGTTGGGAACCGTCTCCCGTTCGCCTTGAAACCATCTCCTGTTCCCTTCGGGAACCACTCCGATTCCACGGTGTTGCCCTCATGGAACGGCGGAGTCGGGAGTCTCCGCCTCTTTGGTGGTGCCTCGCACGAGTGGCTTTGCAACGTTGACGGGTCGCTGCCACAAAATACGGTATGGCAGACCCGCCGCGCAGACAAATGGGGGACTCGATGGCCGATACCGACGATATCCAGGAGCGTATCCGACGCCGTGCCCATGAGCTGTGGGAAAGCGAGGGCCACCCGCACGGCCGCGACTCCGACCATTGGGCCCAGGCCGAAGCGGAAATCCGCGGTGCCGGCGCGCTGGAGCCGACCGGCAAGGTCGCCGGGTCGCGCAAGAAGACCGCCACCTCCAAGTCCCCGGGCAAGAGCACCCGCGCCGCCGCCGAATCCCTGTCGGAGGTCGCGAAGGCCCCGGCGGACGCCAAGTCCGTCCCCGCCGCGCCGCCCAAGGCGAAGACCTCCGCCAAGGCTCCTGCGAAGTCGAAGGCCGCCCCGTCGGAGGAGGCCGCCCCCAAGGCTTCGCCCGCCAAGGCTCCTCCGACCAAGCCCCCGCGTGCCGCGAAGAAGGACAACGGCAAGACCGCATCGCCCGGCTGAGCTTAACCCCGTTACGGAACCCTGCGGAGCCGGGGGCGGTTGACAGGTCTATCCTGCAACCTTCTCCGGAGGACTTGTCATGTCCGCCATGCCGTCGATGGACGACTGCATCCGCAACTGCACCGACTGCCATGCGATCTGCCTGGAAACCGTGGCGCACTGCCTGGGCAAGGGCGGTGCGCATGCGCAGGCCGGGCATATCCGCCTGCTGCTGGACTGCGCCGACATCTGCCGCACCAGCGCCGACTTCATGATCCGCGGCTCGCGCTTCCATCACCTCACCTGCGGCGCCTGTGCCGAGATCTGCGCCGCCTGCGCCGAAGACTGCGACCGCATGGCCGACGACCCGATGATGAAGCGCTGCGCCGACATGTGCCGCCGCTGCGCCGAAAGCTGCCGGGCGATGTCGCACATGGCGGCGTAACGGAGCCGGTCGGTCCGGGCGCCCCCGACCCAAGCAATCCTCCACGCCCTCCGTCGCCCCGGTCTCCAAGATGTGTCCTCACGGCGTGCATGGCAGGGCAACGCCGCTGTCGCGCCTCTGGCGTCTACTACAGGATCGCGCCTCTGGCGCGGGCGACAGGAGATTGCTAAGGTGCCCACCCGTTTCGTTCCATTCCTTTCGCCAACTCGCCCAAATCGACCAGCTGAGGACCGATCCATGCCGCACTACCGTTCCCGCACCTCCACCCACGGCCGCAACATGGCGGGCGCGCGCGGCCTGTGGCGGGCGACCGGCATGAAGGACGGCGATTTCGGCAAGCCGATCATCGCCGTCGCCAACTCCTTCACCCAGTTCGTCCCCGGCCACGTCCACCTGAAGGATCTGGGTCAGCTGGTGGCGCGCGAGATCGAGAAGGCCGGCGGCGTGGCGAAGGAGTTCAACACGATCGCGGTGGACGACGGCATCGCTATGGGCCATGGCGGCATGCTCTACAGCCTGCCCTCGCGCGAGCTGATCGCCGACGCGGTGGAATACATGGCGAACGCCCACTGCGCCGACGCGCTGGTCTGCATCTCCAACTGCGACAAGATCACCCCCGGCATGCTGATGGCCGCCATGCGGCTGAACATCCCGGCGGTCTTCGTCTCCGGCGGCCCGATGGAGGCCGGCAAGGTCAAGTGGCGCGGCAAGGTCAAGTCGGTCGACCTGATCGACGCCATGGTCGCCGCCGCCGACCCAACCGTCTCCGACGAGGAGGCGGCGGAGATGGAGCGCGGGGCCTGCCCGACCTGCGGCTCATGCTCCGGCATGTTCACCGCCAACTCGATGAACTGCCTGACCGAGGCGCTGGGCCTGTCGCTGCCCGGCAACGGCACCATCCTGGCGACCCATGCCGACCGCAAGGAGCTGTTCCTCGCCGCCGGCCGCCTCGCCGTCGACCTCTGCCGCCGCTGGTACCAGGAGGAGGACGCCACCGCCCTGCCGCGCAGCATCGCCAGCAAGGCGGCGTTCGAGAACGCGATGACGCTGGACATCGCCATGGGCGGCTCGACCAACACCGTGCTGCACATCCTGGCCGCGGCGCAGGAAGGCGGCATCGACTTCACCATGGCCGACATCGACCGGCTGTCGCGCCGCGTCCCCAACGTCTGCAAGGTCGCCCCGGCGGTGTCCGACGTCCATATCGAGGACGTGCACCGTGCCGGCGGCATCTTCGGCATCCTGGGCGAACTGGACCGCGCCGGCCTGCTGAACCGCGAGGCGCCGACCGTCCACGCCCCGACGCTGGGCGAGGCGCTGGACCGCTGGGACGTGATGCGCACCCAGGACCAGGCCGTCCACACCCTGTACCGCGCCGCCCCCGGCGGCATCCCGACCGTCGTGCCCTTCAGCCAGGAGCGCCGCTGGCCGGACCTGGACCTCGACCGCGAGAAGGGCGTCATCCGCAAGGCCGAGACCGCCTTCAGCCAGGACGGCGGGCTGGCCGTGCTGTACGGCAACATCGCGGAGAACGGCTGCATCGTGAAGACGGCGGGCGTCGACGCCTCCAACCTCGTCTTCGCCGGCCCGGCCCGCGTCTTCGAAAGCCAGGACGACGCGGTCGCCGGCATCCTGGGCGACGTGGTGAAGGCGGGCGAGGTGGTGGTCATCCGCTACGAGGGTCCGCGCGGCGGCCCCGGCATGCAGGAAATGCTGTACCCGACCAGCTACCTGAAGTCGAAGGGGCTGGGCAAGGCCTGCGCGCTGGTCACCGACGGCCGCTTCTCCGGCGGCACCTCGGGCCTGTCGATCGGCCACGTCTCGCCGGAGGCGGCGCAGGGCGGCGCCATCGGCCTCGTGCAGGACGGCGACCGCATCGAGATCGACATCCCCAACCGCATCATCCGCCTCGCCGTCGACGACCAGGAGATGCAGCGCCGCCGCGACGCGATGAACGCCAAGGGCGTCGATGCCTGGAAGCCGGCCAGCCGCGACCGCGTGGTCTCCCCGGCGCTCCGCGCCTATGCCGCCCTGACCACCAGCGCCGACCGCGGCGCCGTGCGCGACGTGACCCAGGTGGAGAACATCGCCGTCCGCCGGTGAGCGGAGGACCGTCCGCCGCCGTCATCCATCCGAGTCAGGTACAACGGACATTCACCACAAGTAACAATCAAGGCGCCGCGCAAGTCGCGGCGCTTTTTTGCGCAAGATCGCATACAGGGATATGCGACCTTTCCGCCCACGCGAAAATCTTGGGGCAATGCATCGCTCGGATGTTCGCAAAATTCGAAATGCATGCTCTAATATGCCGACGCGAATTCCGCGAGGGGGCGGGCATGGCGGACGCCATGTGGAGCAGAGCGACCGACGACGGTCCCGGACAGGATGCATCGCGCCTGTCTGCCGATAAGCCGCGCGAACGCAAGGTGGTGACGGCGATGTTCGTCGACATCGTCCGCTCCTCCGCCATGGTGGCCGGCCGCGACCCGGAAGACGCCGACGACCTGCTGCTGTCCATCCTGAACCGCGTGACGGAGGCGGTGCCGCGCTTCGAGGGCACGGTGACCCAGATGCTGGGCGACGGCTTCCTGGCGACCTTCGGCGCCCCCGGCGCCAAGGAGGACCACGCCCTGCGCGCCTGTCTGGCCGCCCAGGACATCCTCAGCGCCACCCGCGACGAGCAGGGCCGCCCGATCTTCCACATCCGCATCGGCATCAGCTCCGGCGACGCGGTGGCCCATGTGGTGACCAACGGCCTGTGGACCGATTACCGCGCGGTCGGCGAATGCGTGCATATGGCGGCCAAGCTGCAGCAGCGCGCCGCCTCCGACACCGCCCAGCTCACCCGCGACACGCTGGACCTGATCCCGGTCGGCGTCGCGGTGCGCCCGATGGGAAGCCTCCGTTTGTCGGAGGAGGTGGAGCCGATGCCGGCCTTCCTGCTCGACGGGGCGCGCGCCGTCCGCCGCACCGCCACCGACCTCCTGTCCGCCACCACCGCCCCCTGTGTCGGCCGGGAGCGGGAGGTGGCGGCCCTGTTCGGCATGGCCGACGCGGTGGAAGGCGGGACCCCGGTCCAGCTCCTGCTGCAGGGGGAGGCCGGGATCGGCAAGTCTCGCTTGGTGGGAGAGTTCCTGCGCGACCCGCGCAGCCGGCGCTGGACCCTGCTGCAATGGCCGCAGATGCCGATCCGCCGGCTGGCCGACCCGGACGATCTGGAAGCGGTGGCGCTGAGCCTGGCGGAACAGGTGGCCGGCTGCGCCTGCGAGCAGGGCATCGACTGGGTCTGCGAGGCGGCCGGGCGCCGATCCGGCGCGCTGGCCGGCGATGCGGTGCGCGCCCTGTTCGGCCGGCCGGGCCTGGACCCGCTGTGGAGCGGCCTGGACGCGGCACAGCGCCTGTCGCTGGGGATCGAGGGGCTGGTGGGAGCGACATTTGAACTGGCTGCCCCGCCCCGCCACTGCGACGGCGCCCACCCCGGCGGCGAGGCGATGGACGGCGTCGTCGGCCGGCCGCTGCTGGTCCTGGTCGAGGATGCCCATTGGGCGCGTCCGGTGATGGTGCGGCTGCTCGAACGGTTGGCCGAAGCGCTGCCGGGATCCGGGTCACGGCTGCTGCTGCTCGCCACCCGGCGGCCGCCGCCGCTGGGGCCGGAGTCGAAGGAGCAGGGCTGGAACGGCCGGCCGGGCGGCCGGCGCATGGAACTGGGCATGCTGTCGGCGGAACAGGTGCAGAGCTTCCTCGCCCACTGGCTGGGGCCGGACTGGTCGCTGGTGGAACTGAAGGCCCAGGTCGCCGCCCGCTGCCAGGGCGTTCCGCTCTACCTGGAGGAGGTCCTGCGCACGCTGGAGGCCACCAACGCCATCGAAGGCGCGCCGGGCGCCTACCGGCTGATCGATCCGCTGGTGGTCCACAAGCTGCCGCGCACTCTGCACGCCCTGCTGGCCGAGCGCATGGACCTGATGACGCTGGAACGGCGCCGGCTGCTGATGAACGCGGCGGTGATCGGCACGACCTTCGACGTCGGACTGCTCCAGGCCCTGACCGGCCTGCCGATGACGAAGCTGGCGGACTGTCTGGCCTATCTTGAGCGCGCCGGCTTCGTGCTGCGCACCCGCCTGCTGCCCAACCTGGAATATTCCTTCAAGCACGCGCTGATCCAGGAGGTCGCCTACGCCACCCTGACCAAGTCCGACCGCCGGGCACTGCACGCCCGCGTGCTGGAGGCGCTGCGCCACCGCCGCGACCACGACCTGCCGAACCGCCTGGACCTGCTGGCCCACCACGCCTTCATGGCGGAGAACTGGCCGGTCGCCCACCTGTTCGGCCGCCGCGCCGGCGTGCGGGCGGAGTTGCGGTCCCGGCTGGAGGATGCGAGCCGGCATTACCGGAACGCCCTGGATGCACTGACCCGCTGCCCGGACACGCCACGCAAGCCGCTTCAACGAATCGACACGTCCATCTCGCTGTCACGAGCCAGAATGCCGCGCGGCTTCACCGACACTGGCCAGTTGTTGGACGAAGCTCGGAAATTGTCTCTTTCCGTAGAAGATCCACGACGCTATGCGCGTGCGTCGTCTATGCTTGCGGCGGTGGAATGGTCCAATGGCAATATAGACAAAGCGGTTCATTTCATTCGTGAAGGTCTGGCGGCCAACGATGGAAGCTTTGATCGTAGAACACAGATCCAGCTTCTCGGGCGGCTAGGTGGCATATTGGCGGAGAAGGGGCTGTATCTGGAAGGATACAGCGCACTACAGTCTGCACGCGAAATGCTAACCCAACATTGCCTTCATGAACGGTTCGGGCTTGCCGTGGTTGGAAAAGTTGGAGTTTGTGCTAACCTTGCGCGGAACTGTGCCGAAATTGGTTTTGAAAGCGAAGCGATCAGCACGGCCATTGATGCCGTTGAAGCTGCAGACGCAAGCAATCATAATTTTTCTAAACTCTATGCTTACGAACACATAGGGTGGGCATATCTGCTGTTGGATGCGCCAAAGAAGTCAATCGCTTACCTTGAAACGGCACTTGATATCTGCAATTCTACACACTCAAAGCTGCATAAACCATTTCTGTTGGGAGCAGTTGCTTATGCAAACGCCCTGATCGGCAAAGTCGACAATGGGTTGACGCTCTTCGAGCAAGCATTGGCAATCGCCGAACAAGAACGGGTCAATGCCTATATCAGCCAGGTGCATCTTTGGCTGGCCGAGACACACCTCTTGATCGGGGATCGGGAGCAGGCAAGAACGCAAGCAGCGCTTGTCAAAGGCTTGGCGTCAGCATCGGGCAGGATTGGATATCTCGCAAAGGCGGACGCGCTGCACGCGGAAGTGACTTTCGCAATGAATGACGGCGACGAAGGTTCGCGACAGGCTTTGGAGCTTGCAGAGCGAAATGCACGGAATCTGTCATTAGCCCGAATCGCCGACAGATGCGCCAGGATATTGGCTGGCGAGGGCTTGGCGTTCCGGAACCAAAGGGTGACCTCCCACTTGGTTCCATGATGCCTTCAACGGATTTCGGACTGCCGGAAATAATCGAGCACATAACTGCGGATCGCGTTGGTCAACGGCATGGTAGCCGGTCGGGAAGAATCGACCTCTTGGCAAAGGTCGCGGACAGGCCGCTCTTCCTTTTTCGCTATCTCGTCCAGCCCGCTCCAGATCGCCATTTCCAGACGCAGTTTTGCGCGCCGATCCGTGAGAGGAATTGTCCGTG
The DNA here is from genome assembly GCF_055698305.1 of Azospirillum sp. VT-I1. Lineage (NCBI taxonomy): Bacteria > Pseudomonadati > Pseudomonadota > Alphaproteobacteria > Rhodospirillales > Azospirillaceae > Azospirillum > Azospirillum sp. VT-I1. The sequence continues at coordinate 432,817 of NZ_CP168805.1, read as the reverse complement.
ACACCACCGACGGCCAAACCATCAGGCTTCGCAGATCGGTGCCATACGCCGCTTCGGATATGGACTTTCTTTGAAAATGCATAGGCGGCTCCCAATACCGAACGGAATGATGTCATCGCTCGTGATCTCTACATCTGCCTCACCTCAAGCACTGTGAAGTTTTTCACAGCCGAGCATCCCTTCGCATGTGAAGAGTTTGTCCATAAGCCACACACTTGAAGGACATTCTCATGAACATGTCGATCTCCCAGGCTTCGATGATCCGTGGCGCCGACGGTCGTCTCTATGCCGTGACCGCTCATGGTGTTACGGAAATCGCCGACGCGGCCATCGCCACCGCCCGCACCCATGTCCGCTCCGGCGACCGTGCCGGCTTCGAAACCGCGGATCATGAAGCCGCCCGCACCATGATCGCTCCGGGCGCCTGATCGGGTTCCCGGTTCCGGTTCTTCGGACCGTGGCCACCAGCACCGCTTCAGGTGCTGACCGGCCACGGACCCGGGAACGGGACGCGCCCTCTCGATTTTCCCACGCCCCGGACAAGCCGCGATGCCTTTCGATCTGCTCGATGTCAAAGCCTCCGTTTCGGATGCGGTGAAGGCCCACACGGTCGGCACCCACCGGGTCATGGCGCCCGAACAGACCCTGGCTCGGGTCACCCCGTTCCTGCCGATCATGGGGATCACCCGGGTCGCCAATGTCACCGGTCTGGATGCCGTCGGCATTCCGGTGGTGATGGTCACGCGGCCGAACTCGCGCTCCATCTCGGTGTCGCAGGGCAAGGGGGTGACGCTCGCCGCCGCCAAGGCGTCGGGGGTCATGGAATCGATCGAGAGCTATCACGCCGAACGCATCACCCTGCCGCTGAAGTTCGCCAGCTTCGAGGAGCTGCGCTGGACCCACCCGGTGGTGGACGTCGACCGCCTGCCCCGGCTGTCGACCGGCAGCTTCAACCCCAACAGCCCCATCCTGTGGATCGAGGGGCAGGACCTGCTGAACGGCGGCCCGAAATGGGTTCCGTTCGAGATGGTCCACCTGAATTTCACCGTGCCGATGGCCCCCGGCCACGGCGCCTTCCTGGCCGGCTCCAACGGGCTGGCGTCGGGCAACCACAAGGTGGAGGCGATCAGCCACGCCGTCACCGAACTGGTGGAGCGCGACGCGACCACCCTGTGGCGCCTGCAGGACGCGGGTGCCCAGGCGGCCACCCGCATCGACCTGGACAGCATCGACGATCCGGTCTGCCGCTCGCTGATCGACCGGTTCGAGGCGGCGGGCGTCGCCGTCGGCGTGTGGGAGACCACCAGCGACGTCGGCCTGCCCGCCTTCCTCTGCCGCATCGTCGAGCGCGAGGAGCTGCCCCAGCACTCCATCCGCCCGGCCACCGGCATGGGCTGCCATGTGGCGCGCGAGATCGCCCTGTCCCGCGCTCTGACCGAGGCGGCGCAGAGCCGTCTCACCTTCATCGCCGGCGCCCGCGACGACATGCCCCGCGCCGAATATGAACGCCACCTCGACCCCGCCCACCATGCCCGCTGGACGGCAATGATCGTGGAGGGTGCCGGCCGGCGGTCCTTCCGCCACTGCCCGACCAGCACCGCCCCCACCATCGAGGCCGACCTCGCCCACCAGCTCGACCGGCTGCGCGCCGTCGGCATCGAGGAGGCGGTGGCGGTCGACCTGACAAAGCCCGAATTCGGCATCCCCGTCGTCCGCGTCGTCGTGCCGGGGCTGGAGGGTGCCGACGAATCCCCCGATTACCTGCTGGGCGAACGCGGCCTGCGCGTGCTCGGCGCCCAAGCCATGGAGAAGGCGGCATGAGCGGCGTCTATGTCTTCCTCGGCCCCACCCTGCCGCGCGAGGATGCGGAGCGGGAGCTGGACGCCACCTACCTGCCGCCGGTCGCCCAGGGCGACGTGCTGCGGCTGTGCGCGGAGAAGCCGGCGGCCATCGGCATCGTCGACGGCTTCTTCGAAAGCGTGCCGTCGGTCTGGCACAAGGAAATCCTCTACGCCATCCATGCCGGCATCCCGGTGTTCGGCGCCTCCAGCATGGGGGCGCTGCGCGCGGCGGAGCTGTATCCCTTCGGCATGATCGGCGTCGGCGCCATCTTCGAGGCCTTCCGCGACGGCCGGCTGGAGGATGACGACGAGGTGGCGGTGATCCACGGCCCGGCCGAACTGGGTTATACCGCCCTGTCGGAGGCGATGGTCAACATCCGCCGCACCCTGTCCGACGCGACGGCCGACCGGGTGCTGACCGCCGGCACGGCGCTGCGCCTGGAATCCATCGCCAAGGAACTGCCCTACCGCGAGCGCGGCTATGGTCGGATGCTGCGGCTAGGCGGCGACATCGGCCTGCCGGCGGACGAGCTGGCGGCGTTCCGAAGCTGGCTGCCGCAGGGCCGCTTCGACCAGAAGCGCGACGATGCCAAGGCGATGCTGCGCAGCATGGCGCGGCGCCTGGGCCGTCCGACCGGCGACGATGCGGCGCCGGAAGCCCGTTTCCATTTCGAACGGACCGTCCTGTGGGAACGTGCCGTGCGCGACGCGGCACCCCTCGCGATGTAGGTGCGTTTCCGGTAGACTGATCGCGCCGGGGTGGCGGTCGCCGCCATCCCGGTGTGAAACGGTGCCGGGACGGATGGATGAACGCGCCCATGGATGTGGCGGCGGTGCTGAGGCGCAACCGCCTGCTCGGAGAACTCGACGCCGGGCAAATGGCGGAAATGCTGGAGTTGGGGCGCATCGTCCGCTTCGATGCCGACCGCGTCATCTTCGACAAGGGCGACCCCGGCGACAGCCTATTTGCCGTGCTGAAGGGCCAGATCGCCATCCGCACATCCTCGGCGGATGGCAAGACCATGCTGCTGAACATCCTGGAGGCCGGCGACGTCCTGGGAGAGATCGGCCTGATCGACGGCCGGGAACGCACCGCCGCCGCCGTCGCCCTGCGCCCGGTTGAGCTTTACCGCGTCGACCGCGCCGACTTCATCCCCTTCCTGGAACGTCACCCGCACCTGTGCACCCGCATGATGATCGTGCTGTGCGACCGGCTGCGCTGGGTGTCCGAGAACATCGAGGACGCCGTCTTCCACGATGTCCCGCGCCGGCTCGCCCGCAGGTTGCTGCTGCTGTCCGACAGCTATGGGCAGCCGACCCCGGCCGGCCTGCGCCTGACCCTGCCCCTGTCGCAGGAAGCACTCGCCAACATGTTGGGCGTGACCCGCGAAATGGTGAACAAGTGCCTCGGCGCCCTGCGCAGGACCGGCGCAGTGACATATGCCAAAGGTTTTATCGTCATCAATGATCTGGCTTTGCTCAAGGACATGGCCGGAGATCCCGAACGGGCTCCCTAGGGAGATTCCTTACATGCCCAAAGTTTTGTTCCCAAACCCGGTTGTAGTCGCGTTATAGTGAGCGCGCGTTGGGGGCAATCGCACGGGCAGGACGAGGATTTAAGAGCATGTCGAGCGACGGGAACAACAGGTCTCGCACTGGTCAATCCGTGGGTGTCGCTTCGCTGGTCCCCCGCACGCTGAAATTGTCCGGACGCGATGTTTCCATCCGGCTGGAACCGTCCTACTGGGAAGGTCTCGACGAGATCAGCCAGCGTGAGGATCTGACGGTGGAAGAGCTGTGCGGGGATGTCCGCGACCGGATGGAGCAGCAGGGCCGCCGCTCCTCCCAGGCCGGCGTATCGCTGGCGAACGCACTGCGCGTCTTCGTGGTCGGCTATTTCCGGCAGGCCGCGACCGAGCGCGGGCACGCCCGTGCCGGCCATGGCCAGGGCCGCCCCTTCATCGCGACCCCCTTCGACACGGTCCCCGCCACCAGCGAGAGTTGAGACAGCGCGGACTTCCGGGAAGGGGGCAGACCCTTCGGCCCACCCCCTGCCGAGCCATCCGGACGGCCGCCTTACTGGGCGGTCCAGCCGCCGTCCATGGTCAGCGCGGCTCCCCGCATGTTGCCGGCCGCTTCCGAGCAGAGGAACACCGCCAGCTCACCCAGCTGTTCCGGGGTGACGAAGGACTTCGACGGCTGCTTCTCGCTCAGCAGCTCGCGTCCGGCCTCCTCCACCGACAGGTTGCGCGAGGCGGCCAGCGCGTCGATCTGCTTCTGCACCAGCGGCGTCAGCACCCAGCCCGGGCAGATGGCGTTGCAGGTGATGTCGGTCTCCGCCAGTTCCAGCGCCGTCACCTTGGTCAGGCCGATCACGCCGTGCTTGGCGGCGACATAGGCCGACTTGTTGACCGACGCCACCAGCCCGTGCACCGAGGCGATGTTGATGACCCGGCCCCAGCCGCGCTTCTTCATGCCCGGCAGGGCGGCACGGGTGCCGTGGAAGACGGCCGACAGGTTGATGGCGATCACCGCATCCCAGCGCTCCACCGGGAAGGCGTCGACCGGCGCCACATGCTGGATGCCGGCATTGTTGACCAGCACGTCCAACCGGCCATAGGCCGCCTCGGTGGCGGCGACCATCGCCTCGATCTCCTCCGGCTTCGACATGTCGGCGCCGTTGTGGGCGACGCGCACGCCGAACTCCGTGGACAGCGACTGGCACAGTTCGGCGATGTAGGCGGCGTCGCCGAAGCCGTTCAGCATCAGGTCGGCACCCTGGCCCGCAAGCTGCCGTGCGATTCCAAGGCCGATCCCGCTGGTGGACCCAGTGACGAGCGCGGCCTTCCCCTTCAGATTGGTCATTGTTCTTTACCCTTAGAGCGGCATGGGACGGAGATCCGGAGCGACGATCAGTTCGCACCCGGTGTTGGCGATCACCTGCTCCACGGTGACACCGGGGGCGGTTTCCTTCAAGACGAGGCCGGCGTCGGTCGGCTCGATGACGGCAAGGTCGGTCACCACCAGGTCGACGCGGCGGACCGAGGTCAGCGGCAGGGCGCAACGCTCGACGATCTTCGCCTCGCCCTTGGCGCTGTGCTGCATGGCGACGATCACGCGGCGGGCGCCGGTGACCAGATCCATCGCCCCGCCCATGCCCGGCACCATCTTGCCCGGCACCATCCAGTTGGCGAGACGCCCTTCGCGGTCCACCTGCAGGCCGCCCAGCACGGTGACGTCCAGATGGCCGCCGCGGATCAGCCCGAAGGAGAAGGCGCTGTCGAAGGACGCCGCCCCCGGCAGGGCCGAGATCGGCGAGCCGCCGGCATCGGTCAGGTCGTGGTTCTCCGCCCCGGTGATCGGGCCGGACATGCCGAGGATGCCGTTCTCCGACTGGAAGAACACATGGCGTCCGGCGGGGACATAGCGGGCGACCAGGGTCGGCAGGCCGATGCCCAGGTTGACGAGGTCGCCGTCCATCAGCTCCAGCGCGACGCGCTTGGCGATCAGGGTCTTTTCATCCATGGCTCGATACTCCCCGGTCAGCGCGGCGTGGCGGTGACGATGTGGTCGACCAGCACCGACGGCGTCATCACCGCATCGGGCGGGATGCAGCCGACGGGCAGGATGTCCTCCGCCTCGGCGATCACGGTGGCGCCGGCCATTGCCATCAGCGGGTTGAAGTTGCGGGCGGTCAGCGCGTAGGTCAGGTTGCCGTAGAGGTCGGCCTGCTTGGCGGCGACCAGAGCGAAGTCAGCCTTGATCGGCGTCTCCAGCAGATAGGTCACGCCGTCGATCTCGACCGTGCGCTTGCCCTCCTCCACGGTGGTGCCGACGCCGGTCGGGGTCAGGACACCGCCCAGACCGACGCCGCCGGCGCGGATGCGCTCGGCCAGCGTGCCCTGCGGCACCAGTTCCACCTCGATGTCGCCGGCGATCATCTGCTTCTGCGTCTCGGGGTTCAGGCCGATGTGGCTGGTGACGACGCGGCGCACCAGCTTCTCCACCACCAGCTTGCCCAGGCCGTTGTTGGGCCGGGCGGTGTCGTTGGCGATGATGGTCAGGTCGCGCTTGCCCTGGCGGATCAATTCGTCCACCAGCCGGTTGGGGCCGCCGACGGCCATGAAGCCGCCGATCAGCAGGGAAGCGCCGTCGGGAATGCGCGCGACGGCCTCTTCCAGGGAAACAAGTTTGTTCTTCATGATCAGACGATCCCGGTCAGGTAATAGACGGCGATCACGAAGAAGACCGCCAGCGTCTTGATGCAGGTGACGGCGAAGATGTCGCCGTAGGACTGCCGGTGCGTCAGCCCGGTGACGCCCAGCAAGGTGATGACGGCGCCGTTGTGCGGCAAGGTGTCCATGCCGCCGCTGGCCATGGAGGCGACGCGGTGCAGCACCTCCATCGGGATGCCGGCGGCGTTGGCGGCCGCGATGAACTGGTCGGCCATCGCCGCCAACGCGATGCTCATGCCGCCCGACGCCGAGCCGGTGATGCCGGCCAGCGCGGTGACGGTCACCGCCTCGTTCACCAGCGGGTTGGGAATGGCGGCGAGCGCATCGCGGATGACCAGGAAGCCCGGCAGCGCCGCGATGACCGCGCCGAAGCCGTACTCCGACGCCGTGTTCATGGCGGCCAGCAGCGACCCGCCGATGGCGGCCTTGGTCCCGTCTGCGAAGCGCTGCGACACCGGCTTCCAGGCGAAGGCCAGCACCATCAGGATGCCGCAGAGCAGGGCCCCTTCCACCGCCCAGATGCCGGCGACGGAGGAGACCTGCGTCACCAGCGGCTTGGCGCCGGGTGTCAGCGCCACCTCGCTGGTGGTGCCGTAGATGCCGGGGATGGCCATGGTGAACAGCTTGTTCAGCACGCCGACGGCAACCAGCGGCGACAGGGCCAGGATCGGGTTCGGCAGCGCTTCCGAGGCCACCGGCTCCGGTTCGTTGCTGTGGCCGCTGCCATAGCCCTCGCCCCGCGCGATGGCCGAACGCACCCGCCATTCCAGATAGAGCAGCCCCAGCGCCAGGATGAAGATCGAGCCGATCACACCCAGCCAGGGCGCGGCATAGGCATCGGTCTTAAAGAAGGTGGTGGGGATGATGTTCTGGATTTGCGGCGTGCCCGGCAGCGCGTCCATGGTGACGGTGAAGGCGCCGAGCGCGATCACGCCGGGGATCAGGCGCTTGGGGATGTCGCTCTGCCGGAACATCTCCGCCGCGAAGGGATAGACGGCGAAGACCACCACGAACAGCGACACGCCGCCATAGGTCAGCAGCAGGCAGACCAGCACGATGGAGGTCACCGCACGCTCGCGCCCGACCAGCTTGATGACGGCCGAGACGATCGACTTGGAGAAGCCGGACAGCTCGATCACCTTGCCGAACACCGCGCCCAGCAGGAAGACCGGAAAGTACAGCTTCACGAAGCCGACCATTTTGTCCATGAACAGGCCGGTGAAGATCGGTGGGACGGCGGACGGGTCGGTCAGCAGCACGGCCCCCATCGCCGCGATGGGCGCGAAGAGGATGACGCTGAAGCCCCGATAGGCGACCAGCATCAGGAACGCGAGCGCTCCCACGCAGATCAGGAAACTCATTTGGACGATGCTCCCTCGGTTATTCTTGTCGGACGGTGACCGTCACGGCTGTGTTTTCGGGATTCACGGCTGAAGCAGAGTGCGTAGCCGGGCCATGCCGGCGTCGTAGAGGTCGCGGACGAAACGCTCCGCATCCGCCTCCGCGCCCTGGTTCGGGTGGGAGGAGAGCGGACGGAAGGTGGCGGTCCAATCCAGGGCCGCCTGCCCTTCCCCATCGGCGCGCAGGCGGATCTGCGCCAGCAGGTCGGCGACCGGATAAGGTCCCTCGACCACCGCATAGGTGTAGGCATCGTCGATGTGGCTGACATGCTCCAGCCGGTGGACGACCGGCGCGCCGTCGTAGAGCCGCAGACGCCGGAGCGCGCCCTTCCCCACCCCCTCCACGCTCATCGAGACGGCGCCGGGATACCAATCGCCCAACGCCCCGTCCCACCGGACCAGCGGCCACACGCGGCGCGCCGGGGCGGGCAGAAGGGAGGTTGCGGTGACCAGCGGCATCGGGGCGCTTTCTCTTGGCGGCAGGCCCCGAAGGGCGGAGTGCAACCGAGGTAGCAAGGCTCGTGCCAAGATTGCACGGCCGGATAATGACAGCGGAAACCTTTGATAAGGCTGATTTTGTGCGTTGCACACAAAAGCCGCTGCCAGAAGAAAGTCTCAATATCGAGATTTTTGCGACGAGCTCTGTCTACCTAAAAAGACTATGTCTCGATTCGTAGACGAAAGACCGGCAATGCGAGAAATTCGGACCGCAAGGCGGTTGAGCGGACCTGCGGAATGCAGCTTGACCTTCCAGTGGCTGGAAGGCGCAGCCTGTCGCAACCACGTGCGCCGTCGCACCGCCAAGGGAGAAGAGCCATGCTGACGTTGAAGGTATCCGGAATGTCCTGCGGCCACTGCGCCCAGACCGTGACCAAGGCGGTGGAAGCGCTGCCGTCGGTCGAACGCGCGCTGGTAGACCTGAAGGAAGGCCAAGTGACCGTCGAGGGCAACGCCGACGAATCGACCGTTCGCCAAGCCATCGAGGATGCCGGGTACGAAGTGCAGGGCCGGGCCTGAGCCGCCATCCGCCAAAAAGAATGGGCGCCGGGCCATATGGCCGGCGCCCATTCCCGATGGCGTTTTCCCGGAAGGTTCTTTGAAGGTGTTTTTTACTTGGTGAGGATCAGCTTGTTGGCGCGGGTCACGCGCAGGCGATAGCTCTGCCCGGCGTGCTGGATCACGATCTCGCGGCTGCCCGACATCAGACGGGCGGATTCGACCACCGGCAGGGACGCGGCGATGAAGGAGGCGGGAGCGGAGACGGCGCTGTCGTGCATGGCGTGTCTTTCTTGCTGGACGGACGTTGCGGTCGGCGATGTCCGGGCGTGAACCCTGAACCGGACCCTACCCCTGTCCGGAGCTAATTGCAAGTCATTCTCATTCTCTTTTCAAGCCGGGCCGTCAGCCCCTGACCGCCCGATGAACCATCCAGCGCAGGCCCACCACCAGCAGCTTGTTGTATTCGTTGACCAGCAGGTTCGCGGTGCCGGGCCACGCCCACCATTCGTCCAGATGGACGGTGGGGGCGACGACGGGATGGGGGACCAGCTCCACGTCGGGCATCGCCATCGACAGCTCCATAAGGCTGCGGCGCATGTGGTAGTTGGCGGTCACCAGACGCAGCGACCGGAACCCCTGGTCGCGCATCCAGTCCGCCGTCTCATAAGCGTTGCCGATGGTGCTGTCCGCCGAGTAGCCCAGCGTGATGCAGCATTCCATCTCGGTCGGGGAGCGGCGGGACAGCTTCAGCAGCTCCTGCACCTCCACCCCGTCATAGACGCCGGAGACGAACAGCCTCTTCGCCCGTCCGGCGGCCAGCAGTTCCAGCCCGACGCCGAGCCGGTTGCTGCCGCCGGTCAGCACGACGATGGCGTCCGTCCGCCGTTCCGCCTCGGCCCCGACGGGGGCCGCGCGCGGCACGTCGGCGGCGTACCAGACCAGACCGCCCAGCCAGAGGACGGCTGCCACCAGGAAGCCGGTAAGCAGAAAGGCCGCCGCCCGCGCCAGCGTTCCGCCGCGCCGCCGGTGCAGGGATCTCATGGCGCCCCCGGCTCACGGCATGGATTCCAGCGTGCGCAGCACGGTCCAGCGCGCGGTCGCCAGCGCCAGCAGGGCCAGCATCCCCGGCACCAGAAGCAGCACCGCCCACTGCCAGGGCTGCAGCGACAGGTCGGACAGCAGGCTGGCCCGCAGCCCCTGGGACGCCCGGTACAGCCCGTACAGCGTGCCGCCGGCCAGCAGCAAGCCGATGGCGCCGCCGCGCAGGCTCAAGGACACCACATGCCGTTCGAACTGGCGGGAGACATAGCGGTCGGTGGCGCCCATCAGGTGCAGCAGTTCCACCACCGGACGGTGGATGGCAAGGCCGGTGCGCACGGCGAAGACCACCGTCATCACCGCCGCCGCCCCGATCAGCAGCACCACGCCCAGCGCCGCCAGCCGCACCGCCCCGGCGAAGGACCGCAGGTCGGCCAACCACACCGCATGGTCGTCCAGCGTCGCCCCCGGCGCCGCCGACGCCAGGCGAAGCCGCAGGGCGGCGATGTCGACCGGTCCGTCGGCGGCGACGTCGATCAGCCGCGGCATCGGCAGCAGCGGGTCCGACGCCCCGGATCCGAGCCAGGGCTCCAGCAGCCGGGCGATCTCGCCCCCGCCCAGCACGCTGGCCGACCGGATGCCGGGGAAGGCGCGCAGGACGGTCACCGCCGCCTCCACCCGCTCGTCCAGCGACGCGACCGGCGCGCCCGGCATCGGCGCCACCTGCACGGTCAGTCCGCCGGCCAAGCCGCTGTCCCAACGCTGCGCCATGTCCGACACCAGCATGGCGCCGGCCAGCGCCAGCACCGCCAGGAAAGCCATCAGCGCGGTGATCCAGCCGAGGAAGCGCGAGGAGGGATCGACCGCCAGCGGCAGGTCGGAGCGGGGCCGGACCGGACGAAGCGCCATGCCGCTACTCCCCGCGGATCGTGGGACCGCAACTCGCCGGTGCGGCCATCATGAACCCGGTTTCCGCGCGCGGGCAGCACCATCAGCCGGCCATTGTCGAGATGCAGGCGCGGATGGTCGAAGCGGCGGATCAGCGCCTCGTTGTGGGTGGCGATCACCACGGTGGTTCCCAGCTTATACAATTCCTCGAACAGATAGAGCAGGCGCATGCCGATGCCATCGTCGACGTTGCCGGTCGGCTCATCGGCCAGCAGAAGCCGCGGCCGGTTGATGACCGAACGGGCGATGGCGACCCGCTGCTTCTGCCCGCCCGACAGGGTGGACGGCTTGGCATGCAGGTGGTTGCCCAGCCCCACCCAGCGCAGGATCTCGGTGCAGTGGGCGACCACGTCGGCCTCCGGCGTGCCGGACATGCGCAGCGGCAGCGCCACATTGTCCAGCGCCGACAGATGGTCGAGCAGCGCGAAGTCCTGGAACACCACGCCGATCTGGCGGCGCAGCTCCGGCAACTCGCGGCGGGTCACCATCGCCATGTCGCGGCCGAACAGGGTGACCAGTCCGCGCGACGGCCGGTGGGCCAGATACATCAGCTTCAGCAGCGACGATTTGCCCGCCCCGCTGGCGCCGGTCAGGAAATGGAAGGATCCCGGCAGCAGGGTGAAGCTGATGTCGCGCAGCACCTCCGCCTCCGTGCCGTACCGCAAGCCGACATTCTCGAAACGAATCACGGTCCCACCACAGTCACGACACCCCTCCGCGCCCGGGACAATGCACCCGGCGGCGGACGGAGTCCACCCCGCCCCGCGCCGCGGAACCATCGCCGCAACAGCGCGGAATACTTGAGAAGTCGGCGAAGACCTGACAAGTTGCCGGCCATGATCTGGATCCGGTCCCTCGCCTTCAACATCGCGTTCCATCTCTGGACCGCGCTGATGTGCTTCGCCCTGCTGTGGATGCTGCTGCTGCCGCGTCCACAGATGGTCGCGGTCGTGAAATGGTATCTCAGCACCGTCGGCTGGCTGGAGCGCACGCTGGTCGGCATCCGCTACGAGGTGCGCGGGCGCGAGAACCTGCCCGACGGTCCCTTCCTGCTGGCGGCCAAGCACCAGTCGGCCTGGGAGACGATGAAGCTCCACCTTCTGGTGAAGGATCCGGCGATCATCCTGAAGCGCGAGCTGATGTGGATCCCGATCTGGGGCTGGTACGCCGCCAAGGCGAAGATGATCCCGGTCGACCGCGGCGCCGGCGGGGCGGCGATCAAGTCGCTGATCCGCAATTCCCGCCCGGTGCGCGACGAAGGCCGGCCCATCGTGATCTTCCCGCAGGGAACCCGCGTCGCTCCCGGCACCTACCGCCCCTACCGGATCGGCGTGGGCGTGCTCTATGAGAGCCTGGGGATCCCCATCGTGCCGATGGCGCTGAACGCCGGCCTCTATTGGCCGCGCCACAGCTTCCTGAAGCGCCCCGGCACCGTGGTGGTGGAGTTCCTGCCGCCGATCCTTCCCGGCCGTCCGCGCGCCGAGGCGATGCGCGATCTGGAGGACCGGCTGGAGGCCGCCAGCGACCGCCTCGTCACCGCCGCCGGCGGTCCGCCCACCGTCCGTCCGCCGCAGGCCGAGCCGGAACGGGACAAGCAGGCGGCGACCGCCGTCTCGTGACGCTTCGGCCCTGGCCGAAAGGTTACGACCGTTAGCCCCTTGAGCGCCGTCGCGTATCTGCCTACGCTCGCGCGACGAATCGCCGGGAGGGCCGGTTGAACCGGCTCCAGATGACGCGCGAGAGGATGGATGACGCAGACCGCGAAGCCCCGGTGTCCCAGCCGGCCGCCGGACCTCTGGAAACAGCGATGGCGCGCCGCCGCCGTCGCCCTTCTGATGACGGTGCAGCCGCTGGCGGTCCCCGTCGGCGCCGTCCTGACCGTCCCGGCGGCCCCTGCTCCGCTCGCCATCGCCGCCACCGCGGCGGTCTCCGTGGCCTTCGTTCCGGACGAGGCCCAGGCCCGTGCCGGCTCCCGCAGCAGCCGGTCCTCGTCTTCGGGCGGCTACTCCCGGCCGTCGCGCACCCCGTCCGTCGGCAGCAGCAGCGGTTATTCCCGCCCGTCCGCCCCGCGCACGCCCTCGACCGGAAGCAGCGGCGGCGGCTGGTTCTCCGGCGGCTCCTCCAGTTCCAGCGGCGGCTATGCCCGGCCGGGGAACAGCGCCCCCTCGGTCGCCGCCCCGCCGACATCGGCCGGTGACAGGACCTTCAGCCAGCAGGGTTCGGCCGACGCGCTGAACCGCTACCGCGCCCGCCAGGAGGCCGACCGCACGCCGCCGGCCGCACCGCCGCCCGCCGCCTCCACCCAGGGGCGCACCGGCAACTCCAGCAGTTCCGGCGGATCGGGCTGGGGGTGGGGCTGGGGATCGGGGGGATCGTCCTACCGCACCCCGTCCACGCGCCCGGCGCCGGCCAATCCCTATGGCCAATATGGCTGGAACCCGCCGCCCTATGCCTACAGCGCGCCGCGCCGCTTCGGCATCTGGGACGGGCTGTTCCTGTGGTTCATGCTCGACACGCTGACCCGGCCGGGCCATGCCGCCTTCTTCCACAACAACGCCGACGACCCCGGCTATCGCGAATGGCGGCAGGAGGCCGACCGGCTGGCCCGCGACAATGCGGAGCTGCGCGGCAAGCTGGACCAGCTCGACCAGTCGGTGGCCGCCCAGGCCGGCACCCCGCGCGAGGCGGGACAGCTGCCGCCCGACGTGCCGGCGGAACTGGCCCGAGCCGATTCCGCCAGTTCGGTGGACAGCAGCAGCGCCGCACAGGCGACACAACCGTCCCAGGGCTCCGGCCGCGGATTCTGGTGGTGGGGCATCCTGCTGCTCGGCGTGGCGGTGCTGTTCCTGCTGTGGCGGGCCCGGCGCCGGATGGATGCCCCGAAACCCAGCCCTGTCTCCAATGGCCCAGTCTCCAAGGGAGGATCGGACGTGCCCCTGTTCGGAACGCTCGGCAACTACGTGAACCAGAAGCTCGGCGGCAAGGCCTACAGCCCGTCGCTGTTCCGGCTGGGCATGGCGGTCACCATCGACCCCACCCCCTTCCTGCTGGCGGAGAGTGCCACCAAGGTGAAGGCGCCGGACACCGGCAGCGACCGGCTGGTGTCGATCGAGGCGGTCGGCACCGTCACCTCCGGTCCGGCGACCGTCTACCGGCTGCATCTGCCGGGCGGTCCCGGAAAGACCGGGGGGTTCTTCCAGATCCATCTCGGCCCCGACGGGCAGCCGGACGAGTGCCGCTACTTCACCCCCATCGACAGCGTCACCCCGTCGGACGAGGGCGAGTGGGGCTTCTGGCTGGACGATGCGGAGGGGATGATCGGCTGGCCGGAGTTCCAGACCAAGGACGGCAAGCTCTATTCCCGCGTCTGGCAGCCGGGCGCCAGCCGCATCCAGCCCTTCACCCTCAGCGAGTCGCGCCAGACCGTGCGCGGGACCGAGACGGTGGTCAGCCAGTCCATGCTGTACGGCGCCCCCACCGGCGCCGCGGCCCCCGCCCCCACCATGGAATACATCCTGGTGGAGGCGGTGGAGCTGTCCGGCCGCGCCTCGGTCGAGATCGCTGCCGGCATCGACGTGAACCCCGCCTCCCTTTCCCTGTCCTAACCCACACGACAAGAGTGCCGGCCCCATGGAAAGCACCTTCGGTTCCATCCTGACCGCGCTCGGCACCGGGCTTCCGGTGCTGCTGGTCCAGCTCGCCGTCACGCTGGCGCTGCTGGCGGTCGGCGTCGCCGTCTACACCCGCATCACCCCCTTCAACGAACGCCGGCTGGTGGCGGAAGGGAATGCCGCCGGCGGCCTGACGCTGGCCGGCTCCATCGTGGCGATCGCCATTCCGCTGGCGGCGACGCTGGCGACCAGCAGCGTCGTGCTCGACATCGTTCTGTGGGGCGTGGTGGCGGTGATCCTCCAGCTGGTCGCCTTCGCCGTCGCGACCCTGCTGATCCGCGACCTGCGCGGCCAGATCGAATCCGGCAACGTCGCGTCGGCGGCGGCCCTGGTCGGGGTCCAGCTGGGGGTGGCGCTGATCAACGCCGCCGCCATGGCCGGATAGGCAGGCCCCCGAGCGGTAAGGATAAGGGGTCTGGTCGCGGGATCGTCCCCTCCCCATCTGTGCAAGCGAGACGCCTTCCGGGGCGCCTCCAACAACCCTCATCGACAGGATTCACGCCATGCTTGCCTTCATCCGCAACCTTATGGGTGTCAAGACCGACCAGGCCGTCCAGGGCGCCATGGAGGCGCTGGTGCGCTGGGATCCGAAGTCCGCGACCGAGGCGGAGCTGCGGACCATGGAGCAGCATCTGGACGGGCTGGGCCGGCAGGTGGCGGAAGCCCGCGCCATCTATGACCGCGAGCAGCGCGAGGCCGACGAGATCAAGGCCCTGTCGACCCAGCGCATGGCGGCGGCCGAGCATCTGCAGCGCCAGATCGACGCCGAGACCGACCCCGCCCGCAAGGCCGGCCTGGAAAAGAGCCTGGAGACCATCGTCGCCATGCTGGAGGAGATGGCCCCGGAGATCGACCGCGAGGTCCGCGACGCGGTGGAGGCCCGCGAGTTCCTGGAGATGCTGGAAAAGAACTATGCCGAGGCCGGCGCCAAGCTGAAGGCCGCCCGCGCCGAGCTGACCCGCGCCCAGCGCGATATGGGCCGCGCCGACCAGCAGCGCGCCATGGCCGAGCGTCAGGCCGAAGCCGCCCGCCAGGCCGCCGGCCTTGCCGGCGCCACCAGCGGCCTGTCGGTCGCGCTGAAGGCGATGCAGGACACGGCCGCCAAGGATCTGGCCGCCGCCGAGGCGGCGAACGCCAAGGCCAAGCTGCTGCGCCCGTCGGCCCCCGAGAAGGAAGACCCCAACATCGCCGCAGCACTGGCCGCCGCGTCGGGCAAGGCCACCGCCAGCAGCCTGTCGGACCGTCTGGCGGCGCTGAAGGCCAAGCAGGGCTGACGATCAGGGGGGATCGGTGGGGAAACTCCGCCGATCCTTACCTCCTGGGGGATGGAACAGCATGGAACGTTTTCCGGCTGCTGTTCCATTCCGTCCTCAAGGCCCCCTCACAGGCGACCGAAGGCGGCCTTTCCGCCCTGCCGTTCCAGCGCGGAGCCGAGGTTGGGATAGGGGTCGTCGGGATTGAAGGTCCAGGGATAGACGCCTTTCGGTCCCTCCGATTCCGGACGGGCGAGGATGGCGGCGATGGCTTCCGGTTCTGGCGGCCTGCGCTCGCGCAAGGCGCCGGGGATGTCGTCGTCCAGTTCGGGGACGATGACGGCGGAAGCGTCCGCGAACGGGGGCGGCTGGGGGGTCGCGGAGTCCGCCGGCTGCCGGGGTTCCGATTGCCGGGTTTCCGATTGCCGGGCCGGCCGCTCGACCGGCCGCTGGACCGGCTCGTCTCCGAGTCCGTCGAGAAAGCCGAGCCGGTCGGCCAGCCAGCGCACGGTCGACGGATCGCCGGAGGAGACCAGCCGTTCGATCTGCTCGACGACCAGGATGCGCAGCGAGGAGAGGCGCAAATCGGCCTCCCGCTTCAGGGCCTGCCGTTCCCACCAGACCCTGTGACGGAAATCCCTGGATCCGTAATAGGCCCGCCACAGGGTGGTGCGGCTGCATCCCATGGCGCGGGCGACATAGAGGAAGCTGCTGCCGCGCGCCAGCATGCCGGCGGCCATGATCCATTGTTCTTCATGAAATTGCGAACCGGGAACCAGAGAGCCGTCGGCGGGCACCGGCGGTTCTTCGGCCCAGAGGGGGAAATGGTCGTCGGCGAGGGTACGGCTGTCGAGGGGCATGGCCTGGCTCCGCAGGATGGTTGGACGGATACGGAGAGGGTATAGGATGATTGTCCTTTCCTGGGGGATTTTATGCAAAATCCGCTGCCTGCGATGCGTTGGGTCGTTGCGCTGGGGCTGGTCACTGCGCGCAGCTGGTTAAACTCCTAGCTTTCCATGACGTCCAGCCTGTTCGGGTTGTATTGGGAGTAAGTCCCTGTTCCATTACGCCTTCGCGTGCCGGTGGAAGCTATGCGAAATCCTGACAGGGCGGCTACCCAACATCTTGTGTCGAGTGCCCTGGATTGCGGCCAGATGCCGGTTGTACCCGGCTCCAATCGCCGCGGTGATTCTGAAACGACGACGGCCGGATCCCTTGCGGGATCCGGCCGTTCGCCGCATAGTGATCGTGCTGGCGATCAGGTGTGTCACCACCCGATCGCCAGAGTGATCATCAGCCGCGCAGCGCGCGGATGATGACCAGGATGCCTCCGATCAGGCGGACCCAGAGCGTCCAGATTTCCAGACGCTCGCGGTCCAAGATCGGCAGGCGGGAGGTGCTCTTCATAGGAGTGCCTTTCAGTAATTAACGATGCGCTTCATGGAGGCCGTGGGGGTTGGCCCTAACCTTCCCCCCACGGTCCCATGCGGTGCATGCCCTCATCATTGCGCGGTCGCCAGCCATCTGACAAGATGATAGTGAAGGGAAGGCGTAATATTTTGCGCCGATTACCTCGGGTAGACGTAATGGATTTTCCTATTTCCTATGAAACCTATTGTCCGCCGACGGTTCAGCGGTTTCATTCCGGCGCCAGTCGGCGCACAGTTCCTATGATTTCCTATGTTTGTCTCCGTTATTAACGCGGATAACGTCGATAACAACTGTGTGATTTGCCTATACGTCATTCCGTGGGTTTGCATCATCGTTTTCGGCAAATTTGCCTGTGCGTCGTTGCGGACGTTTGAAAGTCACTTTCAGGAAATTTGCCTGCACCCCGTTCCGTGCGTTTGCATCATCGTTTTCAGGATATTTGCCTATTCGTCTTTGCACGTGCTTGCCAGTCACATTCAGGAAACGTGCCTACACGCCGTTGCACGCGTTTGCAAAACCGCTTTCAAGACATTTGCCTGTTCATCTCTCCACGCGTTTGCATCACTGGCCGCGGCAACCGCTTGGAACGCCCAGTTCCGCGTCGCTCGCTCGGTTGCTTCCCACCTCCCCCGCCAGATCCCCGATCCGCCCACCAACTGGTCACGGTGGCATCTCGTCACGCGATCTCACACAAATTTTGTGTTTCCTGCATCCAATAATTGGGGCAGATTTAGCCGTCACCGATGGGGGCACGATGGGGAAGCTGGCGACAATCGGAAAGGCGACCATCCGGGTCTTCGGCAACGACCACCTTCCCCCGCATTTCCACGTCAAGGGCACCGATTTCGAAGCCCTGGTCTCAATCGAGACCTTCGAAGTCATCGCCGGCGACCTGCCCACCGCCATCCGCAAGGATGTCCAGACCTGGGCCGCCACAAACAAGGACCGGCTGGTGAGCGAATGGAACGCCTGGAACCCCAACATCCCCTTCGCCTGAAAGGAGGCGCGCCCATGATCCCGCCCGTCCTGCCGCAAGGCCCCCGCCCAATCCCGCGGCTCGCCGCGGTGGCGCCGGGCGCGGGCGCCGTCCTGGCGCTGACCTGGGACGACGGCCGCGCCGACCGCGTCGACCTGACCGGCTGGCTGGAGTCCGGACACCCCTATTTCCACCAGCTGCGCGACCCCACCGTCTTCGCCTCCGCCCGCCTGATCGACGCCACCACGGTGGAGTGGAACGGTGACGAGGATCTGGCCATCGACAGCATGCATTTGGCCCTGCTGGCCGAACAGCAACGCCCTTTCGGCCAGCCCGAACTGATCGCTTGGCAGGATCGCCACGACTTGTCCAATCAGGAGGCGGCCGATCTGGTGGGGGTGCACGTCAACACCTGGTCGAACTGGCGCACCGGCGCCACTGCCGTGCCGGCGATGCTCGGCATCGTCTGCCGTGCCTTCAGCCGCGACCCGCTGCTGTTCGCCGCCCGGTACCGCCCCCGCCGGCCCGGCCGTCCACCGGCGGCGGCTGAATAGCAGAGGCTATCGGCGAGCCGGCGTCACGGCTGTCCGCGAATCAATCATCCGCCCCTCACGGAGAGCGAGGGCTTAGCGGTCGCCCGCCTGCTGGGCAATCTCCCGGCGGGCGGCGGCGGCGAGAAAGCCGGCGCGGGATGTGTCGCGGCGCTTGGCCTCGGCGTCGATGGCGGCGAGCAGGGACTCGTCGAACGTCACGTTGACGCGCACGGAGCGGCCGGGCAGTTCGCCGCGCACCAACAGCCGGCCGGCCTCCTCGACCTCGGGATCCGCGGGGAGTTGATCGATGTCGGAGGGCTCCGGGATGTCGGCGCCGTCCTCGATCATGCCGGCGATGTGCAGGGCAAGGCCGGCCTCGGCGTTGGCGGTAACGGCTACCTTGGTTTCACCGAAGGCGATCAGGCCGGGAAGGTCGGGGAAGGTCGCGTGGAGACCTTCGGAGCCTCGCTCCAGAATGATGGGGTAGTAGCGAACGGGCATTGCGGGTCGTTCCTGTCAGGGGAATAGCGAGGCGGAATGCCGACTGAGAGAGGTGCGTGATGAGATCCGATGGAAAAGCCCCCAATCCTTACGTCTCGGGGAGGCCACCTTCGCCGCCTTCGCCTTGCGGGCCGCCACCTCGAAGGCCACGTCCTCGATCATCCCGGCGGTGAGCGAGGACAGGGCCGACTTCAGGCTCGGCCAGTGGTTCATGCGGGCGGTGTCGGCGACGGCGGCGTTCCTGGCCTTCAGGACGAGGCGGCGGCCGCCCTGGGGGGCTTCCTCCACCCGGTCCGGCTCCAGTTCGGCCAGCAGCGGGGCGGGGACCTTGCCCTTCAGGGCGTGCAGGACGGCGGCCCACAGCGCCGTCACGTCGTCGGCGTCAGGCAGCGGGCCGAGATCGGCGAGGCCGGCCTCCACCGGATCGGCGGGGGCGACGGTGTCGACCTTGCCGATGCGGCGGGCGCGGCGGCCGGCGCTGTGGCGTTCGCGCTCCAGGTAGGTCTCGGCCGCCTCCTCCTCGTCCTTGGCGTGAAAATCGAGCGTCACCGCCTCGATCTTGCGGCCTTTCCGCTTCATCTTGTCTTCCGGCATGCTGACGCGGAAGGGGGCGAGCTGGTTCACCTCGGCAATCGCGCGGTCGATGGTGCGGGTGCGCAGGATGCCGAAATCCTTGTAGGCGCCCTCCGGCACATTCATCAGCTTGCGCAGCGTGTCGATGTCCAGTTCCAGCGACGGATAGTCCATCTGGTAGCGCTGCATACCGATCTCGTACAGCTTCAGCGCGTAGGTGCTGGTGACCTTGACCATCGCCGGGCCGGACAGCTTGGCCCAGAGCTGGGACGAGCGCTGGATTTCCAGGAAGGCGTCGGTGAACTGGAAATGGATGTCGGCGGCGTCGCTGTCCTCCTCCTCCTCCGGCCGAACATAGCTGGAGAGGATGCGCAGCTCGGCGCGCGACCGGCGGCCGCGGAAGGGGCCGATGACCACCAGGCTGGAATCGAAGATTTCCTTCAGCGCGTCGAAGATCCGCTCGTTGCCCTTGTGGTTGCCGCGCACCACGCGCTTGGGCAGGCGGTAGAGCTTGTTGGCGAAATTCTGGCTGCCGGCGAGATGGATCATGAAGTTCAGCATCTTCTGCGCCGGCAGCGACAGGCGCGTGCCGTTGGCCGGATAGCTGTAGACCGCCTCCGCCGCCTTGATCAGATGCTTGTAGCCGTCGCGCTCGAAGGTGGCGCTGGCGACACGGGCGGTCAGTCCGGCGACCGGCGCGGCCGATTCCGGCCCAACCGCCGGCAGGGTGGCCGCCGCACCGTCGCCGTCGATCACCGCACCGCCGGCCAGATCCTCCGGCCCCAGCACGACGAGGCCGGGGGCGGCCTTGGCCGAGTCCCTGGCGGATCCGGCCGTGACGGGCGCAGCCGCGTCCGACGGGACGGACTCCTCCGCCACCGCGCCGCGCGCCTTCCTGCGCCCCGTCCCCGCCATCGCCGTCCTCCGCCGAAATCGAGCGAGGCTAAATCAATCCTTACCCGAAAAACAAGTAAGGAAAGGGTCGCGCCGCAGAATCCCGTTCATCCTTACATCCTGGGGGCGGAACCCTTACGCCCCGGGGGGTGTGCGACTCGCCCCCACCCGGTAAGGCTGTTTCCCCCACCCTGTAAGGAAGATTCGATGCGACTCGCGGACTCCCTTGGCTTTTCGCGCCGACGAATCCTCTTAAAAGGGAAAGGGAGAGCCAAGCGCCCGCTAAGTGCCGGATCTGCCGTGGCTTCCGGAGTGCGAATCTCGACCCGACGCCCCTTCCTGCATCCTTACATCGCCCGAATCGGTCCGACTCGAGTCCCGAAACTGCCGGGTGGGGATCCTCTCCATCCTTACTCCCTGGGGGCGTTCGGCCATTTTTGCTGTCCGGGGGTCTGTAGGCAAGCGCCATCCTTACGGCTTGGGGGCACTCAAAGCCGGATCCAGGCCCCCGAAAGGTAAGGATCAGCCGATTCTGCGGATCTTCGGAGTCGTCCCCAGGGACATGTAAGGATTTCCAACGGTTCGGGAGCCCCCAGGATGTAAGGAAGCCCGCCCCCAAGCCGTAAGGATCGGGAAGCGGGCCGGTCGGATTCGGGAGGGCCGGATCCAGCCCCCAGGCGGTAAGGATAGCGAATGGGGTGAAGGCTAAAATTATGATTTGAAATGGCTTTTCGTCAGTGAGCGGCCAGCAGGAACAGCCCCTGCCCCAGATAGACACTGGCGGTGCCCATCACCAGATAGCGGCTCCACAGGCGGAATTGCGCGTCGCTCATGCGGTCCAGCACGCGGCGGGAGAGATTCGTGCCCAGCAGCGCCATGGCGACCGACATCAGGATCACCGTCGATTCCACCGTCCCATCCGCACCACCGGCGACCAGCGGAGCGAAGTAAGCGATCTTCACCAGATGGCCGACCGACTGGATCGCCGCCTTGGTGGCGACCACACTCTGCCGGGTCATGGCGCTGCGGATGAAGAAGACGTCCAGCAGCGGGCCGGAGATGCCGGCGACCAGCTGCACCCCCATGCACAGGAAGCCGCCCAGCACGCCATGCAGCGGCTTCTGGGCGTTCAGGGCCCAGCGCACGGGCACCGCCAGCGCAAGGAAGGGCGTCAGCCCCAGAATCAGCAGCGACACCGCCCGGTCGGGAACGGCGCCGACCAGGGCGAACAGCAGGCCGGCCCCGGATCCGCCCAGCGCGAATCGCAGGATGACCGGCCAGACCACATGGTGCCGCCACAGCCATGCCCGCCAGCCGTTGGATGCGAACTGTGTCACGCCGTGCAGCAGCATGGCCGAGGGCACCGGCAGCAGAATCAGCAGCAGGCCCATCAGCACCATACCGCCGGCCATGCCGAACAGGCCCGACAGAAACGAGGTCACGAGAACGGTAAGGCCAAGCCCCACCATCAGCGGAAGCGTCAGCATGAATCAGCCCAAATGTCGGAGATCAGGCTGAAAATTTCGCACGCGCGCGGTTGCGCGGCAAACGGCATTGTTCGATGCTCAGCCCCAGGAAAAGTTGGGGTCAAGTAAGGATGGACCGATGCGTCGCCTGCCTTCGCTGAACGGCCTGCGCGCCTTCGAGGCGGCGGCCCGCCATGGCAGCTTCACCGCCGCGGCGGCGGAACTGCATGTCTCCCAGGCGGCGATCAGCCGGATGGTCAAGCTGCTGGAGGAGCGGCTGGGCTTCGCCCTGTTCGACCGAAGGGCGAACGCGCTGGTGCTGACCGAACGCGGCCGGGCGCTGCAGCCGGCATTGACGGAGGCGTTCGACGGCATTGCACGACGAGTGGAGCAGGTGTCGGCGATGCGGGCCGGGCCGGTGCTGACGGTGGGCATGGGAGCGACGGTGGCGGTGCGCTGGCTGATCCCGCGCCTGTCCAGCTTCCACCTCGCTCATCCGAAGATCGAGGTGCGGATCGCCACCGGCGGGGCCGGCGCGCCGATGAACGACGATTGGACCTGCGCCGTCCTGCTGGGCGACGGCCAATGGCCGGGCTACGAGGCGGAGCGGCTGTTCTCCTCCAGCCTGCAGCCGGTCTGCGCGCCGCGGCTGGCGGCGGAGTTGCGCAAGCCGGCGGATCTGGCCGCCGCCACCCTGCTGCACGTCTCCCACTGGGCGGAGGACTGGCCGCGCTGGCTCGCCGCCGCCGGGGTGGCGGAGGGGACGTCGAAGGGCCCATCTTCGAAAGGGCTGTCCTTCGGCAGCTATGCCATGACGCTGCAGGCGGCCATCGACGGCGTCGGGGTGGCGCTGGCGCCGCGGCTCTATATCCTGGACGACATCGCCGCCGGGCGCCTCGCCGCGCCCTTCGGGCTGGCGGTGCCGATGGTCCATTCCTGGTATCTGGTCCATCGCGCCTTCCGCCGCGACGATCCCGGGCTGGCGCCTTTCCGCGACTGGCTCTTCGCGCTGTGCGCCGAGATGGAGTGAGTAGGGCGGCGCAGGTCGCCGATGCGCAATTCGCGGATGCGCCGGCTGCGGGTGCCGACATAGGGTGGCCGCTGTTTCCGTTTCGCTCCCCAGCAGTCATGACCCTACAGGACCGCGCGATGCCGCCCACCGCTTCCCCCGGCGCCTCTTCCATGGACGCCGCCCATCCGGCCCTGTCCCGCTCGCTCGTTGTGCTGATGGCGCTGGCCTGCGGGGTGGTGGTCGCCAACATCTATTATGCCCAGCCGCTGGTCGGGCTGATCGGCCCGGCGGTCGGGCTGTCGCCGGAGACCGCCAGCCTCGTCGTCACCCTGACCCAGGTCGGCTATGGCGCCGGGCTGCTGCTGCTGGTGCCGCTGGGCGACCTGCTGGAGAACCGCCGGCTGGTGGTGGTGACGCTGTCCAGCACGGTGGCGGCGCTGCTGGTGGCGGCGGTCGCCCCCACCGCCTCGCTGTTCCTGGCGGCGGCCTTCCTGATCGGCGTCACCTCCGTCGCCGTGCAGATGCTGGTGCCGCTCGCCGCCCACATGGCGCCGGAGGCCTCGCGCGGGCAGGTGGTGGGCAATGTGATGAGCGGCCTGCTGCTGGGCATCCTGCTGGCCCGCCCGGTGTCGAGCCTGATCGCCGACAGTTTCGGCTGGCGGGCGGTGTTCGGCCTGTCGGCGGTTGTGATGGTGGGGTTCGCCGTCCTGCTGTGGCGGGTGCTGCCGCAACGGCGGCCGACGAGCCGGTCGGGCTATGGCGCGCTGATCGGCTCGCTCGGGCGGCTGCTGGTGCGCACGCCGGTGCTGCAGCGGCGGACCGTCTACCAGACCATGATGTTCGCCGCCTTCAGCCTCTATTGGACCGCCGTGCCGCTGCTGCTGGCAGGGGCGCCCTTCCATCTCAGCCAGCGTGGGATTGCGCTGTTCGCCCTGTCGGGGGCGGCGGGCGCCCTGGTGGCGCCCATCGCCGGGCGGATCGCCGACCGCGGCTGGACCCGGCCGGCCACCGGCGTCGCGCTGGCGATGGCGGCGCTGTCCTTCTTCGTGGCGAGAGCGGGAGAGGGCTCCATCGCGCTGCTGGTGCTGGCCGGGCTGCTGCTCGACATGGGCGTGCAGATGAACATGGTGCTGGGGCAGCGCGCCATCTATTCGCTGGGGGCGGAGACTCGCAGCCGGATGAATGCCATCTATATGGCGATCTTCTTCCTGGGCGGGGCGGCGGGATCGGCGCTGGCCGGCTACGCCTTCGCCGTCGGCGGGTGGGAGCCGGTGACCTGGATCGGCTTCGCCTTTCCGGCGCTGGGCCTGCTGTTCTACCTGACCGAATTCCGTGGGCGGCCTGCCGCCTGACCGGCGATCTTCAAAGGAGACGATGCAATGGATCGATGTCAACTTGGGCAAAGCGGCCTGACGGTGTCCCCGCTCTGCTTCGGCGGCAACGTGTTCGGCTGGACCGCCGACGAGGCGACCTCCTTCCGGCTGCTCGACGCCTTCGTCGATGCCGGCTTCAACTTCGTCGACACCGCCGACGTCTATTCGGCCTGGGCGCCCGGCAACACGGGCGGCGAGTCCGAGACCATCATCGGCAACTGGATGAAGAGCCGCGGCAACCGCGACCGCATCGTGCTGGCGACCAAGGTCGGGTCGGAGATGGGGCCGGGCAAGAAGGGGCTGTCCCCCGCCTGGATCCGCACGGCGGTGGAGGATTCGCTGCGCCGGCTGCAGACCGACCGCATCGACCTCTACCAGTCCCACTGGGACGATCCCGCGACCCCGTTCGAGGACACGCTGGGCGCCTACAAGGAGCTGATCGACCAGGGCAAGGTCCGCGCCATCGGCGCCTCCAACCTGACGGCATCCCGCCTGCGCGAGGCGCTGGAGGTCAGCGCCCGCACCGGCCTGCCCCGCTACGAGACCCTGCAGCCGGAATACAACCTCTACAGCCGCGAGGGCTACGAGGCGGAGCTGGAGGGGATTTGCCGGGAGAACGGGCTGGGCGTCATCAACTACTATTCGCTGGCCGCCGGTTTCCTGACCGGCAAATACCGGTCGGCCGGGGATGCCGGCAAGAGCGCCCGCGGCAACGGCGTGGTGTCGAAGTACCTGAACGACCGCGGCCGGGCCATCCTGGCGGCGCTGGACGAGGTCGCCGGCCGCCATGGGGCGACGCCGTCGCAGGTGGCGATTGCCTGGCTGATCGCGCGTCCCGGCCTGACCGCGCCCATCGCGAGCGCGACGAAGCCCGAACAGATGGGCGACCTGATCGCCGCGGCGAAACTGCGCCTGGATGCCGAGGACATCGGACGGCTGGACCGCGCAAGCGCGTGGTAGCGCGGGCCGGCCGGGCGGGGCCGGGCGCGGAGCGAAAATTCCCGTGGGGGGAGACCGTCAGCGGCGGACGACGCTGACCGAATGGCTTTTGGGAGCGGAGCGGCCGGTGCGGGCGGCGATGGCGGCGCCCTGCACGGGGCGCTGGTTGCGGCGCTGCTGCGCCATCTCCACCTCGCGGCGGAAATTCGGGCCGAGCGCCTCGTAGGCGGCCTTCAGATCCGGGTCCTGCATCCAGAATTCACGACGTTCCATGGTTTCCTCTTGAATTGGCCGAACCTCGGCGGAGCGCCGAGCAAGCCTGCGGCATGCCGACCGTGTCGAAGACGGTTCGGTGACGAGACATCCGATGTGTTTCACAGGACGGCTCCCGTTTCCCTTACTTCAAGGTGGGTGCGGCATGACGAAGTGACAGGTTGGGGTGCGGAGTCTTGACTTCAAGATCCCTCCGGCTTCAGGCCGGGTGACTTTTCAAGAGCTTTAACGTCCTGCCTACCCCAAGGTTCCGGCCGGATCCGTCCCCCCGCCGCCGGTTCTAGGACCCGCGGCGGGGAAGAGGAGAGGATCAGCCCAGCAGGCCGATATCGCCGTAGGCGATGTGGTCGAAGCCCAGCCCATAGACCGGCGAGTTCGCCGACAGGGTGAAATCGTCCGCGCCCGGATTGACGAAGCCCGGATTCAGGATCACCGAGCCCTTGTCGTAGCCGGCGGCATGCCACTCCGCCAGATTGCCCTTGCCGCCGCCGGCCATCACCTGCGGCCAGACGTCGAACAGATCCTTGGACGCATCCAGGTTGCTGTAGAAGTTGTCGTGGATGTTGCCGACCCCGGCCGGGCCGTAGATGTGGACGGCCATGCCCTCGTTGACGTCCACGACGTTGCCGGAAATGTCGTTGCCGCTCATCTCCTTGCCCTTCCAGCCGCCCCAGGCGACCGGCTGCTGCAGGCCGATCTGGGCGCCGCTGTTGCCGGCGATCACGTTCTCGGTGACCGTGTTGTTCCAGCCGCCATGCAGGAACACGCCGCCGATGTTGTCGTGGACGACGTTGCCCTTCACCGTGGCGCCGCTGGTCCAGTCGTCGAGATAGATGCCCCAGCTCGCCACGTCGCCCGACGGGTTGGTCGCGGTGGTGCCGGACACGTCGTTGTTGACGATGCTGTGGCTGGTCAGGTCCTGCTGGCGGTTGATCAGGTAGATGCCGCCGCCGTCGTTCGATTCCAGGTTGGCGTTGATGACCTTGTTGAAGGCGATGGTCGCGCGGTAGGTCGCGTCGCTGCCGTCCGTCTGCACCGAGCCGACGGCGATGGCCTTCTCCGGCGAGTTTTCGATCTGGTTGTGGGTGATCTTGACGTCGGAGCTGCCGTTGACCCAGATGCCGGCGTCGCCGCGGTCGGCGGCGTTCGGGTTCCTGATCAGGTTGTCGGAGACCAGGGTGGCGTTGGAGCCGGCCTTGACGAAGATCGCCTCGGCGCCGGTGCGGTCGAACTGGTTGCCGACGACCTTGCTGTTGGCGCTGTTCTGCACCGTGATGCCATAGCCGCCGCCGGTGACGGTGTTGTTGGCGAACGTCAGGCCGGCGGCGTTGTCGGCGTAGACATAGTGGCCGCTCGCCACGCCGTCGGTGAAGGTCAGCCCTTCGATGGTCACGTTCTTGGCGCCGCCGAGCCCGAACGATACGGAGGCCTGGGCACTGCCGTGGATCACCGCCTTCTCATTGCCGTAGCCGGAGAAGGTCACGCCGGAATCCTTGGAGTCCAGCCAGACGACATTCTGCAGGTAATAGTCGCCGCCGCGCACATAGGTGGTGTCGATGTTGGGATCGGCGCGCATCGCGGCCTGTGCTTTCGCCAGGCTGGCGAAGGGGCCGTCGGTGCCGGCGGCATTCGGAGCGGCCAGCTTGCCCGACCAGCTGTCGTTGCCGTTCTTCGCCACGTAGAAGCCGGGTTCTGTCGGCGACGGCACCGTGGGGGTGGGCGTCGGGGTCGGCGTGGGAGTCGGCGTGGGCGTCGGCGTGGGCGTCGGGTTGGTGGTCGTGCCCGGGAAGTCGGAGGCCGGGGCGTTCACCACCAGCGTGCCGTTCCACCACATCCCCTTCTGGCCGGCGATCACGTCCTTGCCGTCCAGCGCGCCCCTGTCATAGGTGACGGCGCTGCCGGTCGGGGCATAGCTGTGGCCGTTGATGGAGATGCTGTTGACGAACAGGCTGCGGTCCTGACCGTTGACCATCGCATCGTTGTCGTACTGGATCTGCACCTTGTGCGCCACGCGGTCGGCGGCGTCGGTGGTGAAGGTGAAATCCCTGGCGGTGGTGCCGGCGGTGCCCTCGCCGATCTGCTTGCCGTCGACCAGCACCTTGAAATGGGCGTTCACGCCGCCGGCCGGGGTGCCGGATGCGTTCACCACGATGGTGTCCTTGGCCCCGGTGCCTGCGGCAGGGGTGGAGGCCGGAGCGGCGGGGAAATAGCTCTTGTCGGCATTGACGACCAGCGTGCCGTTCCACCACATGTTCGACTGGCCGGCGACGACGTCCTTGCCGTCGAGCGCGCCCTTGTCGTAGCTGACGATGCCGGCGGTCGGGGCGATCGTCTTGCCGCCGATGCTGATGCTGTTGACGGTCAGGCTGCGGTCCTGGCCGTTGATGACGGCGTCGTTGTCGTACTTGATCTGCACCTTGTGCGCGACGTCGCTGGTCAGCACGGGCGTGAAGACGAAATCCTTCGCCGTCGTGCCCACGGTGCCCTCGCCCACTTTCTGGCCGTCGACCAGCAGGGTGAAATGGGCGTTCACGCCGGCGGCGGCCTTGCCCTGGGCGTTCACGACGATCTTGGAAGCGGATGTGGCCATCGGTTCGGTGTCCTCGCCTGATGTGCCCGATGGCTCCTTGCGGACCTGTCGGGCCTGATGTCCGTTTTGGGCCTGAACCCGGATGTGCGCGGAGGATGGCGAGGAAGCGCGGGATCTTTGTGTGATGTTTGCCCTAAAAACCGCGGTATCAGGGACAAATTTCGGGCGGAGGGAGCAGCCGCCGAATTCCGTCATCGCAGCGATTGCACTGCAGCATTTCCGCAACAGCGAACGGAGCGATTATTGCGGCTTTCCCTTATTCCTGCAGGAAGCCGTTGAACGAAAGGTACTTTTCCCGGATTGTTTGGGATAGACACAACTGTTTGCCGCCGGAAGAGACGCGGCTACCGCAACGGCCCGGCCACCCCATATGTCCGGAGCCTGTGCGGAACAAGGATTGATCGAGAGATGCACGAGTACCGCGAGCGGTCGCGCCGCCCAGACGAGAACCCCGGCCCCCGGCCTCTGCCGCCGGGCTGCTTCCGGATGCAGCGGCCCATTCGCTTTTCCCACTGCGACCCCGCCGGGATCGTCTATTTCCCGGTCTATTTCGACATGTTCAACGGGACGGTGGAGGACTGGTTCACCCAGGGCCTGGACATCGATTACGCAACGATGATCCTGCAGCGGCGGCTGGGGCTGCCGATCGTGCATGCCGAATGCGATTTCGTGATTCCCAGCCGCATGGGCGACACCCTGACGCTGGGCGTCCTGCTGGAGCGGCTCGGCCGCAGCTCCGTCAAGCTGCGCATCAACGGCGAGCATGAGGGGCAGGTCCGGCTGTCGGGCAGCCTGACGCTGGTCACCACCTCGCTTGACGATTTCGCCGCGGTGCCGATCCCCGACGACATCCGCGCGGCGATGGAGCGCTATCAGGCGGGCTGCGAGGGGTAAGGGGGGCGGTTGCAGTTAACTCCCTCTCCCGCCCCGGGAGAGGGAAGGGGCCCGTCGCGAAGCGATGGGAAGGGTGAGGGGGAGGCACGAAGCCATGCGCTTCGGGTTCCTTGCCCTACCCCTCACCCTCCCCACTTCGTGGGTCCCCTCCCTCTCCCGGGGCGGGAGAGGGCTTTACAAGCGCCCTGCCCCCTGTGACGGACTTCCATGGACGACATCGACCGCCGGCTGATCGACCTGTTGACGGTGAACGCCCGCACCAGCACGGCGGCGCTGGGCCGGGCGCTGGGGCTGTCGCGGTCCACCGTGCAGGACCGCATCGCCCGGCTGGAGCGGCAGGGGGTGATCGCCGGCTATACCGTGAAGCTGGGCGATCCGGCGCCGCGGCGCGGCGTGTCGGCCCTGGTGATGATCAGCGTGAACGCCAAGCTGGCCGACCGCGCCGTGCATGCCCTGCGCAAGATGCCGGAGGTGATCCGGCTGCACAGCATCAGCGGCCAGTACGACCTGTGCGCCACCGTCGGCACCGAAACCCATGACGCGATGGACGCGGCGCTCGACGCCATCGGCCGGCTGCCGGGGGTCGAGCGGACGATGTCGTCCATCGTGCTGTCGACCAAGATGGACCGGTAGAAGGGAGCGGAGCGGCGGCGAGGCCACCGCTCCGCTTCGTCCTCAGGGCCTGTTCGTCCTCAGGGCTTGGCGTCCATCTGGATGACGCGCAGGTTGTTGGTGGTGCCGGCCTGGGCGAAGGGGATGCCGGCGACGACCACCATGGTGCCGGTCCTGCCGGCGAACTCCTCCGCCCGCGCGGTGGCGATGGCGCGGTCGACCATCTCTTCGTAGGTGCGGATGTCGTCGGACAGCACGCTGTGCGCACCCCACAGCAGGCAGAGGCGGCGCGACACCGCGGTGTCCGGGGTGATCGCCAGGATCGGCACCTCCGGCCGCTTGCGGGCGATGCGCGCCGCGGTGGTGCCGCTGGAGGTGAAGGCGACGATGGCCGAGGAGCGCAGGGTGTCGGCCAGATCGGCGGCGGCGGCGGCCACCGCGTGGGGCGGGCTGTGCTCCTCGCCCGGATGGGTCGCCTGGATCAGCGAATGGTAGAGCTTGTGCTGCTCGGTGGAGCGGATGATGCGGTCCATCATCGTCACCGCTTCGACCGGATACTGGCCCGACGCCGATTCGGCCGACAGCATCACCGCGTCGGCGCCGTCATAGATGGCGGTCGCCACGTCCGACGCCTCCGCCCGCGTCGGGGTGGGGGCGGAGACCATGGAATCGAGCATCTGCGTGGCGACGATCACCGGCTTCACCGCCAGACGGCAGGCGCGCACCAGCTCCTTCTGGCGGCCGGGGACGTCCTCGTGCGGGATTTCGACGCCGAGGTCGCCGCGCGCCACCATCACCGCATCGGACAGGCGGATGATGTCGTCGATCCGCTCCAGCGCCTGCGGCTTCTCGATCTTGGCCATGATGCCGGCGCGGTCGCCGATCAGGCTGCGGCCCTCGATGATGTCGCCCGGCTTCTGCACGAAGGACATGGCGACCCAATCGACCCCCAGCTCCAGCCCGAAGGCGAGGTCGGCGCGGTCCTTGGATGTGAGGGGCGACAGGTCCAGGATGGTGCCCGGCAGGTTGACGCCCTTGCGGTTGGAGATGGTGCCGCCGACGATCACCTGGGCCTCGATCCAGTCGTCGCCCAGTTCGGTCACCTGCACGCGGACGCGGCCGTCGTCGATCAGCAGGTGGTGGCCCGGCATGATGGCGGCGAAGATCTCCGGGTGCGGCAGCGGGATGGCGCGCTTGTCGCCGTCGCTGCCCTGCAGGACGAAGCGGATCGATTCGCCGGCGGTGACGGCGATCTTGCCGTCGCGGATGGTGCCGACGCGGATCTTCGGCCCCTGCAGGTCCTGCAGGATGCCGATGGGGCGGCCGACCTCCGCCTCCAGCTCGCGGATGGCGCGGTGGACCTTGGCGTGGTCGTCGTGGGTGCCGTGGCTGAAATTCAGCCGGAAGGTGTCGACACCGGCCAGGAACAGGGTCTTCAGCATCTCGGGCGAATTGCTGGCCGGTCCAACGGTGGCGACGATCTTGGCGCGGCGATGACGGCGCATATGGTTCCGGCCGCGGGGGCCGTCCTCTTTGGCTGGGCCGTCCGGTGCGCCGGCACAAGCGGCTGCCACCTTGGGAGGACGGCGGGGTGACTGGTCAGCAAGGAAACAGCCGGGGCGGGCAACCGTTCGGGTGGCGCCTGACGACCGTTCGCGTGCCATACCAAGGTGTCGCCATCACAGCCGGAAAGCAAGGCGGCTCGGCAGGGGGCGGCGGATGAAACAGGGTGAAACACCGGGCGGCATGGTGTTCCATCGTCAGCTGCGCCTACAGGCGGCGAGAGAAGGCGCCGGCACCGTGGCCGGTCGTCAGTCAAGCCACCAGAGGACGGTCGAACTCCGCGTGAGCAGAGCATGCCGGTGCCTTG
This sequence comes from Azospirillum sp. VT-I1, assembly GCF_055698305.1. Lineage (NCBI taxonomy): Bacteria > Pseudomonadati > Pseudomonadota > Alphaproteobacteria > Rhodospirillales > Azospirillaceae > Azospirillum > Azospirillum sp. VT-I1. Next base: position 401,495 of record NZ_CP168805.1, on the reverse strand, counting down.
CTGCGGAGATCGGATTCGCTCGACGCGATTCCCGCAACTCGTGCTCGTGCGCCTCATCTGGACCGGAGATCATGGAGCAGCACCCGGAAACTGCTTGAGGATGTCCATCGCCTGGGCGGCCTTCACCCTGACGGTCATCTGGGCGAACACGGCCGCATGCCCATTGTCCGTCCCAAAGGACGCTTGGTCGATGGTCGGATTGAACTTGCGGATGTTTTCGGGAATGGCGGCGGTCAGCGTATCCGGGGAAATCGCCTTGTCGAGCATCTGCTTGGCTTTGTCGTTGAGATTGATGCCGAACACGTCGAGAAGCCACCTGGTGATGAAAGCATATTGCCCTCCAAGCATAACTTCCGGCTTTGCCGGAACCAGCCGCAAACTGGTCGCAGAAATCACGTCGATCTTTGCGGTTTGCCGAATGGTTACCGGTTGCGTCGCCAACTTGTTTTTGATCGGGTTGCCGGGCCAAACGACGACTTTCGGTACCTTGGTCTTGATGCCGAACCCGACGTCTTCGACAACCCACTCCATCTTGCTATTTGGAACCGGATTTTCGCGGCAATCCCAGATATCGACATCTCCCTTGGCGGTCAGAACAATCGAATTGCCCTCGGCAGCCATCGTCTTGCCCCAGATGCGCGCGACCATGTTGTCACCCGCGAAACGCGCGCAGTTGTCTTTCGGCAAAGGAATCGTGTCGATGATCGCACCAAATTTGCTCTGTAGGTCTTCCAGGCTGATCTTCACCTTTGCTTGAATCGTCAGCCCGTCCGGTGTGTTCTGGAAGAAGAGGACGCCGGATGCCGGGAAGATGACCGGAATGCCCTGCACGGTATGCGGGACGTTGAACGGGCCGATGGGAAAGCCGCCCTGCTCGGCTCGGGCGACGTCGGTTCCGACGGCAATCGCCAACGCAAGAGCGAACCCAAGCATCCTATTCTTTATCATGATGGCTTCCTGTTGCTCTTCATATTGCTGAAGTGTTACCGGCTACTTAGGACGGCTGACGATACACTCGGAATTATCAACCCGGCTTTTGCGGCCCCAACGCAATGATGAACCGGTCAAGCAGGGAAAACAGAAGCTCGATGCTGAAACCGGCGATGAATGCGACGGCGAAGGGGGTGGTCGAGAGCTTGCTTGCATCCGGAGTCAGCGTGAACCACCCAATTGCAAGCCCCGAAATTCCGCCGAGGCCAATTCGAAGAATCAAGGCCGCAGTCGATGCTTGACGCCATGCATCAACATAATTGTCCCCCAGAAAAGATCTCATCAGGAACACAGAGGCTCCCAACAATCCGTAAAGCATTGGCAAAATAGAGCTGCCAAGTATGGAGATTTTTTCTTGTAGAGTTCGGCGAATCTGGAGAGTGGATTGATAAAAGGCACTCGCATTTTCCATCGCATCGGATGAATCAGGTGGGCTGGGTGTCGGTTTCTCAACAACCGCCGGAATAATTGGAGAAGCGGGACTGTCTGGATTTGCCTGTGATGCCATGGCAACCGATTGGCTTTTAGGGAAATTATCCGAATTAAATCGGAAAAATTCCTCAGCCTTTTTTAATGGGGAGATGAGCGACCCAAACACAGAACCATCATAGTTTTTCAGGTGGTACGATGCGATTGGGAGCTCGACAAGCAACGATGCCTCTAATTCCTTGTACTTTCTTGAAGGATTTTTGTCGGCTTCAATGGATCGGTCAGTCGCTTTTCCATTCACAATTTTCTTCATGTATGTATCGTATTCTTCAAATGATTTGAATATATCCGTTTTGAAGAAATTGTCTAAATAATCATATGAATTCCTCATCTGATTGAATGTCGATGTCAAAGTTATAACTGTCACTAGTATGTAGATTGTAAATGTTATAATAAAGAAAGCACCTATTTTTCCGATAAACACTGTCCTTCCAGGTTGCTTGGATTCGAGAGCCTCGATGGACATCGGCTTCATGGAATGAGAAACCTCGTCGATCGCTGTGAGCAACCTGTTCTCGATATCAATGCTCCAGGTACTGCGTGAAAGCGCATCATTGGCCGCAGTGATGGCATCCAGCAGCTTTGTTTGTCTCAGAAGCCCATGCGTGGCTGCGTAAGCCGAAATCAAACGGGCGTCGTTGAGTAGGTGGTTTGGTGAAGGAGGCATGATCTTCTCCACTCATAACTATACCACCGAACGATCTTTCCTGTGATAATTGGTGTCTGTCAATCTTCATCAGCCAATGAGAGCAAGAAGATGCGGCATATCACCTTTGGAGGGAGGATCCCAAAAAAAGATAGTGTGTATGCTCTGGCGTGTAGGGTTGTGGGTAGACCTCGCACATCCCTCTATTCCACATCGGATCGTCAGCATGCCGACTACCGCTTTCCCGCAATTTCGTCCTTCCCCGTGAATGACCGCAGGGTGACCGGCGGTTCGATTGACAACCCGCCCAGGAACCGAGAGAGGATCATGCCCAAGCCTGCCCGTCGCGACGTTGTGCAGTATGCCCTTCTCCACCTGCCGGTCGAACATGTGCTGAACCGTGTCGAACAGGGGCGGAAGTCGGCGACGACCTGGTGCGTCGCCACGATTGTCTTCGGTGGGCTGCTCTGGTTATGGTTGCGAGCTCCCAGTTTCAATCTGCTGCCGGCTGCAATCCGCGCCGTGCTGTCGATCATCGGCTTTCTGGGCTACGGGATTTTCGGCTTCGCCAACCCGATGGTGGTCAACGCGGCGGATTACATCAACATCGGTTACGGCATTCTGGCGGGACCGCCGATCATGACGCTGCTCGTCATCGTCTGGTGGCAGCGAGAATGCCGTCTCGCGGATGCCCTGAGTGTGCTTGCGGACCATCCCATGCTCGCCGCCGTACCGACCGCCCGCATAAGGCGTCAATCGCGGGTGACCATCGGTTACCTGCTCGCCGCCGTGGCATTGCTCGGATCGACGGCCACGGCAACCCTGCGATTTTTCGACCTGCGTGCCCCCGAAAGCCAGTTCCTATGTGTCAATGAGGCGCGTTCAGCGGTCTGCAAACATGACAGCCACTGGGCTCTGCCTTGGCCGGGGGCCGACGAAAACCGGCTTGGATGGTTTCGGCCGCACATCGCCGACTGGTGCATCAAACCGGTGCAGGGGCTGCCCGGCTTCCAGGCGGTGCTGCCAGGATCGGAATTCACCCAGAAAGCCGCCGAGCTTGGCCGGTACAAGTGCGTGGATGGCAAAGAAAGTCCTGAAATTGAAGGTGGATATTCTAAAGCGGAAGCTGTGAGTCTTCTCGATATAATAAAAAAGTCAGAGAATATTAAGGATTTTCTCGCGCATTTCCTCAGGGAGGATCCTTACAAAAATTTCCCATATGTCTACCCAATTGTTAATATTATAGTTTTTGCCGCTTCATTCTCTGGTCAGGTGTTTCTTCTGTTTCTTATCTTCAGGAGGAGAAGCCGGGTTTAGGATGATGGATGCGCCGCATCGATACCGTCCCCGGTGACCGCGAGACCACAGGACTTGCTTGTCTTGGATGTTCGGATGCGTAGACGAGCGGTGTGACGGCGTGGTGACGCACGTGCGGCGTTCGACCGGTTCCGATACTGCCGGGGGCTCCTCTCCCTCACAGCTCCCCCAGCCGCTCGTGCAAATCCTCGATGGCGCCGATGCGGGCGCGGCCGGCCTCGCCGGTCAGGGGGATCAGTTCGGCGGCGAGCGCGTGGATCACCGCCATCGCCGCGACATGGGTGTCCAGTGCGGCGAGGCTGCGCGTCTCGCAACGGAAGGTCAGCGGCGGCGGCGGGGCCTCCAGGGCGGAGTGGCTGTCGGCGATCAGGATGGTGGGGATACCGCGCTCCCGCAAGGCGCGCAGCAGCCGGACGATGGCGGGCGGGCGGCGGCGGATGCCGACCAGGAACAGCAGATCGTCCGGGCCGAGGTCGGCCAGCGTTTCCGCCATCGTCTCGCCGGCCGCGACCATCTGATGCACCTCTGCCCGCACCTGGATGAACTGCCAGCGGGCATAGCCGGCCAGGAAGGCGCTGTTGCGGGCGCCGCAGACCCAGATCCGCCGCGCGTCGGCAAGCGCCCGCGCCGCCTGCGCCAGCATCGCCGGGTCGGTCTGGCGGGCGGTGGCGGCGAGTGCCTCCGCGCTGCGCCGGAAATGCGCATCCAGCGGCGCCGGATCGCCGTCGGAGGGTGGGGCCGATGCCGGCGCCGGGCCGCCGGGGGGCAGCAGGAACAGCGGCGAGCCCCAGTCGCCGCCGCGCCGGGCGGCAAGCCGCGCCTCCTCGAAGCCGGCATAGCCGAGCCGGCGGACCAGCCGCGACACCGTCATCTTCGACACGCCCGCCCGTCCCGCCAGCTCGGTCGCCGAATAGCCCGACAGCTCGCCCGGACAGGCGAGGATCACGTCGGCGAGCTGCCGCTCCAGCGGGCTGAGGTCGCCGTAGCGGTCGCGGATGCGGGCGGTCAGCGACGGCTCGGTGGCGGCAGCGGTGGCGGCAGTGGCGGCGGCTGTGGACTGGCTTGCCTGTTTCATGGGCTGAACGCCTCGCAAAGTCAGTATGTGCGGAAAAAATGAGCAGGGGGTCTGCAACCTGAGCGACGTTACGATTGTAACGGAAACCGCCGGAGGCGGTATAACCGTAACATTGCCGCCCTTTGGCCCACACCCGAATTCGTATGGCGAAAGTGGCACATGGTTTGAAATGGGAAGTCCCATCGTCCTTCGGTTTGGAGATCAGGTGCCATGCGGTTCGCGAAGATTCTGGGTGCTCTCGGCCTTGCCACGGCGGTTCTGGCCGGCGGTCTCGCCCCGACCCATGCAAAAGCCGACGCGCTGGAGCGCATCGCCAAGGAAAAGGTGCTGCGCGTCGCCGTCCCGCAGGACTTCCCGCCCTTCGGTTCGGTCGGCACCGACCTGAAGCCGGTCGGCTACGACATCGACACCGCCACCCTGATCGCCAAGGAGATGGGCGCCAAGGTGGAGCTGGTGCCGGTGACCAGCACCAACCGCATCCCCTACCTGACCACCGGCAAGGTCGATCTGGTGATCTCCAGCCTGGGCAAGAATGCGGAGCGCGAGAAGGTCATCGACTTCTCCACCGCCTACGCCCCCTTCTACAACGGCATCTTCGGCCCCGACGACATCAAGGCCGAGAAGCCGGAGGATCTGGAAGGCAAGACCGTCGGCGTCACCCGCGGCTCGGTCGAGGACATCGAGCTGTCGAAGATCGTCACCGACAAGGTCACCGTCCGCCGTTACGAGGACAACAACGGCACCATCTCCGCCTTCCTGTCGGGTCAGGTGCAGCTGGTCGCCACCGGCAACGTGGTGGCCGCCGCCATCTTCGAGCGCAACCCGCCGCGCCAGCCGATCCTGAAATTCCTGATCAAGAACTCCCCCTGCTTCGTCGGGCTGAACAAGAACGAGGGGCCGCTGCTGGAGAAGGTCAACGCCATCATCGCCAAGGCGAAGGACGACGGCTCGCTGAACGACATCGCCAAGAAGTGGCTGCACGCGCCGCTGCCGAAGGATCTGTGAGGTAGTTCGCCCTCTCCCGCCCCGGGAGAGGGAGGGGACCCGCCGAAGGCGGGGAGGGTGAGGGGCGATCCGGACATGGATCCCCTTATCCTTGGATTACCCCTCACCCTTCCCAAGCTGCGCTTGGGCCCCTTCCCTCTCCCGGGGCGGGAGAGGGAGTCAGCGGCACGGGACATCTTCCATGGCCTACAGTTTCGATTTCTCGTCCCTGTTGGACTACACGCCCGTGCTGGTGGACGGGGTGGTGACGACCGTCGGGCTGACCGCGGTCAGCACGGTGCTGGGGGTGGCGCTCGGCATCGGCGGGGCGGCGGCGCGGACATCGACCGTCAAGCCGCTGGCGCTCGTCGTCGGCGCCTATGTCGAGCTGATCCGCAACACGCCCTTCCTGGTGCAGCTGTTCTTCATCTTCTTCGGGCTGCCGTCGCTGGGCATCCGGCTGGCGGAATGGCAGGCGGCGGTGCTGGCGATGGTCATCAATCTCGGCGCCTATTCGACCGAGATCATCCGCGCCGGCATCGAGGCGACGCCCAAGGGCCAGATCGAGGCCGGGGCCAGCCTGGGCATGACCGGGCCGCAGATCTTCCGCTATGTCGTGCTCGGCCCGGCGATGGCGAAGATCTGGCCGGCGCTGACCAGCCAGATCGTCATCGTCATGCTGGGATCGTCGGTCTGCTCGCAGATCGCGGCGGAGGAGCTGAGCTTCGCCGCCAACTTCATCCAGTCCCGCAATTTCCGGCCCTTCGAGGTCTATTTCCTGGCGACCGCGCTGTATCTGGCGCTGGCGGTGGGGTTGCGCTGGGTCTTCGCCCTGATGGGGCAGCGGATGTTCGCCAAGGGGGTGTCGCGTGCTTAACTTCACCCTGTGGGACATCCTGTCCAACCTGCTGCTGGCGGCGCGCTGGACGGTGCTGCTGTCGCTGATCGCCTTCGTTTCCGGCGGGGTGGCCGGGCTGCTGCTGCTGGTCGCCCGCGTGTCGCCGCTGCCGCCGCTGCGCATCGCGGCCCGGCTGTTCATCGAGGTCTTCCAGGGCACGCCGCTGCTGATGCAGCTGTTCATCGTCTTCTTCGCCCTGCCGCTGATCGGCATCGAGACCTCGGCCTGGACCGCCGCGGCGGTCGGGCTGACGCTGTTCACCGCCGCCTATCTCGCCGAGATCTGGCGCGGCTGCGTCGAGGCGGTGCCGAAGGGCCAGTGGGAGGCATCCGCCAGCCTCGCCATGAATTTCGGGGAGCAGATGCGCCACGTCATCCTGCCCCAGGCGCTGCGCATCGCCGTGCCGCCGACCGTCGGATTCTCGGTGCAGGTGGTGAAGGGCACGGCGGTGACCTCCATCATCGGCTTCGTCGAGGTGACGAAGGCCGGAACCATGATCACCAACGCCACCTTCCAGCCCTTCCTGGTCTATGGGCTGGTCGGGCTGATCTATTTCGCCCTGTGCTACCCGCTGTCGCTGTCGGCCAAGGCGCTGGAAAGGAAGCTGAATGTCGCCCGTTAAGGCATCCCCCGCCGGTGGGCCCGCCACCGGCCGGCCTCTCGTGAAGCTGTCCGGCATCCGCAAATCCTTCGGCCCGGTGGAGGTGCTGAAGGGCGTCGACATGGCGGTGCAGGAGGGGCAGGTCGTCGCCATGATCGGCCGCAGCGGTTCGGGCAAGAGCACCCTGCTGCGCAGCATCAACGGGCTGGAGCGCATCGACGGCGGCGTTATCGAGGTGGACGGCGAATGCGTCGATCCCGGCCAGATCGACCTGCGGGCGCTGCGCCTGAAGGTCGGCATGGTGTTCCAGCAGTTCAACCTGTTCCCCCACCTGACCGCCGGCCAGAACGTCATGCTGGCGCTGAAGGTGGTGAAGAAGCAGGACAAGGCCGCCACCCGCGCCGCGGCCGAAGCGGCGCTGGCGAAGGTCGGGCTGGGCAACAAGTTCGACGCCTACCCGTCCCAGCTGTCGGGCGGCCAGCAGCAGCGCGTCGCCATCGCGCGGTCGCTGGCGATGGCGCCCAAGGTGCTGCTGTGCGACGAGATCACCTCGGCGCTCGACCCCGAACTGGTGCAGGAGGTTCTGTCTGTCGTCCGCCAGCTGGCGGAAGAGGGCATGACGCTGATCCTGGTGACGCACGAGATGCGCTTCGCCCGCGAGGTCTGCGACCGGCTGGTCTTCATGCATGGCGGCCGCATCATCGAACAGGGACCGCCGGCCGAGCTGTTCGACCGGCCCTCCACCCCGGAGCTTGCCCAGTTCATCGGCATGGTCGAGGCGCGCTGACCGACTCCCCCTGCCCTGCCCCCTCAATGCTTGTGCACGCAGAGGTCCAGCAGCGCCTTGCGCAGGCCGGAGGCGCCGCCGGGGCTGGGGATGCGCTGGCGGAAGAAGGCGTAATAGCTCTTGCTGAGCGCCGCGGCGGCCAGGCCGCGGCTGGAGCCCGGGGCGACGCGGTAGATTTCGTACAGGGCGTGCCCCAGCCCGCCGTCAAGCTGGTACTTCATCTTGATGTTCATGAACCATTGCGGCCCGAGGATGCGGCGCACGCTGTCCTCCGACTGTTTGGCGTAGATGATCTCCGGCACGTTGATCTGGATTTCCGCCGGGCGGCCGTTGGAGGTGCGCACGAAGACGGTGGTGGAGGAATAGCCGCAGGGATCGGCGTCGGCGCCAACCTCCTTCACCTGGATCAGGCCGCGCCCCTGTGAAGCGGTGAAGGCGCGCTTCAGGTCGGCCAGCACCCCGCGGCAGTCGGACAGCGTCGGCACGACGATGGTCATCCGGGCCAGATCCTTGATGGAGTGCCAGTCGCCGTCATAATCCATGCCCACCTTCTGGGTTGCCCGCTCCTCGCTCTTGATCGGCGCGGCGGAGATGACGCCGCGATACTTGGCGGCGATGGTCTGGCCGACCTGCTCGATCTCCGTCTTCGAGGCCGCCGCGTCGGCGAAGACGCCGGTCCTGATCCGCGACTGGGCGGCATCCTTGACGCTTTTCAGGAAGGCTGCATGCGCGCCGGTCGCCATGGTGGAGTTCCTTACGGGGGTGGTCGATCCCCTGCATCATAGAGCATGGCCGGCGACGGCGGAGTGATGATCGTCACTGCCCGGCTACGAGCGCTGATAGGACTGTAATCCATTAAAGAAACTCTTAACGATGGCGATGAGCGCTGTCGTGCGATCACGAACTTTAACCTTTTTGCGTGCGAAAAGGGTCTGTCTCGACTCTGGGGTACCTCTAAGGCTGTAGTTCCGCGGATTGAAAAATGATCGGTCATGCGCCCAGCTAGGAAAGTATATTTTGTAATTATCGTTCTCATGAGAGTGGGTTAGCGAAACTATGATGCCGAATTCGGCTTGATCTTCCGAGTAGCCGGATCTATGTCTTTCGAGATTTTCTCACCGTGATTTTGGCCTTCAAAGTCATTATTAAGTCAGCAAAAGGAAGACTATTGATGATCCGGCGACGCCTGTGACCATGATGGGATATAGTTGATGAACATAGCACTTCCCCCTTGAACGACCCTGTGACCGGCTGAGCCAAATTTGCCACAAGGTTCGAGAAAACTTAACCGGATTTGGAAAGGTTTCGTTAACCATTGGAACGCCAGCATGGCTTCAACGCAACGGACATAGGATCGAAGTCATGAGCACGACCACCACGCCGAGCAAGATCGTCGTCAACGCCTACGGCCAGTCCGCGGACAGCGTCGCGCCGAATTTCAAGCTGCTGGTGGATGGTCAGGAGGTCGGGTCGGCCAGTGCGGCGACCGCCTCGTCGAAGGCCTACAGCTTCTCCGCCAACCTTGCGGCCAACACGGCGCACAAGATCCAGGTCGTTTACGACAACGACACCGCGACCGGCGCCGATCGCGATCTCTACGTTCAGTCGATCGAGGTGAACGGCCACACGCTGCAGCCGACCGACGCCATCTATGAGCGTCATGACGACGCCGCCCCGGCGCCGACCCAGGCCGGCCAGGAAGCCATGTGGTGGGACGGCGCGCTGACCTTCAGCACCCCCGCCAGCTACTACGCCGCGCCGCAGAGCGCCGCCCCGGCCGCCCCCGTCACCGGTCCGGCCGCCGGCACCGCGCAGAACGTCATCGCCGTGACTGCGGCCGGCAGCGCCGCCGGCGGCGAAGGCGCCCATTTCACCGTGATGGTCGACGGCAAGGAGATCGGCAAGGGCATCGCCGACAGCGCCGAGGCCAAGGAATTCAAGTTCACCGCCGATCTGGCCCAGGGCGCGGCCCATGCGGTGCAGGTGAAGTACGAGAATGACGGCATCGTCGACGGTGCCGACCGTAACCTGTACGTCCACAGCGTCAGCGTCGACGGCAAGGCCGTCGCGGCGACCGACGACGTGGTGTCGGTCCAGCGTGAGGCCGACGGTGCCGATCTCGGCGCCACCAGCGACCTCTACTGGAATGCCACCCTGACTGCGAAGCTCGACGCCAGCCACTTCGGCGGCACCACCGGCGACGCCGGCGGCGATGCCGGCAACTCCGGCGGCGGCACCGACAGCGGCACCGACAGCGGCAAGGGCGGCAGCGCCGGCGGCAACACGGGCGGCTCCACCGGCGGCACGCCGTCGGTCAAGGTCGGCAACGTCACCGTCGCCGATCCGGGCATGGTGCAGAGCAGCGGTTCGATCGACGGCTTCCTCAGCACCAAGGGCAACCAGATCGTCGACGAAAGCGGCAACACCGTCCGCCTGACCGGCGTCAACTGGTTCGGCGGCGAGGGCTACAACTACGTTCCCTCGGGTCTGTGGGCCGACAGCTATCAGGGCCACATCGACAGCATGAAGGGCCTGGGCTTCAACGTCATCCGCCTGACCTGGGCCGACGACATGTTCTCCAGCGACGCCGTCACCAACGGCATCGACTATTCGAAGAACCCGGACCTGAAGGGCCTGACCCGGCTGGAGGTCTATGACAAGGTCATCGATTATGCCGGCAAGGTCGGCATGAAGGTGATCCTCGACCACCACCGCAACGACGGCGGCGCCGGCACCAACGAACACGGGCTGTGGTACACCGACCGGAACCCGGAATCGAAGGTGATCGAGAACTGGAAGATGCTGGCCAAGCATTATGCCGGCAACGAGGCGGTGATCGGCGCCGACCTGCACAACGAGCCGAGCGTGTCCGCGACCTGGGGCGGCGACCCCGCCACCGACTGGGCCTCTGCCGCCGAGCGCATCGGCAACGCCATCCAGTCCGTGAACAAGGACTGGCTGATGCTGGTCGAGGGCACCGAGTGGAGCAGCACGCTGGCCGGCGTGAAGGACCGTCCGATCGAGTTCGACGTTCCGAACAAGCTGGTCTATTCGCCGCACGCCTACGGCCACAGCGTCGGCAACTTCAGCTGGCTGCAGGACTCCAACTTCCCCAACAATCTGCCGGCTCAGTACGACAGCATGTGGGGCTACATCTACAAGAACAACATCGCGCCGGTGCTGATCGGCGAGTTCGGCGGCCTGATGACCAGCGGCGCCGAGCAGACCTGGGCCAACGCCTTCGTCAAGTACCTGAACGGCGACTGGAACCTGGACGGCAAGAGCGAAATCGCCGCCGGCGACAAGGGCATGAGCTGGACCTACTGGGCCTGGACGCCGGAATCGCATGACGTGGGCGGCCTGCTGAAGGACGACTACAAGACCGTCGACTCGACCAAGATGAACATCATCAAGGCGGGTCTGGCCCCGGCCTCCGGCAGCTCCGCCACCGTGGCGGGTAGCGACGAGGCGGTCTTCACCGTGCAGCTGGCCAACGCGGTCACCGCCCCGACCACCATCGACTATTCGACCGGGGACGGTACGGCCAAGGCCGGGTCCGACTACACCGCCGCCAGCGGCAGCCTGACCTTCCAGCCGGGCGAGACCACCAAGACCGTCACCGTCCAGATCCACGGCGACAATTCCGGCAACGAAGGAACGGAGAACTTCCTGCTGAACCTGACCCACGGCAACACCAGCATCGGCAGCGCCATGGGCTACATCACCGAGCACGCGGCGTAAGCTCTCCCGCGAGGACAGCACTGCAGTATGGGGCCGATCCGCGTCGCCAAGGGCGCGGGTCGGCCCCATTGCGTTTTCGGGCCTCCTTCGGGCGGACGGCGCGAAATCAAATAGACAGCTCATTCTAAAACGTGTATTCTAATTGGCATGGTCAGAACGGCACGTTTTTCGAGAACGACTTCATCGACGCAGCGATGGTTCTGGTCGCGGAAGGCGGCCCCGCCGCCGCAACGATGCAGGCGATCGCCCGACGGGTGGGAGCGCCGACCGGGTCGATCTATCATCGCTTCGAATCCCGGTCGGCCGTCCTCGGCACGGCCTGGAATACGGCCTACGCATCTTTCGTCGGGACCCTGGCCCCTCTGCTGCGCGATGGCCGTCCATGCGAGGCGGCCATGGCCATCGTTCCCTGGTGCAGGGAGAACGAACATCGCGCCCGCTTCCTTCTCCTGAATGAGCCGGTCGCCCTGTTCGAGGACAGTCCGCCCCCGGAACCGCTGCGGAAGATGCTGCAGGATCTGGAGGACGAGTTCGACAGCGCCTTCCAGGCCTGCGTCGCGGCCTGCGGAGACGGGACGGTCGGCGATGAGCCGCTGGCACGGGCCAAGTTCCTGATCTTCGACGCGCCGATCGCCATTCTCCGCCCTCACCTCTCCAGGGGGCTCCCCTGCCGTCCTTCGTCGGGCAGATGATCGCCGACCTTCATGCCGGGATGCCGATCGCCGGCATGCCGAAGGCCGTCAGGCGGTCGCCGCAGGACGCCGATGCCCCCTCCCCCGTGATCCAGGACAGCCAATGACCGAAGCGACCGAACACAGAAGCATAAAGCTCCACGCTCCGGAGGATTTCGCCGGGATGCGTGCCGCCGGTCGGCTGGCCGCATCGACGTTGGACATGATCACCGGGCATGTCAGGGTAGGGATCACCACGGCGGAGCTTGACCGCCTCTGCCACGAGTACATCGTCGACCACGGGGGGACGCCTGCCTCGCTGGGCTATCGCGGCTATTCCCATGCGACCTGCATCTCGGTCAACCATGTCGTCTGCCACGGCATACCCGGCGACCGCAGGTTGGCGGAGGGCGATATCCTCAACATCGACCTGGCGGTGATCGTCGACGGCTGGCATGGCGACAGCAGCCGCATGTATGGGGTCGGCACGCTCGGCCTGCGCGCCAAGCGCCTCATCGACGTGACGTACGAAGCGATGATGCGCGGCATCGAGGCCATCCGACCCGGTGCGACGGTGGGAGACATCGGCTTCGCCATGCAGCGCTGCGTGGAGGCGGAGCGCTTCACCGTCGTTCGGGATTTCTGCGGGCATGGCTTGGGCCGCATCTACCACGACGCGCCGGACGTGCTGAATTACGGCCGGCCTGGGGAGGGAGCGGAACTGCGGCCGGGGATGTTCCTGACGGTCGAACCGATGGTCAATGCAGGCCGGCCGGATGTGAAGATCCTCAGCGACGGGTGGACGGCCGTCAGCCGGGACCGAAGCCTCTCCGCACAGTTCGAGCACAGCGTCGGCGTCACCGAAACCGGCTATGAGATCTTCACGCTCTCACCGGCGCAGTTCACCAAGCCGCCCTACCTGCCCGCGGCGTGAAGGACCCGTTCACCGTCCTGTGGTCATGGCAAGGCTGCCGACAGCCGGCCAGTCCAGTGCCGGATGGCCGGCCAGCCGGTCGAGCAGGCGGTCCAGCAGGCCCCAGATGGCTTCGTCATGGACCCGGTGGTGCGTCAGCAGGCCGATGGGCTCATGCGGGTCGCGCCGGCCCTCCCGCCGCTCGCGCAGTTCGCGGCACAGCGTGTCGAGCAGGGCGTCGAGCGGCACGGCGGAGCGGCTGCCGCGCCAGTCGATCAGGTCGAGGTGGGTGTTGACCCAGGCGATGCCGCCCCGTTCCCGCGGCGGGGTGCCGAAGGCGGAGACGGCGCGGTAGCCGGCGGCGGCCAGCCGGTCGGGCATGTCGGCGGCCATCCGGTTCCAGGGCGGGACGAACAGCGGGAAAAGCCGGTCGCCGAACAGGCCGCGCAGGACGGACAGGCCGCGTTCGGCCTCCGCCTGCCGGACATCGGCGGGGCGCTCCGGCCCGAATTCGCATTTCTTGGCCCCGGGGGCGGCGTGGTCGGCGTGGGCCCAGCCATGGACCAGAACGGTAGCATGCGGCTGGTCCGACAGCGCCTCGGCGAGCGAGCGCTCGGCATCGGCCGGGATGACCGCAAGGCCGAGCGGGATGCCGGACCGCGCGCAGCGGTTCAGCAGCCGGTCGAGCTGGGGGCCGGCCGCCACCGCGTCGTCGTCGCGCAGCCAGACGGCGCAGCGCCGGCCGAGATCCGTCCAGCGGGCCAACTCCTCTTCAACCGCGCTCCAATCGCTCATGATCTCTTCTCCGCCAGCATGGCCTCGACGATGTCCACGCTGCGTGCCGCCCCGGCCAGCGATGCCGGGTCGAGCGGCGGGATGCGCACGCCCAGCACGGACTGCAGCGCGCCGGCAAGGCTGTCGGGGGTGAGGTCTGCCTCGCGCAGCAGGGCGATGCCGGGGCGGCGGGCCAGGATGGCGGCGCGGATGGTCTGCTCGACCTCCTTGCCGTCCTCGAACGGGCAGAAGACGCTGGGCACCCCCACCGTCAGGCAGTCGAGTGCCGTGTTGTAGCCGCAGCGGCCGACGCTGACGGCGGCGCGGCCCAGCAGGGCGCGGAAGTCGGGACGGACCGGCTCCACCAGCAGGCGGTCGGGCGGGGCCATGGCGCGCAGCCGGTCGGCCAGCGCCGCGTCGCCCTTCGCCACCAGCAGGCGCCAGCGCTGCGGCAGGGCGGCGGAGGCGGCGCAAAGGGCGGCGGCCTCGAAGACGGGACGCCCGACCGGGCCGCCGCCGGCGGTGACCAGGATTTCACCCTGCCCCTCCGTACCGTTGTCGTCGGTGGCCGGCGGCGGGACGACGAAGCCGGTGTAGCGCAGCAGCGGACGCATCGCCGGGGTCAGCGGCCAGCTGTCCTCCAGCGGCACCACGGCCGGGTCGGAATGGACCAGCACGCCGTCGTAGAAGCCGAGCAGCCGGCGTTCCGTCTCCGCCACCCGCGCCGGCTTGGAGGGCGGGGCCAGGATGTCGCGGACGGAGGCGAGCGTCAGCGGCGGGGCCGGCAGGCCGCGGGCATGCTGCAGCAGGGCGTCGAACTCCGCGGCCAGCGCGCGGCGGCCGAAGGGGAAGAGTTCGGTCACCAGGATGTCGGGGCGCAGCGCGTCGAGCAGGCCGGTCAGCATCGCCCGCCGCGCGGCGAAGGTTTCGGCATCGGCGGGGCGCCCGTCGGCGGTCAGCAGGGTGGCGAAATCGGCGCCGTCGCTCGCCAGCGGCGGCAGCTGGTGCAGGGTGGCGCCGCCGCTGCCGAGATGGGGGGCCGGACGCCCGCCGCTGACGACATCGACGCTCCAGCCGCGGGCGGAGAACGCCTCGGCCAGGGCGAGCGCGCGGCTGAGATGGCCGGTGCCCAGCAGGTGGGTGACGACGATCATGAGCTTCACGACAGGCGCTCCCCCTCGCGGTTGCCGGCGGGGCGGAGGGTGCCGTCTGCGGTGAGCGTCATGGTGTAGAGGCGGTCGCGCTTCACGGGAACCGGCGGCGGACCGCGGAAGTCCCAGCCCCAGGCGAGTGCCAGGGCGACGCGCATCACGCCGATGTGGGTGACGATGAGGTGGCTCTCCCTCTCCCCCCGGGGAGAGGGTCGGGGTGAGGGGGATGCAGTGCGTGGCTGTCACGAGAATCCTCGCCGTGCGTCCCCTCACCCTAACCCTCTCCCCGGGGGGAGAGGGGATTTCAGCCAGTCGGTCAGGCGGTCGCGGAGGTCGGCGGGGCTTTCGCCGCCGGGGGGCGGAAGTCCCAGCCCCACTCCTCGATGTCGCGGTAGCCGCTGGCGGGGTCGGCGCGCAGGTCGAGGCCGCGCAGCCCCTCCCAGGCGCCCCAGTCCATCTCGATCAGGCGAGGGTCGGTGTGGACGGGGCGGCCGTTGCCCAGCAGGCGCGCGGTCTCCACGGCGCGGGACAGCGGGCTGGCGTGCAGGGTGGCGTCGCGCCATGCCTCCGGCAGCGTCAGGCGGGACAGGCGCTCGCGGCCCTCCGGGTCCAGCGGAATGTCGGTGCGGCCCTGGATGCGCCCCTCGCGGTTCCAGGCGGTGATGCCGTGGCGCAGGAAGGCCAGACGGATCATGCCGGCACCTGCCCGGTCAGCGCCGTCAGCAGGCCGCGCAGGCGCTCCGCGGCGGCGGGAAGGCCGTGATGCGCCTCGACGTAAGCGCGGGCGGTCCGGCCGAGGGAGCGCGGGGCTGCCGGATCGGCCAGCAGCCGGGCCAGCGCGGCGGCGAAGTCCTGCGGCGCCGGGCCGGTCAGGCGGCCGCCGTCGCGGATGACGGTTCCGGTGCCGGCATTGTCGACGGCGACCACCGGGACGCCGTGGGCCTGCGCCTCCAGATAGACCATGCCGAAGGCCTCGTTCAGGCCGGGCCAGACCAGCAGGTCGGCGGCACGGTAATGGGCGGCGAGGTCCGTAGGCGCGCAGGCGCCGTGGAGCGTCACGCGCGGGCCGAAGGGGGCGAACAGGGACGACACCTCCGCCGCCGCAGGACCGTCGCCGACGATGTCGAGCGTCCAGGGCTGGGCGGCCAGAAGGTGGA
The DNA here is from genome assembly GCF_055698305.1 of Azospirillum sp. VT-I1. Classification (NCBI taxonomy): domain Bacteria; kingdom Pseudomonadati; phylum Pseudomonadota; class Alphaproteobacteria; order Rhodospirillales; family Azospirillaceae; genus Azospirillum; species Azospirillum sp. VT-I1. Next base: position 385,301 of record NZ_CP168805.1, on the reverse strand, counting down.
GGGACTCGGCCAGCAGGCGGTAGGAGGCGAGCTTGTCACCCGGCCGCATCATGGCGACGGTCAGCAGGCGGGGGAAGAGGCAGGGCCGCTGCGTTCAACCGAGGGCGGCAGGTCGAGGAAGGGGGCAGCATCGCCACGCGCTGGCCGGGCGGGCCGTAGGCTTCCACCGCCTGCCGGTCGCGGGCGCTGACGCAGAGCACGAGGTCGGCCGCCTCGATGGCCGCTTCGGCGGCGGCGGCGAAGGCTGACCAGGGGCCGGTCAGGCGCTTGCGGGCGCGGGTCGCCTCCACCACGACATAGGGGATGCGCAGGCGGCGGGCGATGACGGGTCCGATCAGGTCGGGCGCCTTGTAATAGACATGGTAGCTCAGCCATAGCGACGGGCGCCGGTCCGGTTCAGCGGCGTAGAGGGACAGCAGGCGGTCGCACTCCGCTTCGGCCGCTGCCGTCAGACGGGCCTGGACGGCGGCGTCGCCGCTGCCGTCATAGACGCGCAGGCTGCTCGCCACCTCCACCGGGCCGGTCGCCTCCAGCGCGCGCAGGATCAGCCGCGCCATCTGGCGGTCGCCGGACGGAACCGGGTGGTCGACCGGCTTCAGCGGGGCGTAGAAGGCGATGCGCAGAGGGGATGGGCGCGGCGGGGATGGGGCGCTCACGCCGCGGCCTCCTCCAGACGGCGGACGAGGCGGTCGATGCCGGCGGTCATGCCGAACTCGGCGCGCAGGCGGTCATGCGCCGCTTCGCCCAGCCGCAGGCGCAGCGCCGGGTCGGTGGCGAGCCGCTGCAACGCGGCGGCGATGGCGGGCGGGGTGCCGTCGGTCAGCAGGCCGTGGGTGCCGTCGGCGATGAATTCGGGGATGGCCGACACGGCGGTGGACAGGATGGCGAGGCGCTGGCTCGCCGCCTCCATCAGCACGTTGGGCAGGCCGTCGCGGTCGCCGTCGCCGGCCACCACGCTGGTCAGCACGAACAGGTCGGCGCGGCGCAGCGCCCCGATCACCGCCGCCTGGTCCTGCGCGCCGCGCCACTCGATGCGGTCGGACAGGCCGAGCCGCTCGGCCTGGGCACGCAGGGCCTGCTTCAGCTCGCCGGAGCCGATATGGACCAGCCGCCAGTGCAGGCCGTCAGGCAGAGTCGCCAGGGCGTCGAGCAGCCGGTCGTATCCCTTCTTCTCCACCAGCCGGCCGACCGACAGGAACTCCACAGTGCGGTCGGGGGCGGAGCCGTCGCGCGGCAGGGCGCCCGCGCGGTCCGGCGGGGCGGGAAAGCGGCCGAGATCCAGCCCGTGATAGACGAGGTCGATGCACGCTGGATCGGCCGCCAGCCCGCGCAGATGCGCCGCCCCCACCGCGGTGCAGGTGACGCCGAAGCGGGCGTCGGCCAGCTTCTCGCGCTTCTCCCACTCCGGGGTGGTCCAGATGTCCTTGGCATGGGCGGAAAAGCCCCAGCCGATGCCGCGGATCGCCGCGGCATAGCGCCCGACCGAGGCCGGGGTGTGCAGGAAATGGACGTAGACGAAGGGGACATCCGCCGGCAGCTCCGCCGCCAGCACCAGCGCCTGCCCGAAGCGGCGGCCCCGGTTGGCGGTGCGGTCGCGCCACAGGTCGCGCAGCCAGCCCAGCGCCGTGCTGGCCAGCCCGGCCGGATGGCGGAGGATCAGCCGGCCGAGCGCGCGCAGCACCCGCCCCGGCTCGTCGCGCAGATATTCCGGCAGGTAATGGACCGGTGCGGTGATGCGGTCATGCAGGGCATGGCGGCGGCCATCGGTGGGATGGCGCAGCGACCAGATCGCCAGATCGACGCCGCGCTCCTGCAGGGCCAGGATCTCCTGCGCGATGAAGGTCTCCGACAGGCGGGGGTATCCCTTCACCACCACCGCGATTTTCAACGGCACGGCTCTCGAAACCATGGGGGACGGCACAGGGCCGTCCTTCACCAAGTCAGACGTCATGCGCGCTTGCCCATCGCCGCGCGGGACAGACGTTGCGCCGCCCGGCGGATCGGGGTGACGGCGGCTGACCGGTCGGACGCCTTTTCGGCCTCCAGCACCTCGCGCGTCAGCTCGACGATGCGGTCCAGCCCGCCGAGCAGGCCGGGCAGCGGGCTGGCCGAGGGCGGCGGCTGGGCGGGCAGCGCGCGGATGGCGTCAGCCATCGCCCGCGGGTCGCTGCCGTCGCGGTCACTGTCCAGCATGCGCAGCAGGCCCAACGCCTCCGCCGCCTCCGCCCGGATGCGCTGTTCCAGCCGCGGGCGGGTGCGCGGGGCCAGCACCGACGGCTTGTCGAAGGACAGGATCTCGCAGAAGGTGTTGTAGCCGCCCATCGCCACCACGCCGACCGCGCCGGCATAGAGATCCTCCATGCGGGAATGGAAATTGATGGTCTCCACCCTGCCCTTCAGCCGGCGGATGCGGGCGGCGAATTCCTGGCGGCGGGAATCCTCCAGGAAGGGGCCGTAGACGATCAGGGCATTGGGGGCGAGGTCCGGATCGCTCTCATAGGCGGCGATGGTCCAGTCGACCAGGGCGGCCCCGTCTCCGCCGCCGCCGGGGGTCACCAGCACATAGGGCGCCGCCATCAGGCTGTCCGCGGCCTGGACGGCGCCGCCGCCCTCCGACGGCTCCCGCCGCAGATAGCCGGTGTAGCGCACCCGCGCGGCGATCTCCGCCGGCAGGTCGAGCCCATCGAGCGGGCGGTAGACCTGCGGCAGCCCGTAGACCCAGAGCTGGTCGTAATAGCGCTCGATGGCGGCGACCGCCTCCTTGCGCTCCCATTCCGGCTGCAGCGCCTCGGGCGCGTCCAGCACGTCGCGCAGGCCCAGCACCACGCGGGTGTTGCCGGTGGCCCGCATCTCCTCCAGCGCCGGCAGGAATTCGCCGTGCAGGCCGGTCGGCTCCTTGTCGACGATGGCGAGCGTCGGGCGGAAGGCGCGGGCGGTGGCGCGGATGATCTCCGCCCGGATGGCGGTGGTCTCCTCGATCGGCAGGCCGAGGTTGCGGGCGGTGTAGCCGCCGTCCGGCTGCTTCACCACGCCCGGCAGGCGCACATGGTCGACCCGCTCCGGGAAATCGAAGCGGCCGGCGACCGGCGAGCCGGTGAGGATCAGCGCCGAGGCGTCGGGAAAGGCCGATACCAGGGCTTGGGCAATCGTCCGCGACCGCCGCAGATGCCCGAGCCCGAAGGTGTCGTGGCTGTACAGCAGGATGCGCGGCGGTGTCCGGTCGGGATGGAGGGACCGAAAGGGGGCCAGGGGCTGGTGCATGCTCGGACACTCCGCTTCAGCAAGGAGTCGGAACCGAAAAGCCGTAGCAGAACAATTCACTATGCTCGTCTGAGGACCGGCTTGGCCCCGGTGGTTGCGCGTCTGGTCCAGGTGCCGGCAGCGGCGCTCCAGCCTGGATAGAACCCCTCACATGGATTGTGCCGCGCATCAAGCCGACTTCCGGCCGAGGGACGACAACCCACCTATGCGCTGTGATATATGAATTACAGCCAAGCTCACGTTTGGTAGAGCCTGCCGGGAAAAGCGTTCAATCGCCATGATAGGGATCCAGGGCGTCGCGGAGTCCGTCGCCGAAGAAGTTGAAGGACAAGACTACCAGGATCACCGGCAGCATCGGCAATGACACCCATGGATAGGTTTCCACGGCCATCAAGTTCTGGGCGTCGTTCAGCATCACCCCCAGCTGGTCGCCGGCGGGCGCAGCCCCAGCCCCAGGAAGGACAGCGCCGTCTCGCCCAGGATCATCGCCGGGATCGACAGGGTGGCGCTGGCCAGCAGGTGGCTGGCGAAGTTGGGCAGCAGGTGGCGGCGGATGATGCGGGCCGGGCTGGCGCCCATCAGCTCCGCCGCCATGACGAAATCCTCCTCGCGCAGCGCCAGGAAGCGGGAGCGCACGGCGCGGGCCAGCGACGGCCAGTCCAGCAGGCCGAGGATGACGGAGATGCACAGGAACACCGTCACCGGGCTCCATTGCGCCGGCACGGCGGCGGACAGCGCCAGCCACAGCGGCAGCTCCGGCAGGGATTTCAGGATCTCCGACAGGCGCTGCACCCCGGCGTCGATCCAGCCGCCGAAATAGCCGGCCATGCCACCCAGCGTGATGCCGATGACGAAGGACACGGCGATGCCCAGCAGCCCGACGGTCAGCGACAGCTGCGCCCCGATGGCGAGCCGCGACAGCATGTCCCGGCCTAGCCGGTCGGTGCCGAGCAGATGCAGCGTCGCCCCCGGCGGCGGGCAGACCAGCCGCATCCGCATCTCCACCAGCCCCAGGAAGCGGTAGGGCTTGCCGGGGCAGAAGAACTCCAGCGGCATCGGCCGGCTCTCGTCCGCCTCGTAGCGCCAGCGATAGTCCTTCAGGTCGGGCTGTCCGGTGGTCGGGTAGACGAAGGGGCCGATGAACTGCCCCTCGTGGAACAGGTGGATGCCCTGCGGCGGGGCGTAGAGATGCTCCACGTCGCGTTCGTTGGCGCCGTAGGGAACCAGGAAATCGACGAAGGGCAGGCTGAGATAGGACAGCCCCAGGAACAGCGCCCCCAGCACCGCCAGCCGGTGGCGCAGGAAGCGCCGCAGCATCAGCCGCCCGGTCGAGGCGCCCGGATCGAAGCGGGTCGCCGGCCCGTCCGGTGCGGCCGGATCGGGATAGGGCCGGCTGTCGACGTAATGGTCCCAGCCGCCTTTCACAGCCCCGCCTTCCCTGCCGCCGCCTTCAATGCTCGGCTCTTTCATGACTGGGCCTTCCTTCCCTTGCCCAGCCGGATGCGGGGATCGAGCAGCGCCAGCGCGATGTCGGAGATCAGCATGCCGACCAGCACCAGCAGCGAGATGAACATCAGGATGAAGCCCGACAGGAAGATGTCCTGCGCCCGCAGCGCCTCCAGCAGGGCCGGCCCGATGGTGGGCAGGCTCAGCACGACGGAGATCAGCACCGAACCCGAAACCAGCGAGGGCAGCAGCGAGCCGATGTCGGAGACGAAGGGGTTCAGCGCCATGCGCAGCGGATAGCGTGTCAGCCGGCGCAGCGGCGGCACGCCCTTGGCCTTGGCGGTGACGACATAGGGCTTGCCCAACTCGTCCAGCAAATTGGCGCGCAGGCGACGCACCATGGCGGCGGTGCCGGCCAGGCCGATGACGATGGTGGGGACGATCAGGTGCTGCAGGATCGAGCCGGCCTTGGCCCAGCTCATCGGCTGGTTCTCGTACTGGGCGTCCACCAGCCCGCCGATGGGCAGGCCCAGCCATTTCTGGCCGTAATAAAGCAGGATCAGCGCCAGCAGGAAGTTGGGCGTCGCCAGCCCGATATAGCCGATGGTGGCGGCGAGGTAATCGACCCAGCTGTTGGCGCGGATCGCCGCCAGCGCCCCCAGCGGAAAGGAGACCAGATAGACGAACAGCACCGCGGCGACGTTGAGGATGACGGTGAACCACAGGGTCTCGCCCACCACCTCCGCCACCGGCTTGTTGAACTCGAACGACCAGCCGAGGTCGCCCTGCAGCAGGCCGTTGAAGCCGTTCGGTCCCGGCCAGACGCCGATCCAGACCAGATATTGCTCGGGCAGCGGGCGGTCGAGCGCATATTCGCGCCGCAGGAACTCCGCCTTCGCCAGCCCGGCCTCCTGGCCGGTGGCGCGCAGCTCCGCGATCTGGTTGGACAGATAGTCGCCGGGCGGCAGGTTGATGACGATGAAGATCAGCATCGACACCACGAACAGCGTCGGGATCATCACCAGCAGCCGGTGCAGGATGAAACGCAGCATGGGCGGTCATTCCCCCTGCGGTGGATGCCGGCCGGCTCCGGATCGGCCGGGCGGGCGTCGGCGAAATAGAACTCGTCGGGCCGGTAGATGCCGAGATAGGCGCCGGGATCCCACAGCCACAGCCCCTTGTCCGGGACGTTGCGCAGACGGTTGGCGACGGCGATGGGCTGCGGCGTCTTCGACACCACGCCGATGGCGAAGATCTGGTCGGCATGGATGTCGAGCATCGCCGACCACAGGGCGCGCCGTTCGGTCTCGTCGGTGGTGTGGCGCCAGCGGCGGGCGAAGTCCATCAGCTCCTGCGCGACCGGCATGTCGATGGGTTCGCCGGCGCTGCCGGAGGTCTGGTAATGCTGCCCCCATTTCGGCCAGCTGAAATTCTCCTGGGTCATCGGGGCCAGCTCCTCCGGACTGCTGTCGGGATCGGGGACGCCGTTGTCCCAGCCGCCCCACACCGCCATCATCGTCTGGCCGGCATAGACGCGGTTGCGCAGCACGTCGCGGTCCACCGTGCGCACCAGCAGCCGGACGCCGATGTCGCGCCAGGTCTCCGCGATGATCTGCAGCGCGTCGGCCACCTCCGGCTTCTCGCCCGCCGATTCGACGATGACCTCCAGCGGGCGGCCGTCGGGCAGCTCGCGGTACAGCTCGCCGCGCTTGCGCTTCAGCCCGATCCCGTCGAGCAGCGCCGCGGCCTGGCGGGGGTCGTAGCCGGTCCAGACGCCGGTGCGTTCCGGCTTGTAGAGCGGGCTTCCCGGCAGCACGTCCACGCCGCTTTCCCGCGCCAGCCCGAAGAAGAGAGAGCGGTTGATGATCCGCCGGTCGATCCCCATCGACAGGGCGCGGCGGAAGCGGGGATCGCGCAGCAGGGGGCGCCAGACCGGGTCGTTGTAGTTCAGGTTGGGATAGAGCGCGATCTCCGCCGCCTTGCCCTCCGGCCACAGCAGGGTGCGGTAGTTGCCGGCCGCCTCCCCCGCCACCAGCACCGGCACCTGGGAGAAGGTCAGCCCTTCGGCCTGCAGGTCGGCCTTGCCGGTGGCGACCTGCGCCGGGATCAGCCCGCCGGCCATCACCGTCACGTCCAGCCCGTCGGTGTAGGGGAGCTGCATGCCGCGCGTGTCGAAGCGGTGGTAATAGGGGTTGCGCTGGAACAGCAGATGGCTGCCGGTGCCCTTCGACATCGCCATCCAGGGCTGGAGGGTCGGTTCGTCCGGGTTTTCCATCCGGAACATGTCGTCACGGGCGTTGTGCAGGGCCGCCCAGTTGCGGACCTTGTACTTGGCGATCAGCGGCGCCAGCTCCGCCTCGGTGGTGTAGCGGGCGTGGAAGCGCTTCAGGTAATGGGCCGGCCGGTAGATGAAGGGCGGCCGGGCGGCGGCCAGCGTGGGAAGGAAATAGGGGTTCGGCTCCTCCCAGCGGAAGCGGACGGTGACCGCGTCGGGGAAGCTGACCTCCGGCGGCTTGCCGTCCACCAGCATGAAGCGCGGCGGGCCGGACGGCGACAGCATGGGATTGTTGGCGATGTCCTCCCACCAGTAGCGGATGTCGTCGCTGGTGAAGGGGGCGCCGTCGGACCAGCGGTGGCCGGCCCGCAGGGTCAGGGTGAAGTCGCGGCCGTCGACGACGGTCACGTCCTTCAGGATGTCGGGGACCAGCTCGCGCTTCTCGTTGTAGCCGACCAGCCGGGCATAGCCGTAGAGCACGGCGATGCGGCTGTTGCGCCGCTGGGTGATGAAGGTGCGGATCCAGCCGCCGGACCGTCCGAGGTCGCGGCCCTTCGCCGTCGGATCGACGATCAGCGGCTCCTCCGGCATGCGCTGGCGGACGGGGGGCAGCAGGCCGTAGGTGACCTCGTCGCGCAGGAGCGCCGGTTCCTGCGGGGTGAAGGCGGCGGCGGGGGTGGTGAGGAGGAGGAGAAGGGGGAGAATGAGTGCTCGTAATCCCGCGGGCTTTTTCCCTCTCCCCCCGGGGAGAGGGTCAGGGTGAGGGGGATGCATTGCAGGAATTTTGTGAAAGGACCGCCGCGCGTCCCCTCACCCACCCCGCCGCAAAGCGGCGGGGCCCCCCTCTCCCCGGGGGGAGAGGATGAGAGTCTCCGGTGATGGGAAAGCGCTTGATCATGCCGCCCGCCTCGCGAAATGGCCCCTCACGAAATGGCCGGGTGCGGCTTCCACCAGCGGGGGCGGGGCGCCGTCGGGGGTGGGGCGGAAGGGTTCGGGCCACAGGTCGGGGGCGCCGGCACCCAGCGCCACGGTGGCGACGTCGATCGGGCGGCTGACGTCCGGTTCGGGCGAGGCGGCGATCAGCGCGCGGGTGTAGGGGTGCAGCGGGGCGGAGAACAGGACGGCGGGCGGCGCCTGCTCCATCACCCGGCCGGCGCGCATCACCGCCACCCGGTCGGCCAGCCGCGCCACCACCGCCAGATCGTGCGAGATGAACATCAGGCTGAGGCCGAGCCGCCGCTTGATCGATTCCAAGAGGTCGAGAACCTGCGCCTGCACTGACACGTCGAGCGCCGAGGTCGGTTCGTCGCAGATCAGCAGTTGGGGATCGAGGGCGAGCGCGCGGGCGATGCCGATGCGCTGGCGCTGGCCGCCGGAGAAGGCGTGGGGATAGCGGCTGGCCCAGGCGGGATCGAGCCCGACCTGCGCCATCAGCGCCCGCACCCGCTCGCGCCCCTCGCCGCGGCCGCAGACGCCGTGGATCGCCAGCGGCTCCGCGATGATCTCGCCGACGCTCATGCGGGGGCTGAGGGAGGCATAGGGATCCTGGAACACCATCTGGGCACGGCGGCGGTAGGCGGTCAGCTCCGGCCCCGCGGCGGATAGGAGATCGAGCGGCGGTTCCCCGGCGGACGGCCGGAACAGCAGGCGGCCGCCGGGGTCCGGCCGCTCCGCCAACATGGCAAGGCGCGCCATCGTCGTCTTGCCTGATCCTGACTCGCCGACGATGGCCAGCGTCTCCCCCCGCCGCACGGACAGGTCGATGCCGTCCAGCGCCCTCACCCGGGTGGAGCCGCGCTCGTAGGTCTTGGCGACGCCGTGGAACTCCAGGATGGCGTCCTCCGCGCCCGTGGCGGGAAGCGCGCAGGTCATCTCGGGGATGGAGGGGGCGGCGGCCATCAGCTTGCGGGTGTAGCCGTGCAGCGGCCGGCCCAGCACGTCGGCACAGCACCCGGACTCCATCACCCGGCCGGCGCGCATCACCACCACGGCGTCGGCCATGTTGGCGACCACCCCCAGGTCATGGGTGACCAGCAGCACCGCCATGCCGGTCTCGGCCTGCAGTTCCTTGATGAGCGCCAGCACCTGGGCCTGCAGCGTGACGTCCAGCGCCGTGGTGGGTTCGTCGGCGATCAGCAGCTGCGGGCGCGCCACCATCGCCATGGCGATCATCGCCCGCTGGCGCAGGCCGCCCGACAGCTGGAACGGGAAGGAGCGGAAGGCGCGCAGCGGATCGGGGAAGCCGACCCGGTCGAACATGGCGAGGCACTGGTCGCGGGCGCTCCGGCGGTTGCAGTGGCCGTGCAGCCGCAGCACCTCCATCGTCTGGTCGCCGATGCTGTGGAGCGGCGACAGCGCGCTCATCGGTTCCTGGAAGATCATCGAGATGCGGCTGCCGCGGATGTCGCGCAGGCCCGACCGCGACAGGCGCAGCAGGTCGACCGCCTCCGGCCCCCGGCCGAACAGGATGGAGCCGCCGGTCACCTCCGCCCCGCGCGGCAGGATGCTCAGGATGCTGCGGCAGGTCAGCGTCTTGCCGGATCCGGATTCGCCGACCAGCGCGACGCTCTGCCCCGCCCCGACCGAGAAGCCGACGCCGTCGACGACCGGACGGTCGACCGGCGCATTGCGGAAGCGGATCGTCAGGCCCTCCACCTTCAGCATCGTTCAGCTCTCCAGGAGGAATGCCCTCTCCCGCCCCGGGAGAGGGAGGGAACCCACGCCGAAGGCGTGGGGAGGGTGAGGGGCAATGTGGACATGGATCATCGCCTTTTGCCTCACCCTCACCCTTCCCATGCTCCGCATGGGTCCCTTCCCTCTCCCGGGGCGGGAGAGGGACTTGAGCATCCGAGGGCGTCGGCGTCGAACCGGCCGGTCCCTCGCTGGTCAGGCGTTTGCCGATCTGCTGGATCACCCGCATCGGCAGGTCCGGGACCGAGGGCAGAAGCCGCAGCATCGCCGCACCGTCCAGCCGCAGCAGACGCAGGTCGGTGCGCGCCCGGATGGTGGAGAAGCGGCGGACGCCGGCCAGAAGCTCCACCTCGCCGATCACCTCCGGCGGCTTGATGTAGGCGATGTGCAGCGGCGGCTGGTTGTCGGGCATCAGCCGCACCAGCTCCGCCTCGCCCTCCGCCAGGACGAAGACGTATTCCGACTGCTCGCCGCTGCGGTAGATGAAGTCGCCGGCCGATACCGCCCGCCATTCCGATGCCGCCAGCATGCGGCGCAGCACCGTTTCCGGCAGGTCGGAGAAGACGGGGGAGCGGGACAGCAGGCGAAGCGCCGGCTCGTCGGTACCCTCTGCATCGCCGGGCATGGTGTCGTCGTCGGCGTCGCCGCCGTTCTGGCCGCGCCGGACCAGCCGGCCGTCCTCCAGGTCGTAGAGCGCGTCGAAGGCCGGGTTGTCGGTGATCCGCTCCTCCAGCACGATCATCGTCATGGTCGGCAGCAGTTCCTTCATGCGCAGGAAGATGCGCAGCCGTTCCTCCGGGTCGTAGCTGTTCAGCGCCTGATAGATGACGAAGATGTCGGGCTTCTTCATCAGGCCGCGGATCAGCTGCACCCGCTGGCGCACGCTGATCGGCAGCAGCGAGCCGCCGATGCCGACCTCGCCCAGCGCCACCAGGATCAGCACGAAGGCGCGCGCGTCGGTCCGCTCCAGCGCCTCGTCCACCAGGGACCGCAGCTGGGTGATGGCGCGGGGATCCTCGGTGGTGATGCGGCCGAACAGCAGATTGTCCATCACGTTCAGGCGCGGGTGGTAGAGATCCGGGTCGAAGACCGCGACCTTGTCGCGCAGCTCATGCGGCATGTCGTCCAGCAGGCGGCGGCGGATCGCCATGATCGCCTCGCGCTCCGGCGGCGGGGCGAAGTCCATGCCGTCGCGCTTGGGCACGATCATCAGGAACATGGTGGCGAACAGCAGCGTGTCCGCCTCCTGGTGGCGGCGTTGGGGCCGCTCCGACCGGCGCTTCAGGCGGGTGACCGCCTCCACCAGCTCCTCGAACAGGGAGTCGTCGATGTGCGGGTAGCGCATGATCATGACGTCGCCGTCGGCGCTGTCGCGATAGACGCTCACCACCCGCATGGCGAAGCGCCGGCCGATGCGAACCGCGGAGTCCCACAGCCCGTGCGCCTCCATCAGGGCACGGATGGTGGGGTCGCAGACCATGCGGGCGACGGTCAGCCGCTTGCCGTCCGGCAGGCCGAACAGCATGTTCTCCGCCAGGCTGGCATAGGGGTTGAAGCGGTCGCGGTCGAAGCGGGCCAGCAGCGTGTCCATGCCGCGCTCGGTGATGGCGTCGCGCAGCCAGTGGCGGGCGCGCAGCAGCGGCTGGGCGACGAAGGGATAGTCGTCGGGATCGAACACCTCGCGCAGGCCGCGCTGGTAGACCGCACTCTCGCCGCCGGTCGCCGCCAGACACTGCATGAACCAGGGGCGCAGGCTGGCCCAGTCGGTGGCGCCGATCATGGCGAAGTCGGTCCAGATGCCCTCCATGCTGTCGGCGGAGTTGCCGGACGCCTCCGCCTCCACGATCTCGCGGCGGCGGGCGGGGCTCATCGTCTCCGGATCGTCGGGCGGCGGGCGATGGCGCAGGCCGTAGGTGATGTTCTGCATCATGCTGCCGGTGAACATGCGCGGTTCCGGGCTGGCATAGGCCATGCGGCGCCCCAGCAGGTCGAGCGGCAGCTGGTCCAGCGTCTGGTCGCCGATGGTGATCCGGCCGGAGGTCGGCGGCGACAGGCGCACCAGCACCTCGGCCAGACGGCGAAGCGCCAGCGCGTTGGTGCCGGCGATGCCGACCAGCGCGCCCGGCGGCACCTCCAGCGACAGCCGTTGCAGCATGCGGTCGCCGTACTCGTTGGCCCAGGTCACCGCCTCCAGCCGCAGCGGCGCCTTCAGGTCGGTGGGCGTGGCGGGCGTCGGCGCGGCCCATTCGAACAGGAAGGGCGGGGAGAACTGGTCGGCGATCTGCTCGTACTTGATCTGGGCGTCGATCATGTTCTGGTAATAGTCGAGCAGTTCCTTCCAGGGGGCGGTCAGGTCCTTGAAGGCCGACAGCGCCGCCACCAGCGCGCCGATGGTCAGGTCGCCCTGCAGGACCAGATAACCGCCGATGGAGAACAGGAAGAAGGGCGTGATCTGGTTGATGAAGTTGTTCAGGAACTTGACGAAATACTTGCGCTTGTAGATCTCCAGCCTGATCCAGTAGATGCTGCCGAGATATTGGGAGAATTCGGCCAGGACGTAGCGGATGGTGCCGTTGACGCGGACCTCGCGGACATTCTCCACGCTTTCGCCGATGCGCTCGGACAGCTGCCGGACCTTGCGCACCCGCTCCTTCCCCAGCATCTTCACTTTGATCTGCAGCTTGGGGATGATGTAGGCCTGCACCGGGATCAGCGCGATCGACACCAGCCCGATGGTCGGCTGCTGGATGAACAGGAACAGCAGGATCGTCAGCATCGTGCCGCCCTGGTAGAGCGGCTGGGCGAAGGAATCGCCGATGAATCCCGCCAGCGGTTCGGTTTCCGAGGCGACGGTGGAGATCAGCTCTCCCTGGCTGACCTTGGAGAAATGCGGCAGCGGGAAGCGCAGCATGCGGTCGAGCAGCATGAAGCGCAGGCGCCGCACCTGCCGTTCGCCGACCACCCCCTTGAAGGTGTTGATGCGCATCTTGAAGGCGCCGTTGGCCAGCACCAGCGCCAGGAAGGTGAAGCACAGCACCAGCAGGTAGGTCACCGGCCCCATCGTGACGCCCAGGATCTCGCGTTCCGGCTGGGGATCGGACAAGGCCCGGTTGATGATGATCTTCGGCAGTTCCAGCGATGCGTAGAGCACCGGGAAGGATGCGATGGTCAACAGGGCGAGCAGGATCTGCTGTCGGCCGCTGTGCTTCCAAATGAACTGAAAAATATTGCGGTCCATCAATGGCCTTCAGCGTCGCGACCGTCGTCCGCCCGAACGGAGCCCGGCACCGGTGCCGGGGTCCGCTGGGGCGGAAGGGACAGAAGATTGGCGTCGGCCGGGCCGTTTTCCACTGCCGGCCCCGCGCCTTCCCCCGGCATGCCCGCCCCCTTCATGGGCGCCGCTCCGCTCAGCCTTCCACCCGCCATGCATGGTAGGACCAGCGTTCGTCCGCCGGCAGGGGAAGCGGGGTCCAGTTGGGGCGCTCCAGCGGCCGGTCGGACAGCACGACGCCGCCCGGCAGCATCAGCCCGTCGATCAGCGGCGCCAGCCATGCCGCCTGGCGGGCGTCGTGGCTGCGGTCGGTGCTGCCGAAATCGGCATGGGCCAGCCGGGCGCAGCGGCCGAACCGTTCGGCCGCCGCCGGCATGGTTTCCTGGAAATCGCCGACGAACAGGCGGTCCTCGTCGGGCGTCAGGTCCGGCGGCACGCGGACCCACATGTCGAAGACCAGGATGTCGCGCGGCGGGAACAGGTGGCGCAGATGGTCGAAGGTGCGGCCCTTGCCCAGCCCCACCTCCAGCACCATGCCGTCGCGGCCGGCGACGGCGCGCTCGGCCCAGGCCAGCGCGTTGCGCTGCACGGTCAGCCGGTCGATCATGCGGTCGAGCAGCGACCGGGATTCCATCTCTTTGCCCATAGCGGCCCCCATCGGCCCCTCCCCTGCGCTTCGCGGATCGGCACGCGTGCAGTGTGAAAGGCCGCGCGCGTGCCGTCGAGACAAAATGTCGCGTGGTCGGGGCCGGCGGGTGCCCCCGCCCTGCCCGCTTACGGGCGGCTCGGGTCGAAGCGCTTCGCCAGCCCCTGCCAGCAGCGGTAATAATCGTGCTGAAGCTGCGCAGTTTCCAGTGCGTGCCGCGTCGGACGGATGACGGCGCGCGTTTCGAACATGAAGGCCATGGTGTCGCCGACCCGCTGCGGCCGGGTCGTGTCGGCGGCGGTGGCCTTGGCGAAGGTCTCCGCATCCGGCCCGTGGCCGCTCATGCAGTTGTGCAGGCTCGCCCCGCCGGGCAGGAACCCCTCCTCCTTGGCGTCGTAGACGCCATGGATCAGGCCCATGAACTCGCTGGCGACGTTACGGTGGAACCAGGGCGGACGGAAGGTGTCCTCCTGCACCAGCCAGCGCGGCGGAAAGATGACGAAGTCGATGCTGTCGACGCCGGGCGTGTCGCTGGGCGATTGCAGCACCAGGAAGATCGACGGGTCCGGATGGTCGAAGCTGATCGAGCCGATGGTGTTGAAGCGGCGCAGGTCGTATTTGCAGGGCGCATGGTTGCCGTGCCACGCCACCACGTCCAGCGGCGAGTGGCCGATGGGCGCGCTCCACAGGGCGCCGTCGAACTTCGCCACCAGTTCGAAGGCGCCCTCGACATCCTCGTACCAGGCATCGGGCGTCAGGAAGTCGCGCGGGTTGGCCAGCCCGTTGGAGCCGATGGGGCCGAGGTCCGGCAGGCGGAACGGCGCGCCGAAATTCTCGCAGACATAGCCGCGCGCCGTGCCGTCCGGCAGCTCGACGCGGAAGCGCAGGCCGCGGGGGATCAGCGCGATCTCCTGCGGTTCGACCTCCAGCACGCCCAGTTCGGTGAACAGGCGCAGGCGGCCCTGCTGCGGCACGATCAGCAGCTCGCCGTCGGCATCGTAGAAGAAGCGCCCCTCCATCGACCGGTTGGCGGCGTAGAGATGGATGCCGCAGCCGGTCTGCGCCTGCGGCCCGCCGTTGCCGCCCATGGTGACGAGCCCGGCGACGAAATCGGTCGGCGCCTCCGGCATCGGCGGCGGATTCCAGCGCAGCTGCGTCGGCGGGGCCGGCACATCGTCGAAGCGGCTGGTCAGGCGGCCGGACTCCAGTGGCCGGAACGGCTCGTGCACCACCGCCGGACGGATGCGGTAGAGCCAGGAGCGGCGGTTGTGCGCGCGGGGAGCGGTGAAGGCGGTTCCGCTGATCTGTTCGGCATAGAGGCCGTAGGGCGGGCGCTGCGGCGAGTTGCGGCCGACGGGCAGCGCGCCGGGCAGCGCCTCCGTCGCGAACTCGTTGCCGAAGCCGGACCGGTAGGTGAAGGCGGAGGGCGTCATGCGGGCTGCTCCCTTATCCGGGGGATGCGGCCGGCGTGGAGCCGGGCGCGACCATTTGTCGCTCATATAGTTTCTTTTGAAACTATGCGCCAGTGGAAATTGGGGGAGTGGTTGCGGGTGCCCCCTCCCTAACCCTCCCCGCTCTCGCGGGAGAGGGAACTCCGCCGCTTCGCGACTGATTTACGCCGACAAGCGTTCTAACCCCCTCTCCCACCGAAGGTGGGGGAGGGATGGGGAGGGGGCATCCGCAGCAACACCTCCCCTCCCCGCCTCAGTTCATCGCGCGGTCGGGCAGGTCCAGCAGGAAGTCGCCGCCTTCGTCGTAGCCGGCGGTGCGGATCACGCCGTATTGCGGGGTCTGCGGCGCCTCGCTGGTCACGTCCTGGCGGACCTGCTGGTACAGCGCGAAGCCGTTGCTGTCCTTCGGCAGCGCCAGCACCCGCTTCTTCAGCGCGGCGGCGAAGGGGGAGTTCACCTCGCCGTCGGCCACCGGTTCGTCGCCGCCCGACGACAGCGCCATCACCGACCGGCGCTGGCGGATCTCCTGCTCGTTGGCGATGCGGGCGGCATCGACCTTCTGTTCCTTGGTGAAGGCGCCGGAATAGCAGCTGTCCGACACCAGCATCACATGCTTGGCCGGCATGCGGCTGAGGAAGCGGCCGATGTCGTTGTTCGACACCCAGTTGCGGGCGCTGGTCGTCTCCGCGTCGGCCGGCAGCCAATAGCCGGCACCGGTCTCCGCCAGCTCATAGCCGTGGCCGGCGTAATAGACCATCACCTGATCCTGCTCGCCCACCTCGCGGCCGAGCTTGCGCAGGGCTTCGCCGATCTGCGCCTTGGTCGGGTTGCGCAGCACCCGCGTCTCGTAGCCGAGATGGTCGTTCAGCGCCTTGCCCACCGCCTTGATGTCGGCGTCGGGCGTGGACAGCGCCGGGATGCCGGTGTCGCGGTAGCTGTCGACCGCAATCATCAGGGCGATCTTGCGCGGCTTGGGCGGGGCGGCCGGATCGGGGGACGCGGCGGCGGCCTCGATGGCGATGCGCTGCTCGGTCGTCTTGCCCGCTTCGTCGGTCATGGTCAGCGTGGCTTCGGTCGCCCCCGGCTCCACCGGGATGCTGGTGCGGAACTGCCCCTGCTCGTCGATGAAGACCCAGCGGCCGTTCACCCGCGCCTCGGCCAGATTGGCGCTGTCGGCGACGATGCCGCGCAGGGTCATGGTGCCGCCGCGGGTGCGGCCGCCACGCGCCTGCTGCAGGCTGGGCGCCGCGGAGGCGGCGGTCGGCCGGCCGAACATGTCCGCCGCCGCCGGGTTCGCCACCAGCTGACGGAGCGCGCCGGAGAAGGCCTGGGTGCGCTGTTCGCGCTCCACCCGCTGCACCATGGCGAGATAGGTGCGGGCGACCTCCGGCGGCAGGTTCGCCTGGGTCACCGCGGCGCGGACCTGGGCATAGCCGCCGGACTGGCCGGCCGCGCTGTTCTGCAGGATGCCGCCGACGCGCGCCGCCACCGGGTCGCCGCTGGCGGCCAAGCCGCCGATCAGGGTGGGGACCGGGACGCTGGCCAGCACGGCCCGCTGTTCCGGCAGCGACATGCCGCCGGTCGCCAACGCCGTCACCGCCTGCACCATGCCGCTGCCGCCACCGCCGGCCGCCTGGATGATGGTGCCGGCCGCCGCCTGGACCTGGGGCGAGGCGAGCAGCTGGGGCCCCGGCTGCGACAGGGTGGCGCCGGAGGAGTAGGCCTGCGTTGCCTCCGCCGTGAAGGTTACGGACCGTCCGGACGCCAGGACCACCGTCGCCGGAGCGGGCGGCGGGGGCGGCGGAGAGGTCGGGCCGCTTCCGCCCGGCTGGGCGGCCCCGGAGGATTGGGTGCCCTGCCCCGCCCCGTCTTGGGTGTCCGTGCCCTGATTGGCCGTGCCCTGTTCCAGCGTCGACAGGAAGGTCTGCGGGGCGGCCGCGCCGGCCGAGGCGTTGGCCGCCGATTCGATCGCCGATCCGGTCGCCGAGTTGCCGGCCGTCGTTGTCGTGGTGCTTCGGGGCGTCGCGGACGTCGTGGTGGTGCTGGCCGTGGTCGTCGGGTTCGCGGCGATCTGCGCCACCGTCTGCAGCACCGTCTGCACGGACCCGTTCCCGGCCGCGGCGGACTGAGCGTCCGACGAGGGTGTGGTGGTCGACGGCGTGTTCGAAGAGGCGGTGTCCGTCGTACCGCCCGTCGATCCGGTCCCGGTGCTGCCCGTGCCCGTTCCGGAGCTATCCGTGCCGGTGGACGGTGTGCCGGTGCCGCCGCTCCCATCGCCGGTTCCGGGCGTGGTGGGAACGGTCGGCGTTGTCGGGGTCGGAGGGGTGGTGGGCGTGGTCGGGACCTCCGGCTCCGTGGGCGTCACCGGCGGAATCACCGGCGGCGGCGGAGGCGGCGGAGGAGGAGGTGGTGGTGGGGGCGGCGGCGGCGGTGCCGGCGTGCTGCTGATCACCACGTTGCCGTTGCGGTACAGGTCCAGCGCCATCCCGCCGGTCCCGGCGGTCCCGGCGGTGCCCTGCAGGGAGACCTCCCCGGCGGCGGCCACGATCCGGATCTCGCCGTCCGTTTCGGCATCCAGGCCGATCCCGGCGACATCATATGTGACGGCCGATGTCCCGCCCTTGCCGGTGATGGCGACGCCGCCGGACGAGGTGAGTGTCGCCGTACCCTGGATCTTGACACCCCAGGCTTCTTCGGCATCGACCTCGCTGGCGTCGCCGCTGATCGAAATGGCGTCGGCGGCGGACGAGGTCGACCGAATGGTCGGGCCGCTGCTGGGGGAACTGGCGTTGGGATCGGACGCGATCAATACGCCGGCGTTCCAGCCGGAGTAGGAAACCGCCTTGCCGTGAATGGCGATGGTCCCCGTGCCGGAGTCGATCGTCGAATCGCCGGTGATCGACACGCCATGGCCTTCGCTGTCGGAGTTGGCACCTTCGCCACGGATGGAAATGTTGCCGCCGTTGGAGTCGACCGTGCTGCCGGCGATCGTCACGCCGGCGTAGTTCTCCGAACCGCCTTTGGCTGCATATTGGGCAGGATCGGTGCCGCCCCCCAGCGTGATGGCGCCGCCGGACGTGGCGATGCGGCTGGTGGTCAGATTGATCGCTCCCCCGGAGCCGGAGCTGTTGCTGCTGATCGTCACGGGCGAACCGCCGGTCACGATGGTGCTGTCCGTCAGATAGGTTCCGCTCGCCGATTTGAGGGTCACGGCGCCATCGGAATAGAGGCCCGTGCCCTCGCTCAGCAGCAGGTTGCCGCCGGAATTCAGGGTGATGGCGGCGGCGTCGGTGGTGATCTGCGCGCCGCTCAGCACGATGTCGCCGTCGGAATACTGGCCGGCCGTGATGCTGATCGGTCCGTTGCCGAGCACGGCGATGCGCGATGTGCCTTCGATGCGCACCGCGTCGCTTCCGACGGAACTTTCGCCACCACCTTCCACACCGGTAACGTTGACCGCGCCACCCGCCGTCGCCAGCGTGGAGTTGGAGATCAGCACGCCGTTGTTGTTGCCGTGGTACATGCCATTGCCGCCCTTCCCGCTCAACGTAAGCGAGCCGGTCGTCGTTTCCAGGCGGCTGTTGTAGAGGGCGATGCCGTGGTTCCCCTCCTTGTCGTTTTCACCGCCGGCACCGTTGACCAGGATCGAGCCGGCCCCGGTGGTGACTGTGGCATAAGTGAACTGGACGCCAACCTGCTCACTAACCGGAGTATAGACGCCGGAAAGGCCGGTGGCCGGCTTCGTCGTCGGGTCGGAACCGCCGCCGACGATGAAACTGCCGCCGTTCGTGGCGATGCTGACGGTCTTCGTCTGGTCCTGCCCGGTCACCCACACCACGCCGTTGCCTGCGCCGGTCGCGGCATTCAGCGTCAGGTTCAGGGCGCCGCTGGTGGATGTGATGTTCTCGGTGACGACGATGTTGCGGTGGGCCTGCAGCGTCAGGGAGGCGTCGCCGCCGGACGATTTGGTGATGGCCTGGGCAACGATGATGTCGCCGTCCTCGCTGCCGGCACTCTCGGTCTGCAGCGTGACGGCGGTGCCGGTATCCAGCGATGCCTCGATCGTG
The DNA here is from genome assembly GCF_055698305.1 of Azospirillum sp. VT-I1. Classification (NCBI taxonomy): domain Bacteria; kingdom Pseudomonadati; phylum Pseudomonadota; class Alphaproteobacteria; order Rhodospirillales; family Azospirillaceae; genus Azospirillum; species Azospirillum sp. VT-I1. Next base: position 366,193 of record NZ_CP168805.1, on the reverse strand, counting down.
CCGGCGCTGATGGTCCCGCCGCTCGACGCCACCGTGATGTTGGTCGGGTCGAGCAGCCAGGACCCGCCCCTCCCTGCCGCCGCCCCGGCATCGACCCGGCCGCGCACCTGCAGGGACAGCTTGCCGGACGTCTCGACGAAGCCGCCGTCGCCGCTCGCTGCGCCGCCGCGGGCGGAGGCGGTGCCGTCGAAGCGGGTGCTGCCGTCGGCCCACACCACGACCTTGCCGCCCTTCCCGCTCTGGGTGGCGTCGGCGGCGATGGTCGCCCCCTGCGCCACCACTGTTTCGCTGGAGGGCGGAACCGGCTTGCGCGCCGGGCGGATGTTGTAGCCGGCCAGCGTGGCGGCGGATGCCTTGCCGCCCTGCACGTCGCCGCCGATCATCACCTCCCCTCCCCCGGCGGGACCGGAGGCGGTGACGCGCGCCGATGCCGCCAGCGCCGTGCGGTTGCCGGACACGGTGACGGAGCCGCCGGTCTGGCCGGCGCCGCTGCCGCTGGCATCCAGCGTGCCCGACACCTCCACCTCGCCGCCGTCGCCAAGCAGGACGATGTCGCCGCCCTGCTGTTCCACCCGCCGGGCCTGGACGGTGCCGGACATGTTGACGACGCGGTCGACCAGCCCCTTGGCGGCGGATGCGGTCATCTGCACCCGGCCGCCGTCGGCGAAGATCGTGCCGCTGTTGCTGACCAGCGCGTCCACCGGCTTGCCGTCGGCCCCCACGGGGCGCGCGTCGGTCTTGGCGTCGGATTGGGAGTCGAGGGCGATGTTGATCTTCTGGTCGCCGAACAGGTCGACGACGAAGCGGCGGCCGGACGCCAGCGTCACCTCGCCCATGCGGGCCTGGATGGTGCCGCGGTTGGCGACGCCGGGGGCGACCAGCGCCGCCAGCCCGGCCTGGGCGACCGTGATGGTGCCTTCATTCTCCACCGTGGCGGTGGAGCCGGCGCGGCCTTCGAAACTGTGGCGGCCGGCCATGAAGTCGTCGTTGCGGATGTCGTGGGTGGTGGCGATCAGCCCGCCGACATCGACGCGGGCGTTCGGCCCGAACAGGATGCCGTTGGGGTTGACGAGCCAGACCTGCCCGTTGGCGGTCAGCCGGCCCAGGATGGCGGACGGGTCGGGGCCGGTGACGCGGTTCAGCGTGATGGCGTTGGCGTCGGGCTGCTGGAAGTTGGTGTGCTCGTGCTCGCCGATGCCGAAGCGCTGCCAGTCGATGACCGCCTTCGAGCTGGACTGGATGATGTCGAGCCGGCCGGGGCCGGTGGACTGGATGGTGGCGCTGCCGTCGGTGACCACGCCGCCTTCGGGATTGGCGAGGGCGGGCAGGGGCAGGGCGAACGCGAGCATGGCGGTGAGGACGGTCAGGCGCGCGGCCCCCGCCAATGCGGTGGTGCGACGCAAAGCTTGCCTCAGCCCGCTCTGGACACGTCCATTCCGACGGTCCGCAGCCTGGCCCGCCGTTTCGTTCTTCACACCCGATCCCCGCATCACCGATCCGATCCCCAGCCCATGCCCCCGACGCTCGCGCAAAGGCGATACCCTGTCCGATTTCGTGGAGTGCGAAACATTTTAGCGACGCCGGGGCGATGCGGAAACGCCGAAAGTGGTGACAGAATATTTCGCCGGCGCAATGCGGGAGGGCGTGCGTTTCGCGGCGGAAGCGTTACCGGTAACGGATCCGGTCCGGAAAGCGTTACCGGTAATGGATTTGCGGTACAGAAATCCCTCTATTTCCATGGTCCAGGTGCCGCCTTTGCCCTTTCGACCCGGCGGACGATCCGCTAATAAGAAGGCCATCACGCGTTGCAGGGGGAACAGATGGCCGATCCGACCGCCGTCGCCACACGGAAATCTGCAGGCAAACAGGCAGGTAAATCAACCGGCAGGCAGGCAGGCCAAAGCGCCACCGAGCCGGTACAGATGGCTGCGCAGAAGCCCGCCCGCTGGGTGGTCTACAGCGCGCCCAAGGGCGGCACCGGAAAGACCACCAGCTGCAAGAACACCGCGGTGGCGGCGGCCAAGGACGGCATGCGGGTGGCGACGCTGGATTTCGATCCGCAGCGCACGCTGGGCCAGTGGCATGAGCTGCGCCGTCCGCACGACGTCGCCGCCATCGACCATTACGAAGGCACGCTGGAGGAGATCGACTCGGCGCTCGCCCAGATCGACCCCGGCCGCTACGACGTGGTCTTCATCGACACGCCCCCGTCGGTGGAACTCTATCCCGAAGCGACCAAGATCCTGCTGCGCCGCGCCGACCTCGTGCTGGTGCCGACCGGCGTCGGGCGTTTCGACAAGATGAGCGTCATCCCCTGGATGGAGTTCCTGCGCGATTACGGCCGTCCCGCCGCCTTCCTGCTGAACCGGGTCAAGCGCCGGTCCGTCAGCCTGCGGGAGGCCAAGCTGGAGTTGGGCCGTGTCGGCCGGCTGGTTCCGCACGAGGTGCCGGACATTGAGGACATGCACCGGGTCGACGACATCGGCTGCTCCATCGTCGATGTGGGGGCCGTGAACGGCGCCGACGAATGCCTGGGTGCCTGGTACTTCATCCGGCACGAGCTGGGGATCTGAACCCGGGGGATGTGAATATGGCCAACGTGAAATCCTTCATGAAGAAGGTGGCGGAGCAGGGCAAGTCCGCTCCCCGCCCGCCGCCCAACCCGCGGCGGCGCCCTCGGCGCCGGCCCGGAGCACGGCGGTGGCACCGTCCAAGGCCGACCGGCGGGCGTCCGACATCAGCGACGCCATCGTGCCCTGCCACACCCGGCAGGAATTCGCCCAGGAAATCCGGTACCACTGGAACCGCAGCCGCAAGGAGTTCCTGTCGATCGGCCGCTATCTGAACCGCGCCAAGGAGATTTTGCCCCATGGCGAGTTCGAGGCGATGATCGAGAGCGACATGCCCTTCTCGGTCGAGACCGCCTTCCGCTTCCGTGCGGTGGCGGAGGCGGTGGACACCGGCCGGCTGTCGCTGGACGTGCTGCCGGGGGCGGAAAGCGTCGCCTACCAGATCGTCACCATGACCCCGGACGAGCTGGAGCGCGCGAAGGCGCAGGGGCTGGTTCGTCCCGACGTCACCCGTCGCCAGCTGATCGACTTCAAGCGTTCGCTGCGCCCGCCGAAGGACGTGACGCCGAACGACCGGCGGCGCCAGCTTCTGGCCGAATATGCCCGGCTGCGCGCCCGCATGGCGGAGGTCCGGGACGAGCTGCGGCGCGACCACGGCATCGATCCGGACCATGAGCATGGCCGGCCGGGCCGCACCGGCGTCACCATCGACGTTGAGGCGGAAGATATCGGTACGGAGCCGGACGGCGACGCGTCGTAAAGCGGCCTCAGTTCCGGTGCGACGTGTGGGAACCGGGGCCGCCGTCGCCACCGCGGCGCGGTGACGAACCGCCGCCCAGCAGGTCGGTCAGCGCGCGGAAATCGCGCTGGAAGCTGGTGAAGAAGTCACCGTTTCCGTTACCACCGCCGCCGGTGCGGGAAGCCCGCGCGGCCGATGTCCCCATCGCATGGGTTTCGCTGTGGCTGGAGCCGCGGCTGGACGCCCGGACCCGCCGGTCCGGGGCCTTGGGCTTGCGCGGCGGCGTCAGGGCGGGCAGGGGAGGCGCGTCGGGCAGGGCGGCGATCTCCGGCGCGCGGGCGAAGGCATCGCCGCACAGTCCGCGGTCGGCCGCCTGTTCCAGCCGGTCCGGGTCCAGAAGCCAGCAGTCGAAGGCGTCGGTCTGGGGCGTGGCCGGGGCCTGAACCGTCACCGGGACTGCCGCCGGACCGGGCGCGGATGGGGCGGGGGAGGGCAGGGGGAGGAGATGGGGGCCTCGGCCTCCGGCGCGGATAGCAGCGGTTCCGCGGCGGCCGGATGTGCCGCAGCCGCGACAAGGACGGCGAGCGCCGCCGCCGCGATCCTTTCCATCGCCGATCCGCTTCGTTTCACCGTCCGGCCCTCACCCGGCATCGCCCGTCCTTTCGTTCTTCGCAGTCGTCAGGAACGCCGCATCCCCCAACAGATAAACGCAACAGGCGGGCGCTTCGTCCACGCGAAATGGGGGCGGTCCCCGGTAGATGCGGTACCTCTTCGGGGCAGGCTCTTTCGGCATTTCCCATCCGCCGGGGTGCGGCGTTGTCGCAGGGGAGGGTTGGCGCCCTTGTCAGGCGGGCGGGTTGATGGGACAGTTCGGCCCCTGCTTCACCAGAGAGAACGGACGGCGGCGCCGGGGGACATGGCCGACTTCAACTGGAACGACCTGCGATTCTTCCTGGCGGTTGCCCGCGCCGGCACGCTGACCACGGCGGCTCAGCGGCTGCGCGCCGACCACACCACGGTCAGCCGCCGCATCTCGGCGCTGGAGGATGCGCTGCGCGTCACCCTGTTCGAACGGCGCCCCAGCGGCTTTACCCTTACCGCCCAGGGCGAGCGGCTGAAACAGACCGCCGAGGTGATGGAGAGTGCGGCCTTCCTCGCCCAGGGCATGGTGGCCGACGGCGATCTGGCGCTTGCCGGCGCGGTGCGGATCGGGGCGCCGGACGGCTTCGGCAGCTGTTTCCTGGCGCCGCGCATCGGGAGCCTGTGCGAGCGGCACCCGGAGCTGGAGGTGCAGCTGGTCGCCATGCCGCGCGTCTTCAGCCTGTCCAAGCGCGAAGCCGACATCGCCATCAGCCTGTCGCGCCCGCAGGAAGGGCGGCTTTACGCCCGCAAGCTGACCGATTACCGGCTGGGCCTGTACGGAACCGCCGCCTATCTGGACGCCCGGCCACCGATCCGCAGCCGCGCCGACCTGCGCGGCCAGTCCTTCATCGGCTACATCGACGACCTGATCTTCGCCCCCGAACTGGACTATGTCGAGACCATCGGGGAGGTGGCGCCGCGCATCAAGAGCAGCAGCCTCGTCGCCCAGCTGAAGGCGACGCAGGCCGGGGCCGGCCTGTGCATGCTGCCGGCCTTCATCGCCCAGGGCGAACCGGATCTGGTGCCGGTCCTGCCGGAAGAGCTGACGATCACCCGGTCCTTCTGGCTGATCGTGCACGAGGATCTGCGGTCGCTGGCGCGGATATCCATGACCGCCGACTACATCGCCGATCTGGTCCGGCGGGAGCAGGCGCTCTTCCTGCCCCCGCCGCCAGCCGGTTGATTTACCCTTCGCCGCGCAGCATGCGGATGATGCCGGAGAAGTCGGTGCCGCCTTCGCCTTGCGCGTTCATCATGGCGTAGAGCTGTGCGGCCGCCGCACCCAGCGGGGTGGGGGCGCCGGCGCTCTGCGCCGCTTCCTGGGCCAGCTTCAGGTCCTTCAGCATCAGCGCCGCCGCGAAACCGGGCTGGTAATCGCGGTTGGCCGGGCTGGTCGGGACCGGGCCGGGGACCGGGCAATAGCTGGTCAGCGACCAGCACTGGCCCGACGAGGTGGAGGACACGTCGAACAGCGCCTGATGCGACAGGCCGAGCTTCTCCGCCAGGACGAAGGCTTCGCAGACGCCGATCATCGAGATGCCGAGGAGCATGTTGTTGCAGATCTTCGCCGCCTGACCGGCCCCGGCCCCGCCGCAATGGACGATCTTCTTGCCCATGGCCTCCAGGATCGGGCGGGCGCGCTCGAAGGCGTCGGCCTCGCCGCCGGCCATGAAGGTGAGCGTGCCGGCCGCCGCACCGCCGACGCCACCCGAAACCGGCGCGTCGAGCGAGGCCGCACCCTTGGCCGCGGCCAGCGCATGCGCCTTGCGGGCGGAGTCGACGTCGATGGTAGAGCAGTCGATCAGCAGCGTGCCCGGCCGGGCCACCGCGACGATGCCCTTGTCGCCGTCATAGACGCCCAGAACATGCTTGCTGCCCGGCAGCATGGTGATGACCACTTCCGCCGCGGCGGCGATTGCCGCCGGGGACTCGCCGATGGTGACGCCGGCCGCCTTGGCCGCGTCGATCGCGGCGGTGGACAGGTCGTAGCCCACCACCTGATGCCCCGCCTTCACGAGGTTCGCGGCCATCGGGCCGCCCATGTTGCCCAATCCGATGAAACCGATCACCGCCATCGTCGCGTCTCCCGTTGCTTTGGTTTTTATATCGCCCTCTCCCGCCCCGGGAGGGAGGGGACCCGCCGGAGGCGGGGAGGGTGAGGGGGAGCACAAGAAACCATGCGGTTCAGGATTCTCGCGCTGCCCCTCACCCTTCCCATGCTCCGCATGGGCCCCTTCCCTCTCCCGGGGCGGGAGAGGGAAACAAGCGTCGTTACGCCATCCGCCCGATCTCGCTGCGCGAGACGATCAGGCGCATGATCTCGTTGGTGCCTTCCAGGATCTGGTGCACCCGCAGGTCGCGGACGATCTTCTCCACGCCATAGTCCGCCAGATAGCCGTAGCCGCCGAACAGCTGGAGCGCGTTGTTCGCCACCTCGAAGCCGGTGTCGGTGGCAAAGCGCTTCGCCATGGCGCAGAGGCGCGTCGCATCCTTGCTCTTCGCATCGAGCGCCGAGGCGGCGCGGTGGACGAAGGTGCGGGCGGCCTCAAGCTCCGTCGCCATGTCGGCGATGCGGAACTGCAGCGCCTGGAAGCGGTCGAGCGACTGGCCGAAGGCCTTGCGCTCGCTCATGTAGGTCAGCGCCTTGTCGAGCGCCGCCTGGGCGCCGCCGATGGAGCAGGCGGCGATGTTGATGCGGCCGCCGTCCAGACCCTTCATGGCGAACTTGAAGCCCATCCCCTCCTGGCCCAGCAGGGCGGATGCGGGGATGCGGGCGTCCTCCATGATGACGGCGCGGGTCGGCTGGGCGTTCCAGCCCATCTTGTGCTCGTTGGCGCCGAAGGACAGGCCGGGGGTGTCCTTGGGCACCAGGAAGGCGCTGATGCCGCCGGGGCCGTCCTCGCCGGTGCGGGCCATGACGAGGTAGAGGTCGGAGCTGCCGGCGCCGGAAATGAACTGCTTGGCGCCGTTCAGGATGTAGCTGTCGCCGTCGCGCACCGCCCTGGTACGCAAGGCCGCGGCGTCGGAACCGGCGTTGGCCTCGGTCAGGCAATAGCTGGCGAGCCATTCCATGGTGCAGAGCTTGGGCAGCCAATGGGCCTTCTGCTCGGCATTGCCGAAATTGTCCACCATCCCCGCCACCATGTTGTGGATGGAGATGTAGGAGGCGATGGTCGGGCAGCCCTGGCTCAGCGCCTCGAAGATCACCACGGCATCGAAGCGGCTCAAGGCCGAGCCGCCATGGTCCTCCGACACATAGATGCCGCCCATGCCGAGTTCGCCGGCGGCGCGCAGCGTGTCGACGGGGAAATGCTTCTTCTGGTCCCACTCGACGGCGTTCGGCGCCAACTCGTCGCGGGCGAAGGACAGCGCCATGTCGCGGATGGCGACCTGGTCTTCGGTCAGATCAAAGGACATGCGTCACCTTCCTCCAAATCACCCCCATCCCCGGGCGCGAGCGAAGCTCGCGCCCGGGGATGGGGGATATGTTAACCCATCACTCCATGGTCGGAATGACGAAGCTGGCGCCTTCCTTGACGCCCGAGGGCCAGCGGGAGGTGACGGTCTTGGTCTTGGTGTAGAAGCGCACCGCGTCGGGGCCGTGCTGGTTCAGGTCGCCGAAGCCCGAGCGCTTCCAGCCGCCGAAGGTGTAGTAGGCGAGCGGAACCGGGATCGGAACGTTGATGCCGACCATGCCGACATCGACGCGGGACGCGAAGTCGCGGGCGGCGTCGCCGTCGCGGGTGAAGATGGCCACACCGTTGCCGTACTCATGGTCGTTCGGCAGGGCCAGCGCCTCCTCATAGGAGTCGGCACGGACGACGGAGAGGACCGGGCCGAAGATCTCCTCCTTGTAGATGCGCATGTCCGGCTTCACCTCGTCGAACAGGCAGCCGCCCATGTAGAAGCCGTTCTCGTAGCCCTGCATCTTGAACTCGCGGCCGTCGACCGCCAGCTTCGCGCCTTCCTTGACGCCGATATCGACGTAGGACTTCACGCGCTCCAGATGCTCGCGCGTCACCAGCGGGCCGAAATCGGCGCTGCTGTCGGTGGACGGGCCGACCTTCAGGCTTTCCACCCGCGGGATCAGCCGCTCCATCAGGGCGTCGGCGGTCTTCTTCCCCACCGGCACGACGACGGAGATCGCCATGCAGCGCTCGCCCGCGGCACCATAGCCGGCGCCGATCAGCGCGTCGGTCGCCTGGTCGAGGTCGGCGTCGGGCATCACCAGCGCATGGTTCTTGGCGCCGCCGAAGCACTGCACGCGCTTACCGGCAGCACAGCCGCGGTTGTAGATGTATTCGGCGATCGGGGTGGAGCCGACGAAGCCCACCGCCTTGATGTCGCGGTCGTCCAGGATGGCGTCCACCGCCACCTTGTCGCCGTGGACGACGTTGAGGACGCCCGCCGGCAGGCCGGCCTCCAGCATCAGCTCGGCCAGCTTGACCGGCACGCCCGGCGTGCGCTCCGACGGCTTCAGGATGAAGGCGTTGCCGCAGGCGATGGCCGGGGCGAACTTCCACATCGGGATCATGGCGGGGAAGTTGAACGGCGTGATGCCGGCGACGACGCCCAGAGGCTGGCGCATCGAATAGATGTCGATGCCGGGACCGGCGCCGTCGGTGAACTCGCCCTTCAGCAGGTGCGGGATGCCGCAGGCGAACTCCACCACCTCAAGACCGCGCTGGATGTCGCCCTTGGCGTCGACGATGGTCTTGCCATGCTCCAGCGACAGCAGCAGCGCCAGCTCGTCATAGTCGCGCTGGACGAGGTCGAGGAAGCGCATCAGCACGCGGGCGCGGCGCTGCGGGTTGGTGGCGGCCCAGCCGCGCTGCGCCTCCTTGGCGTTCTCCACCGCGGCGCGCATCTCCTCCACGCTCGCCAGCGGCACGCGGGCGCGCACCTCGCCGGTCATCGGGGAGTAGACGTCGGCGAACCGCCCCGACGTTCCGGAAACCAGCTTGCCGCCGATCAGGTGCTGAAGTTCGGTGGTCATCCTATTGTCCTCCCACGGGATTGTTTGTCACCATGTGGACCTGAGCGGCCTCTCGGGGCGACCCGAAACTTTGCGCATCGGTTGTGCAGGAATGCGGCAAGGGGGCGCCTGCGCCGGTCTGGCGCCTGCCGCGCCTGTCCCCAAAGGTGTGTGGAGAGTTGCGACCCCACCGCTTATAGTGCGCCCGCGCGTCCGGGGCCGGGAAGCCGGGCCGGGGGAAGATTGCCGCAGAAACGGCGAAGCGGAATGGACATGACCAGTCACGAAGACGTCTTCGACACGCCGGAGACCCGTCAGCCGACCATTTTGTCGGTGTACAACCAGAAGGGCGGCGTCGGTAAGACGACCACGTCGGTGAACCTCGCGCTTGCGCTGGCGGCCCTGGGCAAGAGCGTCGTCCTGATCGATTTCGATCCGCAGAGCAGCGCCACCAGCAACTTCCTGCTGCGCGACAAGGCCAAGGTCGGCATCAACGACCTGCTGCGGCAGGAGACCTTCGTCGAGGACGCCATCACCCCGACCGCCTTCGACGGGCTGTCGATGATCGTCGGCGCGCGCAAGCTCTATTCGCTGGAACATGCGCTGGACAGCCGCGGCGGCTCGCAGCGCGGCCTGCGCAAGGCGCTGCATTTCTCGCGCAACCCGCCGGACTATGTCGTCATCGACTGCCCGCCGGCTCTCGGCCATCTGGCCGCCGGGGCGCTGGCGGCGTCCGACCGGCTGGTGGTGCCGGTGTTCCCCGGCCGCTACGCCCTGGACGGGCTGCGGCGCACCCTGCAGGTGGTTGAGCATATCCAGAACGGGCTGAACCCCAACCTGACGCTGGCCGGCATCCTGATGCTGTCGATCACCAACGACGAGGTCGGGCGCGAATCGCTGAACCAGCTTCGCAGCGAGTTCCCCGACCTGATGTTCCGCACCGCCTTCCCCTATGACGTGGATGTGGTGAAGGCCACCTACCGCCGCATGCCGGCGGCGATCTTCACGCCGGAGGGGCGGACCACCGCCCGCTTCGCGGCACTGGGCTGGGAGATTATCCACGGCCGCGGCAAAGCACCCGACGACGCGCAGCTGAAGCCGGCGCTGGAGCGCATCCGTTCCTGGCACGAGGCGACCGACACCTCCTACAGCGCGCGCCGGGCGTCCTCCATCGACGAGGCGGACGAGCCGAGCGGCGGCGGCAACGGCGCCCGGCAGGCGGAGCGCGCGCAGTCCGGGCGCGGCGGGATGGGGGCCGGGGTCATCGGGCTGGTGATCGGCCTGATCGCCGGCTTCGCGCTCGGCGCGGTCGTGGGGCAGCCGGTTTTGGGCAAGCTGCTGGCGGGTCTTGGGGGGTAGGATTTTCCCTCTCCCGGGGCGGGAGAGGGCACTCGCACGCGTCTACAATCAACAACAAGAGACCATCATGCTTCCTGTCGATGCCGTTCTGCGCAAGGTGGACGAGTCCTTCGAGGAGTCGGTCGGCCGGCTCTGCGAGCTGCTGCGCATTCCCTCGGTCAGCACCGATCCCGCCTATGCCGGCGAGGTCCGCCGCGCCGCGCGATGGTGCTCCGACAGGCTGGCGGCGATGGGCTTCGCCGTCACCATCCACGACACTCCCGGCCATCCCATCCTGGTCGCCCATCATCCGGGACCAGGGCCGGGGCCGGAGGGGGTGGAGACGCCGCATGTGCTCTATTACGGCCATTACGACGTGCAGCCCGCCGATCCGATGGAGCTGTGGAACAGCCCGCCCTTCGACCCGGTGATCGTCGAGGCCGAGCGGGGGCGCCGCGTCGTCGCCCGCGGGGCCGCCGACGACAAGGGCCAGACCATGACCTTCATGGAAGCCTTCGAGGCCTGGCATGCCGTCCACGGCTCCATCCCCATCCGCGCCACCGTGCTGCTGGAGGGCGAGGAGGAGACCGGCAGCCCGTCGCTGCCGCGCTTCCTGAAGGAGCATGCGGCGGAACTGCAGGCCGACTTCTGCCTCGTCACCGACACCAACGCCTGGGACGTCGACACCCCGGCGATCACCACGCGGCTGCGCGGCCTGCTCTATCTGGAAGCCACCGTCACCGGCCCGAGCCACGACCTGCATTCCGGCCTGTTCGGCGGCGCCGTGCCCAACCCGCTGAATGTGCTGGCCGGCATCCTGGGCCAGATCCACGACGCCGACGGGCGGGTGCGCTTCGACGGCTTCTATGACGGCGTGCGCGAGCTGCCGGACGAGCTGCTGGCGCAGATCCGCGGCCTGCCGCTGGACGAGGCGCAGTTCCTGGGCGCGCTCGGCCTGACCCGCAGCCATGGCGAGGCGGGGCGGACCCTGCTGGAACGCATCTGGACCCGGCCGACCTGCGACATCAACGGCGTCTGGGGCGGCTACACCGGCGAGGGATCGAAGACGGTCATCCCGGCCAAGGCGTCCTGCAAGCTGAGCTGCCGTCTGGTGCCCGGCCAGGACCCGGCGGCCATCGAGGCATCGGTCCAACGCTTCTTCGAGGAACGGCTGCCGGCCGACTGCACGGTCAGCTTCCGCCGCTTCAGCTCGTCGCCGGGCATCGAGGTGCCGACGGACACGCCGTGGATGCAGGCGGTGCGCGGCGGGCTGAAGGAGGCGACGGGCCGCGACGGCGTGCTGATCGGCGGCGGCGGGTCGATCCCCATCGTCGGCTGGTTCCGCGAGCATCTGGGGCTGGACACCATTCTGGTCGGCTTCGGGCTGGACGACGACCGCATCCATTCGCCGAACGAGAAGTTCGAGCTGAAATGCCTGCGCAACGGTATCCGCAGCCATGCGGCAATATTGGGGCGTTTGGCGGCCGGGCGGGTTGGCTGAAGCCAGGGCGGGACATAAATCACCCGGACCGGCGGCAGGGGAGGCCAAGGGCCGATTCCCTGCCGCCTTCGACAAGATCGAGACGGGAATTCGCATGTCCGCCCTGTTCACGCCCTTCACGCTGAAGGACGTCACCCTGCGCAACCGCATCGCGGTTCCGCCGATGTGCCAGTACAGCGCCGTCGACGGCGTCATCAACGACTGGCACCTCGTCCATTATCCCGGCCTTGCCCGCGGCGGCGCCGGTCTGGTGATCGTCGAGGCGACGGCGGTGTCGCCGGAAGGCCGCATCACGCCGGGCTGCACCGGCCTGTGGAACGACACCCAGGCGGAGGGGATGGCGCGCATCGCCGCCTCCATCGCCGCGGCCGGTGCCGTTCCCGGCATCCAGATCGGCCATGCCGGCCGCAAGGCCAGCGCCAACCGCCCCTGGGAAGGCGACGACCACATCGCCGACGGGGACCCGCGCGGCTGGGAGACGATTTCTCCGTCGGCCGTGCCGTTCGGCGCCTATCTGCCGAAGGTGCCGAAGGCGATGACGCTGGACGACATCGCCCGCGTCCGCGCCGATTTCGTGGCCGCCGCCGTGCGCGCCCGCGATGCCGGCTTCAAGTGGCTGGAGCTGCATTTCGCCCACGGCTATCTCGGCCAGAGCTTCTTCTCCGTCCACGCCAACAAGCGCACCGACCGGTATGGCGGCGACCTTGCCGGCCGCAGCCGCTTCCTGCTGGAAACGCTGGCAGCGGTGCGCGAGGTGTGGCCGGAGAACCTGCCGCTGACCGCACGCTTCGGCGTGATCGAGTATGACGGGCGCGACGAGGAGACGCTGGCCGAGTCGATCGAACTCGCCCGCAACTTCCGCGCCGGCGGGCTCGACCTGCTGAACGTCAGCGTCGGCTTTTCCACCCCCGACGCCAACATCCCCTGGGGCTCGCCGTTCCTGGCCCCGGTCGCCGAGCGGGTGCGGCGCGAGGCGGAGCTGCCGGTGGCGGCGGCCTGGGGCATCGACGCGCCGAAGATCGCCAACCGCACCGTTGCCGACGGGCAGCTGGATCTGGTGATGATCGGCCGCGCCCATCTGGCCGACCCGCATTATCCCTACCGCGCCGCCAAGGAGCTGGGGGTGGAGCGCCCGTCCTGGGTTCTGCCGGCGCCCTACGCCCACTGGCTGGAGCGGTACCGGGCCACTGATAAGGCAGAGTGAGCCGAATGCGGTGAACGGGACGGCCTGCGGGAATACCGCAGGCCGTTTTCCTTCGCAGGGATCATCCCGCCTCGGCGGAGGAGGAGGCGCTCCACAGGTTGATGCCGGCGTCGGCGACGGCGTGGGTGTCGATCTCCGCCAGTTCCTCCGGCGAGAAGGACAGGTTGTTCAGCGCGTCGAGCGAGTTGTCGAGCTGCTCCACGTTGCGGGCGCCGATCAGGGCGGAGGTCACGCGCGGGTCGCGCAGGACCCAGGCGACGGCCATCTGTGCCAGCGTCTGGCCGCGCCGCTGGGCGATGGCGTCCAGCGCGCGGATGCGCTCGAGGTTTTCCGGCGACAGGAAATGCGCCCGCAGGGTGCCGCCCTTGGCGGCGCGGGCGTCGGACGGCATTTCACCTTTCGACTGCCCGCCCAGATACTTGTTGGTCAGCATGCCCTGGGCCATCGGCGAGAAGGCGATGCAGCCCATGCCGAGATCGTCCAGCGCCTCCAGCAACCCGCCCTCGATCCAGCGGTTCAGCATGGAGTAGGAGGGCTGGTGGATCAGGCAGGGAGTGCCCAGCTGCTTCAGGATCCCCGCCGCCCGCCGCGTCATCTCCGGCGAGTAGGAGGAGATGCCGACATACAGCGCCTTGCCCTGGCGGACGATGTGGTCGAGCGCGCCCATCGTCTCCTCCAGCGGGGTGCGCGGATCGACGCGGTGCGAATAGAAGATGTCGACGTAATCGAGGCCCATCCGCTTCAGGCTCTGGTCCAGGCTGGAGACCAGATACTTGCGGGAGCCCCAGTTGCCGTAGGGGCCGGGCCACATCTCGTAGCCGGCCTTGGTAGAGATGACCATCTGGTCGCGGTAGGGCCGGAAATCGGTGGCGAGGATGCGGCCGAAATTCTCCTCCGCCGAGCCCGGCGGCGGGCCGTAATTGTTGGCGAGGTCGAAATGGGTGACGCCGCGGTCGAAGGCCCGCCGCAGCACGGCGCGCCCAGTGGCGAACACATCCGTGCCGCCGAAATTCTGCCAGAGCCCCAGCGAAATGGCCGGCAGGTCGAGCCCGCTGCGGCCGGTGCGGCGATAGCTCATGCCCTCGTAACGCTTCTCGGCGGCAAGGTAGGGCGGCTGCATGGCGTTCTCCCGATATGAATCCAAGTGATATATCAGCATAGGGCGCCGGTGGGACGCTGCGCAATGGCGCGGCCGGTCATATGCGCTTATCGCGGTTGCTTCCCGTTCCCGCCGCGGGAGAGGGCGGTTACGTCCCTGACGCAGTCGCGCAGCCAGCGGTGGGCCGGGTCGGCGTCCAGCCGCGGGTGCCAGATCAGCGAGACGGTGACTTCCGGGGCCGGGAAGGGCAGGGCGAAGCCGTGGAGACCGGCGCGCAGGCCCTCGCTGTGCCGTTCGGGCACGCTGACGATCAGGTCGGTGCCGCGCACCAGCGCCAGCGCCGCGCCGAAGCCGCCGACCGTGGCGACCACGCTGCGCCGCAGGCCCAGCCGCTCCAGCGCCTCGTCCACCAGCCCGCGGTCGTCGCCGCGCCGCGACACCAGCACATGCCGTCCGGCGGCGAAGCGGGCGGGGGTGATCTCGCCCGTGGTCAGCGGGTGGCCGGGGCGGACGACGCCGATGAAGCGGTCGTGGAACAGGGATTGGGTGCGCAGTTCGGGGCCGCTGTCCTTGACGACGACCCCGGTTTCCAGATCGACCGAGCCGTCGCGCAAGGGGCCGCTGTCCTTGTCCGGCTTCGCCAGGAAGCGGATGCGGACGTTGGGAGCCTCGCCGGCGACGCGGGTCAGCAGGGCGGCGCCGTAGCTTTCCACGAAGCCGTCGCTGGTCCGCAGGGTGAAGGTCCGGGTTAGCTGGCCGACGTCCAGGGTGTCGGCCGGGCGCAGCGCCGCCTCCGCCTCCTGCACCAGATGGCGCACGCGGTCGCGCAGGTCGAGCGCGCGCGGCGTGGGGACGAGGCCGCGCCCGGCCCGCACCAGCAGCGGGTCGCCGGTCGCCTCCCGCAGCCGCGCCAGCGCCCGGCTCATCGCCGACGGGCTGAGGCGCAGCCGGCGCGCGGCACCGGCGACGCTGCCCTCCGCCAGAAGGGCGTCCAGGGTGATGAGCATGTTCAGGTCGGGTGCGGTCATGCCCCGGATCGTACCACGGCTTTTGCCGGCCGGTGCTGCCGGGATATGGCGTCCTATGCACGAATACAGTGCGACCGCTGCGCGTTCCGCCATGTCCGCCCGCGCCCTAGCTTGGCACCTGTCCTGAAGAAACGGAGGGGTGTCATGAGGCAGGCGGTCGCGCAGGGGGATGAAACTGCGGAAGCAGCGGGCGGGACGGCCCGGTGGGGCTTGGCCGGGCTGGCGCTGGCGATGCTGCTGTCGTCGCTGGGCATCAGCATCGCCAATGTCGGGCTGCCGGCACTGGCCCAGGCTTTCGAGCTGCCGTTCCGCGAGGTGCAATGGGTGGTGCTGGCCTATCTGCTGTCGATCACCACGCTGATCGTCGGGGTGGGGCGGCTGGGGGATCTGGTCGGACGGCGGCGCCTGCTGCTGGCGGGCATCGCCCTGTTCACGGCGGCGTCGGCCGTGGCGGGTGCGGCGTCCGGCCTGTGGATGCTGGTCGCCGCCAGGGCGGTGCAGGGACTGGGGGCGGCGGTGATGATGGCGCTCGCCACCGCCTTCGTCGGCGACACGGTGCCCAGGGCGCGCATCGGCCGGGCCATGGGGCTGATGGGAACGATGTCAGCGGTCGGCACCGCGCTCGGCCCGGCGCTGGGCGGTGTGCTGATCGGGGCGTTCGGCTGGCCGGCGATCTTCCTCGTCACCGTGCCGCCGGGAATCGCCGCCTTCCTGCTGGTGCGGTGTTGCCTGCCGGCGGACAGGGTGAAGGCGGCGCATGGGGCCGGGCGGGAGAGATTCGACCTGCCCGGCATGGCGATCCTCGCCCTGACGCTGGGGGCTTACGCGCTGGCGATGACGGGCGGACGGGGCTGGGTCGACATGGCGCTGCTGCTGGTGGCGGCGGGCGGGATGGCGCTTTTCCTGGCGGTGGAAAGGGCCGTGGAGACGGCGACGGGAGCGCCGCTGCTGCGGATCGGGATGCTGCGCGACCGGGCGCTGTGCGGCCGGCTGCTGATGAGCATGCTGGTCGCGACCGTGCTGATGGCGACGCTGGTGGTGGGGCCGTTCCACCTCGCCCGCGCCCTGGGGCTGGAAAGCTCGGCGGTCGGGATCGCCATGTCGGCCGGACCGCTGGTGTCGGCGATGACCGGCGTGCCGGCCGGCCGGTTCGTCGACCGGTTCGGCGCACCGCGCATGACGATCCTGGGGCTGGCGGCGGCGGCGGTCGGATGCGTGCTGCTGGCGCTGCTGCCGGCGGCGCTTGGCGCGGCCGGGTATGTCGGTCCGCTGGTCGTTCTCACCGCCGGCTATGCCCTGTTCCAGACCGCCAACAACACGGCGGTGATGGCCGATGTGGAGAAGGACCGGCGCGGCGTGGTGTCGGGGGTGCTGAACCTGTCGCGCAATCTGGGGCTTGTCACCGGCGCCTCGGTGATGGGGGCGGTGTTCGCGCTGGGAGTGGGGGCGGAGGTCGCCGCCGCCGCGCCGGATGCCATCGCGGCGGGAACGCGGACCAGCTTCGCCGCCGCGGCCGGGCTGATCGCCGTGGCGCTCCTCCTCGCCGTCCGGATGGCGGCAAAGCGGTAGGCGCCTGTTCGGGTGGTCGGCGAATGGGACAATGTGACCGTGACAATCCAGCACGCCGGCCCTGGCTTGTCATGCAGACGATCCGAAGGAGCGAACCATTCCGCAGCGGAGCGGTGGACTCCTTCGTATCCCAAGGTTTTTCCAGCCCGAGGCGGGAGGCGTTCCCGCCTGTGGCCGAAAAGATACATCCGACATCGGAAATGTAATGGTGACAATGTTCCATTTGACCCCGCCGATTACGTCTCCATAATCCTGATTGTCTCGATTGTTCGAGCGATGTGCGCCAGATTATGGAGGATCCGATGCGCCACACCGACGTGACCCGCAGTTCCGGCACTTTCACGGCAGCCCCGGGCGCCGTCCCGGCCGCCGACCGCGTCACCCGTGTCGCCTCGCGCCCCCTCTGGCGGTTGCTCGACGTGTTGTTTTCCGCGATGGAACGGCGCAAACAACGTCGTGCACTGATGGGGCTCGACGACCATCTGCTGAAGGACATCGGCGTCAGTCGGTCCGAGGTGGAGCAGGAAGTGTCGAAGCCGTTCTGGCGGGGATGAGACGATGGCCGACCAATCCGTTCAGGAGCGATCCGTTCAAATCCAGTACGCGGTCGAACCGGACCTGACCGCGGACGATTTCATCGACGTCCTGGAACGCTCCGGGCTGGCCGAACGCCGGCCCGTGGGCGACCGCCCGCGGGTGGAGGCGATGCTGCGCAACGCCGGCCTGATCGTCACCGCAAGGGCCGACGGCCGGCTGGTCGGCGTCGCCCGGTCGATCACCGACTTCGTCTATTGCTGCTACCTGTCCGATCTCGCCGTCGACCGCGCTCTGCAGGGGCGCGGCATCGGCAAGGAGCTGATGCGCCGCACCCGCGACGCGATGGGGCCGGGCACCATGTGCCTGCTGCTGTCCGCACCCAAGGCCGTCAGCTTCTACGAGCAGGCCGGGCTGAAGCGGCACGATCAGGCCTTTCTGTTCACCGATCTGGAATAAGCCCCAGGAATAGGACAAGGGGGAGTATCGCCGCCATGCCCGACATGATGACAAGCACCGGGGACGACAGCAGGATCGACACTGCGGGCCTCGCCATCTCCTACGCCGACGTGGCGGGTGCGGCGGAGCGGATCGCCGGCGTCGCCCACCGCACGCCGGTGCTGACCAGCCGCACCGCCGACGCGCTGACCGGCGGCGAGCTGCTGTTCAAGTGCGAGAATTTCCAGCGCACCGGCGCCTTCAAGATCCGTGGCGCCTACAACGCCATCGCCCGCTTCACGCCGCTGCAGCGCGCGGTCGGGGTCGTCGCCTATTCGTCCGGCAACCATGCCCAGGCCATCGCGCTGGCGGCGTCGATGCTGCGGGTGAAGGCGACCATCGTCATGCCGCAGGACGCCCCGGCGGCCAAGCTGGCGGCGACCCGCGGCTATGGCGCCGACGTGGTGCTGTACGATCGCTATGCCGAGCCGCCCGACGCCGCCGTCGCCCGCGTGCTGGAGGAGCGGGGCGGTACCTATGTCCCGCCCTTCGACCACCCGCATGTGATGGCCGGCCAGGGCACCGTCGCCAA
The DNA here is from genome assembly GCF_055698305.1 of Azospirillum sp. VT-I1. Taxonomy (NCBI): domain Bacteria; kingdom Pseudomonadati; phylum Pseudomonadota; class Alphaproteobacteria; order Rhodospirillales; family Azospirillaceae; genus Azospirillum; species Azospirillum sp. VT-I1. Next base: position 347,964 of record NZ_CP168805.1, on the reverse strand, counting down.
GGAACTGATTGAGGAGGTTCTGGCCGGGGGCGGCGCGCCGCTGGACCTGCTGGTCGTGCCGACCAGCGGCGGCGGGCTGCTGGCCGGCTGTGCGGTGGCGGCGAAGACGCTGAACCCCGGCTGCCGCGTCATCGGCATCGAGCCGGAGGCCGGCAACGACGCCCAGCAGAGCCTGCGCAGCGGCAACATCGTCCGCATCGAACCGCCGAAGACCATCGCCGACGGCGCCCAGAGCCGCGCGGTCGGCCAGCTGACCTTCCCGGTGATGCAGCGGCTGGTCGACGACATCGACACCGTCACCGACGACCAGCTGGTCGACGCCATGCGTTTCTTCGCCAGCCGCATGAAGATGCTGGTGGAGCCGACCGGCTGCCTTGCCGCCGCCGCGGTGCTGTCCGGCAAGCTGGATGTGCGCGGCAAGCGCGTCGGCATCGTCGTCACCGGCGGCAACGTCGACCTCGCCCGCTTCGCCTCGCTGGTGCAGGCGGGCTGACCGCCCGTTTTCTCCGAATCGAATTCCCCCAAGACGTAAGGAATCCCTACCATGACCGGGAAAGCCATGCGCCTGCCCATCTATCAGGTCGATGCCTTCACCGACCGCGTCTTCGCCGGCAATCCGGCGGCGGTCGTGCCGCTGGAGTCCTGGCTGCCCGACGCGCAGCTGCAGGCCATCGCGGCGGAGAACAACCTGGCGGAAACCGCCTTCTTCATCCGTGCAGGAGATGGCTTCGAGCTGCGCTGGTTCACCCCGGCGGTGGAGGTCGACCTGTGCGGCCATGCCACGCTGGCGACCGCCTTCGTCATCTCCACGATCCTGGAGCCCGGCCGCGCCCATATGGATTTCGCCACCCGGCAGGCCGGCACGCTGACGGTCACCCGCGACGGCGACCGCTACACGCTGGATTTCCCCTGCCGCCCGGCCAGTCCGGCGGAGCGCCCCGACCCCAACCTGCTGGCGGCGCTGGGCGGCCCGGCTCCGGCGGCGGTGTTGAGCGGGCGCGACTATCTGGTGGTGTACGAGTCGGCCGAGGCGGTGCGGGCGCTGGCGCCGGACATGGCGCTGCTGTCGAAGCTGGATCTGTTCGCCGTCTGCGTCACGGCGCCGGGAGAGGGCGGCGTCGATTTCGTGTCGCGCCTGTTCGCCCCGGCCCAGGGGATTCCGGAGGATCCGGTCACCGGCTCTACCCACTGCATGCTGACCCCCTATTGGGCGGAGCGGCTGGGCAAGACCGTGCTGACGGCGCGTCAGGTCTCGGCCCGCGGCGGCGACCTGCTGTGCGAGCTGGCCGGCGACCGGGTGAAGATCGGCGGGCAGGCGGTGCTGTATCTCGAAGGCTCGATCCGGTTGTGAGGATGCAATGACCGTTCGGTTCGAGCGGGTGGCGCCGATCCTGCCGGTGCGGGATGTGCGGGCGGCACTCGCCCACTACTGGAGCCTCGGCTTCAAGGTGACGGCTTACGATGAGGCCGCCGAGGATCCCGTCTATGGGTTCCTCGATTGGGGTGGGGTGAGCCTGCATCTGGCGCGGGTTCCCGACCTGGACCCGGAACGCTCGGTCGTCGCCTGCTATCTCTATGTCAGCGATGCCGACGCGCTGCATGCGGCGTGGCAGGCCGCCGGGGTGGGCGGCCGGCTGACGGCGGTGTCCGAGACGCCCTATGGCCTGCGCGAGTTCGCCCACATCGACCCGGACGGCAACCTGCTGCGGGTCGGTGCCGAGGCAAGGAGGGATGTCGATGGCTGACGATAAGGTCCTTCTGTTCTCCTACGGCACCCTGCAGCAGGAGAATGTGCAGCTGGCGTCCTTCGGCCGGTTGCTTGCCGGGCGGGCGGACGCCATGCCGGGATACCGTTGCGATATGCTGGAGATCACCGACCCGGAGGTGATCCGCACCAGCGGCAAGCGCTTCCACCCCGTGGTCAGCGAAAGCGGCGATCCGGCCGACGAGGTCGCCGGCACCCTGTTCGAGATCACCGCGGCGGAGCTGGCGGCCGCCGATTCCTACGAGGTCGCCGATTACCGGCGCGTCATGGTCCGGCTGAAATCGGGGGCGGAAGCCTGGGTGTATGTGAAGGCGTAAGGGGCTTTCCCCTTACGCCTCCGTCTCCATCTTCTGTTCCACCGCGGCGGTCTTGATCGCCTTCTGCAGCTTTTCGAAGGCGCGGACCTCGATCTGGCGGACGCGCTCGCGGCTGATGCCGTATTTCTGCGACAGGTCCTCCAGCGTCGTCGGCGTCTCGCGCAGGCGGCGTTCGGTCAGGATGTCGCGTTCGCGCTCGTTCAGCGCGGTCATGGCATTGGCCAGCAGCTTGCGGCGCTTGCCCAGCTCCTCGCGATCGGCCAGCGTGATTTCCTGGCTGGCGGTCTCGTCGACCAAGAAATCCTGCCATTCGCCCTCGCTCTCCGCCCGCAGGGGCGCGTTCAGCGAATGGTCGGGGCTGGCGAGGCGCCGGTTCATGTTGACGACGTCCTGTTCCGGCACGTCCAGCTTGGTGGCGATGGCGTGGACCTGCTCGGGCGACAGGTCGCCCTCCTCGATGGCCTGCATCTGGCCCTTCAGCCGGCGCAGGTTGAAGAACAGCTTCTTCTGGGCGGCGGTGGTGCCCATCTTCACCAGCGACCAGCTGTGCAGGATGTATTCCTGGATCGCCGCGCGAATCCACCACATGGCGTAGGTCGCCAGCCGGAAACCGCGGTCGGGATCGAAGCGCTTGACCGCCTGCATCATGCCGACATTGCCTTCGGAGATCAGTTCCGACAGAGGCAGGCCGTAGCCGCGGTAGCCCATGGCGATCTTGGCGACCAGCCGCAGGTGGCTGGTGACGAGCTGGTGGGCGGCGCCGGAATCCTCATGCTGCTGCCACCGCTTGGCCAGCATGTATTCCCGCTCCGGCTCCAGCATCGGGAACTTGCGGATCTCCTGGAGATAGCGGGACAGATTGCTTTCGGACCCGATCGCCGGAAGGTTGGACGCCGTCGCCATGGTTCTAAACCCCTCTTTGACGGCCGGTGGGCGCAGACATGAATTCATGCGCACACTGCCGTTCTTCAGCGCGGGTTCCAAAGGCCCCTCACAATGAGCGGGCGGCGGAACCTCGCCATTGACCGGGAGTCTAACCAAGAAAGATTTCCCGGTGTACCGTTTTAAACCGTCTCCAAGGTGACAATTAGTTCATGAATATCCGCCGGGATTGGGGAGCGGAACGTCACAATCTCGCCATTGACCGGATGACGGAAGGTCAGGGCCGCGGCATGCAGCGCCTGACGCGGAAATCCAACAAGACTGCCCCGCACCGGTTCCGGCAGCAGCGAGGCGAATTTGCCCCCGGCCGTCCCGACCGCCCGCGGCCATAGAGCGGGTCGCCGACCAGCGGGTGGCCGATGTGGGTCAGGTGGACGCGGATCTGGTGGGTGCGCCCGGTCTCCAGCACGCATTCCACCAGCGAGGCCGCCATGCCGAAGCTCTTCACCACGCGGTACTTGGTGGCGGCGTGCTTCCCGCCGCCGGTCACCACCGCCATCTTCTTTCGGTCGGCGCTGCTGCGGCCGATGTTGCCCTCGATCCGTCCCTGCGTCGGGTTGGGCACGCCCCAGACCAGCGCCAGATAGGTGCGGCTGAGCGTGCGGTCGGAGAATTGCTCGGACAGGCCGTGATGGGCGCGGTCGTTCTTGGCGACCACCATCAGGCCGCTGGTGTCCTTGTCCAGCCGGTGGACGATGCCCGGCCGCCGCACCCCGCCGATGCCGGACAGGCTGTCGCCGCAATGGGCGAGCAGGGCGTTGACCAGCGTGCCGTCGGGGTTGCCGGCGGCGGGATGCACGACGAGGCCGGCCGGCTTGTCGATCACCAGCACGTCGGCGTCCTCGTACACCACGTCGAGCGGGATGTCCTGCGCCACCGGTTCGGCGGCCTCCGCCCCCGGCACCTCCACCTCGAAGGTCTGGCCGGGTTTGACCCTCAGGGACGGGTCCGTTATCGTCCGCCCGTCGCCGCGCACGCAGCCCTGCTCCAGCAGGGCCTGCACGCGCGACCGCGACAGGTCCGGCAGACCGGCGGCCAGCGCCTTGTCCAGCCGTTGGCCGGCCGCCTCGTCGGGAACCGTGTAGGCCAGCGGCCCGGCGGTTCCGGCGGGCGAACCGCCGTCCTCCGGATCGAAGAACTCGTCGGACATGTCGTCTGGCATTTCGGCGGGTGTTTTGGCGGCCATCGGGCGTGCGTGTCGCGTCCTGTTTCAATCGTCCGGGAGTGGACCCCAAACCGTGCAGATCCTCAAGGCACTCGTCGTCATCATGGGCGTTCTGATCGTCGCCGGCTTCACCTTTCTGGGGGTGGAGCTGTACAAGCGGATGTCGGACCCCAACCGCGCCTCCCTGACCGCCATCGCGCCCGCGCCCGTTCCGGCCGAGACCGCCGCCGAGGTGACGCTGGACGTCCCGGCCGGTTCCCGCATCGGCGAGATCGTGGTGGTGGGCAACCGCGTCCTGTTCAAGGTGACCCTGCCGCAGGGGCCGGACCGCCTCTATCTGATGGACCCGCGCAACGGCGCCGTCACCGCCACCATCACCGCCGGTAAAGCTGCTCCCTGAAGAACAAGGGTCCCGATCATGTATGACTTCCGCAGCGACAACGTCGCCGGCGCCGCCCCGCAGGTGATGACGGCGCTGGCAGCATCGTCGTCCGGCACCGCGTCGCCCTACGGCAACGATCCCTGGACCGCGCGGGTGACCGAGCGGCTGTGCGCGATCTTCGAGACCGAGGTCGCGGTCTTCCCCGTCGCCACCGGCACGGCGGCCAACTCGCTGGCGCTGTCGGCGCTGGTGCCGCCCTATGGCGCCGTGCTGTGCCATGACGAGGCGCACATCGCCATCGACGAGTGCGGCGCGCCGGAATTCTTCACCAGCGGCGCCAAGCTGGTCCCGCTGGCCGGCGAGCATGGCAAGCTGACGCCCGATGCGGTGTCGCGCCACATCGCCCGGGCCGGCGTCGGCGTCGTCCACCGCGTCCAGCCCGCCGCCCTCAGCCTGACCCAGGCGACGGAGGCCGGCACCGTCTATACCCCGGCGGAGGTCGAGGCGCTGGTCGAGGCCGCCCATTCCAACGGCATGGCCGTGCATATGGACGGCGCCCGCTTCGCCAACGCCATCGCCCGGCTGGGCTGCGCCCCCGCCGACGTGACGTGGCGGGCCGGGGTCGACGTGCTGACGCTGGGCGGCACCAAGGGCGGCTGCCTCGCCGCCGAGGCGGTGGTGTTCTTCAACCCGGCGATGGCCGAGGATTTCGGCTTCGGCCGCAAGCGCGGCGGCCATCTGGTGTCGAAGATGCGCTTCCTGTCGGCGCAGCTCGACGCCTGGCTGACGGACGATCTGTGGCTGACCCTCGCCGCCCACGCCAACGCCATGGCCGACCGTCTGGCCGCCGGCCTGACGTCGCTTCCCGGCGTCGAGCTGGCCCACCCGGTGGAGGCCAACGAGCTGTTCGTCCGCCTGCCGGCGGCGTATGCCGAGGCGCTGGAAGCGGCCGGCTACGGCTTCTATCGTTGGGACGACGGCACGGCGCGCTTCGTGACGGCGTTCGACACGCCGGCGGCGGCGGTTGACGGGTTGCTGGGTATTTTGCGCCAACTCCAAGAAAAGGCTTGATCGGCGGTCCGGCCTTCGATAGAAAGCCGCCCACGCCGATGACGTCCCCTTCGTCTAGAGGCCTAGGACACCGCCCTCTCACGGCGGTAACAGGGGTTCGAATCCCCTAGGGGACGCCAACCTTCCAAGGTTGGGTCGAGCGGCCGGTGGCAGCCTCCACCGCCGCTGCATACATCGGGACCAGACGTCCCCTTCGTCTAGAGGCCTAGGACACCGCCCTCTCACGGCGGTAACAGGGGTTCGAATCCCCTAGGGGACGCCATCCACCGGTTGGATGCGTTTTTTGGAGCGTGTTTGAAAGTCAACGTCCCCGTCGTCTAGAGGCCTAGGACACCGCCCTTTCACGGCGGCGACACGGGTTCGACTCCCGTCGGGGACGCCATTTTCACCAGATTTACTTCGGAAAGCTGTAGTCTCGCAGATTCGCGAGGCTTTTTGCTTTTGTCCGTACGGCTGTTGATATTTGAAGGGCGTATTCGGGGTGGTCATGGGCGTGCCTGCCTGGGCGCCTTCGCCGGGATGAAACCGAGAGGGGGAGGCTATCCCAACACCCCCGTCCGATACAGCGTCACCCTGATCCCCCCGTTCGACACCGACACCCCACCTTCCATAAAGGGAAGCTCCGTCGCCTTCGCCAAAGCGGCTTCGTTGGTGACGATGCCCACCCGCCAGCCGGCGAAGCGCGTCTTCAGGGTCTGGCCCATGGCGTGGTAGAGCGGGATCAGGGACTTGCCCTCGCCGATGCGGGCGCCGTAGGGCGGGTTGACGATGACGAGGCCGGGGGGACCCTCCGGCGGAGTCAGGTCGCTGATGGCGTGGTGGGCGAAGTCGGTCCAGGCGGAGACGCCGGCGCGCTCGGCGTTGGCGCGGCTCATGGCGACGGCGCCGGCGTCGCGGTCGCTGCCGTAAAAGCGGACGGCGGGCGCGGTGGCCGTGCCGTCGCCGCGCAGGCTCCGCCAGACGGCGGGATCGAAGTTGGCGAGCTGTTCGAAGGCGAAGCTGCGGGAGCGGCCGGGCTTCAGGCCGGCGGCGATCTCGGCCGCCTCGATCACGAAGGTGCCGGAGCCGCACATGGGATCCACCACGGGGACAGGCTCGCGCCCGTCAAAGCCGCACTGGCGCAGGAACAGGGCGGCCAGCGTCTCGCGCATCGGCGCCTTGTTGACCGCCTCCTTGTGGCCGCGCTTGTGCAGCGACTCGCCGGAACTGTCGACGCTGATGGTGCAGAGGTCGTCGTCGATGCGCGCCTTGATCTGGACGGCGATCTCCAGGGGGCGGGTGTCCTCCGCCTCTGCCTCCATATCCTTGGCGGCCTTCTTGCCGGTCGGCTTGGGGGCGGCCTTGACGATGGGGGCGCCCAGCTCCTCGGCGATGGCGCGTTCGATGCGCTGGGCGGCGGCGCCGGCGTGGTAGATGCGCGAGCCCTTGCAGGAGGCCTCGACCCGCACCGGCACGTCGGCGCGCAGGATTTGCGCCCAGGGGACGCGGCGTGCCCGCTTGTCCAGCTGCGCCAGATGGAAGGCGCGGAAGGAGGCGATGCGTGCCAGCACGCGGGTGGCGCCGCGCAGTTCCAGGTTGGCCCGCCAGACCTCCGGCCAGCCGCCGGTGACCGTCACGCCGCCCTTCACCGCGCTGGGGTTCGCGAAGCCGCGGTCGGCGGCCTCCGCGCACAGCACGGATTCCAGGCCGGGGGCGGCCACCAGGAAAATCTCGAACTCTTGGCCGGCGTGGTCTTGGCCGGTGTGGTCTGGATCGGTGTTCATCCCGCCTACATAGCCCGAAGGCCGGCCGTCTTCGACAGGATTCTAGCGAAAGGGCGGAAGAGCGGATGAGGGGCCCGATCGCCGCGCGGCGCCGCCGCTGAGGCTGTGCGGCGGACGTCCGCGGCAGATTCGGAAAGTCAGGTACGCGTTACCGGTAAAGGGTTACCGGTAGGAGCTGTGCGAGGCGATGGCGTTGCCGCGGACGGCATCGCTGCGGACGGCGGAGTCGCCCGAGGCGGACAGGCCGACGACGCTGTCCTGAACCGTGCTGCCGAGGCCGAGCTTGGCGCGGGCGAAGTTCAGGTAGGCGCTGGCACCCTTGGCGTCGCCCTGGGCGGCGAGCGAACGGGCGACCGACAGGGCGGTGCGGGCGGCGTCGCGCTCGGTGCGCTCGGCGGTCAGGGCATCGGCCTGGGCGACGGCGGCGGAGGTGGAGGCCAGCAGGCTATCGAAACCGGCATCCTGCGCGGCATTCGCCGAACCGGCGGCAAAGGTCAGGGCCGACAGCGATAGAGTGGCGGCGACGGCAACGGTGGCGAACTTCTGCGTGAACATGACGATGTCCTTATGCGAAGACTGCCCTGCCGGGGGATGCGCCCGGCGACGGGGGATTCGTCACCGGGCGCGGGGCGGGGCTGGAGGTTGATGTCCGGTCGGCGCCGGGGAGCGTCGGCCGTGAACACAGAGTTAACCGTCTGCCGCCGCCGGATAAATCCAGCAGTTCCGACAACACTATTCGCCTGGAAACAACAATCGCCCCCCTATCGCTGGACCAGCCGCCGGACCCCGGATTGACGGGGGAAGCGCCGCCCCCTATGATCGGATTGGAACACGAACAATCAGGCCGTCTTTCGATTCCGAACATGGGACGGGGCGGCCTGCCACCAGGGGAGCACGCGTTCATGACCGCGACCGATTTTGCCGATTGGCCCGCCGACCTGCTGGCGCAGGAATTCCGCGGCAAGCGGGTTCTGGTGACCGGCAGCAGCCGCGGCATCGGTGCTGCGGTGGCGGCGGCGTTCGCCCAGCTCGGCGCCCGCGTCGCCATCCATGGCCGCGACGGGGCGGCGCTGGAGGCTGCGGCGGCGGGGATGGAGGCGGGGGTGATCCCGCTGGCCGGCGACTTCGCCGACAAGGCGGAGGTCCGCCGGGTGGTGGAAAGCGCGGTGGACCGGCTTGGCGGGCTGGACGTGCTGGTGAACAATGCCGGCACCATGCTGGGCCGGGTGGCGCTGGGCGAGATCGACGACGACTTCCTGCAGCGGCAGTTCGACCTGAACGCCGCCTCCGCCGTCGTCGCCAGCCGGACGGCGCTGCCGGCGCTGATCGCGTCGAAGGGCGCCATCGTCAACACCGGCTCCATCTCCGGACGGACCGGGGGCAGCGCGGGGTCGTCGCTCTACAGCGCGGCCAAGGCCTTCCAGGCCGGCCTCGCCCGCTCGCTGGCGACGGAGCTGGCGCCGTACGGCATCCGCGTCAACGCCGTGTCCCCCGGCACCATCGACACCGACTTCCACCAGCGCTACTCGACCCCGGACAAATTGACCCAGACGGCGGCGCGCATCCCGCTGAAACGGCTGGGCACGGCGCAGGATTGCGTCGGCGCCTACCTGTTCCTGGCCTCCAACCGGTTGGCCGGCTACATCACCGGGCAGGTGATCGAAGTGAATGGAGGGCAGTTCTATAACTAAAGGCATGAACTTCGCAGTCGCGAAGCGATGAGACATGCAAATTGCAAAGCAATATCAGGAGTTTTCGCAAACTGCGAAGGTCGCAGACGGCAGAGCCGGCGCTTAGGGGGATTTCGTAGGGTAGAAAAGCAACCCGGCCGTTAATGGTCCTTTGGCATTGTTCTTGTAACGTGACTGACCAATCAGCGGCCTAACCAAAGACCGCTCCATCGCCAGTGGAAGCCGGGGTCACCATCATGAACGCCACCAGCCAGAGCCAGCCCACCAAAGCCGGAGCCTTTGCCAACCTGCATACGGCGACCAAGATCTACACCGGGTTCGGCGTCACGCTGGCTCTTCTGGTCGGGCTCGGGGCGGTGTCCTGGACCGGCCTGCAGTCGAGCGACGATGCGCTCCGCCGCTATGCCGCCCAGTCGCATGTCGCCATGACGGTGGCGGAGGCCGACACGCACATTTCCGACGCCCTGGGCGGGGCCGAGGAGTTCCTCTCCACCGGGTCAGCCGCGGTGGCCGACCGCTTCCGCTCGGATTTGGAGAAGTTCCGAAAGAAGGTGGAGGCCGCCACCACGCGGATGACCAAGGACGCCGACCGACAAGCGGCGCAGGAGATCGCCACCCTGCAGCAGGCTCTGGCCGGCGGCTTCGAAAAGCTGGTCGCCGCGCGGACGGAGCGCGATTCCATCGTGGCGTCGGTGGTTAACACGATGGGCGCCGACATCCGTCGCACGCTGAGCGACACCGTCAAGGCGGAAAGGGATGGCGGCGACCTGGACCGCACGGTGAAGGCCGCCGAGGTCAGCGAGCAGTTCCTGCTGGTCCGTGTGCTGGTCGCCCGCTTCGTGTCGGAGACCAAGGCAGAGGATCTGGTCCGCATCCGCAAGGATCTGGCCGAGGTGACGGCGAAGGCCGAGGCGCTGCGCAGCGGGATGGCCGAGGGAGCGGTGAAGACCAAGCTGTCCCAGGCCCTCTCCAAGCTTCCGGCCTATGGCGCCGGGATCGAACGCATTGCGGCGCTGAGCGAGCAGCTGCAGTCGCTGAACAGCGAAACTCTGGGGAAGGCCGGCAAGCAGATCAACGACAAGATCGGCCTGATCCGCGAGCAATCCGCCAGCTTCCTGACGCAGTTGGAACGCACCGCCGCCACCGAGGTCGCGGCGGCCGAGTCGCGCGGCACCGCGGTGACGGTCGTGGCGGTTCTGCTGGGCCTGCTGCTGGCCTGGGCGATCTCGCGCGCCATCACCCGGCCGCTGGGCGCCATCACCAAGGCGATGGGGCGGCTGGCCCAGGGCGACCTGAGCGTCGCCGTCACCGACGCCGGCCGCCGGGACGAGATCGGCGCGCTCGCCCGCTCGCTCGATGTCTTCAAGACCAACGCGCTGGAGATGGAGCGGATGCGCAAGGCGCAGGAGGAGAGCGAGCGCAAGGCCGCCGAACACCGCCGCCAGACCATGCTGCAGATGGCCGATACCTTCGAAAGCACGGTGAAGGGCATCGTCGACACCGTCGCCAACGCCGCAACCGGCATGCGCGACGCCGCCACCGCGCTGACCGCCACCGCGCAGGAGGCGAGCGAGCGCTCGCTGCTGGTCGCCAGCGCGTCGGAACAGGCGTCGGCCAACGTGCAGACCGTCGCCACCGCGACGGAGGAGCTGTCGGCCTCCATCGCCGAGATCGGCCAGCAGGTGGAGAACTCCACCCGCATCGCCACCCAGGCGGTGGCCGACGCCGACGGCGCCGACCGCACCATGCGCGAACTGGTGACCGCCGCCGAGCAGATCGGCGCGGTGGTGGAACTGATCAGCGGCATCGCCGCCCAGACCAACCTGCTGGCGCTCAACGCCACCATCGAGGCGGCGCGGGCCGGCGAGGCCGGCAAGGGTTTCGCGGTCGTGGCGAGCGAGGTGAAGGCGCTGGCCACCCAGACCGCGCGGGCGACCGACGAGATCCAGGCCAAGGTGCAGGAGATCCAGCAGACGACCGGCGGCGCCCAGAAGGCGATCGGCGGCATCGGCCGGACCATCGGCCGCATGAGCGAGATCACCACCGCCATCGCCGCCGCCATCGAGGAGCAGGCCGCCGCCACCCGGGAGATCGCCAGCAGCGTCACCCAGGCCGCCCAGGGCACCGAAGAGGTGTCGAGCAACATCGCCGGTGTCAGCACCGCCGTTCACGAGACCGGCGACGCCGCCGGCCGCGTCCGCGGCACCTCGCAGGAACTGGCCAGCGAGGCCGAGCGGCTGCGCCGGGAGGTCGGGACCTTCATCGCCACGGTGCGGGCGGCGTAGGCCGCCACCGGGGCAGGGGCCCGCGCGCGGCCCCTGCTCAGGTGCTCTCCCGCGCGATGAAGGTCAGGCCCAGGTCGACGCGGCGCCGCGGCGGCTCCTTGCCGTCCATCAGGTCCAGCAGCATGGCGGCGGCGTGGCGGCCGATGGCATAGCGGGGCGTGGCGATGGTGGTCAGGGTCGGGGTGGTCCAGGCCGACGCCGGAAGGTCGTTGAAGCCGGCGATGGCGAGCTGGTCCGGCACCCGGATGCCGCGGCGCTGGCACTGGAACAGCGCGCCCTGCGCCAGATCGTCGTTGCAGAAGAAGACGGCGTCGCAATCGCTGTTCTCGGCCATCAGCCGGTCGATCATCGCAGCACCCAGATGGATGGAGGACGGGTCGGGCAGGCGCCACACCCGCTTCTCGTCATACAGCCCGGCCTCCTCCAGCGCGTGGCGGTAGCCGTCCAGGCGGGACAGCGTGCGGGGGTCGAGCTGAACCGCGACGAAGCCGATCCGGCGGTAGCCGCGCTCCAGCAGGTGGGTGGTCATCAGCCGGCCGCCCTCCTCCTGCGAACAGCCGACGCTGAGGCTGTCGGGATCGTCCAGCAGTTCCATCATGTGCACGGTCGGGCTGCTCAGCGCCGACAGATAGGTGCGGGCAACCTGGGTATGGTCGGTGCCGGTCAGCAGGATGCCGTCGGGCTGGAACTGCAGGTAGGTGCGGATCAACCGCTCCTCCTCCTCCGGCGAATAGTGGGTGACGCCGATCAGGGCGCGGTAGCCGCGCGGCAGCAGCATGTCGTGGATGCCGGCCAGCGTCTCCACAAACACCATGTTGGTCATCGACGGGATCAGCACGGCCACCGTCATCGACCGCGCCGAGGCCAGCGCACTGGCCGCCTGGTTCGGCACGTAGCCCATCGACTGGGCGGTGTCGAGGATGCGCTGGCGAAGATCCGGCCCGACCAGCTCCGGCCGCTTGAAGGCGCGCGACACGGTGATGGCACTGACGCCCACCCGTTCCGCCACGTCCGCCATCGTCGCCCGCCCGGTGCGCGAGGAACGCGGCTTGCGCGTTCTGACCGTCGGGGATGCAGGCCGATCACCGCCATGCGTCGTCACAGGGCTCCGTCCTTCCTTCTGATGGCCAATCAGGGGCCGGCGCGACGATGCGCCACGCTGGACCGCTGATTACCGTTGTGTAGCATGGCGGGCAAGCGCTGCCTGCAACCCGCGGCTCCTGCCAACCTGTTGGTACGCAACTCAAACAAAACTCTTTACGCGCGTCAAGGTTAGCGCTAACAATATCGCCATCTCGTCTCGGCGTCATCCGTGCATTCGGGCCATAGGGCCGCGGATGCGCCTTTGGTCCGGACATGATAGCGCTAACATCTTTTTGTAGTGCGGGGCCGCCGTGACCGGGAAGGTCGCGGATGCCGCCTTGCACCGGCAATCGGGAACACTGGCACATGAACGGTCCCTCCATCGCGCCGTCTCCCGGCACCGGCGCGCGCCCGCCGGACAGCCTGTCCGCCGCATCGCCGATCGTCGTGGTGATGGGTGTCGCCGGCTGCGGCAAGTCCAGCGTCGGCCAGGGCCTTGCCGCGGCGCTGGGCCATGCCTTCATCGAGGGCGACGCCCACCACCCGCCCGCCAACATCGCGAAGATGTCGTCCGGCATCCCGCTGACCGACGCCGACCGCGACGGCTGGCTCGGCACGCTGGCCGGCTTCATCGCCGAGGCGCATCGCGAGGGGCGTGGGCTGGTGGTCGCCTGTTCGGCGCTGAAGCGGCGCTACCGCGACCGGCTGCGCGGCGACTGCGAGCGGGTCGTCTTCCTGCATCTGCACGGCGACAAGGCGCTGATCGCCTCTCGCATGGGGGCGCGGACAGCCCATTTCATGCCCACCGCCCTGGTCGACAGCCAGTTCGCCGACCTTGAGATGCCCGCCGACGACGAGGCGGTGCTGTCCTATGAGGTGACGCTGCCGGCGGACGCCATCGTCGCCGACGCCTGCGCCCGCCTGACCGGCGGGGAAAATACTGGGAGGACCGAATGAAACGCGTGGCGGATCTGCTGGAGCGGATCACCGAATGGATCATGGCGCTGATGCTGGCGATCATGGTCGGTCTTGTCTTCGGCAACGTCGTCCTGCGCTACATCTTCAACAGCGGCATCGTCGCGGCGGAGGAGATCGCGCGGCTGATGTTCGTCTGGCTGGTGTTCCTGGGCGCCACCGTCGCGCTGCGGCACCAGCGGCATCTGGGGCTGGAGATCGTGCAGAGCCGCCTGCCGGCCAAGGTCCGCCGCGCCTGCGCGGTGATCGCGCACCTGATGATGCTCTATGCCCTGTGGTTGTTCGTGCAGGGCAGCTGGATCCAGCTGCTGATCGGGATGGAGACCTTCTCCACCGTCCTGCGCTTCCCCATGGCCTTCTACGCCGCGGCGGGCTTCTTCCCGGCCATCGCCATGGCGCTGATCGTGCTGGCCAACCTGGTGCGGATCGTCACCAACCAGCCGGGCGCCCGCGTTCCCGGCGATCCCGATACCATGCTGGACCATCCGGAGTCGCACGGTCCCGCCGTGGCGCCCCCGGCCCCGCACGGCAGCGCCGCCGTCGCCAAGCACTGAGCCCAGACGACCTCCTGCGGACGGAGATTCCGCCATGACCCTCACCATTTTCCTGGGCTCGCTGTTCGGCTTCATGCTGCTCGGCATGCCCATCGCCTTCGCGCTGATGCTGACCGGCGTCGCGCTGATGTTCCACCTGGACTTCTTCGACGCCCAACTGGTCGCCCAGAACATGCTGAGCGGCGCCGACAACTACCCGCTGATGGCGGTGCCCTTCTTCATCCTGGCCGGCGAGCTGATGAACGCCGGCGGCATTTCCCAGCGCATCATCAACCTGGCGGTCAGCCTGGTCGGCCACATCAAGGGCGGGCTGGGGTTCGTGACCATCGGCGCCTCGGTGATGCTGGCGAGCCTGTCCGGCTCGGCCATCGCCGACACCGCCGCACTCGCCACGCTGCTGATCCCGATGATGCGCGACCACGGCTATCCGGTGCCGCGCTCGGCCGGCCTGATCGCGTCGGGCGGCATCATCGCCCCGATCATCCCGCCCAGCATGCCCTTCATCATCTTCGGCGTGACCACCAACACCTCGATCAGTTCGCTGTTCATGGGCGGCATCGTGCCCGGCCTGCTGATGGGCCTGGGGCTGGTCTTCACCTGGATGTTCGTCGTCCGCGACATGACGGTGAAGCTGCAGCCGAAGGCGAGCGGGCGGGAGCGGCTGAAGGCGCTGGGCGACGGCGTCTGGGCGCTGGCCCTGCCGGTCATCATCATCGGCGGCCTGCGCGGCGGCATCTTCACGCCGACCGAGGCAGCGGTGGTCGCCGCCGTCTATTCGCTGTTCGTCGCGCTGTTCGTCTACCGGCAGGTCACGCTGCCGCAGCTGGTCCCGCTGCTGGTCCAGGCGGCGCGCACCACCAGCACCGTGATGTTCCTGTGTGCCGCGGCACTGGTGTCGTCCTACATGGTGACGCTGGCCGACCTGCCGCAGCAGATGACGGAGCTGCTGGCCCCGCTGATGGAGCACCCGAAGCTGCTGATGCTCGCCATCGCCGTCCTGCTGCTGGCCGTCGGCACGGTGATGGACCTGACGCCGACCATCCTGGTGCTGGGCCCCGTCCTGACCCCGCTGGCGATCAAGGCCGGCATCGACCCGACCTATTTCGGCGTGATGTTCGTCCTGATCGGCACGCTGGGCCTGATCCATCCGCCGGTCTGCACGGTGCTGAACGTGGTGTGCGGCGTCGCCCGCATCTCGCTGGAAAGCGCCACCAAGGGCATCTGGCCCTTCCTGCTGACCTACATCGTCCTGGTGGGCCTGCTGATCGCCGTGCCGGAGATCGTCACCGCACCGCTGCACTTCTTCCATTGACGCCTGAACGCCAACCACAACGAAACGCCCAAGGAAGGAAGACCGACACCATGTTCCGCAGACTGCTTCTCGCCACCGGCATCGCTGCCGCCCTGCTCGCCCCGGTCGCCGCCGTCACCAGCGCTTCCGCCCAGGAGGTGAAGACCCGCATCATCCGCTTCGGCTACGGCCTGTCGGAAAGCAGCAACCAGGGCCGCGCGGTGAAGTATTTCGCCGAGGAACTGTCCAAGCGCAGCGGCGGCAAGTTCAAGATGAAGGGCTTCGGCGACGCCAGCCTGGGCAACGACATCCAGATGCAGAACGCCCTGATCGGCGGCGCGCAGGAGATGATGGTGGGTTCCACCGCCACCCTCGTCGGCATCGTCAAGGATTTCGGCGTCTATGACCTGCCCTTCCTGTTCAACAACGAACGGGAAGCCGACGCCGTGCTGGACGGCCCCTTCGGCGAGAAGCTGCTGAAGTCGCTGAACGACAAGGGGCTGGTCGGGCTGGTCTATTGGGAGAACGGCTTCCGCAACCTGACCAACAGCAAGCGGCCGATCACCAAGCTTGAAGACATGGGCGGCATCAAGCTGCGCGTGATGCAGAACCCCGTCTACATCGACATGTTCAACCGCTTCGGCGCCAACGCGGTGCCGTTGGCCTTCTCCGAACTGTTCACCGCGCTGGAGACCGGCACGGTCGACGGCCAGGAGAACCCGGTCACGACCATCCAGTCGTCCAAGTTCTATGAAGTCCAGAAGTTCCTGACCATCTCCCGCCACGTCTACAGCCCGTGGATCGTGCTGGCCAGCAAGCGCTGGTACGACGGCCTGTCGGCCGACGAGAAGAAGATCCTGAACGAGGCCGCCGTCGCCTCGCGCGAGTTCGAGCGCAAGGACAGCCGCGAGGCCTCGGCCCAGAGCATCGCGTACCTGAAGGAAAAGGGCATGCAGATCAATGAGCTGAGCCCGGCCGAGCTGGACCGCATGCGCGAGATGGTCAAGCCCGCCTTCGACAAGTACGCCGCCGACGGCGGTGCCGAGGTCCTGAAGGAGATCCAGGCCGCCATCGCCGCCGCCCGGAAGTAACCGCGGCGACGCAGGTCGGGCAGGTCTGAGTGAAGAAGGGGCGGACCGGGAAACCGGTCCGCCCCTTTCGTCTTCCGGAGCGTAAGAACTGCGGCATTGTGCAGCACCGGTTGTTTGCGTTCATACAGGGCGCGGTGCGGGTCCTGAAGTATGAGCCATAAAATGAGAAATTGAGCGGACTGCTCTAAACTTTGAGAATGGCTCGCAATCTACTTGGGATAAGCGCATACCTTATACGGCAATTTACTCGAATTTAACCGACCCGCGGGACAGTCGGTGGGGGTGTCGTGCCTTCATACGGATGTGTCGCGGGGGAGTCGATGTTCAAGAAGTTGCCTTTGGTGACCAAACTGGTGCTGGCGATCGGTCTGGTCCTGATGATCGGGCTGGGTGCCGGGTCGGTCGTGATCTCCGTCAAAAGCGGGGCGGATACCGATGACCTGTCCTTCAGGGTCGGAGAGGAACTTGGCAGGTATCACGCCGCCGTCGTCGAACGGCGGCTGAACGAGGCCATGAACATCAGCCGCTTCATGGGCACCACTCTGCTCGCGATGAAGCAGCAGGGTGTCGTCGACCGCGACAAGTTGAGCGAGTGGCTCAAAAGCCTGCTGGTCGCCAATCCCAAATTGCTTGGCGTCTGGGTGGGCATGGAGCCCAACGCGCTCGATGGAAGAGACAAGGATTTCGTCAACGCCCCCACCGGCGATTCTACCGGGCGTTTCATACCCTATTGGAACCGGGTCGGAGACAAGATCAACTACCAGCCGCTGTCCAATTACGAAACTACCGGTCCGGACGGGTTCTATTACAACGAACCCAAGCGTACGAAGCGCGAAGTCATCGTCGAACCATACACCTATCTCGTCGCCGGCAAGAACGTGCTGATGGTGTCGCTTGCCGTGCCGATCATGGAGGACGGCAAGTTCATCGGCGTTGCCGGCGTGGACATCGCCAACGACGAGATCTGGAACGAGCTGAAGGTGGCCAAGCCGTTCGAGACCGGATCGGTCTTCCTGATCTCCAACGGCGGGGCTTGGGCGGCCTACAGCAACCCCGATCACCTGGGCAAGCCGATCCTGGAGACCAACCAGCGTCTCAAGGATGCCCTGCCCGCCATCCGCGAGGGCAGGACCTTTGCCCACTTCTCGGTGTCGGCGAGCCTGAAGACCGAGGTGAAGCAGCTGTTCGTCCCGGTCGTCGTCGGCAGCACCGGCACGCCCTGGTCGATCCTGGTCAACCTGCCGATCAACAAGATCGAAGTGCCGAAGCAGGAACTGAGCACCTTCATCGCCGTGGGCGCGGTTCTGCTGAGCGCCGGGCTTCTGCTGGCGCTGTGGCTGACCAGCCGCATGGTGATCGGCCAGCCGCTGCGGCGGATCATTGTCACCATCCAGGCGCTGACCGCCGGCCGGCGCGACGTGGAGGTCACCGACCGCGACCGCGCCGACGAGATCGGCGCCATCAACAAGGCGCTCCAGCTGTTCAAGGAGAATGCCGGCCGCGTCGCCGAGATGGAGGAGCAGCGCCGCCTGGACGAGCAGCGCGCCGCCGAACAGCGCAAGCAGGAACTGGCCCGGATGGCCGACCGGTTCGAAGGCACGGTCGGCGGCGTGGTCGCCAACGTGGCCCAGCAGGCCGAACTGATCCGCACCGATTCGGAAGGGCTGTCGGCCATCGCCGAGCAGACCAACGCCCAGGCCGCGGCCGTCGCCAGCGCCGCCGACGTCGCCAGCAGCAACGTGCAGACGGTGGCCGCCGCCGCGGAGGAGCTGGCCCACTCCATCGAGGAGATCAACCAGCGCATCGCCGCCTCGTCCCGCATGGCGAACGATGCGGTGGGCGAGGTCGAGAAGACCAACGGCACCGTCGCCGGTCTGGCCGAAGCGGCGCAGAAGATCGGCGACGTGGTGAACCTGATCCAGTCCATCGCCGGCCAGACCAACCTGCTGGCGCTCAACGCCACCATCGAGGCGGCGCGGGCGGGCGAGGCGGGCAAGGGCTTCGCCGTCGTGGCGCAGGAGGTGAAGAACCTCGCCAGCCAGACCGCCAAGGCGACCGAGGAGATCGCCGCCCAAATCGCCGAGATTCAGGCGGTCAGCGGCAGCGCCGTCGGCGCCATCCAGGCCATCGGCCGCACCATCCTCGGCATCAGCGAGACGGTCACCGCCGTCGCCGCCGCGGCGGAGGAGCAGGGGGCGGCGACCCGCGAGATCAGCCGCAACGTCCAGCAGGCCGCCGCCGGCACGCGGGAGGTGTCGACCAACATCGACGGCGTCACCCGCGCCGCCGGCGAGACCGGCAGCATGGCCGCCCAGGCCCGCGCGGCCGCCGACACCCTGTCGCACCAGTCGGCCCAGCTGCGCAGCGAGGTGCAGCGCTTCGTGGCGACGATCCGGGAGGGGTGAGGAGTGTGGGGGTGTCGGCTGACGATGCCCCCACCTATCCTCCCCCGCTGGGCGGGGAGGGACTGCCGCTGCCTTCCCGAACAAGCACTTACCCCCTCCCCGCCCAGCGGGGGAGGGATGGGGTGGGGGCAATCGAAGCCGACGACACCCCACCCTCAACAATCGAAAAACACCGTCTCCCCCTCGCCCTGCAGACGGATGTCGAAGCGGTAGACCACGCCGCCCGGCAGCTCGGCGCGTTTCGCGATCAGGGTGTCGCGGCGGTCGGCGGGGACGCTCGCCAGAACCGGGTCAGCCTCGTTCGCTACCGCCTCGTCGGAGAAGTGCAGGCGGGTGAAGGCGTGGCTCAGCATGCCGCGGGCGAACACCGTCACCGCGATGTGCGGGGCGTGGCCGGGGTCGCAGGCGCCGGGCTTCACCGTATCGAAAAAATAACGGCCCGCGTCGTCGGTGCCGCAGCGGCCGAAGCCGGCGGCGCCGGGGGCGTGCCGGCCGTCGGCGCCGGCCTGCCAGATCTCCACCACGCAGTCGCGGATCGGCGCGCCCTCGCCGTCGTAAACCACGCCTTCGATGCGGATGTGCTCGCCGGCCATGTCGCGGGTCGCCAGCCGGTTGGTCGCCAGCGGGCGGCGGCCGTAGAGTTCCGGGGTCCAGGCATAGGCGAAATAGGGGCCGACGGTCTGGGACGGGGTCTGTTTCAGCATTTGGGTCATGGCGGTCAGCCCTCCATCGGCGTGGCCTGGCGTCCGCGCAGGACGATGTCGAACTCATAGCCGAGCGCCCACACCGGCTCCGTCACGTCGATGGAGAAGCGGGAGACCAGCAGTTCACGCGCGCCCTCCGGCACCCCGTTGTAGATAGGGTCGAGCGGCAGCAGCGGGTCGCCCGGGAAATACATCTGGGTGACCAGCCGGGTCAGGAAGGACGGCCCAAACAGCGAGAAATGGATGTGGGCCGGGCGCCAGGCATTGTGGTGGTTGCCCCAGGGATAGGCGCCGGGCTTGATCGTGGTGAAGCGGTAGCGGCCCTCGGCGTCGGTGATGCAGCGGCCGGCCCCGAAGAAGTTGGGGTCGAGCGGCGCGTCATGCTGGTCCCAGCGGTGGACGTAGCGGCCGCAGGCGTTGGCCTGCCAGATCTCCAGCAGCGTGTGCGGCACCGGCCGGCCGTTCTCGTCCAGCACGCGGCCGGTGACGACGATGCGCTCGCCGATCGGCTCGCCGTTGACGCGGCCGTTCTTCGTCAGGTCGCCGTCCAGCGGATCGACGCTGTCATGGCCGAAGACCGGGCCGGTGCGCACCGACAGGCACTGCTTCATCGGGATCAGCGGCTTGGACGGCGAGCGCAGAACCGTCGACTTGTAGAGCGGCGACAGGTAGGGCGGGTGCTGCGCCCAGTCGCGGGGGCCGAAGTCGCGGGAATCGGAATCGCCTTCCACCTCTTGCACGGCTGTGTCCATCTCGGGTGTCCTCCTTGGGGGCGGTCAGTTCTGCTGACGCTGTTGCTGCCTGTGGAGTGCCAGAACGCGGTCGATGAAATGGCCTGCCGCGCCGGTGTAGCGCAGCGGGTCGAACAGGCGGTCGAGACCGTCGGGGCCGAGCGCCTCCACCACCTCGGCATCCTCGGCCAGCAGGTCGCGCAGGGGGCGGGCGGTCCCGGCTGCGCGGCGGCTGGCGTCGGCCACGCGGGAATGGGCGGCCATGCGGCCCATGCGGTCGCCCAGCGCCATGGTGACCGCCTCGGCCAGGATCAGGCCGCGGGTCAGGTCCAGGTTGGCGCGCATGCGCTCCGCATCGATGGTCAGGCCGGCGACGGTCTCGCGGGCATGGCGGGCGGCGCCGGCGACGAGGCGGCAGAGGTCGGGCAGCGCCTGCCATTCGGCGTGCCAGCCGCCGAGGCCGCGTTCATGCTCCTGCACCTGCGCCGCCAGCAGCCCGCCGACCAGGGCGGGAGCGCGGATGGCGCAGGAGAGCAGGACGGCGCAGGACACCGGGTTGCGCTTGTGCGGCATGGTGGAGGAGCCGCCGCGGCCGGGGCCGGCGGGCTCGAACGCTTCGGCGACCTCCATCTGCATCATCAGCGAGATGTCGCGGCCGAGCGTGCCGAGCGTGCCGGCCAGGATGCCGAGAGATGATGCCAGTTCGGTGATGCGGTCGCGGCTGGCGTGCCAGGGCAGGGCGGGCAGGGGGAGGTCCAGCTCCTTCGACAGCGCCTCCGCCACCGCCGGGCCGGCCTCGCCGAGTGCCGCCAGCGTGCCGGCGGCACCGCCGAATTGCAGGGCGAGGCGGCCTCTCGCCGCGGCGATCCGCAGCCGGTCGCGGCCCAGCGCGTCGAGCCAGCCGGCGGCCTTCAGCCCGAAGGTGGTCGGCAGGGCATGCTGCAGCCAGGTGCGGGCGACCATCGGCGTGGCGCGGTGGCGGTCGGCGAGGTCGGCCAAGCCGTCGGCCAAGGCCGCCAGATCGGCGTCGAGCCCGTCGAGGAAGCGGCGCAGCTGCAGCATCAGGCCGCTGTCCATCGCGTCCTGGCTGGTGGCGCCCCAATGGACGTAGCGCGACGCCTCCTCGTCGGCGGCCTGCACGCTGCGGGTCAGGTGCCTGACCATCGGGATCGCGGTGTTGCCGGCCAGCGCCGCCTCGGCCCCCAGCGCGTCGAGGTCGTAGAGGTCGGCGCGGCAGGCCGCCGCGATGGCCGGAACGGCATAGGCGGGGATGACGCCGACCGCCGCCTCCGCCCGCGCCAGCGCCGCCTCGAAATCCAGCATGCCCTGCAGCCTTGCGCTGGGAGAGAAGGCGTCTGCCGCCGCATCGGTGGTGAAGAGCGGATCGAGCAGCGGATCGGCGTGGCGGAGGACGGTCATGATGGTCAGCCTTTGCCTGTCAGCCCTGTCGGGCGTCCTCTTCATCCATCTCCGCGTACACCGCGCGGGCCAGCGCGATGGCGTGGTTGGCGGCGGGGACGCCGGCATAGATGGCGGTCTGCATCAGGATTTCCTTCACCTCGTCGCGGGTGACGCCGGTGTTGCGGGTGGCGCGGATGTGCAGCTTCAGCTCGCCATCCTTGCCCAGCGCCGCCAGCATGCCGATGGTCAGCATGCTGCGCGTCCGGATGTCCAGCCCCGGCCGGGTCCAGATCTGGCCCCAGGCGGTCTTGGTGATGAACTCCTGGAAATCGGCGTCGAAATCGGTGGCGCGCTCCAGCGAGCGGTCGACATGGGCGTCGCCCAGGACCGCGCGGCGCACCGCCATGCCGCGGTCGTAGAGGTCCTGATCCTTCATTTCAGGGTCGTTCATCGCAGGTCCCTCAGGAAGCCGTCGATCAGGGCGGCCAGTTCCGCCGGCTTCTCGACGCCGGGGATGTGGGCGGCGCCGGGCAGCAGTTCGAACCGCGCGCCGGGAATGCCGGCCGCCAGCTCGCGTGCGGCGTCGGGCGGGGTGGCGACGTCATGCTCGCCGCAGATCACCAGGGTCGGCGCGGTGATGGCGGCGTTGGCGGCGCGCAGGTCGGCGTCGCGGATCGCCATGGCGCAGCCGACATAGCCGTCCTCGGGAATGCGGGCGACCATGGCGGTGTAGCCGCGGATCTGGTCGGGCCGGCCGTCGCGGAAGGCCTGGGTGAACCAGCGCGCCATTACACCGTCGGCGATGGCGGCCATGCCGCGGGCTCGGATGGCGGCGATGCGGTCGGTCCAGACCGATTGCGGACCGATCACCCCGGCGGTGTCGCACAGGATCAGGCCGTGCACGCGGCCGGGATCCTTGACGGCGAGGCGCTGCGCCATCATGCCGCCGATGGACAGGCCGCAGACATGGGCGCGCGCGATGCCCAGCGCGTCGAGCAGGCCGGCGGCGTCGTCGGCGAGGATGTCCATGCTGTAGCCGGAGGTCTCCGTTACCGGCGTCACCTGGGTCAGGCCGTGGCCGCGCATGTCGTAGCGCAGGACGCGGTAGCGTTGCGACAGGTGCGGCACCACGGCGTCCCAGATGTGGAAGCTGGTGCCGATGGAGTTGGCGAACAGCAGCACCGGGGCGTCGGCCGGGCCGGTCAGGTCGTAGTGCTGGGTGATGCCGGCGGCTTCGATGAAGGGCATGGGGTCCGCCTGTGGTGGTTGTGGTGGGTACTGGATGCTTGCGAAGTGAGACCCCCACCCTAACCCTCCCCGCTGGGCGGGGAGGGGATTGGTGCTGAGGCGGGAGGGCGGCGGCAGTCCCTCCCCACCCAGTGGGGGAGGATAGGTGGGGGTCTAACTTTGACGGCTACACCCGCTCGATCGTCACCGCGATGCCCTGGCCGACGCCGATGCACATGGTGCAGAGCGCCGTCCGTCCGCCGGACTGCTCGAGCTGGTAAACCGCGGTGGTCGCCAGACGGGCGCCGCTCATGCCGAGCGGATGGCCGAGCGCGATGCCGCCGCCGTTCGGGTTCACATGCGCCGCGTCGTCCGGCAGGCCCAGCTCGCGCAGAACGGCCAGCGCCTGGGCGGCGAAAGCCTCGTTCAGCTCGATCAGGTCGATGTCGGCGATGGTGCGGCCGAGCCGTTCCAGCAGCTTGCGGGTCGCGGGCGCCGGGCCGATGCCCATGACGCGCGGCGGCACGCCGGCGGTGGCGCCGCCGACGATGCGGGCGCGCGGGGTGAGGCCGTGACGCTTCACCGCCGATTCGGAGGCCACCAGCAGGGCGGCGGCGCCGTCATTGACGCCCGACGCGTTGCCCGCGGTGACCGTGCCGCCGGGGCGGACGATGGGCTTCAGCGCCGACAGCGCCTCCATCGTCGTGGCGCGGGGGTGCTCGTCGGTGCTCACCACCGTCTCGCCCTTGCGGGTACGGATGGTGACGGGGACGATCTCGCGGGCCATGCTGCCGTCGGCGATGGCGCGGGCGGCGCGTTGCTGGCTGCGGAGCGCGAAGGCGTCCTGGTCGGCGCGGGCGATCTTCCAGTCGGCGGCAACGTTTTCAGCCGTCTCCGGCATCGAATCGGTGCCGTAGGCCGCCTTCATCGCCGGGTTGACGAAGCGCCAGCCGATGGTGGTGTCGAAGATCTCGGCCTGCCGCGAGAAAGGGGCGTCGGCCTTGCCCATGACGAAGGGGGCGCGGCTCATGCTCTCCACGCCGCCGGCGATCATCAGCTCGGCCTCGCCCGCCTTGACGGCGCGGGCGGCGGTGGTCAGCGCGTCGAGGCCGGAGCCGCAGAGCCGGTTCATCGTCGTGCCCGGAACCGCGTCGGGCAGGCCGGCCAGGAGGGCCGCCATGCGGGCGACGTTGCGGTTGTCCTCGCCGGCCTGGTTGGCGCAGCCATAGATCACGTCGTCCAGCGCGGCCCAGTCGACCGAGGGGTTGCGCTGCATCAGGGCGCGGATCGGCACGGCGCCGAGATCGTCGGCGCGCACCGACGACAGGGATCCTGCATAGCGGCCGATGGGGGTGCGGATGGCGTCGCAGATATAGGCGTCACGCATGGTCTTATCCTTCTCCGCCGCCAGATTGCCCATGGGAGATGTCGTGGGCGGCGGCGGTGCGGGCCTGGAGGTCGCGCAGCGCCGTCAGGGTTTCGGCGTCCGGGAGTTCGGTGGTCCTCAGGTCGGGCGAGATCTTCAGGTCCCAGCCGGTTGCCGCCTTCACCTGCTCCACCGTCACGCCGGGATGGATGCCGGTCAAGGTCAGCTCCTTCGTCACCGGATCGGGGGTGAGGATGCCGAGGTCGGTGATGACCGCGGTCGGCCCGGCGCCGGGGATGCCGGCCTTGGCGCGCGCCTCGCCCCCGTCGAGAAATCCGGCCGAGGTGACGAAGGGCAGCTTGGCGACGAAGGCCTTCGGGTTATGCTTGAGGACGATGAACACCTCCTTGGCCTGGGAGGCGATCTCCGGCGCGCCGCCGGCACCGGGCAGCCGCACCTTGGGCGCGTCATAGGGGCCGATGACGGTGGTGTTGATATTGGCGAAGCGGTCGACCTGCGCGGCGCCGAGGAAGCCGACGTCGATCCGCCCGCCCTGCAGCCAGTAGCGGAAGATCTCCGGCGTGCCGACCACGGTGTCGGCGGTCAGCGCGAGGTCGCCGTCGCCGATGGACAGCGGCAGCACCGTCGGCTTGGCGCCGATGGGTCCCGATTCATAGATCAGCACCACGTCCGGCGCGTGGGTCAGCCGGGCGAGGTTGGCGGCGGTCGACGGCAGGCCGATGCCGACGAAGCAGACGGTGCCGTCCTTCAGCAGCCGGCTGGCCGCCACCGTCATGATCTCGGTCGCGGTGAAATCGAGAGTTTCGGCAGTGGTCCGAGCGGTGGCCATCACACGGCCTCCTTCATGTTCTGGGCCATGCTTTCGGCCAGCACGCGGCGGAATCCGGCGAAATCGTCGGTGTCCAGCACATGGCGCTGCATCCAGGCGCGGAAGTCGTCGCGCGAGCGGGCAATGGGGTCCCAGGCCTTGTAGAAGCGGTTGTCGCGCTCCGAATAGCCCTGCGCATAGGACGGATAGGCGCCGCCGGGGACATGACAGACGGCGGAGAGCGCCCAACTCGGCAGGACGCAGGCGTTCGGCGGCGCCTCGAGGTCCTCGACGACCTCCTCCACCGTGACGATGGAGCGCTTGGCGGCCAGCACCGCCTCCTTCTGGACGCCGAGGATGCCCCAGAGCAGCACATTGCCGCGGCGGTCGGCCTTCTGGGCGTGGATCACCGTCACGTCGGGGCGGACGGAGGGAATGGCGGCCAGCTTCTCCCCGGTGAAGGGGCACTCGACGAAGCGGATGTTCGGATTGACCTTCGGCAGGTCGGAGCCGGTGTAGCCGCGCAGCAGGGCGAAGGGCAGGTTGGAGGCGCCGGCGACATAGGCGTTCGCCATGCCGGCGTGGCTGTGCTCCTCGATCTCCAGCCGGTGCGGCCAGCCCTGTTCGACCGCGTCGCGGAAACGGTGGAGGGAACCGACGCCGGGATTGCCGCCCCAGGAGAAGATCAGCTTCGTAGCACAGCCCATGCCGATCATCTGGTCGTAGATCAGGTCCGGCGTCATGCGCACCAGAGTCAGGCCGCGCCGGCCCTGGCGGATGATCTCATGCCCGGCGGCATGGGGAATCAGATGGGTGAACCCCTCCAGGGCGACCGTGTCGCCGTCTTGCACGAGGCTCGCCACCGCCTCGCGCAGGGGCGTGATCTTGGCCATATGACCTCCCGATTGTGCGAAAATCGCACGGGTAATCGTCTTTACGCACAGATTGGGCGGCGTGGCTTTCGGCTGTCAAGGTCGAATATAGGCATGTTATGGCGATAATCGCACATATTGCGCCGCAACATAAGGAAAATGCGGTGAAGTAATCCGGATTGGTTCTGTTTTCCGATTTAGAGCAAGGGTTTACACGGAAGCCAAGGGAAGTGCGTTAATCGCACGAAACGTCAAATATCGCACTTGACGGTTCGGCGGCCCCTCAGTACGCTGGGCGGAACAGTCAACGATCGGGGCCGCGAGTTCCGGCGCCGGCATATGGTCACATGTGGGAGGGACGATGACGAGGACTCTGCGCAACGCGCTGCTGGGTGCGGCGTTCGGTCTGGCGCTGACGGCCGGATCGGCCGGGGCCGCCACCATCAAGGTCGGCGTCGTCGCGCCTTTCTCCGGACCCTACGGCGTGGTCGGCAAGACCTTCCGGGAAGCGATCGAGATCTATCAGGCCGAACATGGCAAGACCGTCGGCAACGACACGGTGGAGTTCGTCTACAAGGACCTCGACCAGCCCAACCCGGCACAAAGCAAGGCGCTGTCGCAGGAGCTGATCGTCAAGGAGAAGGTGTCCTTCCTCGCCGGCTATTTCTTCACGCCGGACGCGCTGGCCGTCGCCCCGCTGATCGACGAGGCGAACATCCCCTGCGTGATCTTCAACGCCGCGACCTCCGCCATCACGGAAAAGTCGCCGCGCTATGTCCGCACCTCCTTCACCCTGTGGCAGAACACGGTGCCGCTGGCCGAATACATGGCCAAGCAGGGGATCAAGAAGGCGGTGTCGGCGGTCAGCGACTATGGCCCCGGCATCGATGGCGAGACCGCCTTCAAGACCACCTTCGAGAAGAATGGCGGCACGGTGGTGGACACCATCCGCATGCCGATGAAGTCCAACGACTTCGCTCCCTTCATGCAGCGCATCAAGGATGCGGGCGCCGAGGCGGTCTACGCCTTCCTGCCCGCCGGCCCGTCGACGCTGGCTTTCGCCAAGGCCTTCAACGACACCGGGCTGAAGGCGGCGGGCATCAAGTTCTTCGGCCCCGGCGACCTGACCCAGGAACCGGACCTGCCGGCGCTGGGCGACGCGGCGCTGGGCATCACCACCAGCTTCAACTACAGCCGCGCGCACGATTCGGCGAAGAACAAGGCCTTCGTCGCCAAGCACAAGGAGATGTTCGGGTCCTACGACACCGTCACCTTCAGCTCGGTCGGCGCCTATGACGGCGTGCATGTCATCTACCAGATGATAAAGAACGGCGGCGGCGGCCGGATCGACGGCGCCAAGGCGGTGGAGTCGGTGAAGGGCATGAGCTGGGAAAGCCCGCGCGGTCCCCTGACCATCGACCGGGACAGCCGCCACGTCACCCAGACGATCTATCTGCGCACCGTCGAGAAGGTCGACGGCAAATTGGAGAACGTCGAGAAGGAGGCGTTCCCGAACCAGCCGGACTATGGGTACAAGTTGGGGAAGTGAGGGGCGAGTATCCCTCTCCCGCCCCGGGAGAGGGAAGGGGCCCGCGAAGCGGGAAGGGTGAGGGGTGAGGCACGGAGCCATGCGCTTCTGGATTCTTGCCTCACCCCTCACCCTCCCCACGCCTTCGGCGCGGGTCCCCTCCCTCTCCCGGGGCGGGAGAGGGCAGGTGGAGAGACATCATGGAAACCATGTTCGGGATCGCCGTCGACGGGGTCGCCTACGGCATGATCCTCTTCATCATCTCCGTCGGGCTGTCGGTGACGCTGGGGCTGATGCGGGTGGTCAATCTGGCGCATGGCGCCTTCGCCATGGTCGGCGGCTATGTCGCGTCCTATGCGGCGCAGGGCGTCGGGCTGCCCTATGGGGTGGCGCTGGTGGTGGCGGTGGCGCTGACGGTGCTGGCGACGCTGCCGCTGGAACGGCTGCTGTACCGCCGCATCTACGGGTCGGCCAACGAGCTGGCGCAGGTGCTGCTGACCATCGGGCTGACCTTCGTCATCGTCGCCGGCATCAACTATCTGTTCGGCCCGACGCTGAAGCGCATCCCGCTGCCGGAGCTGCTGACCGGAACGGTGGAGCTGGGGCCGAAGGCGATCCCGACCCACCGCGCCTTCGTGATCGGTGCCGGGGCGGCGACGCTGCTGGGGCTGTGGTGGCTGCTGGAGCGCACCGACTTCGGCATCCGGCTGCGCGCGGCGGTGGATGATCCGGCGATGGCGGCGGCGCTGGGCATCCGGACGGAACGGCTCTATCTGGCGACCTTCGCGCTCGGCACCGGGCTGGCGGCGCTGGGCGGCGTGCTGGGGGCGGAGCTGCTGCCGCTGGAGCCCTATTACGCCATCCGCTACATCGTGCTGTTCCTGGCGGTGGTGGCGGTCGGCGGGGCGGGCAGCATCTTCGGCTCGGCCGCGGCGGCGCTGGCTTTGGGCATCGTCGACACCGCCGGCAAATACCTGATCCCCAATTTCGGCGAGTTCTTCTTCTACGCCGCCCTGATCCTGATCCTGTTCCGCTGGCCCCACGGCTTCTTCAAAGGGAGGACGGCATGACGAGCGTCGCCGAGCGTGACGGCAAGGCCGGCCGGATGACCAGACCTGCTCCGCTCGGCAAACGCCGCGACCTGGACTGGATCGGCATCCCGCTGATCGCGGCGGCCGGGCTGGCCGCCTATTGGCTGCTGCCGGACGATCTGGCGCTGCTGACCCGCATCGCCGCCTCGGCGCTGTTCGTGCTGTCGCTCGACCTCGTGCTGGGCTATGGCGGGATCGCCACGCTGGGGCAGGCGGCGATGTTCGGCACCGGCGCCTATGCCGCCGGCATCCTCGCGGTCAACTGGAACAACGACCCCTTCGCGATGCTGGCGGTCGGCGGGCTGGCCGGCGGGCTGCTGGCGCTGGTCACCGGCGCCCTGATCCTGCATGCCCGCGGCCTGACCCTGCTGATGCTGACCATCGCGGTCGGGCAGATCGTGCAGGAGGTCGCCAACAAGGCGCGCGACTGGACCGGCGGCAGCGACGGCCTGTCGGGCATCGACCCCGCACCGGTGCTGGGGATGTTCCGCTTCGACATGTTCGGCCACACCTCCTACCTGTTCGCGCTGGCGGTTCTGGTGGTCGGGCTGGCGGTGGCACGGCGGATCGTGCGCTCGCCCTTCGGGCTGGCCTGCCGCGGGGTGAAGGAAGATCCCCTGCGGATCTCCGCCATCGGCGGTTCGCCGAAAGCCTATCTGGTGGTGCTCTATGCCGTGGCCGGCGTGTTCGCCGGGGTGGCGGGCGCCCTGACCGCGGTGACCAGCGGCATCGTCGGGCTGGACAGCACCGGCTTCTCCTGGTCGGCGGAGGCGCTGGTCATGCTGGTGCTGGGCGGCACCGGGCGGCTCTACGGCGCCGTGATCGGCACCGCCGCCTTCATGGGCGTCCACCACATCCTGGCCGCCAACGACCCCTATCACTGGATGGCCTTCATCGGCCTGTTCCTGATCGGCATCGTCCTGTTCCTGCCCGGCGGCATCGTGTCGGTGGTGGAACGGCTGGGCGGGCTGCGGCGCGGAAAGGAGGGCGGGGCATGACGGCGCTGCTGGAGGTGGAGGGGCTGAGCAAGAACTTCGGCGGCCTTCAGGTGGCGTCCGACATCTCCATGACGCTGAAGGCGGGCGACCGCTGCGCCCTGATCGGGCCGAACGGCGCCGGCAAGACCACCTTCGTCAACCTCGTCACCGGGGTGATCCCGCCCAGCGCCGGCACCATCCGGCTGGACGGCCGCGACGTGACCAGGCTGCCGGCGGCGGAGCGGGTGCGGCTGGGTCTGATCCGCAGCTTCCAGGTGGCGCGGCTGTTCAAGTCGATGACGGTGCGCGAGCATCTGGAGCTGGCCGTGCTGCAGCGCGACCGCCGCACCTTCCGCCTGTTCGCCAATGTCGCCAAGGTCGCCGGTCTGGCCGACGAGGTGGCGGAGCTGCTGGGCAGCATGGGGCTGACCCATGTGGCGCACACGGCGGTCGGCTCACTCGCCTACGGGCAGCAGCGGCTGCTGGAGATCGCGCTGGCGCTCGCCATGAAGCCGAAGGTGCTGATCCTGGACGAGCCGGCGGCCGGCGTGCCCCATTCGGAAAGCCAGCGCATCCTCGACGCCATCGACCGGCTGCCCAAGGATCTGGCGGTGCTGATGATCGAGCACGACATGGATCTCGTCTTCCGCTTCGCCAGGACCATCGTCGTGCTGGCGCAGGGGCGGCTGCTGTGCAGCGGCACCGCCAAGGAGATCGTCGCCGACCCGCGCGTGCGCGAGGTCTATCTGGGGAGCCGGACCAATGCCCACTGAAGCGGTCGGAAGCCTGGAAGTCGCGGATTTGCGCGCCGGCTACGGCAAGACGCTGATCCTCGACGGCATCTCCTTCAGCGTGCCGGCGGGCGGGCGGCTGGCCCTGCTCGGCCGCAACGGGGTGGGCAAGACGACGACGCTGGCGACGCTGGTCGGCCAGACCACCCGCCATGGCGGCACCATCCGGCTGGACGGGGTGGAGCTTGCGGGCATGAACAGTTCGGCGCGGGCGGCGGCGGGGCTGGGCTATGTTCCGCAGACGCGCGACATCTTCAAGTCGCTGACGGTGGAGGAGAACCTCGTCACCGGGCTGAAGGGCCGTCCGCGTTCGGCGCTGGAAGAGGCGTACGAGCTGTTCCCGCGGCTGGGCGAGCGGCGGCGCAACGGCGGCGGCGAGCTGTCGGGCGGCGAGCAGCAGATGCTGTCGGTCGCCCGCGCGCTGCTGGGCAAGCCGACGGTGCTGCTGCTGGACGAGCCGCTGGAGGGGCTGGCCCCGGTGATCTGCGACACGCTGATGGCGGCGCTGTCGAACCTGGACATGACCGTGGTGCTGGTGGAACAGCAGGTCGACCGCGCGCTGGAGTTCGCCGACCGCGTCGTCTTCCTCGACCGCGGCCGGGTGGTGCATGCGGGGCCGGCGGCTCAGGCGAAGGCGGATGCGGCGCTGCTGGAACGGCATCTGGGCGTGGCGCTGGCGGCGTAGGGGGAAATTGCAGAACTGGGCTCCGGGGCGGGACCGACGCTAGCCGTGCCACGCGACGCATCACGCCGAGAACCCGGTCGTGCGGGCCTGACGGTTTCGTTATCTACGGTGATGGTACGACAGGTCGCCGATCAAGGCTGTTACGGCCTTGTAACCAAATTGGTGTTTACTTATGGATAATTCGCGCAAAGGTTTAGGGAGCAATCCTTGGGCTGGTTTTAACCGCGAATTGGACAAAGAAAAGTGAACATCCTCCGGAACACGTTACGAGCTATCTCTTTGATTGCGCTGTTGGGAAGTGGCGCTCCAGCCTTCGCTGACAGTATCGCCTCGGAAATGCCGATTGGCGCGACCTACGAGGGGAGCGTCAAAGTGTCGCGGACGCAGGTTCCTTTGCCGCCGGGAAAATGGACGGTAACAGCACTTAACGAGAGCAGTAACAATCAGTTCAACATTAATGCCACAGTTACAATGGCGAACATCGTCAACGGACGCTTGCTCGGGTACGTCTCAGTATCGACGAACGTCGATCTCGGGAGAAACGGCTGGCAAACCTATAATTTCTGCTTCCGCAAGGACATATACTTCCTTCAGTTTGATTCGGCATATCAGCGAGAGCAAGCCTGCTGGGGTATTAACCATCACATCTTCTCACCAACGGGCACTTATTCTCCGACTTATGGAAAGAATATACAACAGACATTAGCAGAGAAAGGCATCGACATGCCCAAAGTGATGATCAATACAGTGTTTCGTTTGGCAAATGAGCATTCGTATGTGAACTATGAAATTCTATTGAATCCAGAGTTCTATGGTTTCTCTTCTGCTGGAGAGAGCAATTGGGCCAGCAGCCCCTGGCACAAGGACCTCATCGCCAAGGATCCAAAACGCCGTCAATTCCTCGATCAGGTGAAGGAGCAGTACCAGGGCTTCTACCCGATCCTGAAGAGCCAGTTTCGTTGATCCGGGGGCATGCCATGACCAAAATCCTTCGGGTGGTTGCCCTGCTCATGCTGTGCCTAGCCACACAGGCATGCGCTTCGATTACGACAGGGACTACGCAGTCGGTCGTTGTCGACACCACGCCGGTCCAGCAGGCCACCTGCACGTTGCAGAACGAGAAAGGCCAATGGACCATCGTTCGCACGCCCAGTGCGGCAACGGTCTCGAAGGCTTATGGACCGCTGTCGGTGCAATGCCGGACTGAGGCCGGACATGCGGGGTCGTCGTCGGTTAACTCGACGACGGCTGGTGCCGCATTCGGCAACATCATCGCCGGCGGAATCGTTGGTGCCGCCGTCGACATGGGCTCTGGAGCCGCATACCAGTATCCGGCTCAGATCCTTGTCTCGCTGTCATTGCCGGCTGAATCATCGGCACACGTCGCAGGAGCTATGGTCTCCGCGGGACAGTCCACTCCTGCCCAGGTACTCGTCCTTTGCCGCCTCCGAAAGGTGGAAGAATACCGTGAGGAGACGTGGTGCAAAGAGGCAGGGGGCAAGGTGATTCACGTCGGCCCCCTCCAGCTACCGGTCACCGCGGTGACAGCCTCTGGCGCGTTCCCATCGGCGGGCGGACGTTCGAGCAGCGCTCCTCCCGTGCCGAGCAACGTGACCCTGGCACCTGCGGCTCCGGGGGCATCAACCGCGCCGCTGAACATAGGCACCTGCTACCTGCCGGACGGCAGCAAGGAGCCGCTGTCGAAGGATGCATGCATGGCGAAAAAGGGCTTCATCGGGGCGTGAGCGCTCTAGGAAACGCCGGACGCCGTGCGCCCGGCGTCGCCCTTCAGCGTGATCAAAGTCCTCTTCCTTAGGGATCGGTTTCACCTGAACGGCGGTGAATACAGCAATCCACCCTGGGTCCAGGGCCTGTTCTGCCCGCGCTCCATGCCGTAGGGGACGCCCAGGTTGCGGTCGAAGATCTCGCCGTAGTTCCCGACCTGCGCCAGCACCTGCAGGGCCCAGTCGTCGGGCAGGCCCAGGTTGCGGGCGGCGCTGCCGGCATGGCCCAGCATGCGGTGCAGTTCCGGATCGTCGGGGATGCGGCCGGCCTGCACGTCGGCCGACGTGACGCCCTTGGCGTCGGCCAGCACGATGGCATGGAGGACCCAGCGGGCGATGTCGTACCAGTTGCGGTCGCCCCGCGCGACATAGGGGGTCAGCGGCTCGCGCGAGATCACGTCGGGGTAGATGTGGATAGCCATCCCCGCCTTGCGGTAGCCGGCGAGCGAGGTGACCAGCACCGTGCGGTCGGTGGTCAGCAGGTCGCATTCATGGGCGAGGAAGGCCTGCAGCGCCTCGTCCAGCGTCTGGAAGGTGCGGATCGACCAGGGCAGGTCGGACTTGCGGATATGGTCCTCCAGGTTGCGGACGGTGGTGGTCGCCGTCTTGACGCAGACCGTGCGCGGCCCCAGCCGATCGAGCGGCGGCGCGGTGCCGTCGCCGTGGATGGCGAAGCCCTGGCCGTCATGCAGCAGCGGCATCAGGAACTCGATGTCGTGCGACAGGTCGCGGCTGAAGGTCCAGGTCGTGGTGGTCAGCGCGATATCGACGTCGTGCTTCTCCACCGCCTGGAATTCCTGCGGCTTCTCCGGCAGGCGGACGACGCGGATCGCCTGGGCGTTGCCCAGCGTCGCCGCGGCGAAGACGCGGCAGACATCGACCAGGAAGCCGTCCAGATGCCCTTGCGGGTCGGAAAAGGAGATGCCGCTGACACCGCTGCGCAGACCGCAGATCAGGAAGCCGCGGCCGTGGATGCGCTCCAGCGTCTCGCCGTCGTTGGCGAAAGCCGGTGAGGCCGCCACCAGCGCCAGCAGCATCCCGGCGGCGAAACGCCGGATGGTCCCGACCAGCCCCATCGCGAAATCCATCTCCCGAACCGTCCGGCGCCCATCCGCACGGCGCCCATCCGTACGGCGTCCAGCACCGGGCGGACCGCGGTCAGGCCGCCTGCTGGGCGCGCAGCGTGCCGAGCAGACTATGCAGCGAAGCGGCTTCCTCGGCCAGCGTGTTCGCCGTCAGGGTCAGGGAGCCGGCGATGTCGCCGGTGCGCGACGCCTGGGCGCTCACCCCGTCGATCAGCGCCGCCACCTCGCCGGTGTTGCCGGCGATCACGCCGACCCGGCTGCGGATGTCGGTGGAGGATTCGGTCTGGCGTGCCACCGCCTCGCCGATCAGCTCCTGCACCTCGTTGATCCGCTCGACCGAGCCGGAGATGCGGGCGAAGGTGCCGACGGTGTTCTGGATGCTGCCGTTGATGGCGCTGACCGAGCTGGCGATCTGCACCGTGGCCTTGGCGGTCTCCTCCGCCAGCTTCTTCACCTCCGCCGCCACCACGGCGAAGCCGCGCCCGGCCTCCCCGGCCGCCGCCGCCTCGATGGTGGCGTTCAGCGCCAGCAGCTTGGTCTGGTGGGCGATGCCGGTGATGACGTCGACGATGCGGCGGATCTGCTCGGTGTTCTCGCCCAGCTGGTCGACCACGCCGCGGGCGGCGGTCAGCTCGCCCAGCGTGGCGCCGACCACCCCCGCCGCCTCGGTCGCGAGGCTGGAGACGCTGCCGATGGTGTCCATCAGCACCTCCGCGCTGCCGGTGCAGGTGTTGGCGTTACGGTTGCTCTCGGCGACGAAGCTGCCGGCGCTGACCGTGCTGTCGATGGTGCCGGCCGATTCCCGGCGCAGCGCGTCGGCCAGCTCGCGCAGCTGGCCCGACTGGGTGGCGACGCCGGACGCCACCTGATGCACGTCCTCCATCAACTGGCGGGCGAGGGCGGCCGAGCGCATCTGCTCCGTCACGTCGGTCCAGGACAGTGTCTTGCCCAGCACGTTGCCCTGGTCGTCGAACACGGTGTCGACATGGGCCTCCACCGTCGTCTCGCCCACGGTCAGGGTGCGGCGCGGGATCGGCGGGCGGGCGGGGTCGGTGCATTCGGCGGTGAAGCCCGGCCCCTGGGCCAGCAGGTCGGGACCGGCCGGGTCGATGCCGTGCGCCTCGCAGAAGGCGCGGGCGGCCGGGTTGACGAAACCGACCTGTCCATTCGTGCGCAGGAGAGCCGTCGGCACCGGGCTGCTGTCGACCATCCGCTTCATCAGCAGCACCTGCTCCACGCTGCCGCGCAGGCCGCGCAGCGCCGTTCCCATCACCGCCAGCTCGTCGCGGCCGGTGCGCGGCACCTCGATGGACAGGTCGCCGGCGGCGATCTGCTCCATGGCGCGGGCGAACTTGCGCAGGTTGGCGAAGACGGCGACGCGCAGAAGCAGGGCCGCGGCAATGGCGACGGCCAGCGCGAAGGCGGCGACCATCTTCAGCGCGTCGTTGCGCAGCGCCTCGGTGGCGCCGACGAACTCGGCGACGTCGCGAGAGATCTCCGCCGTCGCCCAGGGCAGCCCGCCGTCGCCGCCGAGCGCCACCGTGGTGCTGGAGATCTGCGCATGGTCGGACGGTGCGCTGCCCTTGGATTCGAACAGAACGGTGCCCTTGCCGTCGGTGAAGCGGATGTCGGCGTCCAGTACGGCGCCGAGGCTGGCGAGCGCGGGCAGCGGATCGGTCACCACCTCCAGGAAGCCCAGGACGCGGAAGCCGCCGATGGGAACGATCATGCTGTAGAGCGGCCGGCCCTGGCCGTCGCGCCACAGAAGGCTGGCCGGGCGGCGCTTGTCGGCGAGGTCGCGGGACTTCAGCGCCTCGAACAGCGGGGCGACGGTGGCGACGCTGTCCTGCTCACCGCCGGTGGCGGCGATCCGCTTCATCTCGGGATCGAACACGGCGACCGAGACCAGCCGGACCTCGCGGTCGACCACCACCGGGCGGGAATTGATGTTCTTCAGCGCCAGCGTCGTCTTGGCCGGATCATTCTGGTTGATGCTGTCGACCAGGAAGGAGTCGCGGCTCCACTCGTTGGCGTGGTTCTGCAGCCATTCCGTGTAGTTCTTGCGGATGCGGTCGTTGGACAGCACCCGCAGGGTGGCCGCGGCGCTGCTGTTGAAGGTGGCGAGCGCGAAGTCGGTGTAGCGTTGCGACACCCAGGCCTGGCTGGCGATCAGCGCCGCCACCAGCACGCCGACCACCGACACCATGGCGCGGCGCAGGGTCCAGAACCGGTACCGGGCGCCGGTGTCGTCCAGGGTGCCGCCCGCCGTCTTCGAGATTGTCGTCATGCCCAAAACCCCCGCCGCCACAAAAACGGTTTCACGGATTGCTACGCGCACATCGTCGCAGGGCCCTTTGAACGGTTTAGCGTCCAAATGTGAACAGCTCGTGTCTTTTCTTTTGCATTTGAGACAAGCGGAGCCGACGCGGACAAAGGATGAGACGGCTTTTTCGCCGGTTCGACGGCCTATGACTTTCCGGAAAGAGAATGGGGCAAGACGAGACTCAACCGTCTGTGGTGCGTTGACTTCGGAATAGGCTGCCGGCCTCGGGAGTTGCATAAAAATAGGGCCACGGGACCGTGCGATTTTTTCGCATGTCCCGTGGCCCAGGCTGCCGAGCGCGTGGCCGCCGCGAGACTGCTGCGACGGGGGAGTTTGCTCGGGGTAGGCAGACTGTCGCCCTCTCCCGGCCCGGGAGAGGGAGGGGACCCGCGCCGGAGGCGTGGGGAGGGTGAGGGGCTATCCGGACATGGATTTCTGATCCTTGTCTCACCCCTCACCCTTCCCATGGCGATGCCATGGGCCCCTTCCCTCTCCCGGGGCGGGAGAGGGAGTGTTTACCCGTCTTGCGTGACGTCGCCGGCGAACAGGTAGCCCGTGCCGTGGACGGTCACGATCAGCCTCGGGTCGGCCGGGTCGGTCTCGATCAGGCGGCGCAGGCGGCGGACCAGGCTGTCGATGGTGCGGTCGGTCGCGTCCGTCTTCCGCCGGGTCGTCGCCGTCAGCAGATAGTCGCGGTTCATCACCCGGCCGGGGTTGCAGACGAAGGTCGACAGCAGCTCGAACTCCGCACCCGTCAGCCGCACCGGATTGCCCTGCGGGTCGGTCAGGCGCATGCGGTCCAGCCACAGCGTCCAGCCGGCGAAGCGGCGCTGGCGGTCGTCGCGCTGGTCGCCCGGCGCCTTCAGCCGGCGCAGCAGGTTCCGCACCCGGGCCAGGATCTCGCGCGGCTCGAACGGCTTCGCGATGTAGTCGTCGGCTCCCATCTCCAGCCCGATGATGCGGTCCAGCTTCTCCGCCCGGCTGCTGACCAGGATGATGCCGATCTCCGACACCGCGCGAAGTTCGCGGGTCAGGGTCAGCCCGTCCTGGCGCGGCAGCCGGATGTCGAGCAGCACGACGTCCACCGCGCTGGCCGCCAGCAGGTCCTTCAGCTCTTCCGCACTCCGGGCCAGCAGGACGTCGAAGCCCTCGTCCGTCAGGTAGGACTTCAGCGTCTCGCGCGTCACCGCGTCGTCGTCGGTGATGGCAATGGTCGCCGGCATGGCCGTCTCGTCCGCCTTTTCCTCGCCCCGCCTTGCCGGCGGGTCCGCCTCAATGTTCCAGAATCTGGCCCAGGAACTGGCGGGTGCGCTCGCTTTTCGGGTTCTCGAAGAATTCGGCCGGCGACCCGCTCTCGATGATCGAGCCCTCGGCCATGAAGACAATAGAGTCCGCGACCTGCCGGGCGAAGCCCATTTCGTGGGTGACGCAGACCATGGTCATGCCCTCGCCCGCCAGTTCCGTCATGACGTCCAGCACCTCCTTGACCATTTCGGGGTCCAGCGCCGAGGTCGGCTCGTCGAACAGCATGATTTCGGGGCGCATGCACAGCGCGCGGGCGATGGCGACGCGCTGCTGCTGGCCGCCGGACAGCTGGCCGGGGAACTTGTGCGCCTGGTCGGGGATGCGCACCCGCTTCAGGTACATCATGGCGATTTCCTCGATCTCGGACTTCGCCATGCCGCGGACCCAGATGGGGGCCAGCGTCAGGTTCTGCAGAACGGTCAGGTGCGGGAACAGGTTGAAGTTCTGAAACACCATGCCGACCTTGCGGCGGATCTTCTCCACCGCCTTCACGTCGTCGGTCAGCTCGATGCCGTCGACGATGATGTGGCCGGTCTGGTGCGCCTCGAGCCGGTTGATGCAGCGGATCATCGTCGACTTGCCCGAGCCCGAGGGGCCGCAGACGACGACCTTCTCGCCCTTGCCGATGCTGAGGCTGACGTCGCGCAGCGCGTGGTAGCTGTTGTACCACTTGCCGACCTTGCGGAGTTCGATGATGGCGTTCTCGGTCATGTGTCGGTCTCCCAGAAGGCCGGTCAGCGGCGGGTGTAGCGGTTGGCCAGACGCTCCAGCCACTGGCTGTAGCGGGACATGCTGAAGCAGAAGAGCCAGAAGATCATGCCGGCGAAGACGTAGACCTCGGCGAAGTAGGGGCGCCATTCGGGGTCGGTCGTCGCCACGGTGGCGGCGGTCAGCAGGTCGTACAGGCCGACGATGGTGACCAGCGAGGTGTCCTTGAAGCAGCTGATGAACTGGTTGACGATCGGCGGGATGACGATGCGCAGCGCCTGCGGCAGGACGATCAGCCGGGTCTTCTGCCAATAGGACAGGCCGAGCGCGTCGGCGGCCTCGTACTGGCCCTTGGGGATCGCCTGCAGGCCGCCGCGCACGGCTTCGGCCAGATAGGCCGCGGTGAACAGGGTCAGGCCGGCCAGTGCACGCAGCAGCTTGTCCACCGTCACGCCTTCCGGCAGGAACAGCGGGAACATGACCGATGCCATGAACAGCACGCTGACCAGCGGCACGCCGCGCATCAGCTCGATGAAACCGATGCAGAAGGTGCGGATAGCCGGCAGCGACGACTGGCGGCCGAGAGCCAGCAGGATCGACAGCGGGAAGGCCAGCGCGATGGCGAAGACCGACAGCATCAGCGTGATCGGCAGGCCGCCCCAGCGGTCGTTGGCGACATAGGTCAGGCCGAGGACGCCGCCCCACATCAGCACGCCCATGGCGACCAGGACCAGCGCCCAGGCGACGGCCAGCCCGGGCCGCCAGAACGCGCGCACGCCGCTGACGCCCAGCATCGCCACGAACAGGCCGCAGGCCAGGAAGGGGCGCCACTGCTCCTCGTAGGGATAGGTGCCGAAGAAGATCAGCCGGTGCTTGACCGCGATGATCGACCAGCAGGCGCCGGCCGCCTCGCGGCAGGCCTCCGACGATCCGCTCCACACCGCGTTCAGCAGCAGCCAGTTCACCATCGGCGGCACGGAGAACCACAGGATGGCGAGGCAGACGACGGTCAGGCCCGTGTTCAGCGGCGTGTTGAACAGGTTGGCCTTGGCCCAGTTGACCGGCGCCCAGCCCAGCGGCTTCAGCGCGGTGACGCCATTGGGCTGCGGCGGGACGGAGGCCTGCGACGGCTCCTCCTCATAGGAGGCGGCCCAGGCGGTGGGGTTGGTCGGGACTTCCTTGCTCATCGCGTCACCAGGGCCACTCGGCGGTTGTACCAGTTCATGAAGCCGGCGATGCACAGGCTGATGACGAGATAGACCGCCATCATCATCGCCACCGCCTCCACCACCTGGCCGGTCTGGTTGGCCGAGGTGTTGGTGACGCTGACCAGGTCGGGATAGCCGATGGCGACGGCCAGCGAGCTGTTCTTGGTCAGGTTCAGGTATTGGCTGGTCAGCGGCGGCACGATCACCCGCAGCGCCTGCGGCAGGATGACGAGCCGCAGGATCTGCACCGGCGACAGGCCCAGCGCCAGACCGGCCTCGGTCTGGCCGTGCGGCACGGCGAGGATGCCGGAGCGCACGATCTCGGCGATGAAGCCGGCGGTGTAGACCGACAGGCCGATCAGCAGCGCGGTGAATTCGGGGGTGACCGACCCGCCGCCTTCGAAGTTGAAGCCGGCCAGTGCCGGAACGTCGAAGGCCAGCGGCGCGCCGGTGGCGACGAACACCGCGACCGGCGGCAGCACCACCGCGGCGATGGCCGCCGGCAGGGTGGGGAAGGGCTTGCCGGTCGCCTCGCGGTGGCGGCGGCCGTAGCGGACGATGGCGACCGCGGCGGCGATGCCCGCCAGCAGGGCCAGGAAGGCCCAGCCATGGCCGGGATGCTCGACCAGCACCGGGAACTTCATGCCGCGGTTGCTGAGGAAGACGTGGGGGACCACCTCCAGCGCCTCGCGCGGGCTCGGCAGCCGGTTCATGATTGTGTACCAGACCACCAGCTGCAGCAGCAGCGGCACGTTGCGCACCGTCTCGACGAAGACGGCGGCGAAGCGGCCGACCATCCAGTTCGACGACAGCCGCGCCACGCCGATGGCGACGCCCAGCACGGTCGCCAGCACCACGGCGGCGGCCGACACCGACAGCGTGTTCAGGAGGCCGACGACCAGCGCCCGCAGATAGGTGTCGGACGCGGCGTAGCTCATCAGGCTCTCGCCGATCTCGAATCCGGCTTCGCGCTCGAGGAAGCCGAAGCCGGTGGCGACGCCACGGTTGGCGAGGTTGGTCAGCGTGTTGGAGACGAGATACCCGGCGACGGCGAGGGCGCCGGCCAGGAACAGCCCCTGGTACAGCCACCCCCGCACGCGCGCGGAGTTCAGCGCCTGGATCAGGTTGGTCATGGTGATGCTCCGTGCGGGGGATAAAAGCCCTCTCCCGTCCCGGGAGAGGGAGGGGACCCGCGCCAAAGGCGTGGGGAGGGTGAGGGGTGATCCGGACATGGATTCCTGATCCTTGCCTCACCCCTCACCCTTCCCGCTTCGCGGGCCCCTTCCCTCTCCCGGGACGGGAGAGGGAGGCCTCCCTTACTTCATCGGCGGGGCGTACATCATGCCGCCTTCGGTGTAGAGGGCGTTCTGGCCGCGCGGCATCTTCAGCTTGGAGCCGGCGCCGACGTTGCGCTCATAGCTCTGGCCGTAGTTGCCGACCTGCTTGATGATGTTGAACGCCCAGTTCTCTTCCACGCCCAGCGCCTTGCCGTTGCCGGCGGTCACGCCCAGCAGGCGCTTCACGTCCGGATCGGGGGAGGTCATGGCGCTGTCGACGGTCTCCGACGTGATGCCCTTCTCCTCGGCCTGGACCATGGCGTAGAAGGCCCAGGTCACCAGGTTCGCCCACTCCTCGTCGCCCTGGCGGATGGCCGGGGACAGCGGCTCCTTGGAGATCAGCTCCGGCAGGATGACGTAGTCGGCCGGGTTCGGCGTCTCGGCGGCGCGGATGGCGGCCAGCTGCGAGGCGTCGGAGGTCAGGGCGTCGCAACGGCCGCTGAAGAAGGCCTTGTGCAGCTCCTCGTTCTTCTCGATGACGACCGGCTTGAAGGTCATCTTGTTGGCGCGGAAGAAGTCGGCGACGTTCTGCTCGGTGGTGGTGCCGGGCAGGACGCAGACGGTGGCGCCGTTCAGCTGCTTGGCGCTCTTCAGGCCCAGCTTGGCCGACACCATGAAGCCCTGGCCGTCATAGTAGTTGGTCGGCGCGAAGTTCAGGCCGTTGGCGGTGTCGCGGGTCAGGGTGCGGGTGGTGTTGCGGGCGAGGATGTCGATCTCGCCGGACTGCAGGGCCGGCAGGCGCTGCTGCGCCGACAGCGGGGTGTACTTCACCTTTTCGGCATCGCCGAACATGGCGGCGGCGACGGCGCGGCAGACGTCGACGTCCAGGCCCGACCACTTGCCCTTGTCGTCCGGCGACGAGAAGCCGTAGAGGCCCAGATTGACGCCGCACTGGACATAGCCCTTCTGCTTCACGCCGTCGAAGGTGGCGCCGGCCTGGGCGGTGCCGGACAGGGCGAGGGCGGAGACGGACAGGGTGGCCGCGACGGCGAGCGCGCCCAGATGGGACTTCATGGCACGGGTCTTCACGGGGCGTGTTCCTTCAGCCTTGTTCATTCGGGGGGCGCCGGGGCGGGGCATGGTCCCGGCCGCCGCGCATGCCCGACAATCGCTCAGCGGATTGAACAAAGTGCCCCCCGCGCTTGAACGGATGTGGGGGAGATGTGAACAGCTTTGGACAAATCGCCTCTTCGGCGGCGAAGCCGGCGGGACGCCCTCGCCCGACACTGGTCACGGGGGCGGGTGTGGAATTTTCGTGCGTTGTAGGCGTACGAACCCTACAAGCGCCGGGTGTCGGTGATATGTTGGCGCTGGGGGTCGCGGGAACGGGATGTCGATGGGGTCGGATCGGACTGTCTGGCGGCGTGTGGCGCGCTTTTCGCTGCTGCGGCGCGGTCCCGCCCTGCGCTATGGCGCGGGACTGCTGACCTTCGCCGTTGCCCTGCTGCTGCGCTGGGCCGTCGACGGCGTCCTTCCGTCCGGCTTCCCCTATCTCACCTTCTTCCCCGCGGTGATCCTGACCACCTTCGTCGTCGGGCTGGGGCCGGGGGTGATGACCGCCGTTCTGTGCGGGCTGGCGGCCTGGTACTTCTTCATTCCGCCTTACGAGACCTTCGCGCTGAATGCCTCCAGCGGGCTGGCGCTGGCCTTCTATGCGGCGATCGTCACCGTGGACATCGCGCTGATCCACGGCATGCAGGTGACGCTGGCCCGCCTGCACGAGGAGCGCAGCCGCACTGCCTCGCTGCTGGAGGCGCAGACCACCATGTTCCACGAGCTGCAGCACCGCGTCGCCAACAACATGCAGTTCGTCTCCTCGCTCCTCGACCTGCAAAGGCGGTCGGTCGGCCGGTCGCCGGAAGGGGCGATGGCGGCGCTGGAGGAGGCGGGGCGGCGGCTCGACACCATGGCGCGGGTGCACCGGCGCCTGCACGATCCGCGCTCCGGCGACGATTTCGGCCGCCATATCGAAGGGCTGTGCCAGGACATGCTGCAGGCGGCCGGCACGCCCGACGTCACCTGCCGCGTCTCGGTGGGGGCGGCGCCGCAGTCGCCCGAACGGCTGCTGGCGCTGGCGCTGCTGATCGTGGAGGCTTTGACCAACGCGCTGAAGCACGCCTTCGTCGGCCGCGACGGCGGCGTCGTCACCATCGAGCTGCATGCCGTGCCGGACCATCCCGGCCACCTGCACCTGCGGGTGACCGACGACGGCGTCGGCCTGCCGGAGGGGGTGGACGT
This sequence comes from Azospirillum sp. VT-I1, assembly GCF_055698305.1. Taxonomy (NCBI): domain Bacteria; kingdom Pseudomonadati; phylum Pseudomonadota; class Alphaproteobacteria; order Rhodospirillales; family Azospirillaceae; genus Azospirillum; species Azospirillum sp. VT-I1. Next base: position 304,994 of record NZ_CP168805.1, on the reverse strand, counting down.
GCTTCGCCTGCCCAGCCTGGGCTGGAAGATCATCCAGAGCCTCGCCGCCCAGCTGTCCGGCCAGCTGAGCTACGGCGCCGCCGACGGCGCCGGCACGCGGATCGACCTGCGCTTTCCCGCCTGAGCCGGCGCTTGTCCCGCCGGTGCTTGTCCCGCCGGTGTTTGTCCCGATGTCCATTACGGCTTTTCCGCCGCCGCGGGACGAACTATCTGTGATCCTGCCGGTTTGCAGCGGGGACCGGCCGGAGACAGGGGCCAGAGATAGGGGGAGGGAAGCTAATGGCGACGCTGAAGGAGTTCGAGGACGCGCTGAAGGCGGCGGGCAACACGGCGGCGCTGGAGATCCTGGAGTCCCTGAGGGCGCGCGACCGCAGCCAGCGCTCCATCCGCCCGGCCCGGCGCCTGACCGGACGCAAGATGACGCCCGAGCTGGCCGCCGAGATCCTGCATCTGCACGAGACCACGAACATGACCCAGCAGGAGATCGCCTTCCAGTTGGGGGTGAACCAGGGCCGCGTGAACGAGGTCATCAAGCGCCGCAAATGGCTGACCGACGACCCCGAGGCGCCTGAAGCCCAGGCCCGCGACAAGGGCAAGCAGCGCGCCAAGGAAGGCGTCGGCGTCGCCCCGCGCCGGCCGTCCAGGAAGAAGGCCGCGAAGCCGGAGGCGGAGGCAGCGCCCGAAATTGCGCCGGTGGCCGCGCCGCCCGTGGAGTCGGTGGTGGAAGCGGCGCCGGAGATTGCCGCCGCGCCGGAGCCCGAGCCCGCTCCGCCGCAGGAGGTGCCGGAGCCGGCGGCCGAACTCCCCATGCCGATGGCGGCCCCGGAACTGCCGGTGGAGCAGCCCGCCAAGGCCGAGGACAAGCCGAAACGCAAGTCCGCCCCGCGCAAGCAGGGCAAGGCCCCGAAAGCGCCGGAGATGCCGCTGTTCAAGGATCTGCTGTAGGCACGAATGCCCTCTCCCGCCCCGGGAGAGGGAATTGTCTTTCACCCCCGAGCCATGCCCGTCGCTCATTTCGCATCTGCGGAATTGAGGGCCTGCGGCGGATTGCCTCAGCGGGGGTGCGGCAAATATCCTGACCTTGTCCCGGTCGTTTCATGTCCCCCGACCGCCGGGTTCCCGAATTCCTTCCTCAAGCGGCGACAGCGGAGAGACGACCATGGCTTCTGCCGGCCATCACGGCGACATGCGTGCCGAGGCACAGGTGGCCTCGGCCCATCCCGGGCTGGTGCTTCTGGCGCTCGCCATGGGCGGTTTCGCCATCGGAACGACCGAGTTCGCGACGATGAGCCTGCTGCCCTATTTCGCCCGCGGCCTGGGCATCGACGAGCCGACCGCCGGGCACGTCATCAGCGCCTATGCGCTGGGCGTGGTGGTGGGCGCGCCGGTGATCGCGGTGCTGGCGGCGCGGCTGTCGCGGCGGGTCCTGCTGATCGGGCTGATGGCGGTCTTCGCCGCCGCCAACGTGGCGAGCGCCTTTTCGCCCTCCTATGGCTGGATGCTGGTCTTCCGCTTCATGAGCGGCCTGCCGCACGGCGCCTATTTCGGCGTCGCCGCCCTGGTGGCGGCCTCGCTGGTGCCGCCGCAGCGCCGGGCGCAGGCGGTGGCGCGCACCATGCTGGGGCTGACGGTGGCGACCATCGTCGGCGTGCCGATGGCGAACTGGATCGGGCAGGCGATGGGCTGGCGCTGGGGCTTCGGCGTCGTCGGGCTGCTGGCGCTGCTGACCGTGCTGCTGGTCTGGATCTTCGCGCCCAAGGACCGCCCGCATCCGAACGCCAGCCCGCTGCGCGAGCTGGGCGCGCTGAAGCGGCGGCAGGTCTGGCTGACGCTGGGCATCGGCGCCATCGGCTTCGGCGGCATGTTCGCCGTCTACACCTATGTCGCCTCGACGCTGATGGAGGTGACGCAGGTCTCGCCGTCGGCGGTGCCGGTGGTGCTGGCGGTGTTCGGCGCCGGCATGACCGTCGGCACGCTGGTCAGCGCCTGGGCGGCCGACCGCGCCCTGATGCCGACCGTCGCCTTCATCCTGCTGTGGAGCGCCGGCTCGCTGGCGCTCTACCCGTTCGCCGCCGGCAATGTCTGGCTGGTGTCGGTCGTCGTCTTCATGATCGGCTGCGGCGGCGGGCTCGGCACCCCGCTGCAGGCCCGGCTGATGGATGTGGCGGAGGACGCGCAGACGCTGGCCGCCGCGCTGAACCACAGCGCCTTCAACGCCGCCAACGCGCTCGGCCCCTGGCTGGGCGGCATGGCGATCGCCGCCGGCTGGGGCTGGACCTCCACCGGCTGGGTCGGTGCCGCGCTGGCGCTGGGCGGTCTGGCGGTCTGGGCGGTGGCGATGCTGGACGACCGCGCCACCAGCCGTGCCGCCAGCCGTGCCGCCGAGGCCCGGCTGGCCGAGGCCTGCGCCGGCGACTGACCCGCCGGCGTGCTCGTTATCGGGCCGACACGTCCCAGGCGATCCGCGCCGGGTGTTCGCCGAGGTCGAGGGAGCCGATGACGATCTCCCCGGCCGGACAGCGGCACCACGTCGCCCAGCTTCAGCAGGCGCTGCTCGCCGTTCTGCCGCACCAGACGGGTGCCGTTGCGGCTGAGATCCTCCAGCGTGAAGGCGCCGTCGCGCAGCCGCACCACCGCGTGGCGGCGCGAGGCGGAGGCGTGGTCCAGCACGATGCCGCATTCGGCGGCGCGGCCGATCACCACGTCGCCGCCGAAATCCGGCAGGGCGACCGTGCGCCCCTGGAAGCTCAGCGTCAGGCGCGGCGCGGGCGGCGCCTGCAGGTCGACCGTTTCCACCGGCGCAAGCGCGATGCGCGATCCGGCCAAGACGCCGCTGCCGGTCACCGACATCCGCTGTTCGTCGGGAATGGAGGCGATCTTGGCGATCAGCCCGTCGGCCAGCGCCCGCGGAATGCCGGCGGCACGCAGGCGGCGGCCCAGCCCCTCGCGCACCTCGCGCATCGAGGCGCCGGGGGCGGCAAGCTCGGCCGCCGACCTCACCCGGTTGAACTCGTCGGCGACCCGCTGGATGACCGTGCTGATCTTGCGGTGGCCGTAGGCGCTGGTGCCGAGATCCAGCAGGTAGCCCAGCCGCCCGGCCGCCGTGCCGAAGCGACTGGCCAGCCGCGTCATGGTTTCCTCGAAGGGCAGGTCGCTGCCGCCGGCCGCCCAAACCGTCTTGCCGCGGCGGGTCAGCGATTCCGCCATGGCCGGACCGCCCATGAACCCGTCGAAGGCGATCATCCCGTCGACGATGGCGCCGAAGGCGCGGGCGTCGCTGGACGCCCCGGTGCGGGTCAGCGGCGTCAGCCCGTCCAGCCCGCCGCGGATGCGGTTGAGCAGGGCCGCCCGCGTCCGGGGAAAGCCGGCGCCGGTCCCATCCGACCCCAGCACGTCGGACAGGGCCAGCAGCGGTTCGGTGTGGGGCAGGCGGTCGTCCAGGTCGCCGCGCAGGGTCGCCAGCAGCGCCAGGATGGCGGAGCCCAGGTCGGGGGCATAGCCGATCAGGGCGCGGATCGGCTCCCGCCCGTCGACGATCTCCGCCGCGAACTCGTCCACCAGCCGGGCGTTCTCGCCGTCGCCCTCCTGGTGCAGGCGCAGGACGGCGGCCAGCTTGGCCCCCCATTCGCGGTGCGGTTCCAGCAGCGTGCCGAAGGCATGGGTGACGATGCGGTCGCGCTCCTCCGCGGGGCGGTCGACGGCGGCCAGCAGCAGCCCCGATATGCCGCCGCGGACCAGCGCCTGGTCGAAGGGGGCCAGCGTGTCGGACGCCTGGGCAAGCTCCTTCAGCCCGGCGAACAGGCGGATGATCTGGTCGTAGCGTTCATGCGGCTTCACCCCCAGCATCGGCGCCTGGATGGCGGCGAGCCGGCTTACCGCCGGGTTGAACAGCAGCGCTTCCCGCTCGAAATAACGCAACGGATAGTAGCGGTGAAGCTGTTCCGACGGAACGACGCCCTGGTCGTCCCAATAGCCGCGCAGCAGCCGCAGCAGGGTCATCCGGCTGTCGAAGGAGAAGACCTGCAGAACGCCGGTGCAGAGATTGGCCTCTTCGATGGGGGATATGGTGGTCAGCTTGGAGCCGCCGGAGGAGGATTTCTGGAAGATTGTCTCCTCCCGCCCGGTGCCGGTGACCTTCACCACCCGCACCACCGGGAACTTGGCGAGGCGCAGCAGGAAGTTCGCGCGCTCCGTCGCCGACTTCTCGTCGTCGAAGACGCCGTCGATGTTGGGTTTGCCGCCCTGTTCGACCACCACCTCGAAGCGCGCCTCGCGCCGCTTGGACATCGCCATACCGTCCCCCTTCGGCCTGCCCCAGTCGGACTGCTGCCCGGCTACGTCCCTGTCCGCGATTTCCAGCGATTTTTCCCCAAAATGCTTTATGCCCAAAATACTTTATGAAAGCTTCCATCTGAAGCGGAAAGACCCGACCCTTGACCGCCCTTCCTGACCCCATCCTTCCCGACACCGTCCTTCCCGATTCGAAGCGCTGCCGGCCCGCGATGGCACTGGGCCGCCGCCCCTTTCTCGGCCTGCTCGGCTGCCTCGCTCTGCCGGCAGTGGCGCGGCCGTCATATGCGGCGACCGAGAATTTCGAGGGGCGGGGGCCTGAAGGCACCGCGGTCGGATACATCCTGTTCGATCCCGACAGCGGCCGGGCGGTGGAGGCGCGGGCGGCCGACAGCCCCTTCATCCCGGCCTCGGTGGCGAAACTGCCGACCGCCGCGGCGGCACTGGCCCTGCTGGGACCGGACCACCGATTCGCCACCCGGTTGCTCGGCAGCCGGCCGTCCGCCGACGGGGTGCTGCGCGGCGACATAATCCTGCAGGGCGGCGGCGATCCGGCCCTGGCGACCGAGGGGCTGCTGCAGCTGCTCGACCAGGCGCGTGCCGCCGGGCTCCGCCGGGTGGAGGGGCGCTTCCTCTATGACGCCACACAGCTGCCCGAACTGGCGGAGATCGACACCGGCCAGCCCTGGGCCGCTCCCTACAACACGGGCGTCGGGGCGCTGTCGCTGAACTACAACCGCGCCCTGCTGAGCTGGGGACGCGGCGGCCGGGGCGGGCCGGAGGCGCTGACCGTCGCCGACGCCGGACGGCTGCCGCTGGACAGCGTCACCGTGCTGCCGATGGCGCCGGGCGGGCGTTTCCCGCTGCTGCCGGACGGGGCCGACCGCTGGCGCATGACGCCGCCTGCCGCTGGGGCGGCTGGGGCGGCCTGGGTGCCGGTGTCCCGGCCGGGACTGGCCGCCGCCACGCTGTTCCGCCGGTTGGCCGGCGAGGCCGGCATCGCCCTGCCGCCGCCCCAGCCGGGACCGGCGCCGGCCGGGGCGGTGCCGGTCGCCACCCTGGACAGCCTGCCGTTGGCGGAGCTGGTCCGCGGGCTTCTGCGCCATTCCAACAACCTGTCGGCCGAGGTGATCGGGCTGGCCGCCGCGCGCCGGCTGGATCCGGCGGTCGCCGCGCTCGGGCGTTCCGCGGCGCTGCTGCAGGGGTTGCTGGCGCGGCAACCGCTGGATGGGGGCGGGTGGGGCGGGCTGCGGCTGGCCAACCATTCGGGGCTGGGCACCGGCTCGCGCGCCACGCCGCGGCAGATGGCGGCGCTGCTGCGGGCCGGCGGGCCGGCGCTGTGGGACCTGCTGCCGGGGGAGGAGGACGGCAAGGCGCTGCCCCCCGGCGTCCGGGCCAAGTCCGGGACCCTGGCCTATGTCAAGGGCTTGGCCGGGCTGCTGACGGCAACGAGCGGCCGGCGGCTGGGCTTCGTCCTGTTCATCGCCGATTCCGCGCGCCGGGCGGCGATGGACGCCGCGCTGGACCGCCGGGTGACCGCCATCCCGTCCGACGCGCGCGCCTGGGCGGCGGACGCCCGCGCATTGCAGGACGGCGTGCTGGAGCGGTGGGTTTTAACCTATTGACTGACATAGGTCATACGTCCGACTATGCCATGTCGATAAAATGCAAGGCAAAGCGATCCGACATTAATTGGTCCGCAGGCGGATTGAATGCCCGTCCATCCGATCCATATCCGTCCCCACCCGGCAGCGGGAGCGCCAGACCCGATGATGACAGCCAGTTCCAGCACCTCGACCGCGCGCAGCGCCTTGCGCCGCAGGCTGGAACGGCAGGATGTCGCCGCCAACCGCTACCACGACCGGCGGCTGGGGGCGGAGGTCGTCAACATCGTCGTCGGCGGCTGTGTCGTCACCGACGACCCGAACGTCGTCATCACCACCACGCTGGGCTCCTGCGTCGCCGCCTGCCTGTATGATCCGGTGGCGGAGATCGGCGGCATGAACCATTTCCTGCTGCCCGATGCCGGCACCGACACGCTGTCGCTGTCGTCGCGCTACGGCGCCACGGCGATGGAACAGCTCATCAACCGTCTGCTGGCCGTCACCGGGCGGCGCGACCGGCTGCGCGCCAAGCTGTTCGGCGGCGCCAACGTGAACCTGACCACGCTGCGCACCGCCAACATCGGCCAGCGCAACGTCGAATTCGTGATGGACTATCTGGCGACGGAAGGCATCCCCACCGTCAGCTGGGACGTCGGCGGCGCCAGCCCCCGCGCCGTGCGCTTCTTCCCCACCAGCGGGCGCAGCCAGCGCCGGCTGATCGGCGACGAGACCCTGCACGACATCGCCCGCAACGAGTCGTCCTATATGGAACATCTGCGCAGGACGCGGATCGAAGGCGACGTCGAGCTGTTCTGATAAGCTCGACCGGCGGCGTGCTGATCCACAGGCATGCCGCCGACACCCGCCGTTCCTCCGCGGAGCCCTTCATGGCCGACACGCTGTTCCGGATCGCCACCTTCAACCTGGAAAATCTGGACGACGATGCCGACGAGCCGCCCTTCGAGGCGCGGATCGCCACCCTGCGCCCGCAGCTGGAGCGGCTGGAGGCCGACATCCTCTGCCTGCAGGAGGTCGATGCCCAGCACCCGGTGAAGAGCGAGCCGCGGACCCTGCGTGCGCTGACCCGCCTGCTGGAGGGCACGCGCTATGCCGGTTACCACGTCACCGCGGGCGATGCGCCGTCGCCGGCCGACCGCCACAACCCGGTGATCGTCAGCCGCTGGCCGATCCGGGCGGCGCGGCTGCTGCGCCACCATCTGGTGCCGCCGGCCCGCGTGCGCCTCGCCACCGCCGACCCGGCGCCGGACACGGAGACGGAGGTCGGCTGGGACCGGCCGGTGCTGCATGCAGAGGTGGAGATGCCGCAGGGGCGCATCCTGCATGTCTTCGACCTGCATCTGCGGGCCCCCATCGCCGCCCCGGTGCCGGGGCAGAAGGCCGGCGCCCAGACCTGGAAGACGGCGGCCGGCTGGGCGGAGGGATTCTACCTCGCCTCGATCAAGCGGACCGGGCAGGCGCTGGAGACGCGGATGGCGGTCGACCGGCTGTTCGACGCCGATCCCGACGCGCTGATCGTGGTGGCCGGCGACTGCAACGCCGACCTGGAGCAGACCGCCGTCCGCATCATCCGCGCCGCCCCCGACTTCACCGGAAACCCCGATCTGGCGAACCGCGTGCTGGAGCCGCTGGAGCAGGCGATCCCGGACGAGCGGCGCTACACCGTGCTGCATGCCGGCACGCCGGTGCTTCTGGACCATCTGATGACCTCGCCCCGGCTGACCGAGCGGCTGCGGGAGGTCGCCATCCACAACGAGGATCTGACCGACGAGGTCGACCACGCCGACGAGCCCTCGCCGGTCAGCTACCATGCGCCGGTGGTGGCGAGTTTCGCACTGTAGGGCTGGATTTGCCGGGGCAACTGGTGGAAAACAGCGCCTTCGGGAATTTTGCGGCGCTCAGGTAAGCGCCATTTGGAGAGACAGCATGTTCACTGCCGCCAGCTTCCGCGTCGGCGACCGCGTGACGATCCGCAGCGGCCAGTCCATTCCGCAATCCATCGCCACGGTGGAACGCTACACCGAAGGGGGGCGCTGCATGGTGCTGTCCGACGGCAGCGAATGGCGCGCCGACGGGCGCCGCCAGTGGGGCTTCCGCGGCAGCTACTATAAGGGTCCGGTGGTCGAGCCGTTCGAGCCGGGCGACGACGAGTTCGTCGCCCGGCGCCGCGTCATCGGCGCGCTGCGCAAGTTCGGCGACGGGCTGACGATGGAGTCGCCACTGAGCACAGAGGCGCTGCAGCGGATTTTGGACGTGGTGGATAAGGAGAAGGCGGCGGTGAAGAAGGGGTGAGGGAGGCTGGAGTCTTGCGACGTTAGACCCCCACCCTAACCCTCCCCCGCTGGGCGGGGGAGGGGATTAAGCGCTTGTTCGGGAGGGGGCGGCAGTCCCTCCCCCGCCCAGCTCTCGCACAAAGCTATGCTTTGTGCTGACGCGGCAGGCGGACCGTAGGTCCGCTGAGAGCGGGGAGGTTAGGTGGGGGCACCCGAAGCCGATGCTTCGCAATAACCCCTCTTACTCCGCCGCAACGGTCTCCCGCACGGCTTCCTCGGCCGGCACCGTGCGGATCAGGTGGTCGAAGGCGGCCAGTGCGGCCTTCGCACCCTCGCCCATGGCGATGACGATCTGCTTGAAGGGCACCGTCGTCGCGTCGCCGGCGGCGAACACGCCGGGGACGGAGGTCTGGCCGCGGTTGTCCACCTCGATCTCGCCGCGCGGGGTCAGCGCCACCGTGCCCTTCAGCCATTCGGTGTTCGGCACCAGACCGATCTGCACGAAGATGCCTTCCAGATCCACCCGCTTCAGCTCGCCGCCGTTGCGGTCCTTGTAGGTCAGACCGACGACCTTGTTGCCGTCGCCATGCACCTCGGTGGTCTGGGCCGAGACGATGACGGTCACGTTGGGCAGGCTGTGCAGCTTGCGCTGCAGGACCGCGTCGGCGCGCAGCTGGCTGTCGAACTCGATCAGCGTGACGTGCGAGACGATGCCGGCGAGGTCGATGGCCGCTTCCACGCCGGAGTTGCCGCCGCCGATCACCGCCACGCGCTTGCCCTTGAACAGCGGGCCGTCGCAGTGCGGGCAGTAGGCGACACCCTTGTTGCGGTATTCTGCCTCGCCCGGGACATTCATCGAGCGCCAGCGGGCGCCGGTCGACAGCACCACGGTGCGGGACTTCAGCGAGGCGCCGCTGGCCAGCTTCACCTCGATCAGCCCGCCTTCCTGCGTGGCCGGCACCAGGGCGGTGGCGGTCTGCAGGTTCATCACGTCGACCTCATAGTCCTTGACGTGCTGTTCCAGCGCCGCGGCCAGCTTCGGCCCCTCCGTGTGCGAGACCGAGATGAAGTTCTCGATCGCCATGGTGTCGAGCACCTGGCCGCCGAACCGCTCCGCCGCGACGCCGGTGCGGATGCCCTTGCGGGCGGCGTAGATGGCGGCCGCGGCACCGGCCGGGCCGCCGCCGATCACCAGCACCTCGAAGGGGGCCTTGGCCTTGATCTTCTCGGCGGCGCGGGCGACGGCGCCGGTATCCAGCTTGGCGACGATCTGCGCCACGTCCATGCGGCCCTGGGCGAAGGGCTCGCCGTTCAGGAAGACGGTGGGGACGGCCATCACCTGACGCTGCTCGACCTCCTGCTGGAACAGCGCGCCGTCGATGGCGACATGCTTGATCCGCGGGTTCAGCGCGCTCATCAGGTTCAGCGCCTGGACCACGTCCGGGCAGTTCTGGCAGGACAGCGAGAAATAGGTCTCGAAGCGGAAATCGCCGTCCAGGTTGCGGATCTGCTCCAGCAGCTCCTCGGATTCCTTCGACGGGTGGCCGCCGACCTGCAGCAGGGCCAGGACCAGCGAGTTGAACTCGTGACCCATCGGCAGGCCGGCGAAGGTGACGCCGATGTCGCTGCCGTCGCGGTTGATCGCGAAGGAGGGCCGGCGCTCGTCGGCGCCGTTGCGGTCCAGCGTGATCTTGTCCGACAGGGACGCGATGTCCTCCAGCAGGCCCAGCATCTCCTGCGACTTCGCCCCGTCGTCCAGCGACGCGACCAGGGTGATCGGATGGGTGATGCGCTCCAGGTAAGCCTTCAACTGCGTCTTCAGATTGGCGTCCAGCATGGCTCTCTTTCCCAACGTCTCGTGTCCGGGCGGATCGCCTGCACCAAGGGGGCGGCGGTCCGGGCGGAAAATTCGGTGGCCCGAGTCGGAAAAGCCGGTCGGGCAGGCGGTCTGGTTTTGAAACAGTGAAGAGTTTGAAACGTCATCGTCCTCCCCGCGCAGGCGGGGATCCAGATTTTGAACGGACTGCGACAAAAAGCGCGTCTGGGTGCCCGCCTTCGCGGGGATGGGGAAACCGGTGACGTGACCTGTCACGGGGGCTTTGAAGCCTGCCCGTGGAAACCGCCCTGCGGCCGGTCCGGCCGGCAAGGGTACGCGTGTTGAAACCGCGGATCAGCCGCGGGGTGGGGGCCGGCCGGAACCGGCCCCCGATCCTCAGGGTTCCCGAAGGACCCTTAGATCTTGCCGACGAGGTCGAGCGACGGGGCGAGGGTCTTCTCGCCTTCCTGCCACTTGGCCGGGCAGACCTCGCCCGGGTGGGAGGCGACATACTGGGCGGCCTTGACCTTGCGCAGCAGCTCCTTGGCGTCGCGGCCGACGCCGCCGGCGGTGATCTCGACGATCTGGATCTTGCCGTCCGGGTCGACGACGAAGGTGCCGCGGTCGGCCAGACCGGCTTCCTCGATCAGGACCTCGAAGTTGCGGCTGATCGCCAGCGTCGGGTCGGCCAGCATGGTGTACTGGATCTTGCCGATGGCCGGCGAGGTGTCGTGCCAGGCCTTGTGGCAGAAGTGGGTGTCGGTCGAGACGCTGTAGATCTCGACGCCCAGCTTCTGGAACTCGGCATAGTTGTCGGCCAGGTCTTCCAGCTCCGTCGGGCAGACGAAGGTGAAGTCAGCCGGGTAGAAGAACACGACCGACCACTTGCCCTTCAGGTCGGCGTCGGAGACGTCGATGAACTTGCCGTTCTTATACGCCTTGGCGTTGAAGGGCTTAATCTCGCTGTTGATCAAGGACATTAGTGTGCTCCGATGGAGTGCGATGAATGGTTGTCGCCTCAATCCCCGGCCGGTGGCCGTGACATGCCCGACTTAGTGCGGCGCACCCGGTCGAACAAGGGGGCTGATCTGCTGGCAGGGCTGAGGCGTCGTTCCGTGGTTCCCGTTGACCCGAGGAGGAATACGGGAAATCTGTTATCAAGAGAAGTAGAAAATACCAATTGAACTGATCGATAAATCCGATTACATATCCCGGCATGAAGCCGCTCCCCACCCTGCGCCAGCTCCGCTATCTCGTCGCCGTCGTCGACCGCTGCCATTTCGGGCAGGCGGCGGAGGCCTGCCTCGTCAGCCAGTCGACGCTGAGCGCCGGCATTCAGGAGTTGGAGGATCTGCTGGGCGCCACGCTGGTGGAGCGCACGCGCCGCTCGGTGCTGCCGACGCCGCTCGGCCGCGAGATCGCCGAACGGGCGCGCCAGCTGCTGAAGGGGGCGGAGGAGCTGGTGGACATCACCCGGTCCGCCGCCGACCCGATGTCCGGCGCCCTGCATCTGGGGGTGATCCCGACCATCGGCCCCTTCCTGATCCCCCGCGTGATGCCGGCCCTGCGCGAGACCTTCCCGCGCCTGCGCCTGTACCTGCGCGAGGACCAGACGGCCCGCCTGCTGGACCAGTTGAACGCCGGCAAGCTGGACGCGGCCCTACTGGCCTTGCCCTACCCGATGGGTGACCTGGAGACGGAGGACATCGCGGAGGACCGATTCTCCTTCGTCTGCCCCGCCGGCCACCGGCTGAGCGGCAGCGACCCGGCGCAGCCCGTGACGGTTCCGTCGGAGGATCTGCTGCTGCTGGAGGATGGGCACTGCCTGCGCGACCATGCCATGGCCGCCTGCGCGCTGGACGCCACGCCGCACAACACCGCCTTCCAGGGCACCAGCCTGCACACGCTGGTGCAGATGGTGGCGAACGGGCTGGGGGTGACGCTGCTGCCGCAGATGGCGGTCGATTCGGGCATCCTGCGCGGGCTGGACTTGGCGGTGCGTCCGCTGGCCGGCGACCGGCCGGGGCGCCGCATCGCGCTGGCCTGGCGCCGCACCTCCGGCCGGAAGGAAACCTTCCAGCGGCTGGCCGAAGCGCTCAGGGCGGAGATGACGCGCAACGACGGCTGAGGGGGCGCGATCAAAGTATCGCTTGGTCCGGCGGGCCTGAGGTGGTTTAAACGGGACGGTTTTTCGCCGTTCAACCCGCTTCCGGGACACTCCGCGTCATGGTCACCACCGACACCGCCCCCCTGTTCGACCGCGTCGCCATCGTCGGCATCGGTCTGATCGGCTCCTCCCTGGCGCGGGCGCTGGCGGAATATGGGATCGCGCGGCAGGTCGTCTGCGCCGACCGCAGTGCGGAAGCCTGCGCCAAGGCGCTGGAGCTGGGCATCGTGGCGGAGGCCACCACCGATCTGGCGGCGGCGCTGGCCGGTGCGGAGCTGGTGGTGCTGGCGACCCCGGTCGGCAGCTTCGCCGCGGTGGGCGAGGCCATCGGGCCGTTGCTGAAGCGCGGGACCATCGTCACCGACGTCGGCTCGGTCAAGCAGGCGACGCTGCGCGACATCGGGCCGCACCTGCCGGACGGCGTGCACCTGATCCCCGGCCACCCGGTGGCGGGCACCGAGCATTCCGGTCCCGAGGCCGGCTTCGCCACCCTGTTCCAGGGCCGCTGGTGCATCCTGACCCCGGCGACCGGCGCCGACCGCCATGCGCTGGCGCGGGTGACGGAGATGTGGCGCCGCGTCGGCTCCACCGTGGAGATCATGGAGGCCAGCCACCACGACCGCGTGCTGGCCATCACCTCGCACCTGCCGCACCTGATCGCCTACACCATCGTCGGCACCGCCTCCGACCTGGAGGAGGACACCAAGTCCGAGGTCATCAAATTCTCGGCCGGCGGCTTCCGCGACTTCACCCGCATCGCCGCCAGCGATCCGGTGATGTGGCGCGACATCTTCCTGAACAACCGCGAGGCGGTGCTGGAGATCCTGCAGCGGTTTACGGAAGATTTGACGGCGCTGCAGCGCTCCATCCGCTGGGGCGAGGGCGAGCAGCTGCAGGACCACTTCACCAAGACGCGGGCGGTTCGTCGGGGGATCATCGACGCCAAGCAGGCGTGAGGAAAGTACGAAACCGCTGAGGAATGCCCTCTCTCCCCGCTTTCGCGCAAACTTCGTTTGCGCTGACGCGACAGGCGGACCTACGGTCCGCTGATAGCGGGGAGAGGGAGGGGACCCGCCGCGTAGCGGTGGGGAGGGTGAGGGGCCGGCGCGCTTTGCGCGCAGCCAAGGGGCATACTGCCCCTTGGCAATCCCCTGGCACAGGCTTTCGCCTGTGCTGCCCCCTCACCCTGACCCTCTCCCCGGAGGGGAGAGGGAAACACTGGCGGTCTCGTTCCTGCCTATTACGACGCCCGCAGCGCCCCCAGGAACCCGTCCACCTCCTGCCGCATTCGCCCGGCGTCGTCCTGCACCGTGTCCACCGAGCGCACCATGACGCCGCTCGCCTGCTCCGCCGACGCGGCGGCGGCGGTGACGGCGGCGATGTTGTCGGAGACGCTGCGGGTGCCGTCGGCGGCGTCCTGGATGTTGGCGGCGATTTCGCCCACGGCGGCGGACTGCTGTTCGACCGCGGCGGCGACCTCGCCGGAGATCTCGTTCAGGCGGGCGATGGTGCGGGTGACGGCGCAGATGGTGTCGACCGCGGTGCCGGACGCAGTCTGGATCTCGGCGATGCGCGCCTGGATCTCGGCAGTCGCCTTCGCCGTCTGCCCGGCGAGCTGCTTCACCTCGCTCGCCACGACGGCGAAGCCCTTGCCGGCCTCCCCGGCGCGGGCGGCCTCGATGGTGGCGTTGAGCGCCAGCAGGTTGGTTTGGCCGGCAATGCCGGAAATCATGTCCACCACCTTGCCGATCTCCTCCGCCGCCTCGGCGAGGCTGCCCATCACAGCGGTGCTGCGTTCGGCGTCGCGGGTGGCGTCGGCGGCGATGCCGGCGGAGTCGGCGACCAGCTGCGCGATGCCGGCGAAGCTGGCCGACAGTTCGGCGGTGGCGGCGGCGACGCTGTCGACATTGGCGGATGCCCGGCCGGCGGCCGACGACACGGCGTCGGAATGGCGCGCGGTCTCGGCCGCCCCCTCCGCCATCGCGGCGGAGGCCGCGGCCATCTCGGCGGTGGAAGCCGACAGTGCTTCGACCAGCCGCTTCACCGTCGCCTCGAAGCCGTCGGCGAGCGTGCGCAGTTCGCGGCGGCGCTCCTCGGCGGCGGCGGTCTTCAGCCGCTCCTGCTCCTGCTGGAGCCGTTCGGTGTCGAGCATGGTGTCGCGGAAGACGCGGGCGGCGGTCGCCATGCGGCCGATCTCGTCGCGGCGGCCCTCCTCGAAACTGGCGGAGAAGTCGCGGGCGGCCAGCCGTTCCAGCGAACTCGCCACGTCGAGGATCGGGCGGGAGATGCCGCGGACCAGCACGACGCCGAATCCGAGCGCCAGCAGGGTGCAGAGCGTCACCCCGCCCAGCACCATGCCGTGGGCGCTGCGGTAGACCTCCGCCCCCTGGTCGGCGACGGCGCCGGCATCGGCCATCGTGCCATCGACCAGCGCGTCCAGCGCCTCCTGCACGCGGGTGAAGGCGACGGCGCTGGGACGCTTGAAGACGCTGACGGCGGACTGGGCGTTGCCGTCGCGCGCCTGCCCACGCACCCGGTCCGCCGCGGCGGCATAGGCGGTCCAGGCTTCGTCGAAGGCCGCCAGCCGCGCCGCACCCTCGCCGCCGATGAAGCGGGTTCCGGCCTCCTGCCGGCGGGCGTTGACTTCGGCCACCGCCTCGGCCCAGCCCTTTTCCGCCTGGTTCACCTGCATCTCGTTGGTGGCGAGCGCATAGGCGGCCTCGGCGATGCGATGGCTCTGCGCGGCGGAGGTCAGCCGACCGGCCAGTTGGGTCGCCGGCAGCGAGCGGCTGCGCATCGTCTCGGCGGCATTGTTTAGGATTTCAAGCCGGCTGAGCGTGAACAGGCCGAAGGCGCCGGCCATCACCACGGTGCCCAGCACGGCGAGGATGATCTTGGCGCGGATGGTCAGGTGCCCGAATGCACGAATTTTAGCCATTTTGCCTGCATCCCCGCCAAGGCATCGGCAAGAGAAACTCTCAACCGATGGAATTATTCGACCCTCAATCTTACTAATCCGAACGTTTAAAATTATCAACACGGAAGGTGAGCGGATTGGTCGGAGATTGCAGCGGCAGGGGCACCAAAACGAAACGGCCGCCGCACCCGATTGGTGCGGCGGCCGTTTCGGGACCGGCTGAGGATGGAGATCAGGCGGCCTTGCGAACCGAACCCAGCTCGGTGAACAGCTTCACGACGGCTTCGACGAACTCGTTCAGCTGGTCCTGGCCCAGGGCCGAGACCGTGATGTCGTCGACGACCAGAGCCTCGTCGCTGATCCGGCCGCCGGCGGCGGTCAGGTCGGCGCGGTAGGCTTCCGGGGCGGCCAGCAGGCGGCCGCGCAGCTTGCCGGGGATGGCGAGCAGCTGGATGCCCTGGTCGATGGCGGCGATCGGCTTGCCGGCATCCAGGAAATGGCCGACGATGCGGCGGGTGTGGGCCGACTGCTGCAGCTTCGCCACGCTGCGCTCACCACCCGGCAGCAGCAGCATGTCGAAGTCGGCGCCCAGCGCCTCGCTCAGATGCTTGTCCACCGGGAAGTAATGGCCCCAGGACTTGCCGTGCCAGCCGTTGACCAGACCCGTCTCGGTGGAGATGGTACGCAGCGTCGCGCCGGTCTTGATGAGGGCGCGTTGCGGCTCGGTCATCTCCGCTTCTTCAAAGCCGTTGGAGACGAGGATGGCGATGGACTTTCCTGCGAGCGATTGATCCATACTGTCTTGTCCTTTCATCGTTTCACCAAAAACGCCGGAGCTTCCCCGCCATCAGTCTCTGACAGGGGGAACCCGCCGGGGGTCCGCCGGAGCAGGGGGCGGTCGGGAATCGGTCATCGCCGCGCAAGGGACTGCACGGCGGCCAGTTCCGCCCGCCGGGACCCCGAGGTCGGGTGCCGGCGTGTGGGACCTTTACGTCCCGGATCGGTTTGTTTTCAGCATGCGGACTTAATTGGTCCCGATGCGGTTCCAAGTCAACAACGGATTCCGCGCCGCACCCAAGGCCGGCGGCCCGCGGAATCCCTGTCCGGCAGGGGATTCGACGGTATTTTCCAGCCCCGTTCAAGACTTTCGGCCCAGCCCGGCCGTACCACCGGTTGATGTCGCGCAGGGCTGCCATACCATGGCGGCGTGGCTTCGCCGACGGCTTATCCCGAATGAACCGGGGCAAAACCGTTCGGACACAAAAAAGCGGCCGGGGGAAGGCCCCCGGCCGTCGGCAAGTCAAAGCATCAGCCGTTCGAAAAGATCCAGCTCGCACACTGGATCACGGACCAATCCCGATGATCGGAACCTGCGATCAATGGAACTGGTCAGCCTCGGTGGAGTCCTTGTACGCGGTGGTCGAGGAGGTGCCGCCGGAGATCGCCGTGGCGACCGCGTCGAAGTAGCCGGTGCCGACTTCGCGCTGGTGCTTGGTGGCGGTGTAACCGTCCTTCTCGGCCGCGAACTCGGCCTGCTGCAGTTCGGAGTAGGCGGCCATGCCGCGCTCGGCGTAACCCTTGGCGAGCGTGAAGGCCGAGTAGTTCAGGCTGTGGAAGCCGGCCAGCGTGACGAACTGGAACTTGTAGCCCATGGCGCCAAGCTCGCGCTGGTACTTGGCGATGGTGGCGTCGTCCAGGTTGGCCTTCCAGTTGAAGGACGGCGAGCAGTTGTAGGCCAGCATCTTGCCCGGGAACTGCTTGTGCACGGCCTCGGCGAAGCGGCGCGCCTCGTCCAGGTTCGGCTTGGAGGTTTCCCACCACATCAGGTCCGAATACGGCGCGTAGGACAGGCCGCGGGCGATGCAGTGATCGACGCCCATGCCCTTCTTCAGGCGGAAGAAGCCCTCGGTGGTGCGGCCGGCGTCGAAATCGATGAAGGGATGGTCACGCTCGTCGATGTCCGAGGTGATGAGCTGCGCCGACTCCGCGTCGGTGCGGGCGATCACCAGGGTCGAGGTGCCGCAGACGTCGGCGGCCAGACGGGCGGCGTTCAGCGTGCGGATGTGCTGCTGCGTCGGGATCAGAACCTTGCCGCCCAGGTGGCCGCACTTCTTTTCGGACGCCAGCTGGTCTTCCCAGTGCACGCCGGCCGCACCGGCCTTGATCATCGACTTCATCAGCTCGAAGGCGTTCAGCGGGCCGCCGAAGCCGGCCTCGGCGTCCGCGATGATCGGCGCGAACCAGTAGGTGTCGCCCTTGCCCTCGGAGGTCTGGATCTCGTCGGCGCGCTTGAAGGCGTTGTTGATGCGCTCGACCACCGCCGGGACCGAGTTGACCGGATACAGGCTCTGGTCCGGATACATCTGGCCGGCCGTGTTGGCGTCGCCGGCGACCTGCCAGCCCGACAGGTAGATGGCCTTCAGGCCGGCCTTGACCGCCTGCATCGCCTGGTTGCCGGTCAGCGCGCCCAGCGTGTTGATGTAGGGCTCGGTGTGCAGCAGCTCCCACATGCGGCGCGCGCCCAGCTCGGCCAGCGTGTACTCGATCTTGACCGAGCCGCTCAGACGCTTGACGTCGTCCATGGTGTAGTCGCGGCGGATGCCCTCGTAACGGGCGGCGTGGATGGCGGCCTTGGTCTTTTCATCGAGCGACATGGGTCAGGTTCCTTATGTCCGGTACGCCCGGTTGATCGGGGCGGAACTTGGGTCTCGGGGCGGGCCTTTTGTCGGTCCCTGCGGCTGATGTGCAGCGGCGTTTCCTCCCGCCGTTATCGACTGCACTTTGCCGTCTTCGGGGCCGCTTGCGCTTTACAGCGCGGCCGTGGATCAAGAGTTAAACCTGCCTTGAGTGCGTTGCAATAAGCCCTTGTTTGTAAAAAGGTCCGTTTGTAAACTGCCGTTTTCACAATCCTGTAAATCCGTAAATCTTGTAAAGCTGAAGGGCATGCCGTGGCGACCATGGAAAAGAAGGCGATGCTGGGTCCGAAGGTCCGCCGCCTGCGCCGCGACCACGGCCTGACCCAGGCCCAGATGGCGGAGCAGCTGGGCATCTCCCCCAGCTATCTGAACCTGATCGAGCACAACCAGCGCCCGGTCACGGTGCCGCTGCTGCTGAAGCTGGGCCAGCAGTTCGGCGTCGACCTCCAGGCTTTTGCCGAGGATGAGGAAAGCCGGCTGGTGGCCGGCCTGCGCGAGGTGTTCGCCGATCCGCTGTTCGACGGTTCCGACATCAAGAACCAGGATTTCCGCGAACTGGCGGCGGTGGCGCCGACGCTGGGTCAGGCGGTGGTGGCGCTCTATCGCGGCTTCCGCGGCGCGCGCGACGACCTGCAGGCATTGGCGGAGCGGGTGGCCGACCGCGAGAAGCTGCATCTGGTGCAGAGCGCCGGCTTCCCGCAGGACGAGGTGCGCGACCTGTTCCAGACCCATTCCAACCATTTCCCTGATCTGGAGGCGGCGGCCGAAAGCCTGTGGCAGGACGGCAAGCTGGAGCGCGGCGACCTCTATCGCGGGCTGGTCGACTGGCTGAACACCCAGCACAGCGTGCGTGTCCGCCTGCTGCCGTCGGAGGTGATGGGCTATGCCGTGCGCCGCTTCGACCGCCACAGCCGGCGCATCCTGCTGTCGGAAATGCTGGCGCCGTCGGGCCGCACCTTCCAGCTGGCCTGCCAGATCGCGCTGCTGCGCCACCGCGACCTGCTGAACGGCATCGTCGAGTCCGCCAACCTGTCGGGCGACGAGGCGCGGCGGCTTGCCCGCATCGGGCTGGCCAATTATTTCGCCGCGGCGGTGCTGATGCCCTATGCCCGCTTCCACGAGGCGGCGACCCAGCTGCGCTACGACATCGAGATTCTGCGCCGGCGCTTCGACGCGTCCTTCGAGCAGGTCTGCCACCGGCTGACCACCTTGCACCGGTCGGGGGCCAAGGGCGTGCCCTTCTTCTTCATGCGGGTGGACAGCGCCGGCAACGTGTCGAAGCGCTTTTCCGGCGCCGGCTTCCATTTCGCCCGCTTCGGCGGCGGCTGCCCGCGCTGGATCGTCTACGAGGCGTTCCGCACGCCGGGCAAGATCCACAGCCAGATGGCGGAGATGCCGGACGGCACCGCCTACTTCTCCATCGCGCGCACGGTGGTGAAGGCCGGCGGCGGCCACCGCAGCCCGCCGCAGCAATTCGCCGTCGCTCTCGGCTGCGACGTCCAGCATGCGGCTCAGGTCACCTATGCGGACGGGTTCGACCTGTCCAACACCGATGCGGCGACGCCGATCGGCGTGAATTGCCGGCTCTGCCCGCGGCTGGACTGCTCCCAGCGGGCATTTCCGCCGCTGAATCATCGCCTTATCGTCGACGAGAACCTGCGCGGCCTCTCGCCCTACCTGTTCGCGCCGCCCAGCGCGGAGTAGGGCGGCGATTGACCGGGATCAATGTTGTACGGCGATGTTTGTGTTGTTTGCCGGAAAGCCCGTCATTTGACTGGTATAAATCCGTGGCCTTCGACCGGGTTTGTTGATAGGTTTCGGCCGTTGCGTCGCGGCAGCTCCGCTTGCGTGTCTGCGCACCGGCCACCTGATGCAGCGTCCCGGACAATGGCTAGAACAGTGCCAACGGAGTTGGCCTCGACAGGTTTTGGAACGCCCCCATGAGCAACTTGATCAAAGAGCGCGTGCTGACCGTTCACCACTGGACCGACACGCTGTTCAGCTTCACCACCACGCGCGATCCGTCCTTCCGCTTCCTGCCGGGGCAGTTCACCATGATCGGGCTGGAGGTCGACGGCCGGCCCCTGCTGCGTGCCTACAGCCTCGTCAGCGCGCATTACGAGGAGACGCTGGAGTTCTTCAGCATCAAGGTGCAGGACGGCCCGCTGACCTCGCGCCTGCAGCACCTGAAGGAAGGCGATACGCTGCTGGTGAACCGCAAGGCGACCGGCACGCTCATCACCGACAACCTGCTTCCCGGGCGGAACCTGTATCTGCTGAGCACCGGCACCGGCCTGGCGCCGTTCCTCAGCATCATCAAGGACCCGGAGATGTACGAGAAGTTCGACCGGGTGATCCTGACCCACGGCACCCGCACCGTGGCGGAGCTGGCCTATGACGACCTGATCCATCACAGCCTGCCGGAGAACGAGTTCTTCGGTGAGCAGGTGAAGGAGAAGCTGCTGTATTACCCCACCGTGACGCGCGAGCCCTTCCGCAACCAGGGCCGCCTGACCACGCTGATGGAGACCGGCAAGCTGTACAGCGATCTGGGCCTGCCGGAGCTGGACGCCGAGAAGGACCGCGTGATGATCTGCGGCAGCCCGGCGATGCTGGCCGAGACCACCGCGATGATGGAAAAGCGCGGCTTCGTCATGGGCACCAACGGTGAGCCCGGCGGGTTCGTCATCGAGAAGGCGTTCGTGGAGCGGTGAGGGTTTGGGCGTCGGCTTGCGGATGCCCCCTCCCCATCCCTCCCCGCTTCGCGGGAGAGGGGGTAGGAGCTTTGCGGGAAGTGCGGCGGAGTTCCCTCTCCCACGTTAGCGGGGGAGGGTTAGGGAGGGGGCCGTGCACTTCCCCCACAAAGCCCCCACAAAGTCACACCCTCCCGGCGGAATAATCTCCCCCTCCCGCACGTTTACCGTTCTGTGACGAAGGCACGTCACTCAATCCTTGACCGACTGGGCGCGCCTCCTTTTGGGGGCGCGCCCATTTTCCGTCCGCAGCCGGTGAATAAAATCGCCGTCCGGCCTGTTGGTGCGACGGTCACCGTTCAAACCGTCAAGCCTTTGGTGTAGACATCCCGCCCATGCGCCTGATCCTCATCCTCGCCGCGATCCTCGTCGCCGGCCTCGCGAATCTCGCCGTCTGGTCCCTGCCGAACCGCCCGGTGCCGCTCGATCCGCCGCCGGGGGGCAAGCTGCGCAGCGTGTCCTTCGCCCCCTTCCGCGACGGCCAGAGCCCGCTGACCCAGGTCTTCCCGACCAATGCCCAGATCGAGGAGGACCTCGCGGCATTGGCGCCGCAGGTGGCGGGCATCCGCACCTACACCTCGCTGGAAGGGCTGCAGGTGGTGCCGGAGATGGCGCGCCGGCATGGGCTGCAGGTCACCATGGGGGCGTGGCTGTCCTCCAAGGCCGAGAAGAACGAGGCGGAGATCGCCTCGCTGATCGACCTCGCCAACCGTTATCCCGACGTCATCACCCGCGTCATCGTCGGCAACGAGGTGCTGCTGCGGCGCGAACTGACGCCGGAGCAGGTGACCGGCTACATCTACCGGGTCAAGGCGGCGGTGAAGCAGCCGGTGTCCTATGCCGACGTGTGGGAATGGTGGCTGAAATACCCGCAGATCGCGGATCACGTCGATTACCTGACCATCCATCTGCTGCCCTATTGGGAGGATGTGCCGGCCGGCGTCGCCGGCGCCACCGAGCGCATCCGCCACAGCTACCGCGCCATCGCCCAGCGCTTTCCCGGCAAGCCGATCCTGGTCGGCGAGACCGGCTGGCCGACGCAAGGCCGCTCGCGCGGGGCCGCCGTGCCGGGGCTGGTCAACAAGGCGAAGTTCGTCAACGCCTTCGTCCGCATGGCCGAGCAGGAGGGCTTCGACTACAACGTGATCGAGGCTTTCGACCAGGAATGGAAGGCCAAGCTGGAGGGCACCGTCGGCGGCCATTGGGGCCTCTACAACGCCGACCGCACGCCGAAATTCTCGCTGGCCGGGCCGGTGGTGGGCAACGTCGCTTGGCCGTGGCTGTTCGCGGCGTCCAGCGGGATCGCGCTGGTGCTGCTGGGCGGGCTGGCCGGGCTCCGCCGCCATCTGCCGGGCACCGGCTGGGTGGTGCTGATCCTGCTGGCGCAGGCGCTGTCCACCCTCTATGTCCGCGCCGGATTCGTGGCGGCGCACGGCAAGCATTACTGGCAGGACACCACGCTGGCCGTGGTCATGCTGGCCCTGACCGCCGCCCTGGTGCTGTCGGTGCTGCTGACCGCCCACCGCGCGCTGGCGAGCGGCGGTCTGGCGCGTGAGCCGCTGGTCGGCCTGCGCCACGCCCGCCCGGCCCTGACCCGCACCGAGCGGGTGGGGCGGTTGAGTGCGGTGGCTCTGGGTGTCGCGGCGCTGGTCTGGTCGCTGCTCATCATTTACGACGGCCGCTATCGCGACTTCCCCAACCCCTACCTGCTGATCCCGGCGGTGGCGCTGCCGGCGCTGGGGCTGATCCGCGCCGCCCGCCGGCCGCTGGGGACGCAGACGCGCGACGCGCTGGGCATCGCCAGCCTGTTCCGCCCGGCGGTCCCCGCCGCGGATGGCGAGCCGCGCGGCCTGTGCGGCGCCGTCCGCCGCATGCCGGTGGAGTCGCTGCTGGGCTTCGGGCTGCTGCTGGGCGCGCTGCTGACCGTGGTGGCCGAGGGCTTCGTCCCGCTCGAATCGCTGATCTACGGCCAGCTTCCCTTCATGGAGGCGCTGCACGAGGTCGATTGGACCTTGCCCAACTGGGAAGCGCTGGGCTGGGCCGGCCTGCAGGTCCTGCTGGCGCTGCCCTTCCTGGCCGGGGTGTGGAGCGCCCGGCGTCCGCTGCGGCGGATCTGAGGTCGCACGGGCTCCGGGACGGTTGCGCCGGCCGCAGCGCTGTGGATTGATGGACGGGTTCCAGCCGCACCGGAGACCCGTCCCATGTCCCCCGACCTTTGGCTTGCCTTCGCCGCCGCCTCCGCCGTCATGCTGATGATCCCGGGGCCGACTGTGCTGATCGTCGTGTCCTATGCGCTGGGCCATGGACGGAAATCGGCCATGGCGACGGTGGCGGGGGTGGCGCTCGGCGATTTCACCGCGATGACCGCCTCGATGCTGGGGCTGGGGGTGCTGCTGTCGACCTCGGCGGCGCTGTTCACCCTGCTGAAATGGGCCGGTGCGGCCTATCTGGTCTATCTCGGGATCAAGCTGTGGCGGGCGCCGGTCCGGGAGGCCGAGACGGTGGCCGACGAGTCGGCGGTCCGGCCCTGGCGCATGATGCTGCACACCTATGCCGTCACCGCGCTGAACCCCAAGAGCATCGTCTTCTTCGTCGCCTTCCTGCCGCAGTTCCTCGACCCCGCCCGGCCGCTGGCCGAACAGATGGTGGTGATGGAGGCGACCTTCCTGGTGCTGGCCACGCTGAACGCCGCCGCTTACGCCCTGCTGGCTTCGGCGGCGCGGCGCGCGGTGCGGACGCCGTCGGTGCAGCGCGCGGTCAACCGGACCGGCGGGTCGCTGCTGATGGGAGCCGGGCTGCTGACCGTCGCCTGGAAACGGACCGCCTGACGTAGGTGCCTCCACGCGCGCGCAGCCGGCGATTTGTTGACAAAGCAAGATAACTTCTCTGAAAATTGTCGACAGACAGGGGGATGCACGCGCCGGTAACCTTCGCGAAGCCGGGCGAAGCGAATCGATCCGCGGGGGCGGTGATGGCCGACGGCTGCAACAGGGGCGACATGACGGGCGATGTCCTTGAATTCGCGGCGGAGAGCGTCGATGCGGCCGGCGGCCGGCAGAATCCGCCCTGGCAGATCCTGATCGTCGACGACGACCACGAGGTCCACGCCATCACCCGCGTCGTGCTGGGCGAAATGACGTTCGAGGAGCGGCCGGTCCGCTTCCTGTCCGCCTACACCGCGCGGCAGGCGCGGTCGCTGCTGGCCGAAAATCCGGGGATCGCCGCCATCCTGCTGGACGTGGTGATGGAGACCGACGATGCCGGGCTGAAGCTGGTCCGCCACATCCGCGAGGAGATGGGCAACCGGCAGGTCCGCATCATCCTGCGCACCGGCCAGCCGGGGCAGGCGCCGGAACGGCAGGTGATCGCCGCCTACGACATCAACGATTACAAGGCCAAGAGCGAGCTGACGGCGCAGAAGCTCTACACCGCCGCAGTGGCGGCGCTGCGCTCCTACCAGCATATCGCGACCATCGAACGCGGCCGGCAGGGGCTGGAGCGGGTGATGGAGGCCGCCGTCCATCTGGCCGGGCTGCGCTCGCGGTCCCAGTTCCTGGCCGGGCTGGTGGGGCGGGCGTCGGCCCTGGTGACCGACGCCACCACCGCCCTGCTGTGCGGGACCGGCGAGGATGGCGGCGTCGCCGTGCTCGCCGAGGCCGGGCTGCCGACCGATCTGCCGGCGGAAGCCGCGGCCGACATCGCCGCCGCGCTGAGCGACGGGCGGACACGATGGGGGGCGCGCCACGGTGTGGCAGTGCTGCGCGGGCGCGATGCGGCGGCGCTGGCGCTCTGCCTGCTCGGCGGTCCGTTCGCCGAGGGCGACCGGCCGCTGCTGGAACTGCTCTGTACCAAGGCGGCGGTCGGGCTGGACAATCTGCGGCTCTACGAGCGGCTGAACGAGGCGCAGGTCGCCACCGTCCACGCGCTGGGCAAGCTGGCCGAATACAAGGACGAGGTCACCGGCGACCATGTGAGGCGGCTCGGCCGCTGGGCCACGGCCATCGCGCGCGAACTGCAGGTCCGCGGCGACTTCGCGGGCGAGTTGGACGACTGGTTCTGCGACACCATCGGTCTGGCCAGCGTGCTGCACGACGTGGGCAAGGTCGGCATTCCGGACGCCATCCTGCGCAAGCCCGGCCGGCTGGACGAGGCGGAAATGGCGGTCATGCGCGACCATGCGTCCATCGGCGGCAGCATCCTGCGCGATGCCTGCGGCGGCGACCGCCGCGGCTACCTGTCGATGGGGGCGGAGATCGCCGAGAGCCATCACGAGAAGTTCGACGGCAGCGGCTATCCGCGCGGGCTGGCCGGTGATGACATCCCGCTCGCCGGGCGCATCGTCGCCGTCGCCGACGTCTTCGATGCGCTGCTGCACCGCCGCCCCTACAAGAAGGCGTGGGACATCGCCGAGGTGTTGGACCTGCTGCGCGCCGAGTCGGGCCGCCATTTCGACCCGCGCGTGGTCGACGCCTTCCTGTCGGTGCTGACGCGGGAAGGGGCGGGGTGTAGCCGCCCCTCTGGACGGTCAGAGGCCCAGCACGTCCCGCATGCTGTAGAGGCCCGGCGTCTTGTCCTGCGCCCACAGGGCGGCGCGGACGGCGCCCTTGGCGTAGATCTGGCGGCCGGACGCCTTGTGGGTCAGCTCGATCCGCTCGCCCTCGCTGGCGAAGATCACGGTGTGGTCGCCGATGACGTCGCCGCCGCGCAGCGTGGCGAAGCCGATCTCGCCGCGCGGACGGGCGCCGGTGTGGCCGTCGCGGACCTTCTGCCAGACGTCCTCCAGCTTCACCCCGCGCCCGGCCGCCGCGGCATGGCCGAGGCCCAGCGCCGTGCCCGACGGCGCGTCCACCTTGCGGCGGTGGTGCATCTCCAGGATGTCGATGTCGAAATCGTCGTCCAGCGTGTGGGCGACCTGCTCCACCAGCGCCAGCAGCAGGTTGACGCCCAGCGACATGTTCGGCGACTGGATGATGGCCGTATGGGTGGCCGCGGTGGCGATGGCCGCCTGCTGCGCCGGGTTCAGGCCGGTGGTGCCGACGACCAGCACCGTCTCCGACTGGGCGGCCAGCGCGGCGTGCCGCTCCGTCGCGTCGGGGCTGGTGAAGTCGATCACCGCGTCGGCCTCCGCGAACAGGGCGACCGCATCGTCGATGGCGGTGACGCCCAGCGGGTCCAGCCCGGCCAGCACGCCCAGATCCTTGCCCAGCGCCGGGCCGCCCACCCGCTCGGTCCCGCCGGCCAGCGTGCAGCCCGCGGTCGCCGCGATCTCACGCACCAGCATCTGCCCCATGCGCCCCGCGCACCCGACGACACCGATCTTCATGACGCCAATCCCCTGTTCAGCTCTTCCGGCCGGCTTTCCCGCCCTCCCAGCGGTTTAGCACAGGCCCGGCCGGTGCTTAAGCGCCAAGGCAGCCGCGCAGCGATGCGGCGAGGTTGCGCATCAGGGTGGGGTAGAGCGCCACGCCCTCCGGCAGTTCGGTGCCTTCGGGGTCGAGCACGCCGGTCTTGGCCTTGGTGCCCTCCACCACCGTCTGGACCAGGGCCGGTTCGAACTGCGGTTCGGCGAAGACGCAGGCCGCACCCAGCCCGCCGATCTTGGCGCGGATCGCCGACAGCCGCTTGGCCGACGGGCGGCGGTCCGGGCTGACGGTGATGGAGCCGACAGCCGACAGGTCGTAGCGCGCCTCGAAATACTGGTAGGCGTCGTGGAAGACGACGAAGGGCTTGTCCTTCACCGGCGCCAGCGTGGCCTTCAGCTCCGCATCCAGCGCGTCGAGCTGCTGCAGCGTGCGGTCGGCATTGGTGCGGTAGGCCTCGGCGCCGGCGGGGTCCTTGGCGGCAAGCGCCTCCGCCGTCGCGGTCACGATGGCGCGGGCGTTGGCGGGATCGAGCCAGATGTGGCTGTTCAGCTCCTCATGCTCTTCGGCATGGTCGTGGCCTTTATGATCGTGCTTGTGATCGTGGCCGCCCTTGCGACCCCCTTCATGACCATGGTCGTGGGCCTCCCAGGCGCCGCCCTCGCGGGTTTCCAGCAGGGTAAGGCCCTTCAGCTCCATCAGGGTCAGCCGCGTCGCCTTGGGCGCGTTGGCCTTCAGCGGCTTTTCCAGGAAGCTCTCCAGCTCCGGCCCGACCCAGACCACCAGATCGGCGGCCGACAGCGCCTTCGCGTCCGACGGCTTCATGGAGTAGCTGTGCGGCGAGGCGCCGCCGCGCACCAGCAGCGTCGGCTCGCCCGCCCCCTGCATGACCGACGCGACCAGGGAGTGGATCGGCTTGATCGACACCACCACCTTCGGCGCCTCGGCCTGGGCCGCCGTTGCGGCGAAGGCGGCCATGGTGCCCATCAGGACGGCGAACAGCGCGGATCGGCGCATGGGAGGGATCCTCTCGACTTGCTGGACAGGCTGCTGGTTTCAGCGCATAGGGAAGCCAGTTTCACTTTGGTGTCACGTTATAACGTAACATGTCAACACCCCATCCAAGCCGTGATACCTCCGCGCTGTTCGCCGGCCCGCTCGCCTGGACCGAGGATCTGACCGTCCGCTTCGGCCGCCGCACCGTGCTGGACCGCGTCAACGTCGCCGTCCAGCCGGGGGAGGTGGTGACGCTGATCGGCCCGAACGGCGCCGGCAAGACGACGCTGGTGCGTGCCGTGCTGGGACTGGTGGCGCCCGACGGCGGGCGGGTGCTGCGGCGCCCGAACCTGCGCATCGGCTACATGCCGCAGAAGCTGTCGGTGGACCAGACGCTGCCGCTGACCGTGCGCCGGTTCCTGAAGCTCTGGCGGCCGGTGAGCGCCGACCGGGTGGAGGCGGCGCTGGAGGAGGCCGGGGTGGCGCGGCTTGCCGACTCCGCGGTGCAGACCATCTCCGGCGGCGAGATGCAGCGGGTGCTGCTGGCCCGCGCCCTGTTGGGCGACCCCGACCTGCTGGTGCTGGACGAGCCGGATCAGGCGGTGGACGTCCATGGGCAGGCGGAGCTGTTCAACCGCATCGCCCAGGTGCGGCAGCGGCGCGGCTGCGGCGTGCTGCTGGTCAGCCACGACCTGCACACGGTGATGGCGCGCACCGACCGGGTGATCTGCCTGAACGGCCATGTCTGCTGTTCCGGCCGGCCGGAGGATGTCAGCCGGCATCCGGAATATCATGCCCTGTTCGGCGGCCATGCCGGCGACCTTGCCGTCTATGTCCATCACCACGACCACGCCCATGCCGAGGACGGCAAGGTCGTGCCCGACCATGACGGGGGCTGCTGCCATGGATGATTTCGTGATCCGCGCCCTGATCGCCGGCGGCGGCATCGCCCTGCTGGCCGGGCCGCTGGGGTCCTTCGTGGTGTGGCGGCGCATGGCCTATTTCGGCGACACGCTGGCCCATTCGGCCCTGCTCGGCGTGACGCTGGGTTTCCTGCTGGGCGTCAACCCGATGGTCGGGGTGATGGCGGTCTGCGTGACGCTGGCGCTGGCCCTGGTGGCCTTGCAGCGGCGGCGGACGCTGGCGGCGGACACGCTGCTGGGCATCCTGTCGCACGGGTCGCTGTCGCTGGGGCTGGTGGCCCTGGCCTTCCTGGAGACGTTGCGCGTCGATCTGATGGCCTATCTGTTCGGCGACATCCTGTCGGTGACCGACGGCGACCTGCTGGCCATCTACGGCGGCGGCGCGGTGGCGTTGACCGGGCTGGCGCTGCTGTGGCGCCGGCTGCTGGCGGTGACGGTGGACGAGGATCTGGCGCGGGTGGAGGGAATGCCGGTCGACGCCCTGCGGTTGGCCTTCATGCTGCTGATCGCGCTGGTGATCGCCATCGCCATGAAGATCGTCGGCATCCTGCTGATCACCTCGCTGCTGATCATCCCGGCCGCCGCCGCCCGCCGCTTCGCCCGCACGCCGGAGGGGATGGCGGCGCTGGCCTCGGTCCTGGGCGTTGTCGCGGTGGTTGCCGGACTGCTGGCGTCGCTGAACTGGGATCTGCCGGGCGGGCCGAGTGTGGTGGTGGCTGCGGCGGCGCTGTTCCTGCTGGGATCGCTGGTGCCGCTGCGGCGCTGAGGGCGGTATCCGCAATCAGGAAAAGAATACGGCCGTGTGGATTTCCCGTTTGCGGCGGTGTTCGCCTGCGCCATAGTCCGCCGGCGGACGCAGTGGCGGGCTGGCCGCCACTGCCGCCGTACCAATGGAGGGCTGGAGGATGGAGAAGATCCTCACTCTCCTGATCCTGGTGCTGGAGATCGTCAAGCGGCTGCTTGACCTTCTGATGCACTAAGATCGGGCGGGCGGGCCGGGGAGTACCAGTCTCCGGCCTGCCTACCCCCGATATTGGTGCGGCATCCCATCGCTGTCAACGGCCAGCCCGAAAACACTCATTCGTCGATGTTGCGTGCCAGCACTTCGCGTTTGCCGGAGTGGTTGGGCTTGCTGACCACCCCTTCGGTCTCCATCCGCTCGATCAGGCGGGCGGCGGAGTTGTAGCCGATGCGCAGCTGGCGCTGGATGAAGCTGGTCGAGGCCTTGCGCTCGCGGCAGACCACCGCCACCGCCTTGTCGTAGAGGTCGTCGCCGGACCCGCCGCCGGTGCCGGGCAGGCCGCCGTCGTCGAAGGACTCCTCGCCCTCCTCGTCCTCCAGGATGGCGTCGACATAGTTGGGCTCGCCCTGCGCCTTGAGGAACCGGACGATCTGTTCGACCTCGTGGTCGGAGACGAAGGGGCCGTGGACGCGGGTGATGCGGCCGCCGCCGGCCATATAGAGCATGTCGCCCTGGCCCAGCAGCTGTTCGGCACCCTGTTCGCCCAGGATGGTGCGGCTGTCGATCTTGCTGGTGACCTGGAAGCTGATCCGGGTCGGGAAGTTGGCCTTGATCGTGCCGGTGATGACGTCCACCGACGGGCGCTGGGTCGCCATAATGAGATGGATGCCGGCGGCACGCGCCATCTGCGCCAGCCGCTGGATCGCCGCCTCGATGTCCTTGCCGGCGACCAGCATCAGGTCGGCCATCTCGTCGACGATCACGACGATGTAGGGCAGTTCGGTGAGGTCGAGCGGCTGCTCCTCGAACAGCGGCTTGCCGGTGTCTGGGTCGAAGCCGGTCTGGACGCGGCGGGTCAGCGATTCGCCGCCCTCGCGCGCCTCGCGCAGGCGGGCGTTGTATCCCTCGATGTTGCGCACGCCCAGCTTGGACATGTTGCGGTAGCGGTCCTCCATCTCCCGCACCGTCCATTTCAGCGCGACCACCGCCTTCTTCGGATCGGTGACGACCGGCGTCAGCAGGTGGGGGATGCCCTCGTAGACCGACAGTTCCAGCATCTTGGGGTCGATCATGATGAAACGGCAGCGCTCCGGCGGCAGCCGGTAGAGCAGCGACAGGATCATCGTGTTGATCGCCACCGACTTGCCCGAGCCGGTGGTGCCGGCGACCAGCAGATGGGGGAAGCGGGCGAGGTCGGCGACCACCGGCTGGCCGCCGATGTCCTTGCCCAACGCCAGCGCCAGCTTGCCGCCATGCTTGTCGAAGCCTTCCGCCGCCATCAGCTCGCGCAGCAGCACGGTTTCACGCTTGGCGTTGGGCAGCTCGACACCGATGACGTTGCGGCCCGGCACCACGGCGACGCGGACCGACACCGCGCTCATCGAGCGGGCGATGTCGTCGGCAAGGCCGATGACGCGGGAGGATTTGGTGCCGGGGGCCGGCTCCAGCTCGTACAGGGTGACGACCGGGCCGGGATGGACCTTCTGGATCTCGCCGCGCACGCCGAAATCGCCCAATACGCCCTCCAACTGTCCGGCATTGCGCTGCAGCGCCGCCTCGTCCAGCTGTTCGCCGCGGATGCCGGTGGGCGGCGCCTGCAGCAGGTCGAGCGGGGGCAGCTCGTAGCCCGGCGGACCGTCCTCCTCGCCCAGCGGCAGGCGGGTCTGGCGCGGGTCGGTCTTGGCGGCGTCGCGCTCAGCCGCGGCGGATTTCGGCGGGGTGACGATGGGAACCGGGCGCAGCGGCTTCTCGGCGGCGGGAGGCGCGGCCGACAGCGGCACCGGGCCGGCATCCAGGCCGGCGGGGAAGCGGCTCCACGCGCACGGCATCGTCGAAGCTGGGGCCCTTGCGCTTGGACGTCCCGTCGCCGCGCAGCGCGTCGTCCACCGCGATGGAGGCGGTCTGCACCGCGGCCTGCGCCGCGTTGCGGCCGTGGCGGCGCAGGGCGTCGACGCCACTGCGGGCGCCGTGGCGGATCAGGTGGACGCCGTTCACGGTGCCGCGGCCGAGCGCGCGGAAGCTGGCGATCCATTCGCCGATGGTCAGGCCGGCCGCCAGAAACAGCACCAGACCGCCGCCGATCGCGGCGGCGGTGGCCACCATCGGCTCCGCCCCGAACAGGTTGCCGACGCCGCGCAGCAGGATCTGGCCGAAGCTGCCGCCGGGCAGCGGGGCGAGCGGATCGGTGGAGGCGTCGGTCAGGCCGGCCAGCGCCATCGACACTAGGATCACCCCCCACAGGGCCAGCACGGTGCGGAACAGCGGGTTCCCCAGCTTGCGCTGGGCGCCGAGCCGCCATCCCCAGAACATCGGCACCAGCGCGATGACGAAGGCGGCCCAGCCCAGCGACTGGATCAGCAGGTCGGCGACATAGGCGCCGGGCGGGCCGAACAGATTGTGGGTGTCGCCCGCCGTGGCCGGGACCGAGTTCAGAGAGGCGTCGCGCGGGTCGTAGCTGCCAAGCACCACCATCAGCAGCAGGCCGAACAGCCCCAGCACGAATCCCATCGCCTCGCGCGCGCGGGCGACGACGAAGGCGCGCATGGCCGGGGAGAAGAAGGGCGGCTTCTCCGGCCGGCTGCGGCCGGCGCGCAGGCGGTCCTTCCCCGGATCCTTGGCGCCCAATTCCTTGCCGCCGTCACGGGGCGACCCCTTGCGCGGGCTGGAGGCGGTCCGTCCCAGGCTGGGCCGGGGGCGCGCGGGGGTGGGGCCGGCGGGTCGGGCCATGGGGCGGAAACCTCGTGCTGTAGAAACCGAAGATGCAGGCTGGTCGGACCGGGGGCTGGCCGGAGCCGATCAGCCGAGAATGCGGACGATGGCGGCGCAGGCCTGGGCGACGGTGTCGGCGTCCTGCACCAGGGCCACGCGGATGAAGGCGTCGCCGGGGTTCGGCTCGCCGGGGTTGCTGCGCGACAGGTAGGCGCCGGGCAGCACGCGGACGGCGCCCTCCGCCCACAGCCGCTTCGCGGCCTCCTCCCCGTTGCCGACCTCCAGCCACAGGAAGAAGCCGCCGGCCGGCCGGTAATAGCCGTAGCGACCGCCCAGTTCCGCCTCCGCCGCCGCGAACTTGGCGCGGTAGGCGGCGCGGTTCTCCTCCACATGCGCCTCGTCACGCCACAGGGCGGTGCTGGCGGCCAGGATCGGCAGCGGCATGCCGGCACAGCCGTAGCTGCGCAGACGGGAGAAGCGCCCGATCAGCGCCGGGTCGCCGGCGACGAAGCCGGAGCGCAGGCCGGCGGCGCTCGACCGCTTGGACAGGGAATGGAAGACCAGCAGGTTGGCCCAGGGCTTCCCGTCCTCATGCGGCAGTCCCGCCGCGACCTGCAGCGCGCCGACCGGCGGGGCGTCCAGCCAGATCTCGGCATAGCATTCGTCGACCGCCAGCACGAAGCCGTATTGGCGCGCCAGCCCGATGGCCTTGGCGAGATAGGCCGGCGTGGCGGCGGCACCCTGCGGGTTGGCGGGGGTGCAGAGATAGAAGAGGGCCGTGCGCTCCAGCAGCTCGGGCGTCAGGGCGTCGAGGTCGGGCAGGAAGCCGGTCTCGCGCGTCGCCGACAGGAACACCGGCTCCGCCCCCGCCATCACCGCCGCGCCTTCATAGGGGGCGTAGAAGGGGTTGGGCATCAGCACCGCCGGCTGGCGCCCGGCCTTGCGCGTCGGCACCGCCAGCAGGGCCAGCATGAACAGCGCCTCGCGCGTGCCGGACAGCGGCAGGACGGAGCTGTCGGCATGCAGCAGCCCGGCCGGCAGCGTGTAGCGGCGGGTCAGCCAGTCGCCGGCGGCGGCGCGGAATTCCGGCGTGCCGCCGACCGGCGGATACTTGTTCCAGCCGGCGCCGTTGGCGCGCAGCGTCTCTTCGATGATGGCGGGCGGCGTGTGCTGCGGCTCGCCCACCGTCAGCAGGATGGGGGCGACGTTGGCGCGGGGGGTGATCGGCGCCAGCAGGTTGGCCAGCCGGGTGAAGGGGTAGTCGGTCAGCAGGTCGAGCCGGTCGTTGCCGATCGCCTCGGTGAAGACGGCACCGCTGTTCACGTTGAAATCGGCAGAGACCATGACGACCGGAACCCTCTTCCCACCTGGGCGCCATACCCCGGCCAGGGGAGGCGGCCACGTCCATGTCCGGCCGATCCTATCGGCGCCGGACAAGGGGCACAAGCGGTCAAAACCCTTGAGCGGAGCAGGTGGCCGAACGGTCACAGGGGCAACAAACCCCTCTCCCGCCCCGGGAGAGGGAAGGGGCCCACCGCGAAGCGGTGGGAAGGGTGAGGGGTAGAGCAAGGAACCATGCGCTTCCGGCTTCTTGGCGCACCCTCACCCTCCCCACGCCTTTGGCGCGGGTCCCCTCCCTCTCCCGGGGCGGGAGAGGGCGATCTACATTATACCCGGATGATATTGACTCAAGGATTTCATCCGGGTAAAACGTGGGTCTCACAACCGGAGTTCCGACATGTCCGTCACTGCCGAGACCCTCTGCACCGCCTTTCGCGGCGAGCGCCGCCTTGCCGCCGGGGATGCGCTGAGCGTTGCACGGGCGTTGCGGGCGGTGTTGGACGCGGAGCCGGATGGCCCGCCGGTGCTGGTGTTCGACGATGCCACCGGCAAGAGGGTCGACCTCGACCTGCGGGGAAGCGATGCGGAGGTCGCATGGCGTCTGTCTCCCCCGCCGCGGGGGCCGGGGCGGCCGAAGCTGGGGGTGGTGGCGCGCGAGGTCACGCTGCTGCCGCGCCATTGGGACTGGCTGAACGCCCAGCCGGGCGGGGCGTCGGTGGCGCTGCGCAAGCTGGTCGACGAGGCGCGCAAGGGTGGCGAGGCGAAGGACCGCGTGCGCCGTGCGCAGGAAGCCGCCTATCGCGTCATGCTGGAACTGGCCGGCGACCGGCCGGGCTACGAGGAGGCGGTTCGGGCGCTCTATGTCGCGGACCGCAATCGGTTCGACGCGCTGACGGCGGACTGGCCGGCAGACCTGCGCGACTATGCCCGCGCGATGGCGGCGGATGCGTTTGCCGGATGATGAAGCGTGCCGGCCGGAAAGCGGGACATGCGCCCGCGGGGTCCGTTCCCGCCCGGGGAGCGGACCCGCCATGGCCGGCAATTCTCAGGCCGGAAGCCTTACAGCGCCTCGGCGTTGGTCTCGCCGGTGCGGATGCGCACGGCCTGGGCGATTTCCAGCACGAAGATCTTGCCGTCGCCGATACGGCCGGTGTTGGCGGCCTTCTGGATCGCCTCGACCACCTGTTCGTACTGGTCGTCGGACACCGCGACCTCGACCTTTACCTTGGGCAGGAAGCTCACGGAATATTCGGCGCCGCGGTAGATTTCCGTCTGGCCCTTCTGGCGGCCGAAGCCCTTGACCTCGCTGACGGTCAGGCCCTGGATCCCGAGCGACGTCAGCGCCTCGCGCACTTCGTCGAGCTTGAACGGCTTGATGATGGCCATAACCAGTTTCATGTGGCTTCCCCTTAAAGCGTTGTTCCGGCCGCGGATAAAGGCTGTGGCCGCCCCGTTGCGGTTCCAGTCCGGCCCGACAGCCGTTCCGTTCCTCCCGCCGATGGCCCAAGCCTGTTCGCGTCGACCGCAAAAAGCAACGATTACAAGAATCGTGCCGGTTGAAATGCGCTGCAACGATGGGAATATGCCTGTTGATTGGGCGCTCAAAAGGGCGGCATCTGCCTAAAATTCGTTCAGCGACAATCTGTCCGCTGCGGGGCATCGTCCGGCCGGGGACAGGAGACTGGACAGGACGCCCCCGTGCGACAATTGTTTCACCGCGCGCGGCACCGGCAAGGCTCACGTCCGGCCGGCAGACCGCAGCGCAGGCACAAGAAGGCGAGAGGGCAGCGAGCATCATGGCCGTACCGGGCACCGAATCGGGCAACGCGACCGTCCCCCCGCAGGGAGGCGTCGGCGGCGTCGGCGGCGACATCACCACCGAAGTCGTGGTGCTGGGCGGCGGTCTGGCCGGGCTGACCATGGCGGCGGCGCTGGCCAGCGCCGGCGTGCCGGTGGTCTGCATCGACCGGGACAGCCCGGAACGCATGGGCGGCCAGGGCTTCGACATCCGCACCACCGCCATCTCCTACGCTTCCAAGATGGTGCTGGAGGCGGCGGGCGTATGGCGCCACATGGCCGACCAGGCCGGCCCGATGCTGGACATCCGCATCGCCGACCAGTTCTCGCCCCTGTTCATCCACTACGACCACACCGAACTGGCGATGGAGGGCAAGCACCAGCCCTTCGGCTGGATCCTGGACAACAAGGACATCCGCCGCGCCCTGTTCACCCGCGCGGCCGAACTGCCGGGGCTGGTCCATCTGGCGCCGGCCCAGGCGACCGCGGTGGAGCGCACGCGCTCCGGCGTGTCGGTGCGGCTGGCCGACGGGCGCACGGTGCGCGGCCGGCTGCTGGTCGGCGCCGACGGGCGGCGGTCGCTGGCGCGCGACAGCGCCGGCATCAAGGTGCGGCGCTGGTCCTACGACCAGAGCGCCATCATCTGCACCATCCGCCACACCGAGCCGAACAAGGGCATCGCCGTCGAGCATTTCCTGCCCAACGGCCCCTTCGCCGTGCTGCCGATGACGGACAACCGCTGTTCCATCGTGTGGAGCGAGAAGACCTCGCTGGTCGATACCTATCTGAAGCTGCCCGACGACCAGTTCATCGACGAGCTGCAGCACCGCTCCGGCGGCTATCTGGGCGAGATCACGCTGCTGACCAAGCGCGAGGCCTGGCCGCTGTCGGTCCTGCTGGCCGACCGCTTCGTCGCCGACCGGCTGGCCCTGGTGGGGGAGGCGGCGCATGCCATCCACCCGATCGCCGGGCAGGGGCTGAACCTGGGCATGCGCGATGTCGCGGCATTGGCCGAGGTGGTGGTCGACGCCTATCGTCTCGGCCTCGACGTCGGCGGACCGGAGGTGCTGGCCCGCTTCCAGCGCTGGCGCCGCTTCGACACCGTGCTGCTGGCGGCGGTGTGCGACGGGCTGGTCCACCTGTTCTCCAACAGCATTCCGCCCTTGAAGCTGGCGCGCAACCTGGGGATGGCGGCGATCAACCGCCTGCCGCCGGTCAAGCGCTTCTTCATGAAGCACGCCATGGGCGTGGTCGGCGACCTGCCGCGGATGATCCGCGGACAGCCGCTTTGAAGCAGCCACTTTGAAGCAGCCACTTTGCCGACCCCGGTAATCCTTGGCAGCGGGGGGCGGACGCCTTATGTCCGCCACACTGCCCGGCCAAGCAATACGGGCCACTACGACCAAGGATGAAGACCGTGCTTCGCCGCCTCTTCCGCTCTCTGCTTCCCGGCGCCCTGCTGTCCGCCGCCCTGCTGGTGCCGCTGCCGGCCATGCTCGCCCAGTCCGCCGTCGCCGCCCCGGCCTCGCCCGTGTCGCTGTCGGCGCAGGATCAGGCCGTCGTCGCCAAGGTGGAAGAGTATCTGAACGGCATCACCACCCTGCAGTCGAAGTTCCTGCAGG
Organism: Azospirillum sp. VT-I1; assembly: GCF_055698305.1. Taxonomy (NCBI): domain Bacteria; kingdom Pseudomonadati; phylum Pseudomonadota; class Alphaproteobacteria; order Rhodospirillales; family Azospirillaceae; genus Azospirillum; species Azospirillum sp. VT-I1. Next base: position 268,751 of record NZ_CP168805.1, on the reverse strand, counting down.
TGGCGCCCAACGGGCGGCAGGCGACCGGCACCTTCTATCTGTGGCGGCCCGGCCGGATGCGGCTGGAATATGACCGGCCGCTGAAGGACTTCATCGTCGCCGACGGCAGCTTCGTCTTCTATTGGGACGGCGAGATGCGCCAGCAGTCGAGCGCCCCCATCGGGTCGACGCTGGCCGACTTCATCCTGCGCAAGAACATCCGCCTGTCAGGCGACGTGACCGTCACCGAGGTGTTCCAGGCCCCCGGCGTGATCGAGGTCAGCCTGCTGGAGACCAAGGATCCCGGCAAGGGCACCCTGACCCTGGTGTTCGAGGATCGTCCCTTCCAGCTGCGCAAGTGGCGGGTGCTGGACGCCCAGGGCATGACCACCGAGGTCGCCCTGCTGAACCCGCGCACCGACGTCACCTTCGACCGCGAGATGTTCTATTTCAAGGAGCCGGCACGCGGATCGGACTTCGGCCGCGGCAACTGAGCGGTCCGGCATCCTCAACACCGGTCCGGCAACAAAACCCTTCGCCTCCTGTTGTCATTCCGCAAGACGGGCAGCGGGAGGCGCATCATGTCCTACGATCCGGCACGGCGGGCGACGCTTGAGCCCGCAAGCCGCCTGCACAGCATGAACATGCTTCTGGCGCGCAACTGGTGGGCGCTGGCACTGCGCGGGGCGGCGGCCATCCTGCTGGGGATCCTGGCGTTGATGATGCCGGGCGTGACGGTGGCGACCCTGGCGCTGACCTTCGCCGCCTATCTGCTGCTGGACGGCGTCTTCGCCATCCTGGCCGGCATCCGCGCCTCCCGCCACCATGAACGCGCGCTGCCCTTCATCCTGGAGGGCGTCGTCAGTCTGATCGCCGGCATCGTCGCCGCGCTGTGGCCGGCCGCCAGCCTGTTCGCCCTGGTCTTCCTGATCGCGGCATGGTCGGTCATCACCGGCTTCGCCGAGGTGATGGGCGCCTGGCGCATGGACCGCACCCACGGCAAATGGGCCTGGGGCGTGGCCGGCGTCCTGTCGATCCTGTTCGGCTTCAGCATGTGGGTGCTGCCGGCGCTGGGCCTGCTGGCGCTCGCCTGGGGTGTGGCGGCCTACCTGATCGCCTTCGGGGTGCTGGCGCTGGTGACCGCCTTCCGGCTGCGGCGCTGCCACCAGGAAAACAGCGGCTCCGGCGGCGGGATGGCGCGGCCGGCCTGAGTGGCCCCGCAGGGGGCGCCTGCCCGCCGATCGACTGTTCCTATCAATGCGTTCCATAAAATCGATTGGACGGATCAGTCCTTTAAGGGCATCTTTGGAACTGTTCCAGACAGGATCCTCCGGTTCAGAGGGTCTTGTCCCGGCGGGCCTCCTGTCCGGTGCCGAAGGATGGCCGGCCGAACCATCCGGAAGGGCGGGGACGCTTGGGGATGTGCGGGCACGTTCAATCCAACGCCCCGGCGTCCCCGCCCTTCCGGGTCCGGCCGCCGAATGCCGGTCCGCCCTCCCCCAACGACTCAATCCTGCTCTGCCGAAGGGGCGGGAACCGCCCGCCGCGGCCGGCCGTTTTCCTGATGCGGGTCATATCGACCGGTGGGGGAGGGCGGAACTGAATGGATGGCGGACTGACGGACTGGCTGGTGCAGACCATGCACCACCTCCATTACATCGGGATATTCCTGCTGGTGGCTTTGGCGCGGATCTTCCCGCCGCTGCCGGCCGAATCGGTGATCCCGCTGGCCGGGATCGGGGCGGCGACCGGAGAGTTCACGCTGGTCGGGGTCGCCATCGCCGGCGGGCTCGGCTCGCTGGCCGGGCAGCTGGTGTGGTTCCTGCCGAGCCGGCTGATGGGGCGCGACCGGCTGGAGGCCTTCCTGAAGAAATACGGCCCCTGGCTGACCATCAACCCGAAGAAGGTGCGGCAGAGCACCGACTGGTTCGCCAAGCGTGGCGGCATCGCCGTGCTGTTCTCGCAGCCGGTGCCGGGGGTGCGCACCCTGATCTCAATCCCGGCCGGGGCGTGCAAGATGTCGATCCTGAACTATTCGCTGGCCTCGGGCATCGGCTCGATCCTGTGGACGGCGCTGCTGGCCTGGACCGGCTACATGCTGTCCACCTGGCCCTTTGCCCACCGGCTGGTCGGCTATTTCACCGTCGGGCTGCTGGTGGTGCTGGTCGGGCTCTATCTGTGGCGGCTGGCCGGACACCTGCATCTGCTGCGCAAGGGCGGCGGCGGCGACCAGACGCCCACCATCACGCCGCAAGCGGGCTGCTGACCGCTGGAATGTGGCTGCCGGCGTGGCGGCTTCAGGCCATCCCGGCGATGCCGGTGGCGGCCATGCCCAGCGCCCACAGGCCGAAGGCGCCCAGTGCCACGCCGGTGCAGTGGTTCAGCATGGTCAGCCCGCGGTCGGAAATGCGGTGACGCACGGCGGCGACGCCCATCGACAGCGTCATCCACCACAGCGACGATCCGATGAAGACGCCCAGCACCAGGGTCGAGGCCTCCAGCCGGCCCAGCGTGCCGCCCAGCCCGAATCCGGCGAAGATGGCGATGAAGGCCATGATGGTCGCCGGGTTGGTCAGGGTCAGCGACAGGCCGGTCATGAAGCCGGTGAACCAGGACTTGGTGTCGGGGGCCGCCGCCGCCTCCCGCTCTTCCGCGTCGGGCTGCTGGCGGAAGGTGCGGACCGCCACCACCAGCAGGAAGATGCCGCCGATCAGCTGGAAGGCCGTCTCGTGCCCGCGCAGGAAGCTGAGCGCCGCCGACACGCCGAAGGCGGCGATGGCGCCATAGATGGTGTCGGCCACCGCGGCGCCGAATCCGGTAAAGAAGCCCATCAGGGGGCCGTGCTGCAGGGTGCGGCGGATGCACAGCAGACCGATCGGCCCGACGGGTGCGGCGATGGCGAATCCGAGAACGATTCCCTGCAAGAGCACCCAGACTTCGTCCACCGAGCGTCGCCCCCCGAACCCAATCGCCAATTTCCGTGGCCGAAGCCTATGGCCGTTGCCGGCTTGCCGCTGCAAACCGGAACCGGTTCGACGCAACGACTATCGGCGGGGGTGATAAACGCCCCCGTTCCCGTCGTCAACCGGGGGCGCCGCGATTCGCTGCACCGTATCGTCCGCTTTCCCTGTTGTGCGGAATGATGGCGCGGTTATCCTTTGGGTCAAGTTTCGGCTTTCCGGAGTGGGTGGGACATGAAGACGCGTATCCTTGCCGCCATGCTGGCGATGACGGCGATCACTGCGGTCGGGCCCCAGGCGCTGGCCCAGGACTTCTCGCCGGCCGTGGTGTTCGACCAGGGCGGCAAGTTCGACAAGTCCTTCAACGAGGCCGCCTACAACGGCGCCGAACGCTTCAAGAAGGAGACCGGCACCGCCTATCGCGAGTTCGAGGTCACGAACGAGGGGCAGCGCGAGCAGGCCCTGCGCACGCTGGTCCGCCGCGGCGCCTCGGTGATCGTCGCCGTCGGCTTCTCGCAGACCGCGGCGGTGGATAAGGTTGCGAAGGAATCGCCCAACACCAAGTTCTGCCTGATCGACGACAAGCTGGAGGCCCCCAACGTCCAGTCCGTCACCTTCAAGGAGGAGGAGGGCTCCTTCCTGGTCGGCATGGCGGCGGCGCTGGCGTCGAAGTCCGGCAAGGTCGGCTTCATCGGCGGCATGGACATCCCGCTGATCCGCAACTTCCTGACCGGCTACGAGCAGGGCGTGAAGCATGTGACCCCCGGCGCCGAGGTGTTCGTCAACATGACCGGCACCACGCCGGCCGCCTGGAACGATCCCGGCCGCGGGGCCGAGCTGGCCAAGAGCCAGTTCTCGCGCGGCGCCGACGTGGTCTTCGCCGCGGCGGGCGCCACCGGCCTGGGCGTGATGCAGGCGGCGTCGGATGCCGGCAAGCTCTCCATCGGCGTCGACAGCAACCAGAACCATGTCCATCCCGGCAAGGTGCTGACCTCCATGGTCAAGCGGGTCGACGTGGTCGTCTATGACTGCATGAAGTCGGCGAAGGAGGGCAGCTGGAAGGCCGGCCACCGCGTCGTCGGGCTGAAGGAGGATGGCGTCGGCTATGCGCTGGACGAGCACAACCGCAAGCTGATCACGCCGGAGATGGAGGCCAAGCTGGAGGAGGCCGAGAAGCAGATCATCGCCGGATCGCTGGCGGTCAAGCCCTACAAGCCCTGAGGCCGGGTCAGTCGATGATGCAGGAAAGCCTGCCGCCCGCCCGCTCCGGGATCGCTCTGGAAACGGTGGCGATCAACAAGTGGTTCGGCACCAACCATGCCAACCGCGACGTGTCGCTCTCCGTGCCGGCCGGAACGATCCATGGCGTGATCGGCGAGAACGGCGCCGGCAAGTCGACGATCATGAGCATCGTCTACGGCTATCTGCGCGCCGACGGCGGGGAGATCCGGGTGAACGGCCGCACGGCCGCCATCCGGACGCCGCGCGACGCGCTGGCCGCCGGCATCGGCATGGTCCACCAGCACTTCATGCTGGTCGATCCCTTCAGCGTGCTGGAGAACGTGCTGCTGGGGGCGGAAGGCGGGGTGACCCTGGCGGGCGGCCTTGCCCGCGCGCGGGCGGAGCTGACCCGGCTGGCCCGCGACTATGGGCTGGAGGTCGATCTCGACAGCCCGGTCGGCGACCTGCCGGTCGGCGCCCAGCAGCGGGTGGAGATCCTGAAGGCGCTATACCGCGGCGCCGACATCCTGATCCTGGACGAGCCCACCGGCGTGCTGACCCCGCAGGAGGCCGACCATCTGTTCCGCATCCTGCGGGCGCTGCGCCAGCAGGGCAAGACGGTCATCATCATCACCCACAAGCTCCGCGAGATCATGGAGCTGACCGACAACGTCACGGTGATGCGGCGCGGGCAGGTGGTGGCCAACGTCGCCACCCGCGACACCAGCCGGGAGCAGCTGGCCGAGCTGATGGTCGGCCGCAAGGTGCTGCTGCGCGTCGACAAGACGCCGGCCAGGCCGGGGGCGGAGGTGCTGCGGGTCGAGGGGTTGCGGGTGCGCGATCCGTCGGGCGTGGAGCGGGTGAAGGGCGTCGGCCTGTCGGTGCGGGCGGGAGAGATCGTCGGCATCGCCGGGGTGTCCGGCAACGGCCAGTCCGAGCTGCTGGAGGCGCTGGCCGGCATGCGGCCCATCGCCGGCGGCTCCGTCCGGCTGCGGGGGGAGGAGCTGGCCGGCCGGCCCGACCGCTTCAACGCCCGTGCCCTGCGCAGGCTCGGCGTCGGCCATGTGCCGGAGGACCGGCAGAAGGTCGGCCTCGTCACCGGCTTTTCGGCGGAGGAATGCTCGATCCTGGGGTTCCAGGACGATCCGGCCTGGAACGGGCGGGTGCTGCTCGACCGCGACGCCGTTGCCGCCAACTGCGCCCGCCAGATGGAGGATTACGACACCAGGCCGCGCGACGGCACGCTGGCGGCGGCCAATTTCTCCGGCGGCAACCAGCAGAAGATCGTGCTGGCGCGCGAGATCGAACGGAATCCCGACCTGCTTCTGGTCGGGCAACCGACCCGTGGCGTCGACATCGGCGCCATCGAGTTCATCCACCGCCGGCTGGTGGCCCTGCGCGACCAGGGCAAGGCCATCCTGCTGGTCTCGGTGGAGCTGGACGAGATCCGCGCCCTGTCCGACCGCATCGTCGTGATGTTCGACGGCCACATCGTCGGCGAGGTGCTGCCGGACGAGGCGGACGAGAAGACGCTGGGGCTGATGATGGCCGGCTGCAACTGACCGGCCATCAGCTTATCCCGGGTCTTACTCCACCATCCCCAGCGCTTCCTTGTACAGCTCCAGGATGGCTTCCTGCTCCTGGCGGTCGGCCTTGTCCATCTTCCGCAGGCGGATGATCTGCCGGATGATCTTGGTGTCGAACCCGGTGCCCTTCGCCTCGGCGTAGACCTCCTTGATGTCTTCCTGCAGGCCGCGCTTTTCCTCTTCGAGACGCTCGATGCGCTCGACGAAGGACTTCAGGCGATCCGCCGCGATGCCGCCGACGTCGGACATGGCAAAACCTCAAACGATGGGGGTGTTCTGGAACAGGGGCGGGACAATATCGGCGGGAGGGGGATTGGCAAGCCGACGATGCGCCCCGGCCGGACGGGGCGGGTTTGCACCTGCGTCATCGCGTCGCGGTTGTTCCTTCGTACACCCTGGGTCTCCGCGCGGATTTGAACAGCCCGTGGCTGATTTGTCTTATTATCTGAAACAATCGTACGATAGGCTCACGCAGCTATTCCCTTTGTTGCGATGCACTGTATAGGCTGGTATTACCATCGAGGGGTCCGGCTTCACAAAGTCACATGGATCCGGCATGTATGCGCGTCGTCTGGGCCGATAACCCATGGGGGATGCCGGGATCGGCGTATCTGAGGCAGGGGAGTCTTATCTAATGAAAGTCGCCATTCCAAAGGAGCGACGTGCGGGCGAACTTCGCGTGGCCGCCTCACCGGAAACGGTGAAGAAACTGAAGGGTTTGGGACTGGACGTGGTGGTGGAGAGCGGGGCCGGCCTCGGCTCCAGCATCACCGATGCGGCCTATGAGGCGGCGGGGGCCGCCATCGCCGCCGATGCGGCCTCGGCGCTGGCCGACGCCGACATCGTGCTGAAGGTGCAGCGTCCGCTGATCGCCGCGGAAGGCGGCGAGGACGAGCTGGCGCTGATCCGCAAGGGCGCGCTGCTGTTCGCCATCCTCAACCCCTACAACAGCCGCGACCATGTGAAGGCCTATGCCGATGCCGGCGTGAACGCCTTCGCCATGGAGTTCATGCCGCGCATCACCCGCGCCCAGGTCATGGACGTGCTGTCCTCCCAGGCCAACCTCGCCGGCTACAAGGCCGTGGTGGATGCCGCTTCGGAATACGGCCGCGCCTTCCCGATGATGATGACCGCCGCCGGCACCGTGCCGCCCGCGCGCGCCTTCATCATGGGCGTCGGCGTCGCCGGCCTGCAGGCCATCGCCACCGCCAAGCGCCTCGGCGCCATCGTCTCGGCCACCGACGTGCGCCCGGCGGTGAAGGAGCAGGTGCAGTCGCTGGGCGGCAGCTTCGTCGCCGTCGAGAACGACGAGTTCAAGCAGGCCGAGACCGCCGGCGGCTACGCCAAGGAGATGTCGGACGACTACAAGCGTCAGCAGGCGGCTTTGGTTGCCGAGCACATCAAGAAGCAGGACATCGTCATCACCACGGCGCTGATCCCCGGCCGCAAGGCGCCGATCCTGGTGACGGCGGAGCATGTGGCGTCGATGAAGCCGGGTTCGGTCATCGTCGATCTGGCGGTGGAGCAGGGCGGCAACGTCGAGGGCGCCAAGCTGGGCGAGGTGGTGACCACGGCCAACGGCGTGAAGATCGTCGGCCATGCCAACTACGCCAGCCGCATCGCCGAGTCTGCGTCGCTGCTCTACGCCAAGAACCTGCTGGCGCTGCTGACGTCGCTGCACGGCAAGGAAACGGGCGTCGCCGTCAACTGGGACGACGAGATCGTCAAGGCCATCGCGCTGACCCGCGACGGCGCCGTCGTCCATCCCGCCTTCGCCGGCTGACCGGGCGCCTGAGGAGACTTACCGCAATGGACCAGACCCAACTGTCCGCCCGTATTGCCGAGCTTAAGGCGAACCTCGCGGCGCTGAGCCAGCAGGCCGACCAGCTGGCCGCCCAGGTCGCCCACGCGGCCCAGCCCGTCACCGAGGCCGCCGGCGGCCACGGCGACTTCTTCGTCACCGGCCTGACGGTGCTCGTGCTGGCCTGCTTCGTCGGCTACTACGTCGTCTGGCGCGTCACCCCGGCCCTGCATTCGCCGCTGATGGCCGTCACCAACGCCGTGTCCTCGGTCATTATCGTCGGCGCGCTGGTCGCCGCCGGTCCGGCCGGCTTCGGCTTCTCCAAGGTCATGGGCTTCCTCGCCGTCATCCTGGCAAGCGTCAACATCTTCGGCGGCTTCCTCGTGACCCAGCGCATGCTCTCCATGTTCAAGAAGAAGGGCAAGTAAGACCATGGAAACCTTGTCGGCCCTTCTCTATCTGGTCGCTTCCGTCTGCTTCGTCATGGCGCTGCGCGGGCTTTCCAGCCCGGAGACCTCGCGCCAGGGCAACATCTACGGCATGGTCGGCATGACCATCGCCATCCTGACCACGCTGGCCTCGCCCATCGTCCAGTCCTATTGGATGATCGTGCTCGGCATCGCCATCGGCGGCGCCATCGGCTATGTGGTCGCCAAGAAGATCGAGATGACGGCGCTGCCGCAGCTGGTCGCCGCCTTCCACTCGCTGGTCGGTCTGGCCGCGGTGTTCGTGGCGCTCGCCGCCTTCTACTCGCCGGAGGCCTACGGCATCGGCATCCGCGGCGCCATCGCCAAGGGCTCGCTGGTCGAGATGGCGCTGGGCACCGCCATCGGCGCTATCACCTTCACCGGCTCGCTGGTCGCCTTCGCCAAGCTGCAGGGGCTGGTCACCGGCAAGCCGCTGGTCTTCCCGATGCAGCACCCGCTGAACGCGGCGCTGGGCGTGCTGACCGTCATCCTCATCATCTGGCTGGTGCAGTCGAACTCGTCGGCCGCGATGTGGCTGATCGTGCTGGTGGCGCTGGCTCTCGGCTTCCTGCTGATCCTGCCGATCGGCGGCGCCGACATGCCGGTCGTCATCTCGATGCTGAACAGCTATTCCGGCTGGGCGGCCTGCGGCATCGGCTTCACGCTGCAGAACAACCTGCTGATCATCACCGGCGCGCTGGTGGGTTCCTCGGGCGCGATCCTGTCCTACATCATGTGCAAGGGCATGAACCGCTCGATCTTCAACGTCATCCTCGGCGGCTTCGGCGGCGAGAGTGCCGCTGCGGGCGGTGCGGCCAAGGGTCCGCAGGGCTCGGTCAAGGCCGGCTCGGCCGAGGACGCCGCCTACATCATGAAGAACGCCCAGTCGGTCATCATCGTCCCCGGCTACGGCATGGCCGTCGCCCAGGCGCAGCATGCCCTGCGCGAGATGGCCGACGTGCTGAAGCATGAAGGCGTGGACGTGAAATACGCCATCCACCCGGTGGCGGGCCGCATGCCCGGTCACATGAATGTGCTGCTGGCCGAAGCCAACGTGCCGTACGACGAGGTGTTCGAGCTGGAGGACATCAACCGCGACTTCGGCACCGCCGACGTGGCCTTCGTCATCGGCGCCAACGACGTGACCAACCCGGCGGCCAAGACCGACCCGGCCAGCCCGATCTACGGCATGCCGATCCTGGACGTGGAGAAGGCCAAGACGGTGTTCTTCATCAAGCGCGGCATGGCCGCGGGGTATGCCGGTGTGGAGAACGAGCTGTTCTTCCGGCCCAACACCATGATGCTGTTCGGCGACGCCAAAAAGGTCACCGAAGAGGTGGTGAAGGCGATGGAAGCCTGATCGGCATCCATCTGCAATTGACCGGAAAGGGCGTGGGGGCGAAGCTTCCCGCGCCCTTTTTCTTTTGGGCCGAAAAAGACAAGAGAGGATGCGGAAACCATGGCCGCCTACATCATCGCCGACGTGCGCGTGACCGACCCGATCGCCTATGAGGTCTATAAGTCGCTGACCCCCGATGCGATCGCCAAAAACGGCGGACGCTTCCTCAGCCGCGGCGGCGAGACGGCGGTGCTCGAGGGAGACTGGCAGCCCAACCGCATCGTCATCCTGGAATTCCCGGACTTGGGCAGCGCCAAGGCCTTCTACGACAGCCCGGAATATCGCAAGGCGCGCGAGGCCCGGCGCGACGCCGCCGACTTCAAGATGATCGTGGTGGAGGGGCTGTAACGCGCTGGGGGGCCGTTACCATCCGTTACACAACGCCGTCCGCGGGACACACGGCGGCAACACGGCCCCGCTATCGCTTACCGTCACCGAGAGCCGGCGGGGGTCGCCCCGCCGTCTCCCCCACAGTGACGGAAGTCCGGATATGGACGAAGACGACTTTGCCGAACCGTTCGATTCGCACATCGCACTCTGGACCCGCATCGCCGTGGCGATCCTGATGGTGGGTGTCTCGCTCTGCGGCGTCTCGCTCTATTTGCTGACGGAGACCTGAGTCCGAACCGCCGGCTCCGCGCCGAACCCACAATTCCCGCGGCTTTCCGACGAATCCTCTCTCCATTATAACATGCCGTTCATGTGTTATTGTAAATTCCCGTGAGCGGGTGTGTGAAAATCTCTCTTCCCGAATCGCGCAATCGTGCTAAATAGCGTCGGAACCCCAGTCGAGGATGATCCGATGCTCCGCTTGACCCGTCGCTCCACCCTTGCCGCCCTGGTCGCCCTCGCGTCGGCTGCCGCATCGGCCGTCGCCGTCATGCCCGGCACCGCGCGCGCCGCCGACCCGGTGAAGCTGGAGATCGGCTACATCCCGATCCTGGCCGCCTCGCCTCTGTTCATCGTCGACGGGCAGGGCTGGGCCAAGGAGGCGGGGATCGAGCTGAAGCTGACCCGCTTCGAATCCGGCCCGCACGCCATCCAGGCGATGGCCGCCGGCCAGATCGACCTGCTCTATGCCGGCGTCGCCCCGGTGCTGGTCGCCCGCACCAAGGGCGCCGACATCTCCGTCATCGCCAACTCGGCGGTGGAGGAGATGGTGGTGGCCGCCCGCGGTCCCTTCGCCAAGGCGATCGGTACCAACCCGACCGCCGAGACCTTCCGGAAGTTCGCCGCCGATACCGGCCGCAAGCCGAAGATCGGCACCCAGCCGCCGGGCTCGGTTCCCGACACCGTGCTGAAGCACTGGCTGTTCAAGGTAGTGAAGGTCGATCCGGCCGACGTCGAGCTGGTGCCGATGGGCATCGAGAAGACGCAGCAGGCCCTGCTGGCCGGCGCGCTCGACGCCGCCACCATCCGCGAGCCGACGGTGACCGTCACCCAGCAGATGGACCCGAACGTCGTGCTGGTCGCCACCGGCGCCCAGATGTTCCCCGACCAGCCCGGCACCGTGGTCTCCGCCCGCGCGGAGGTTCTGAAGAAGAACCCCGACGCCATCAAGGCGCTGGTCAAGGCCCACATCCGTGCCGTCGACATGATCGCCAAGGACCCGGCCGCGTCGGCCAAGCTGGTGAACAACTATCTCGGCAAGGGCCTGATGGAGCCGGCGACGCTGGAAGCGGCCTTCAAGGGTCCGGGGTCCAAGTTCGTCGCCGATCCGCATTCGGTCGTGCCGGCGGTGGAGAAGATGATGGCCTTCACCAAGGAGATCGGGTCGGCCGGCGAGACCATCCCGGTGGCCGAAGCCTTCGACTTCAGCTTCTACGACGCCGTCGCCAAGTAAGCCGTCGCGCCCGGGGATATCGGAAAGCCGATGAAGACCTATAACAAGATCGCCCTGTCGGCGCTGGGCGTCGTCGTCTTCCTGCTGGCGTGGGAAGCGTTGGCGCGCAGCGGCGTCGTGCCGGCCCGGCTTCTGCCGTCGCCGAGCGCCGTGCCCGCCGCCTTCCTGACCGAGTTCAGGAGCGGCACCTGGCAGGCGATGGTGATGGCCAGCCTGTCGCACTATCTGGTCGGGCTGGCGCTGGGCACCTTCCTCGGCGTGTCCTTCGGCACGGCGGCGGCGCTGTGGGGCAAATGGGACGCCTTCCAGGCCTGGGTCGTGCGCATGCTGCGCCCCATCCCGGCCATCGCCTGGATCCCCTTCGCCATCATCTGGTTCGGCGTCAGCGAGGCGGCGGCGTCCTTCCTGATCGCGCTGACGGTGTTCTGGATCAACTACTACGCCAGCTACGCCGCGGTGCGCGGGGTGGACAAGGACCTGATCGAGCTGGGCTATGCCTTCGGCCAGGGCGGTCTGATCCCGCGCCTGTTCAAGATCATCCTGCCGGGCGCTTTGCCGGGCATCCTGTCGGGCCTGCGCGCCGGGCTGGGGCAGGGCTGGATGACGGTGGTCGCGGCCGAGCTGTTCGGCATCTCCGGCCTCGGCATGCGGATGATGGAGGCGTCGGGCCTGCTGGCGACCCACATCGTCGTGCTCTACATGGTCACCATCGCGCTGCTCTACGGCGTGTCGGACTTCCTGTTCATGCAAGTTCAGTCGCGGGTGCTCTCATGGCAGCGGTGACCCTCCCGAAGACCGCCACCGCGTCGGTCATCGACCTGGAAGACGTGTCCATCGGTTACGGCAGCGACGCGCCGCCGGTGCTGGTCGACGTCAACCTGTCGATCGAGCGCGGCAGCTTCGTCGCCATCGTCGGCCCGTCGGGCGTCGGCAAGTCCACGCTCCTGCGCGTCGTCGCCGGGCTGCACACCGCCCGCAGCGGCGGCGTCACCATCCACCAGGACCAGCGTCCCGGCCATCGCCCGGTCGGGCTGGTGTTCCAGGATTCCCGCCTGCTGCCCTGGCGCCGGGTGATCCGCAATGTGGAGTTCGGGCTGGAGGGCCTGCCGGTCGGCCGCGACGAGCGCCGCCGCCGGGCGGAGGCCGCGCTGAAGCTGGTCCGGCTCGACGGCTATGCCCGCCGCTGGCCCTACGAGCTGTCGGGCGGCCAGCGCCAGCGCGTCGGCATCGCCCGCGCCATGGCGGTGGACCCGGACATCCTGCTGATGGACGAGCCCTTCGGCGCGCTGGATGCCATCACCCGCCACAACCTGCAGGACGAGCTGCGCCGCATCCACCAGGAGACCGGCAAGACCGTGCTGTTCGTCACCCACGACCTGGAAGAGGCGGTCCATCTCGCCGACCGCATCATCGTTCTGGGCGGCACCCCGGCGCGGGTGGTGCGCGACGTGCGCAACAGCGCCGGCCGCGACGGCTCGGTGTTCCGCGATCAGGTGGAGCAGCTGCGCTCGGAAATCGCGGACAATTACAGCATCTGATCGGAAAGGGCCGGCGGACATTCCCGCCCGTGCCCCGCGGGGGCGTTCGCCGTTATCGGCTACGCAATCATAAGCCCATCGTACAATTTCCCATACGAACGGTCTCTGGCAGCCTGAATCCCGGCATGATGTTTGCTGCGTTGCGGCAAACCGGCTGCGAGGGGCTGTGTCATGGGACCGCACCGACCGACTATTGGGCAGATCGGCGACCGAGACGCCGACCGACGCACAGGATCTGTGCAGCACAACATCCTGGCCGCCGCGGCTTGCGGGGTGTCCGGCTTCATCGCGGCGCAGGGCGGCTGCCCCGACCGGGTGTTCCACCGCGCTGGCGTGGAGGAGCGGGCGCTCGGCCAGCCGACGGTGGCGCTCGACCTCCGCGCCTATGTGGCGATGATGGAGGTGGCGGCGGCGGAGACCGGCAACGACAATTTCGGCCTGATGTTCGGGCGGCAGTTCCAGCCGGAGATGCTGGGGCTGATCGGCTCCATCGCGCTGGCGGCCCCGACGCTGGGGGCCGCGCTTGACCATCTCGCCCGGCTGTTCCCCTTCCACCAGCAGGCGACCGAGACCCGCTTCGTCCGCGAGGGCGAACTGCTGCGGCTGGAATACCGCATCCTCGACGGCTGCATCGTGGAGCGGCGGCAGGATGCCGAACTGACCATGGGCATGTTCGCCAACGTGGTGCGCGCCTGCCTCGGCCCGCAGTGGATGCCGGAGGAGGTTCATTTCGAGCATCCCAAGCCGGAGGGCTGGCGCCAGCACGAAGCGCTGTTCGACGCACCCGCCCATTTCGGCCAGCGCACCAACGCCATCCTGCTGCGCGACCGCCATCTCGACCGCCGCATGCCCGGCGGCGACATGGCGCGGCTGACCGGGCTCTGCGGCACGCTGATCGACATCGCCCGCGGCACCGGCACGCCGCCGCTGCTCGACCGCGTGAAGGCGGAGGTGCGGGCGCGGTTGCCGGAAGGCCCGCCCTATGTCGAGGACATCGCCGACCGGCTCGGCATCGCCCGCTGGACCCTGCAGCGCCGGCTGGCCGACGAGGGGCTGAGCTTCTCCGATCTGGTGGAGGGGGTGCGGCGCGATCTGGCCGCCGTCTATATCCGCCAGCGCCATGTCCCGGTCGTCGACATCGGCGCGCTGCTGGGCTATTCGGAGGTCAGCGCCTTCAGCCGCGCCTTCCGCCGCTGGTTCGGCGTCTCGCCAGCGAAGATGCGCGAAGGGCAGGGCTGACCGGACACCGCCGGCCTCCTCTTTCCGGTCCATGCGGATGGCGGACGCGATCCGCCTGTCATAAGATCGGCGCCTGAACATTTCCCAAGCGGAACAGACCCTGGGCGGGACAGGCCGAATATGGCGCGCGCATCGACGAACCTTCACCGCTTCTGGCGTGACCCGGCGCTTCCGCATCTGGAGGCGCGGAGCATCGAGGACGGGCACGGGGTCTGCTATGGCTGGCACAGCCACCCGACCTTCTCCATCGGGCTGGTGACCGGCGGGGTCAGCGAATTCCGCATCGGCAGCGACTGCCACCGCGTTTCCGCCGGCACCATCGTGCTGATGAACCCGGAGGAAGCGCATGTCTGCAACCCGCATGGCGGGCAGCCCTGGTCCTACCGGATGCTGTATGCCGATGCGGCATGGCTGGCGGCGGTGGAGGGGGAGGAGCGCTTCCGGCCCTTCGCCCCGGCGGTGAGCCGCGACCCGGAACTGGCCGGCCGGCTGGGCCGGCTGTTCGGGCTGCTGTTCGATCCGGCCACCGGCAGCGCCGGGACGGAGGAGGCGGTGCGGTCCTTCTTCACCGGTCTGCGGCGGGCGCTGGGCGGAACGCCCGTCAACGGGGCGGACGGCGGGGAACATGCGGCGCTGGGGCGGGCCGCCGACTTCATCTCCGCCCATTGCACCCAGCCCTTGCGGCTGGCCGACATCGCCGCCGCCTGCGGATTGTCTCCCTCATATCTGGTGCGGTCCTTCAAGGCGCGCTACGGGCTGACTCCCCATGCCTACCAGATCAACCGCCGCATCCAGTTCGGCAAGCGCGAGCTGCAGCGCGGCCGGCCGATCGTGGAGGTCGCGCTGGATGCCGGCTTTGCCGACCAGGCCCATTTCCAGCGCGCCTTCAAGCGGCATGTCGCCGCCACCCCGGGCCAGTACATGCGGCGGGACTGACGGGGTCAGGCGGCGAAGCCGATATGGACGGCGCTCGCCGCGAGCAGGGCGGCCATGGTGCGGTTGAACAGGCGTATCCGCCGCTCGTCCGCCAGCAGATGGCGCAGCCGGGCGCCGGCATAGGCCCAGCTGCCAACGGACAGATAGCAGATGATGAAATACAGCGCGGCGAACACCCAGAGCCGGGCCGGATCGTCTCCGGCATAGGCACCGACGCCGGCCAGCGCGGCAACCCAGGCCTTCGGGTTCAGCCACTGCATGGCGGCTCCCTGCAACAGGGAGGGAGCGGGCGGCTGTTCTCCCGCCGCGACCTTGCCGTCGCTCCGCCACAGCGCCCATCCCATCCACAGCAGGAAGGCCATGCCCGCCCAGCGGGTGAGCGTGACGGCGGCGGGCCAGCCCTGCAGCAGCTCCGCCAGCCCGAGCCCGGCCAACAGCAGCAGCAAGACGAAGCCCAGGGTGGCCCCGGCGACATGGGGCAGGGTGGCGCGCAGGCCGTGGGCCACCCCGCTGGACAGCGCCACCACGTTGACCGGGCCGGGAGAGATCGAAGCGGCCAGCGCGAAGCCGGCCATCGACAGGTAGAGCATCGTCATCGTCCCGCCCTATTTCAGCAGCGGCAGGGAGCCGGTCAGCGAGCGCACCAGCGCCGCCGGCCCGTGCAGGCAGAGGCCGAGATAGCGCAGCTCCTCCTGCCGGGTGGCGGCGAGGCGCCGGCTGTAGTCGTCGTAGCTCTTGGCGCGCTGGGCGACGTCGGTCATGCCGATCACGCGGAGCCCGTCGGTTTCCCGTTCCGCCGCCTGCCGGCGCAGGGCGCGCAAGCCCTCGGCGTCGGAAACCAGGATCGGCATGACGATGGTGGTGATGCCGGGATGGCCGATGCCGTCGGCGTCGATCAGGTCGCTGCCCACCAGTTCGGGCCGCTCCTTCCCCAGCGTCATCGACAGGGCGGCGGCAGTGTTGGCGATCAGGCCCGGCGGCAGGGCACGGTCGATGATGAAGGCGCAGCGTGTCACGTCCGGCTTTCCTCTGTTGGACGAAGGTCAGGCCGGTGGACTGTCGCGGGTGGGGCGGGGGCCGGTATTGAAGGAAATTACCCCCGGCCGGGAAGAGGCCGGCCGTTCAGATGCCGACCTCGACCGCCGCGTTGACGACGTAGATCTGCTCGTTGCGGTCGTTCTTGTCGGCCAGGAAGATGCCGCTGGGCGCCAGCATGCCGCCGCCGGTGACATGGATGGTGACGGCGCCATAGGGGAAGACCGCCTTCACCGCCTCGTGGTCCAGCCGGTCGGCGTCGGCCGGCACGGCGAGATGGACCCGCACCTGCATCCGGCTGGTGTCGCCGTCCACCAGGGCGCGCATGCCGGGCATGGAGTTGCGCTCTATGGCGTTGCGCACTGCGCGCACGGCGGCCTTGGTCACGTCCTGGCCATGCAGATCCACCCCCATGCCGAGTTCCACGAACATCACCTGCTTCATCGTGCCGGGCTTTCCTGTCGGTGTCGGGTGAGGGGGATGATGGCGTGCGATTGCGGGGCGGGCCAGGGGACGGGGGTGGGATTTTCGGGGGTGGAAGCGGTGTTAGCTCCCTCACTCCATCGGCAGACCCACGTAATTCTCCGCCAGCGCCGTCATCGCGGCGCGGGAATGGACGAGATAGTCCAACTCAGCCAGATGCACGCGCTGTTCGAAGGGCGACTCCTGCTCGTTCCGGTGCAGCATGGTGGTCATGTACCAGGAGAAGCGTTCCGCCTTCCAGATGCGGCGCAGACAGGTGGCGCTGTAGCGGTCCAGCCCGTCGCTGCTGCCGGCTTTGTAGTAGGCGGTCATGGCGCGGGACAGGACGAGCACGTCGGCGACCGCCAGGTTCAGGCCCTTGGCCCCGGTGGGCGGCACGATGTGGGCGGCATCGCCGGCGATGAACAGGCGGCCATGCTGCATGGGATCGCAGACGAAGCTGCGCATGGCGATGATGCCCTTCTGGAAGATCGGACCTTCCGTCAGGGTCCAGCCGCTCTCGTCCTCCAGCCGGCGGTGCAGTTCGGACCAGATGCGGTCGTCGGACCAGTTGGCGATGTCGTCCTTCGGATCGACCTGGATGTAGAGCCGCTGCACCTCCGGCGACCGGGTGCTGAGCAGGGCGAAGCCGCGCTCGTGGTTGGCATAGATCAGCTCGGGGTGCGACGGCGGCGCCTCCGTCAGGATGCCGAGCCAGCCGAAGGGATAGACGATCTGGTATTCGGTGCGCGCGGCGGGGATCGCCTGCCGGCTCGGCCCATGGAAGCCGTCGCAGCCGGCGACGAAATCGCAGCGCAGCTCCTCCACCGGCCCGTCGGGCCCGCGGCGGAACCGGACGCGCGGCGCCTTGCCGTCCAGCTCGTGGAACTGCACGTCCGACACGCCGAACAGGATGCTGCCGCCGTCCTCCAGCCGGGCGGAGACGAGGTCGCGGATCACCTCGTGCTGGGCATAGACGGTGACGCGCTTGCCGCCGGTCAGCTCCGCCATGTCGATGTGGTGGCTGCGGCGGTCGAAGCGCAGGGTGATGCCGGAATGGAAATGACCCTCGCGCATCATGCGGCCGCCAAGGCCCATGTCGTTCATCAGGTCGACCACCCACTGCTCCAGCACGCCGGCGCGGATGGTGCCCTCGATCTCCTCGCGGCTGCGATGCTCCAGGATCACCGACTCGATGCCCTGGCGGTGCAGCAGATGGGACAGGAACAGGCCGGCCGGGCCGGCGCCGACGATGGCGACCTGGGTGCGGTTCGATCTGGTGGTCTGCATGTCTCTCGCCCTCTTCGGGAAACCGGGGCCGGCGCGATTCCGCTGATTGTTGTGCGCGCCAATCATTAGCGCACATGCTATTCCCGGAGGCGGAGGGCCGGACATAGACGAACCGGCGAAAGGCTTGTACTTTTCATCTCCAGACCGCAGGAGGCCGTGCGATGTCCGCCCAGCTTGCCCATGCCGCCGAACCCATTCCCCGCTATTGGCTCTACGGTGAACCGCCGGCGGTCCCGGAGCTTCGCTTCGTCCATATCGAGACGATCCCGGAGCGGATGCGCTTGTACAATTGGGAGGTCCGGCCCCACCGCCACGACGGGCTGAGCCATGCGCTGCTGGTCACCGGCGGCGGCGGATGGCTGACGGCTGACGGCGGGGACACCGCGTTCCGCGCCCCCGCCCTCATCATCGTGCCGGCGCAGGTGGTGCACGGATTCCGCTTCGATCCCGGCACCGACGGCCATGTGCTGACCATGTCGGAGGGATTCCTGGCCGGCGTGCTGGCCGCCGTGCCGGAGGCGGAACTGCGCAACGCCCCGCCCCTGCCGACGGCCTGGGACCTGGAGGCCGGATCGGACGAGGCGGCGGCGCTGTCCCATGCCTTCGCCGCCATCCGGCGGGAGTTCCGCGCCCACCATGTCGGCCGGGCCAGCGCGATCTCGGCCCATGTGATGCTGCTGCTGGTCGCCGCGGCGCGGCTGCGGGCGGACCGGCGCGGCGATGGGGCCCGCGACGGGCAGGGGCAGTCCGCCGACGTCCGGCTGCTCGCCCGGCTGCGGCCGATGATCGATGAGCGGTTCAGCCAGCATTGGCCGGTGGAGCGTTATGCCGCGACCCTGGGCGTCACCCCGGGCCGGCTGAACGCCGCCTGCCGCCGCGTCACCGGCCTGTCGACGCTGCAACTGGTGCATGCCCGGCTGATGCTGGAGGCCAGGCGGTCGCTGATCTACACCGGCCACGGCATGGCGGAGATCGGCTATGCCCTGGGCTTCGAGGATCCGGCCTATTTCTCCCGCTTCTTCGCCAAGCGCGAGGGGCGGTCGCCGCAGGCTTTCCGGCGGGCGCACGCCAGGGACGGGCAGGAGGCCAACGGTGCAGCGGGAGGCAGCCTTGACGGCAACGGCCTTGACCGGACCGGGGGCGCCTCACCACAGTAGCATCCTTCGGCTATGGCGGACGGATATCGCGGGGCACGCCCCGCGGGAAGGGGTGATGGCGATGGACAGCCTGGACGTTGCAGTGCGGGAGGCGGCGGAGTCGGTCGAACAGTCGCTGTGGCGCCGCCTGCGCGCCGATGCCGCCCGCGTCGCGGAGGAGGAAAGCGGCCTCGCCCCCTTCCTGTATGACGCGGTGCTGGCGCGCGACGGCTTCGGCCCGGCGCTGGCGGCGCTGCTGGTGCGCAAGCTGGCCGACCGCGCCATGCCGGAGGACCGGCTGGCCGCCGTGGTGCGCGACGCCATGGAGTCCGACCCGGCCATCGTCGATGCCGCCGCCGCCGACCTTGCCGCCATCCTGGCGCGCGACCCGGCCGCCGACGGCTGCCTGACGCCCTTCCTCTATTTCAAGGGCTTCCACGCCCTGCAATGGCACCGCGTCGCCAACTGGCTGTGGAAGCGCCAGCGCCACGACCTCGCCCATTTCCTGCAGAGCCGCGTGTCGGAGGCTTTCGCCGTCGACATCCACCCGGCGGTTCCGGTCGGGCGCGGCGTCTTCATCGACCACGGCACTGGCGTGGTGATCGGCGAGACCGCGGTGATCGGCAACGACGTCTCGATCTTGCAGAACGTCACGCTGGGCGGCACCGGCAAGGAGCATGGCGACCGCCACCCCAAGGTCCGCGACGGCGTGCTGCTGTCGGCCGGGGCCAAGGTGCTGGGCAACATCACCATCGGCGCCCACGCCAAGGTCGGCGCCGGCAGCGTCGTGCTGAAGGACGTCCCCGGCTGCGCCACCGTGGCCGGCGTGCCCGCCAAGGTCGTCGGCTGGTGCCGCGACGAGCCGGCCCCGGCGCTGACCATGGACCAGAGCCTGCAGCAGGGCGATTACAGCATCTGACCGCCTTGCGGCCCGAGCCGTCCGTGTTCCTTGCACCGTCCCTTCGCTGTCACCGGAAATCCGTTGTCCGGGTGACTACATAGAAGACGGGCGTGGAGCGCGCGCGAGGGCCGGACGTGAGGGTCGTGAAGGTGCTGCTGGTATTTCTGTTGACGCTGGTCCTGCTGCTCGCCGGGCCGGCCTTTCTGATTGCGACCGGAACCGTATCGACGGTTGTCGACTGGAGCCGCATCGACCGCAGCCCGGTGGGCCTCGCCCCCGATGCGGCGACGACGCCGGAGGCAGTGGTGCAGGTCTACGCCGCGCGCGTGCTGTCCTGGCGCGGCGCCTTCGGCGTGCACCCCTGGTTCGCCGTGAAGCAGGCCGGCGCCCGCAGCTACACCGTCTATGAGGTGATCGGCTGGCGCGCCTACCGTGGCCTGCCGGTGGTGGCCGTCAGCAACCGCGACCCCGACGGCCGTTGGTTCGGTGCCCAGCCCACGCTGCTGGCGGAACTGCGCGGCCCGGCGGCGGAGGCCGCGATCCCCAAGATCGCCGCGGCCGCCGCCAGCTACCCCTATGCCGGCGAGTACCGGGTGTGGCCTGGCCCCAACAGCAACACCTTCGCCGCCTGGGTCGGGCGCGCCGTGCCGGAACTGCGGCTCGACCTGCCGTCCACCGCGCTGGGCAAGGACTATCTCGGCCGCGGCCTGTTCGCCCGGGCGCCGAGCGGCACCGGCTGGCAGATCAGCCTGTTCGGCGTCGCCGGCCTGCTGCTGGCGCTGGAGGAGGGGCTGGAGATCAACCTGCTGGGCCTGACCATCGGCATCGACCCGCTGGACCTTGCGGTGAAGCTGCCGGGACTTGGGCGGGTGGGGTGGTTCGATTCAAAGACGCTTTGAGGGGGCGCTTTGAAAACGAAGGGAAGACTTTGATGCGAAGGGGAAAGAGTACGGCCAGTTGGCTTGACCGGAACACACCATCCAGACCTTGAACTTCGGAGGGAGGATGGTGCCCAGGGACGGAGTCGAACCGCCGACACGGGGATTTTCAGGCCCCAATTATCGTACTTACGTCAACAACTTAGCCGCCACTATGGTGTCTAACTCCCAACGCAATTCCAAGGCAAACCATCAAAGTGTCTAACAACGACGAGGCGTTTATCACACCTCGACACGTAATGAAATTGCCAGAGTGAACTCTGGTAGCAGCGGAGTGCTCTCATCGTTATAGTCCTATGATCGAGATCGACTGGTGAGGCCGTGAACCGGGCCGGAATCATACGGGCCGTAGTTCACCTACTCGAGCTCAGCGAGACGTGACGTATCCCTTGAGCGCCAACTCGAGGTCTTCCGGTGAAGCCGGCTTGCGATGAGCGAGTGCGTTCCTGATGCGGGCGAGGCAGTCCAGCCGAGCCGCCTCATGCAGATCGACTTGGGACCGCAGTTGCCAGGCGAGCGCGCCGAATTCGATTTCCTTGATGTCCCGAACACCCAGACTGCGGAGGTGGTCGTCGACTCTCAGGCGTCCGCGGTGGCGGGTGATCACGGCTTGGCGAAGGTCCTCGATCCATGGAAACAACGCGGATAGGTGCGCGCGCCAGACCCGTCGTTCAAGTTCTGCCCGGTCTCCGTCGCGCAAGACGGCGATTGGGCACCGCATCGGGAACCCGCCGAAGCTCCGCTCACCGGGTATCAGCGCGGAATCGCGGCGTTCAAGCCAGGAGACCGGATCGATAAGATCACTGCGGCTGGACCGGACAATCTCAGCTGCGAGATCAAGCCGCCAGCAGCAGAGTTCGACGCCGAGCGCCGTCGCAAGAGTTGCGAGCGGCTCAGTTCGTTCGTCGGGTGTGTTCAGGTCGGCCCATATTGCCACATCAAGGCGACGCAACCGCGAGTCCCAATGAAGGCGCCTTAGCCCGGAGGGAAGTTTGTCCGAAGGCTGCCCCCCGCAACGACCAGTGCGACGCCAGTTTCCGCCCGTTCTCGGGCCTCCTTGAAGCGCCCGAGAAACGTACACCAGTCGGCGCGTGCCTCGGCACCGAGTGCAGACAGGTCGACGATCACACTGGTGCCGAGATGCCGGGGCTCCACGAGCGCCTGAAGAGTCCGCGGACAATGAAGCTCGTCGGCGAGCACCGCGGCAGGCAGACATCCAGCCTCGGCCCTGGCGGAAAGGACGTCCTGGCCGCGAATCCTCAGCCGCGCCGTCAAGGCCCGTTCCCAGCCGTCCGGCATGGCCGGATCGGCAACGATGATGGCGATGCCGGCATCATGCGCGGCCTCGATCTCGTCCAGAAAGGCTGCGGCCGAGGGAAGCAGCCACGGATCCCGTGCGAGCATCACTGTGCAAGCAGCCTTCCGAGCTGCGTAAGCTGCAGGCGCCGGTCGGAAAACGGTTCGAGCAGCCCGCTTTCGGTGAACACCGGCAAGAGCGGCCCGGCCGACGGCACGAGCTGAAGAACGGTGTCCCGCTCGTCTTCGGTGTTCGGCTCGCTCTCGCCGCTCAAAAGCGGAGCAACGTTCCGGAAGCTCTCGGCCGCAGCGCGCTCCAGCCCGACGGCATCCGCCTCGAGCGGATGCTTGGCGGCCCAGTCGTCAAGACGCGCAGCGCGGTGCGCGGGACTGTCATCGCCGAGTTCGGCGAGAATCGAGCGAAGCATGGAAAGGCGTGTCGGAACTCCCCCGATGCGGCGAGGATCGCCTTGCGCGTCCCGGCATCGTCGAGCTTTGCCAGTCCGTGCCCACGCAACCAGTGCCGCAGCATGGTGTCGCCCAGCATCGGGGCGCGGAACACCACCGCTTCCGATCCGTCGGTCCGGGCCTGACGAGCCTGCGCGGGGCTGAT
The DNA here is from genome assembly GCF_055698305.1 of Azospirillum sp. VT-I1. Taxonomy (NCBI): domain Bacteria; kingdom Pseudomonadati; phylum Pseudomonadota; class Alphaproteobacteria; order Rhodospirillales; family Azospirillaceae; genus Azospirillum; species Azospirillum sp. VT-I1. The sequence continues at coordinate 246,111 of NZ_CP168805.1, read as the reverse complement.
GACCCAGATGGGTCGGACCTGCCCGTTCTTCACGTCCGCCCGCTTGGCGAGCCAGTCGAAGCCGGCCTTGTCCCAATCTCCCTCGATGACGACGACGAGCGGCACCGCCCGTTGCTTTTCGATCCGGCCACGAAGGTCGGCGAATTTGCCGATGTGATGCAGCACCTGAAGGGAACGTCCGTCCTCCCCTTCCCATGCGCCGGCGAGCGCGGCAAGCCGTGCGCCGACATCCTCCCCCAAAGCATGGGCGCCGCGACCACGAACCGGATGCCGCGGGTCCCCCGGGCGAACAGGTTCTGCAACTGCCGGTCTGGAAGCGGCGAGAGGCTATCGGGATCCGTCGGGTTGCCGAGGCGGTGATAAGTCGCAGCGTCGTAATCGGCCTTCGCCTCCTTCTCGAAGAGCGTGAGGATCTCCACCTCGATGGCGTCGCGGTTCCCGATCATCTGCGCCACCTGCGCGTTGCGCAGCCCGTAGCGGCCCTCGTCCTTGTTGCCGAGAACACCGAGGTCGACCATCTCGTCCAATAGCGCACGGAAGTCTCCGGACGACACCCGTTCCAGATCGGCCGGCCACCACGGCTCTACCAAGCCGCCGATCTCTTCGGCCGTGAGGCCCTTGCGCAGCACCGCGGCATGACCGTTGCCATGATCCAGCCGATAGAGCGCAAGGCACTTGGCGATCAGGTCATAGCGCGGGTCCAGGTCCAGCGTCCATTGGAAGCGCTTTCTGATCTCCATCGCGATCCGCGAGGCGAGACCACCCTCGAACAGCATCTCGCGCCCGAGCTTCCAGCGCGGGCCGGGACCGAGCCCACGGAACCTGTTGTTCGCGGCTTCCACGATTTCCTTGCAGAAGACCTGCACGAGCGACGGGTAGTGATTCACACGGGCCAAAATGTCCGCCGCGAGCTCCGGCGGGTCATAGACGAAGCCGGCGGCCTGGATCGGCTGCGTGGCGAGACGGCGGAGCTCGCGCCGGTTCTCGTTGGTCGTGTTCATCGGACCGATGCAGACGGGTTCGCCGAGATGAACGAGGGGGAATTCGGGGCCTGCGCCAGGCGGCGAACGTTGTGAAGACCCGCGAAGACCACTTTGAAGCGCCACGCCGTCGCTTCCATCAGGTCCTTCATGCGCCGCAGGTTCGGATAGCGCGGATGCTCGCCCGCCAGGAAGTGGTCGGCCTCGTCGAGCATGAGCAGGATGCGCCGCTCCTGCGCCCCGTCCAGCCATGACCGGATGGCATCGAGGACACCGTCGGCATCCGCGCGTTTCGGAGCCGGTCCCCGCTCCTGTTCGAGCGCGGAGGCGATCCGCTGCCATACGGCCGAGGTGGGAACCGGCTCGGCGCCGATATCGACGATATCGAGATAGATGGCGCACTGACCTTTGGCCGGCTGGTGCAGATCGCGGCGAATCTGATTGAGAAGCGCCGACTTGCCGAGTTGGCGCCCACCGTAGATCAGGCAGCCTCCCGAGCTGTGGGCGGTGATGCGTGCGATCTCCTCCCGTCGACCGAAGAAGACCTCGGGCGGGATGTTGCGCGGATCCGTGGTGTAGGGTTGCACCCAGGCGAACGGCGCGCCGCAGGCGATCAGCCGTTCGAGCGGGTCGCCGCCCGCGACGGCAAGATGGAGGAGGAGCCCCTCGTCGAGCGTCAGCACCTTGCGTCGGTCCTGCCGCATCGCCCGGGCCAGCGTCTCGCGCCCCTTGCGGTCGAGCCGGCCGAAATGGAGAACGATCCAGGGGCGGTCCGGTGCCCCGCCGACCGTCGTCGCGACCTGGTTGGGATCGACCGCGGCTGAAGCGACCAGGATCCGGTAGCTGCCCTTCGCGATGCTGCCGAAATCGGGGGCAGGAACCAGCGGCCGGCTTTCGGTATGTCGCACGCGAGCCGCAGGCCATGCAGTCTGCCCTGGTCGAGTATCCGTTCGGCCTCGACTCTCACCCCGGTGAAGCCGATCAGGCCAAGCAGTTTCGCGACCGATGACTGCAGTTTCTCGTTCTTGCGCTGGCCCAGCGCCTCGCCGACCTGTCCCCACGTCTCGATGAGTGCCTTCGCGCGGTCCGCGGAGGTCTGGTCAAGGCTGCGGAAATCGAGCGGCCCGACACACCCGCCTTCGGCGGCGGCGGTGATGATCCTGCCGCGGTTCAAATCGCGTTCCTTCGCCAGCGCGTCAACAAAATCCGGAAAGAACGCCGCAAACGCATCTTTCGCGCCCTCGTCGGATGCCAAGGGATCGCGACCGGCTTCGAGATCGGCGATCATGTCGTCGAGCGTCACCGGATCGATCATCGGCACACGCCGGATCAACTCGCGGGTGGCCGTGGCGCGATCCGGCGAACGTTCGAGCCGCTCCAGACGACCCTGCTGATCGTCGCGAATGCGCTTTCGACGTTCGTCGCGGAAATGGTCGAACTGCTTCAGCAGTATCTCGAGTTCGCAAAAATCCGGCGGCACCTCCGGGTTGCGCATGCCATTGGACACCGGGATCGTCGGGCCGTCGTCGCGATCCGACGAGAGGCTCGCAACGATCAGGTCCAGCCTGTCGAGCCGGAGCCGGATCTCCTCGCCCGAACTCAGATCGAGATTGAGCAGGGTCGCCAAGTCCTGGCGCAGGCAGTGCATCCTCTCGCGCGCCCTGTCTCGCAAGGAGTCGATCGCCTCCTTGAGCTCCTGGCGCATTCGGCGCAACGCGGCTTCCTCGCCGTTCATGCGCTCCAAAAGGGCCAGGATTTCCGTGGCGGCAGCCATCGCCTCCTCATCGACGCGCGCTCGGAACGCCGCGTCCAGGTCGGGCGCCATGCACTCCGGCTGCTGGAGTGCTGCAAACAGACGCTCGCGTTGCAGGGCTCGCTCGTCGTCATAGGCGTCGCCATCGCCCCAGTGCGGGAGGCAACAGGCGGGCAGCCTCAACAAGGGCATCCGAAGGGGATCGCCGGCAGCGCTCCGGTCGCGCATGTCCGCCTCACCACGCAGGAGCCGGGAGAAATCGGCGAGCGAGCGGACGAGGACAGTGTGGACGGCGCCGGAGAGACCCGGCTCCTCCCGTTCGTCATCGCCGGGGATGCCATCGCTGATCTTGGTCAACGCGCCGATGTAGCGCTGGAGCGCGGCGCGGCGCCGATCATCATCGAACAGCGAATCTGCCGCCCGCGCCTCGATCCATGCGTCGATCTTGGCCCTTCCTTCCTCCAGGCGTCCGGTGATCCACGACAGAGCCAGTCCTTCGATCCGATCGCGCCGCGGCCGGCCAACGGCGTCTTCGGCCTCCGCCACGACGCGCTCGGCATCGGCCAGACGCACCGTGAGGTCACGCGCAAGATCCGGCGCGTGTGAATCGCCCCGAAGCGCGGCCTCGACGACGGCGCCAATGCTTCTCTCTGGCGCAAGAAGCCAATGGAGGATCCGGTAGGTCGGCTGGTGCGACGTGCGGGCTGTCCGATTTATGTCCAGCCACGAGCGCAATTCCTCAAGCGCCCTGGGCGTCTTCCGCTGACGTTCCCGCCCGTGGATCTCGGCTAGGTCATCGATCGACGGCTGCACATCGAAGCCAAGCCCTGAAAGCTCGGCGGCCAATGGCCCGACCGCTTGAAGCGCGCCCGACAAGGATACCCTGCCGAGATGCGAGCGGGCCGTCCTGTTGAAATCGAAAAGCGCAGGTCGGAGAAGCGCGGCGAAGGCAATCACGCGGGCGCGGGCAGCGCGGTTCTCGTCCCCGCTCTGTTCCGTGTCCAGGAGCGCCGCCATCGCCTCGGCCAACAGGTTCTGATTGCGGCTATCAGCGACATCTTCGGGCCGCTCGAACGTCGGTGCATAGACAAGCGCCTTGAGCAGCGCCGACGGAACACCGGGCAGTTCTCCACGCTCTTCCACCAGCGCGGCGAGGTGATGGGCGAAAGCGAATTCGCCGCGCAGCAGATAGTGCGCGAGCAGATCGTCCAGAGGCTGTGCCGCAGCGCACGACGCTTGCGCATCATCGCCCGTGTCGGACGCGTCCGCCCGGTCGTCGGACGCGTCCGCCCGGTCGTCGGACGCGTCAGGCGGCGCGGCGGAGCGGTCGCCCGTCCCGTCGATCGCGGAACCAACGACACCACCGCCATTCGCCCCGGCCGGCGACCCAATCGTCGGCTCCGGCAGCACATGGACCGGAGACGGGCCAGCGGCATCTTCTTCGGGGTTCTCGTCCGGGGCCGTGGACGCCGCCTCGGAAGCGTCCTGCGGGACCGCCTCCGAAGGACCATGCCGGCCAGAATCGGCCAGGTCCAGGTTCACGGCTTTCTCGTCCTCGGCCTCCTCGTCCAACGCGTCGGCAATCACTGGAACCGGGACGCTCCGTGCGCCGGGTTCCTTCTCCAGGCAACCGGCGCGGTCCAGTTCCGCGAGCGCGTCACGGCAGTCCGCGAGGGCGGCATCGGCCGCGGCTCTCGCGGCTTGCACGGCGGTTCGGGCTTCCTTCAGCTTTGCAGCGACCGAAATGAGGGTGTCGAGGTCTTCGTCGGCGTTCGCGGCGTTCTTCTGCTGCGTGAGCGCCTCATCCGCCTCCTGCGCGCACGCAAGGGCCGCCTGCGCCTTTTCGGCTGCGGCAAGTCGCTCCTCGATCGCCTCGATGATCGATTCCGGAACGATGGCGGGAGCGGTCACGGAGGGTTGGGGCAGCCGCAGCGCCACAAGACGGAGGCCGATCGCCTCGAACTGTTCGGCCCGGGCCGAAGCCGCCCGTTCGCGCTCCGCCGCCGCTTTGCATGCTTCGAGCAGCAGCTTCGCCTTGTCGACGATCGCGGCCGCGCGCCCGGGATCCGGCGCATCGAGCGCACCGCACAGGGTCGTCAGGTCCAGGGCAAGCTCGCGCCAGTCATCCGCCAGGCCGGCAAGGCTGCCCATGTCCGAATCCGGTTCGTCGCCGTCTCCGAATGCCGCGTGGGTCGAATCCGCGTCGGTCCCGACAGAGACCGGAGAGATTTCCTGTTTGATGATCGGCTCCATGATCTGCCGCCACAGGCGATGGATGGCCCGCTCGTCGGACCCAGGCGGAAAGTGGTCATCCGGCAGTTCCGCCAGTTCATCGAACCCCAGCCCACCACCGACGTGTCGATTGAGGAAGTCATTGGCTCGGATGAAGAACGATTTCCGCTTGCCCCGCTTCTTCAGCATCCGATGATCGAAGGTACGGATAAGGTCGGGCTCTTCTCGGATGATCCGCGCCAGAGCTCCGTAGAACAGCCTATTGTCCTTGATTGCATCGAAGGCGATCCAAGGCTCGAAAAGATCGCGGTTCTCACGCCGGATGCTATTCGCGATAGGGAAAATCTGCTGCAGGAGTTCGACCGTCAGGCCTTCGAACCAATCGGACGTTTCCTCCAGAACCATATCGCTCATCGCGACACCTCGATGGTGGCAGGGTAGCCGCGCGCGTGTTCGGCGGAAACGGACGCCTGTATCCCGGCTATGCTGTGGCCCTGTGCTGCAACCGTAGCATGGAAATCATAGCGGACAACACTCTGCGTGCGCCAGCCGCCGAAGCCCTGATCCAGGAGGATGAGCACCCGTTGCCCGTCGGCAAGCCGGAGGTCGAGACGGCGGTGATGCGGCAGGTCCGTCTTGCGCTTGGCGAGCGTGATCTTAGCGCTTGGAAGCAACGCCGCCAGGACGTCGCGGCGCCGTGCGTCCTCGGCAAAGGCATGATGGGCCGCGTACGGCTGTGCCGCCGGCCGGTCCACAGGAGCGAGTGTGATCGCGATTCTGGCGCCCGCGGCGCCCGGCGCAGTTCCCACGACCTCGCGCAACAGCCCGAGCATCAACGGTGTGAGCAGATAACGATCGCTGTAAGCGATCTCATCCACTCCCGTTGCGGACAGCACCCCGTGAACGGCCGGTGCCTCGCGCCGGACGAGCTGCCAGAATCTTGCACCAAAGCCCTTGAGCGGGCCGCTGAGTTCCGCCCCGAGCCAGAGAAGCCGCACGCCAACAAGAGCCCCCTGCACCAGCGACTCCGGGCCGAGCGGTGCCGGCCGCGGCATCTCCGGCCAGGGTCCGCAGAGGGCCGGAGCCATCGCCCCGCCTCCCCAGTCCGGACCAGGCGGGGCCTCCGCCCGAGACGCTGCGATGGCGAGTATTCCACCCGGTCCCTCGGCCAGCGCGAGCACGGGCCATTCCGCCTCCTGCGGAAGTGTGGGAAGCGTCGCCAGCAGGGTCGAGCCCGCCAGACGAGCCAGGGCGAGGCGGCCGGCGAGGTCGAGCATGCCCGAGTGCGGCAGAGCCGACGGCAACACGAGCATCGTCTCGACACCGGCCTCGGCGAGCTTGGGAAGGAGTGCGGTCCCGGGCCAACCGCCCATGTCCCAGGCTTCAGGCATTCCATGCAGGAAGAGCACCAGCCTGGACAGCCGTCCCGCCCGCAGTTCGGCGGCGATCCAGTCGGCGGCCGATCGGCCGAGAAAGCGCGTTTCGGGACCGAACACGCGGAGGTCTTCGGGTAGGTTGAGCGCGCGGGCAAGGGCTTCGGCAGCCAGATGCCCGCCGGGGCGGTCGATCCGGACATCGCGAAGGTTCAGGTCCGGGCGGAGCACGCAGGCGGCGCAGCCTTGCGCGCAACCTTCGGGACAGTCCAGCCGTTCCGCCGCGCGCGCGATTGCCGCCTCGAAGGTCTCGGGATCGGAAAGCCGCGCGACATAGCCGGCGCCTCCCGCAGCACGATCGAAGAGGAAAGCGGATAGGGGAGTGCCTGCTCCGCCCGGACGGCCCATCCCGACCCCGACCTCGCGCGCCTCGATGCCGAGCCGCTCGGCAAGCGCCTCCCGCAGTCCGGCCGCAAGCGCAAGCCCGGCCTCGGACGTCACGCCCGATGGAAGCTGAAGCTCGAACACATCGGTCCGGGTGGCGTGTACGAACCGGACCAGCCGCTGGACCCGTTCGCGCTGGGTGTAGCCGCCAGGGCAGAAACCGTCACTGGTCAACGGGATTCCCTTGGCGAGCATAAGCGGTTTGTGACGCCGGATCGCTTCGGGCAAAGGCGGCATCGCCGTGCCGTCACTGTCCATCTCGGGTTCGGCGCGGCCACAGGCCAAACAAACGGCATAACCCTGCCCATGCACCGCACCGCTGGTGACGATGACCTGCCCCTCCGGATCGGCCCTCAGCCGCCACGCCGAGGCATCGGGCAAAGCGATCCAGGGAGCGCCGCCGGCGGAAATCCGTGGCATCTCGTAAGGCACCTGCGCCAGCGCCTCGTACCCGGTGTGCGCCGCCCGGCGACTGAGGAAGCCGACCGGGATCAGCGCACGCTGATGCTCGAGCCCTTCGACCCCACAGCGGGGGCAGGCGCCCGGCGCAAGGCGCGCCAGCCCGAAAGCACCGCACGCGGGGCAGGACCAGAGGTCGCGCAGATCCTCCAGGTGCGAGGCGTCGGCCTCCGCACCCCAGGCCGGGCGAATTCCTTCCGAGCGATAGACCAAGCCGTCGATCACCAGCTCCGCACCCGGCGCGTATTCACGGATCGCCACGTCGAGCGTGCGGGACGCAGCACCGCGGAAGTCGCCGAAGGCAAGGGTCGTGTCGGAGGCGCCCTTCTTGCCGGAGAGATAGTCGAAGCTCACCACATCGGTCGGGAAGCCGTAGGATGGCGTGAATCCGCGCCGTGCGAGTTCGGCGATCAGGAACTCGCCCTGCATCCGCCTCGCCCGCATCTCGAGCGCCCGACGCGCCGCCGGCTCGTTCATCGCCGCGGCACGGTCGAGCAGTTGGCGGTGTTCCGCCCGCCACTGGCGGAGAAGATCCTCGAAGCCCAGTGCCGCTGCCGTGGCAAGGGCCTCCGGAGTGCGCCCCGCCAGCACGGTGCCCAGCACGAGGGCCGCAAGCGCCGCCGCGACGGAAGGGCTTGCCGGAAGCTCCTGTTCCAGCGCGGTGAGGAAAGCATCGGCGGGCGCATCAGTCAGGACGGCGGCGTCCGCGCTTTCGCCGGCGCCGACAAAGGCGCCGATGGACCCCTTGATGCTTTGTCCGCCCCGGCCGCGCAGGAAGGCCGCGAGCAGGGCGGCGTTGACATGGCGCTGAACGAGCGGGGCGCTCTCGAACCAGACGCGTGGGGCGGTGATCGGATGGGCAAGGAAGCGATCCGGACGATCCACCGCCCAGCGGTCGAGCGGCAGGTCCCGTGCGAAGGTCAGCGTGAAGGCCCAGGGTTCGCCTCGCCGCCCTGCCCGCCCGGCGCGTTGGCGATAGTTGGCTATGGAAGGAGGGACGTTGGCGTTCACGACGAGCCGCACCTGCGGAATGTCCACCCCCATTTCCATCGTCGTCGAGCAGTTGAGCAGGTTGATCTGACCGTCCTTGAACGCCTCCGTGTAGCTGGCGAGCACCTTCCGTTCGATCTGCGCGGAATGCTCCTGCGCGCGCAGGAAGGGGGAGTAGGCGGCGATGCGGTCATGAAGGTCCGTCCACAGGCCACGCCGACGCAGGGGGGCGATCTGCGGGTCCGTTTCGCACCAGCGGGCGACCTGCCGCCCTCCGGTCTCGTCGAGGCCACCGGCGTTGGCCCGTGGCAGGCGTGGCAGGGCGATCCGCTCCATGGAGGGGATCGCTTCCAGTGACAGGCCGGGTACCAGGCTGAAAGGGCTGCGGCCCGCCACGGCGTAGCCGAAGGGGCGGCGGGTGACCGGACAGAGGAAGGCGCGATCGAGCCGCGCCACCTCCGCCTTCGTGAAATCGATCCGCCACACGCCGCGCCCGACGTCCCGCGCGGCGGTGGTGGTGACGAGCGACCAGAGCGCATCGAGCACCTCCGCGGCTCGATCACGGTCGGCCGCATGGTCCCAATGCCCCCCGATGAGCGCGTAGATCATCCGGTGTGCCGGCCCGGGGCGCGCTCCGGGCACCGGGCCTGGGAACGACCGCACCCAGCTGTCGCCGGCGGCTCCGCTGAACGCGGTGCCCGGTGCCATAACGCCGCGCTGCACGCCGAAGCGGGGGCTGACAAGACTGACGAAGCGCGGATCCGGCAGATCGACGGCAAGAAGGTTGCGGAAGACGAAGTCAACGGTTGCGAGGGCCAGCCCGATCCAACCTTCGGCGTCGATCCCCGCCTCGACCAGCGGTCGGGGTGGCCTCTGAAGCCGCGCCCGGTTTTCGAGGTCCGGAAACGAAAGGCGCAGAAGCCCCATGGTCTCCGGATTGTTCTGCACCTTCGGGCGCCGGAACAGTTCCCGGAACAGAAACACCTCGGCGAGCCGCTCCGGGTCATCGGCAAATTCGCCACCGGTCACCCGTGGCCGCCAGACCTCACCCGCGAAATCACGCAAATCCGCCTGCTGGGCAAAGCGACGTTTCAAGTCGCGCCAGGGAACGTGCCGCACGGCGTTGCCGAGCAGGCCCGCGAGTTCTTCCTCCTTCGCCCGGATCATGTCGTCGAACGTCTTCGGGATCGTCCGAAGGCGCAAGAGCTGGTCTTCAATCTCAGCGACCCGGGTCGGGTCGACGTCCGCATTCTCCTGGACCGCGTGATACAGGAAGCTGCGCGTCAGCGTGCGCTCGGCATCCTGCTGGAGTTTGGCGGCGAGCCGCGCCACTCCCTGCCGGCTGTCGGTGAAGCTCAAGGCCCTCCGCCCGGCCATCGGCCGGTCCGGCCCGTGGGTCGCAGGGGCCAGCGCTTCGAGCACGAGCGGCAGGCCGTTGCCCATAAAGAAGGCGGGGCCGTAGCGGAGTGGCCACAACACGGCCCCCTCCGCCTCGACACAGCACCCGCGCGCCCCGGCATTCTCGATGATCCGGAGCCGCACGGTCCGGGCGCCATCCGACGGCCTGTTGTCCCAGATACGCGCGTCCGCGACGGTCACCCACGCTCCGCCGTCTTCACCTCGGGCGGGGGCAAGCCAGGCGTGGCCGGTCTCGACCGCCGGATCCGCTCCGTCCTCGGGTTCGGCATCGAGCGCGAAATCGTCGACCTCGCCGCCCGTAGGCACGGCCAGCCGTGGCTCGGCCCCCGCCACTTGCCGTGCGGTCAGATGCGCCGTGCCGCATGCGCCGCACAACACCACTTCGAAGGTGGGCGCCCCGCAGGTGCAGCGGTCGCGCGGGCCAAACTGGATGGCACCGAATCCCCAGCCGGCGTCGGTCGGCACGAGTTCCGGGTCGCGATCGGGGCAGCCAGGATCGATGCACGCCCACACACCCCCGAGAGCGCGGTGGAAGATATGGGCTCGCCATGGCAGAAGCGGCCCCTTCGGCCCCTGCGCCCGGGCGGCGGCGTCGAGAACGGTCTGCGCGTCCGCAGCCCGCTCCGGGGCGTCGAACAGCATGCGCGCCACGTGCGACAGCCCAACCGCCTTCTCCCCGGCGGCCCGGCGGAGCGTCTGCAGCCTCGGGTGTGGCGCAAGATGCTCCCAGAGCACCGGCGGGCTCAGCCCGGCGAAGCCGCCGGGGTCGAGTGGTCGATCCGGCCCCGGCGGCGGGAGGGGCGATTCGACCGGGCATCCCTCGATCACCTCCACGCGCTCGGGGGACTGCCCGGCGAGCGCGGCGACGAAGTCGCGCAGCTTCGTCCGAGCATCCTGTTCACCGCCGATCGTGGCCGAGGTGGCGACGAGGCGTACGTCCCCGGGCGTCACCCCGAAGGCGGCCCGCACGCGGCGCAGCAGGAGCGCCATCTCGGCGGCCTGGGCTCCCGCGTGGGTATGCGCCTCGTCGAGCACGAGCCAGCGCAGCGCTCCCTGGGACGCCGTAAGGATCGGCGCATCGGCCGGCCGGAGGAGCAGATACTCCAGCATTGTGATGTTGGTCACGAGGATTTCAGGCGGGCGCTCGCGGATTTCCTTGCGGCTCTTGATCTCCGCGTTCGTGGACGTCTCGCCCGCTTGGCGCGGGGTCTCGGGCGTGTCGCCGTTGAACAGTGCGAAGCGCACGCGCCCATCCAGGCCCTCCGCCCAGGCGGCAAGCCGCTCGCGCTGGCTTTCGATCAGTGCGTTCAGCGGATAGAGCAGGATCGCCTGCACCCCGCCACCCCGGCGGGTGTGTCGGAGGAGATCGTCGAGCACGGGAATCAGGAAGCACTCGGTCTTTCCGGCGCCGGTGCCCGCGGTGACGAGGCAGGAACGCCCCTCAGCGAGCGTCGCCGTCCAGGCGGCAAGCTGATGAACGTAGGGCGTCATGTCCCGCGCCATGCGGAAGTCGCCCGCGCGGTCCAGCGCTTCGATGAGATCGGGATGAAGAAGGCCACCGGAGAGCGCCCCCAGGGTCCTGTCTGCCGGCGCCCAGGCGCGCGCCGTCTCGAACACCGGTTCCGCCAGCAGCGAATCGGCTGCCCCTGGGATCGTGGAAAGCCGCCGCAGGAGCGTCGCATTGAGCCCAGCGCTCGCGGCTCGCGCGCGCGCCACCACGGCGGCGGCCGACCGGGAGGCGAGACGATCGAGCGTTTCGTTGAGATGCGAGACGGAGGAGGCGATCATCGTCGGCTCTCTTCAAGGACATGTTGGACGGCGACAGGCAGGGCAGCGTCGAACCAGATCGGATCGGCCTGCCGCAGCCCGAGAAGCTGAAGGCGCAGGGTTGTGTCGACGTCGGACCGCAAACCCTGAGCGATTTCGGCTGCGACTACCGGGGCGTCGAGCAAGGGGCGCACGGCCTCGTTTCCCAGATCGAGGCGATGCTTCGGGTGCGCCCGGAGCCCCGCCGTTCCATCAGGCAGCTGCTCGAAGCGCTCGACCGCGTCTCTGGCCAGATCACGCAGCCGGGTCCGTGGCTGGGAGAACGCCAGAGGCTCTGGCCCGCGCGCCGCCTGCACAACGGGAGGAAAGCCCAAGGTGACCAGAGCCGCACCGAGATGCCCACGCAGTTCCGGGCGGAGCAACAAGATGATGCCGACACGGCGTGCGATCATCTCACCGACGCATCGGCGCCGTTCCGCTTCCGGAAAGCTCAGTGAGGCGAGCGCGTCGGAGCATCGCGTCATCTCGATCAACGCACCCGCGACCCAGGCGGAAATCGGTGTGATCGGCCACCACAGCGGGGCACTGCCTTCGAGCGCGAGAGCCTCGGCGAGTTCCGCTTCGGCAACGCGGAAGAGGAGCGCGACCGCGGCCTCCGGCGTTTCGCCCAGCGCTTGCACTTGGTCGAGCGCGCCGGCGTCCCCCCGTCGTGCGCGGCGCGAATCAGCGCCCAGTGTACGTCCCATGCCGGATCTCCCGGTGCGTCGAGCAGGCGGCGCCAGTCGGCAGCATAGCCCGCGATGCGTGCGGCACGGGTGGACGCCGGGCGTCGTCCGGCGTGCCACGCAAGGGGGCGTGCCACGCCGCCGTCGGCGGAGCGCGCCTGGGCCAGCCAGAGTTTCGACGTGTCACTGAGCCATGCGGCGAGGTCGAAGGGGCCACGAACCTCGCACGCTGCGCGCACCTCGCCCGGGGGATCGAGCGCCACCGCGTGCAGGGTCCAGGTGGAGGCCCCACCCAAGAACATGTTCCCGACCTTTCGCGCACCGTCGTCGTAGCGCTTCAGCGTCAGGCGATGCCCTTCCTCGCCGCCGACGATCAGCCGAAGCCGCACCTCGGCATCCAATCCACCCAAGGCGAGCATCGTCCGCGCGAGCGGCTCGGCCGCCGCAAGCCGGACCTCACCCGCCACGGTCAGGCCCAGGCGGAGGCCCTTGGCACCATGGCGAAGCTCCAGGGTACCGGATCGCCCCATCGGCACGAAGGCGCGCCAGCCGCCGAGCGCACCAACGGCCAGTCCCTGGTCCCCGGCAAGGCGCGTGCCATCCGGCCCCACCATCATGCCGCGCCGCGCGGGCCAGGGGGCGAGGAGGACGAGCGCCGCGCCGGTTGCGGGGTCGGAAAGCCGCAACCGCAGCTCGGCTGCCGCCTGCCCATCGACCGCGAGTGCGAGCCGGGCGCTCCCGTCGGAGCGGATCATCACCACTGCGGATCGGGCGTCTGCCGTGGTCAGCCCGACATGCCAGCCGGGAACAAGGCCCTCCATGGCGAGCATCAGCGCCCCGGGGCTGGTCTCGGCGAGCTCCAGCCTCACTCCTTCGGGGAGCGCGATGAAGGAGGTGCGTGCCACGACCTCGCCGTCCACCGACCACTCCGCAATCCTTCCGCTGAGACAGCGCGGGAGCGATCGCTGCGCGACCCCGGTGCGCAGATAATGCAGCGCACCATCGCTTTCGGCACCCCAGAACTCCGGCGATCCGACAAAGGGTATCTGCCCGCCCTCGGTCCGCCAGCGGGGCAGCACGCGCCCGAAGACATGCAAGCGGTGCGGCAGGGTCTCGCTTTCCGCGCCGGTGGCGACCCTCAGCTCCTGTCCCACCACGGTGACTGTCCCGCTTCCCGTGATCGGCCAAAGCTGCCCGCCCGGTGCCGGACGCGGCGTTCCAAGCGTTACGCTCCCGCCTGCGATTGGCTGCGCATCAGGGCCGGCGAGCAGCCAGAGCCGAGCCGCCCGCGTTCGAGCGGACCCTGTCAGGCGTTCAAGCCGGACTGGCGGGTCCTCCTCCGCGTCGAGCGCACGCCAGAAGCTGGGAGCGACCTCGGGCAGCGGTAGGCCCGTGTCCACCAAGGCCTCGCCCATCGGGCGCCCGTCGGCGAACGCCGCGAGAATCAGCGGACGATCGGGGGGAAGGCGAACGGCCGCCTCGGCACCACCGCCCGTTCGTACGAGCCGCCATCCACCCGGTTCGGGAACGCCGAGAAAGCTCAGGCCTGGGCCGTCGCCGTCCGCCAACATCTGAAGCCGCAGACGCAAGGAGGGATCGGCATCGTCGAGGAACCGCGCGGCAAGAACCGCCCCGTCATTCACTGCGGCGTAGCCCACCCAGCCGCCGCCATCGGCACGGCGACGGAGTTCACGGTGGAAGACGAAACCAGACGGGCGCCGTGCCTCGCCGCGTACGGCCCGGAGTGCCGGGCGGATCAGTGCCTCGAACGCCGCTGGTGAAAGGCGGAGCGGCAGGTGCGCGCGCCAGTCGGGCGACCGTTGATCGAGCCAGGCTTCGGCCGCCTCGGGCGGGAGACCGAGCGGCAGGAGCGTCCGTGCATGGGCAAGCGCGAGCGCGAGATCGGCGAGCAGGAGGGCTGTATCCTCATTCCGGAAGGTCTGGGGCAGGTCGGCCACGCGTCGCCGTGCTACGCGCTCGGCCGCGGCCGGACCAAGGGCTCCCTCGACCTCGATCTCGGACAACATGGCAAGCACCGTGCCCCGGTAACGCACGGCTTCTGCCAGATAAGCGTCCGGCAGCCCTCCCTCGGCCATCAGGGAATAGAGATACTGCCGGCTTCCGCCCTCGGAGAGGCGCACCGCACGGCTCCATGACTCCAGGCCGCGGAGCGTGAGAGTGCGGCCGAGCTCGACATCCGCCAGTCGCCCGAGCCGGCCGAAGAGCCAATCCCAGGTCAACCGCCCCGGAGGAAGGTTCGCGCGGATCTCCTCGGCCGCCCAGATGACGAAACGCGCGGCCGTCACTTGATTGGCAGGGCTTCGGTCGAGCCGTATGGCGAGATCGCGGGCGAGCTGCGCGCGCTGCGCATCCGTGCACCCGTAGGCAAAAAGCGGCCGGCCATCGGGCTCTTCGATTTCGGCGTGGGCGATGAGATCAGCTTCGACGCTCATGGCTGACGCTCTATGAACACGATGCACTCCACAGGCAGCATGCCGCCACTTCGGCTTCGGTGGGCGAAGAGAATAAAAAATATTCGTCGTATGCCTACTATATCACTGGTTGACGATCACAGAGCGAATCGATCAAACAGACCGCAACTTGACCAACGATGCACGAAAAAATCGTTATACACAAGGTAAGAGAACGTAAAACAGGAAACTTCGGCGGAGGGATCGCTGAATGAGATGACCTTTCCCCCGCAGAAAGGCTGTTGACGATGGCCCTCGTTCCTATCCACGCAAACTGCGGAAGAACCACCGATTTCGAGGAGGCTCCACCTGACGAGTCCCGCTTACGCGGACAATCGGATCAGGTCCGTCCCGTGCCGCCGCAGGAAAAGTATCGCCCCTGGGCTGGGCGCCCCACATCCGCTTCCATGAAGCCGCGGGGAAAGGGAGGCGGAGGTGGGAGGCGTGACGAGAAAGCGGGGATGGATGCTGCTGCGGAAGGAGGAGCGGCTGAGGCCGGCGGAACGATCGAGCCGGCGCGGCGCCAGGATGAAGGCCGCGGGCCTGATCGACGCCACGGCTGTCGTCAGCGCGGCCGACGTCGCGCTGCTCTGGCGCGTTGCCAGCACACTGCTGAAGGGTGAGATCAAGACGGCCCAGCTGGCGAAGCCGCTGCCCCCGGTGCCAGAGGCAACCGATCCGCGCCGGACTACCCGCGAGGAGGCGATCCCCCACGCCCGCCGCCGCACCGCGGGGCGGGCCGGCGCGCTCTCCGAGGAGGGCGGCAGCGCCGCCGGAGCGTCATGAGGCGGGCGGCGCTGACGGCGCACGAGCTGGCTGCGCTTGCTGCGGCCGCGGCTGCCCAACATGCCGAACGGCCGGTGGGCGACCTGCTCCACCTCTTCTTGGCCGGCGGAGCATACCACGACCTCAGCGGACTTGAGGAGATGGGCATGTTGCCTGGTGCGTGGGAACCCCTGGCACTGCGGCGTGATCCGGCGAACCCGTATGACCGCAACGCCGTGGAGGTTTGGTGGCCGGCGGGCCCGTGGATGCTGGGGCACATCCCCAGCGAGGACGCCGAGCACTTAGCGCCCCTGATGGACGCCGGCGTGGTGCCCCGCTGCTGGGCCTACGGCACCGATAGGAACGGCCGAACGCTCTGGTGGCGGGATCGGCTGCTGATCGACCTGCCCACCGGCACTGTGCGTCCGTTCCGAAGTCGAGCCGAGTACCAGGAAGGCGCGCTTGAGGAGCTGTGGAAGGAGTATCCGTCAGGCGAATGGCCGCAGTTCCAGCAGCCGTTGAACGCGGCGCTGAGCATCGAGGCCGAGCGAACGTTCACCCGCGCCAGGCGGCCGCGGACACGCCGGCGGGTCGTCCTCGAGCGCTATGCCCGGTGGTGGCAGTCCGCTCAGCCAAGGCCGCCCCAACGGGTTCGGTTGGGGAACTCCGTCCGCGACGACGCCGACTTTTGGAGCTGAATTGAAGTCGGCGCCAGTCATATGATGGCATCACTCGACGTCCGGGGCGGGAGGAGAACGTCCCTGACCGCGGCCGTCCCGACGCATGGTCCGGGCCGGCCGTCTTCACACGGACGTCACGCGCTCCCGACGGGCCCACCGGCGGAGCCGAACGGTAGCGGCGGGTGACTGTCCTCCACGGCCATGGCAGCGTCGACGGCGTCGACGCCCCGCTCCTTGGCAGCGGCTGGCGCGGGCGGCCGAACCTTGCCGGCACCGCCCTTCCTGGACCTTGGAGCCGGCTCGGGGGCGGGCCGTTCCTTGGCGGCGGCCCGCATCTCGTTCAGCTCATCGGCGAGGCGGATGGCGTTGGCCTCGGCCAGGACGGCGCGGGTCAGGCAGGCGCGGGCCTCGGCCGTGACTTGCTCCAGATCGGCCGCGCGCTGCTCGAAGCGACCCCGCAGTTCGGCGGCGTCGGCCTGGGCGCGCAGCAGGTCCATCTCCAACTGGTTCACCCGGCTGCGTTCGACGTCCAACGAGGCGGTCAGTTCGTCGCGCAGGGCGTTGGCGTGATCGAGGGCGACCTCCATCTCCCGGCGTTCCGCGTCCTTCGCCTCGAGGATCTCCTGGAGGGCCTCCTGCTCGGCGCCGGCCTCCGCGAGCTGGTCCCTCATCTCGGCGCGCAACGTCGAGAGGGCATCGATCTGACCTTGCAGAGCCTTGGCGCGGGCTTCCCCGGCGGCGCGCTCGGATTCCAGAGCAGCCCGATGGACCTCCCGCTCGGCGTCCCGTTCCTGGCGGGCGCGCTCCCGTTCCTGGCGAATGGTCGCGGTCAGGGTATCGGCCAGGGACACCATCAGCGCGTCGGCCTGAGCCAGAACCACAGCCGGCAGTTCGGCGGGCGTATCGGCTGACGGGTCGATGATGGCCGGCGCGCCCACTTGGGGTTGGGGCACGGCGCGACAGCGGTTCTCCTCGTTGATGTCGCTCAGTTCGGCGTTGATCGACGCCCGCGTTCCGCCGATCAGCCCCTGGATGGCGGTCGCGGACACGCCGCGCCCCTGCGCCTTAAGCGCTTGGATCGCCTCCTCGACCGCTTGCCGGGTCACCACCTTCTTGTTCGCCACGCTCGCCTCCAGTGTTCGTGTTCGGGATCGGAGATGGGGCCGTAGCCGGAGCCGTCCACAACATTCCCAAAGCTGTCCGTCACATTCGCAATGTTGCGAATGTGCGGAACATTGCGAATGTGACGGACAGCAGACCGCACCCACCGAAAGCGGGCGCCGCCGGCTCGAGCTCCGGCGACCGAACCAGCCGAGCAATCGGTGCTTCGTCCCCGCACTCCGTCAGCGGGCCCGATCGTCGCGGCTGCGGCGGGGAAACGGGATGACCCTGGCGGGGCCGGGCGGCTCCGAAACGGTGAGCCCGCCGTTCCGGACCAGGTTGGAAAGCGCCCGCGCCCGCTGCCACTCCGGGAGCGTGAGCCAGTCCGGCCCCCGCCCGGTCAGTTCGCCGGCGGCCATGGCGGTGACGATCGCCCTGGCCTGCTCCGCCTCCTCGCGGCGCTTGACGAGGCGCTCCCACAGCCAGCGGGCGATGGTGGCGGCCCGCCGGCGCATCCGGCGCGCGCCCTCGGCCAAGCCCCGACGGTAGGCGGCGCACCGCACGGCGTCGATGATCTGGACGACGCGGGCGGGAAGCGGGACCGAGTCCGGGATGCGAAGGCCTTCCCTCGCCTCGACGCCGGCCATCGCGGTGTCGATCTCCTCGAGGAGGCTCCGCGCGTGGGTCAGGCGCGCCTTGAGCCGCTCGCTTCGTTCCCGCTGGGACGCCTCCCGCCGCCGGGCGGCCGCCATGTCGGCGCGCGCGGCCTCGAGCCCCGCTTCCGTGGCGGTGGCGCGTGTCGTCGCCGCGGCCTCCCGGGCGGCGGCCGCGGCGCGGGCGGCGGCCTCGTCGGCGGCGCGGCTCTCGGCATCGGCACGGGCCTCCCGCTCGTCCTCGAGTGCATGGCGTAGGCGATTGGCGGTGCGGCTCGCCTCCTCGGCCAGCCGCCCGCGCTCCAGTGCCTCCGCCTCCCAGTCGTCGGCCCGCGCGGCCTCCCTGGTGGAGCGGGTGGTCGCTTTGGCGACCCGCTCGGCGGCCTTGGCCCCGGCCTTCCTGGCGCCGGCCGCGTAGGAGGCACGGGCGGTCGCCAGCACCTTGGTGGCCAGCGGGTCGGCCGGAAGGATGGGCGCCGCCACCGCCGTGGCGACCGGCGCGAGCGCTGCCTCGGTGTCGCGCAGGATGGCCTCCGCACGGGCGACGCGCACGGCCAGGGCGTCCTTCGCCGCACGCTCCCGCTCGGCCCGGGCCTCGGCTTCCGCGCGGGACCGCCGCTCGCGCTCCGCCGTGGTCTCGGCGGCGGCGGCACGGCGTTCGGCCTCCTGGATGGCTGCGGTCCACGTCGCCTCCGCGGCAAGGACCGCGTTGGCACGGGCGGCAAGGGCATTGGCGCGCATGGGCTCCATCCTCGGGTCGACGTGAATGATGTCGGCGGCGGCCGCGGGCCCTTCGGCCGCGCGGACCTTCGCGACGAGGGCGCGGCGCTTCGGCCCCTCATGGGCCGTCGGGAGGCGGGCGATCCCGCGGGCCTCCAGGCTGCGGCGGTCGATGCGCGCGGGCACGCCGAGGTCCTCGAGGAAGCGGTTGGCGACCGCTTCCCAGGTCTCCCGGACGCGCTCCACGGCATCCTTCTCGGACAGCCTGAAGACGTCGCGCTGCCGGACGCGCTGCGCTCCGGAGGCCTTGGCCCGCCGGCGCGCCGCGGCCTTCGGCTCCTTGCCGTCCATCAGGGCGAGGTGGGCGTGGGGGTTCGCCGGGTCGCCGTGGATGGCGGCAAGGGCGACCGCTTCCCCGAGGCCGGCCACGGTGTCGATACCGGCGAGCTCCAGGATGAAGGCGCGCAGCAGCTCGCCGCGGCGGGCGTCCGGGACTTCGTAGGGGATCGCGACGACGATCTTGTCGATGACGCGGGCGTTGCTCCGGCTGGCCGCCTTGCGGTCGATCTCCGCCTTGGCGACGGCGCGCAACCGACCGACCGGCGCTCCGTCCTCCAGGACCGCGCCGACGGCGACGATCTCCGTCAGCGCGGACGCGCGGGTGATGTAGTCGATGTGCGCCTTGGCGACAGCGACGGCGGCGTCGCCGTGCCCCTCCTTGCCGATGAAGGAGGCCGAGCAGGTGAAGGGCGCTTCGGCCCGCGGCTCGGTCATCCTTCCCCTCCCCCAACTGTGAGCGGCGCGGGCTGGGGCGGACGTGGGGGATTAGGAGCCGGGCGTAGCACGGCGTCCCGCAGGGCCTAATCCCACAAGTGCGCCTTACCCTCCGCCGCGGCCCGCTCTGGGCCGGGGAGATGGCGGCGGCCGACTCCTTCGCAACGGGCGAGGACGGGCGGGCGTGGAAGGCAGCGTGTGAAGATGGAACGCGGTGCCATTCCGGTCCCGGGACGGGCCGGTCGAACCGGGCGCCGCGGCCGCCCCGGAGCCGATCCGAAATGAGGCGGGGGACACCCCCCGCCACCCCCCGGCCGGAGCCGGAGTGCCGGCGGCACGCGCGGCGGGGCTCGAGACCGGCGGCGTGATCGCTCCGCGCCAAGCCCAGGCGCTGCCGGCGGGAGGGCATCCAGAGCGTGGCGTCGGATCGGCGCCGGCCCCAACGCCAAGGGCATCTGGTCGATCACCCGTCGCCCCGCCGGCGAGGCGGAGCGATCGGCTGCGGACGGGAGTCCGATGGACGGCTACGCGGCGGACATCCGTGCGTGGAGTCGGACGCCGCCGTTGGATCCAGCACCGGTGCGGCCGGCGCCGGCGGTGGCGTCCCGGAAGGGAACGACGATCCCGCCGACGGCGGGCGGATCGGCGTCCGGCTCCGGCTCGGGCGCACCCGCCGGAGCCTCCGGAACGGCCTCCGCTGTGACCGGACGCGCCACCTGCAGGCCCGTGATGGCATCGCCGTGGAGCCCCTCCAGCACCGTCGTGATCTCAGCGTCCGTCAGGCCGGCGAGGACCTTGGCGGCGCTCGGCAGGCCGCGCACCCCGGCCCGCCGGTAGGTCGCGTCCACCGCCAGGGTCTTCGCTGCGCCGCAATTGGGGGACAAAGCTCTCTGAATGAGCTTCCACAGGGGATTGTCCCCCAATTGGCCCGCTCGTTGGCCGTCCTTCTTGGCGGCGTCGGCGGTGGTCCAGAGATCCGGGAACGCGACGGCGCGCAGGCCCGCGTTCGCCGGCAGAACGCCCCCGCGCACCAGGGCGGATACGGCGCGCGACGGCACCAGGTCGGACCATGGCAGGACGGCGTCGTACGTGACGTCCAGCACGACGGAGGAGGCGACGATCACCAGGGCCGGGCGGTCCCGGTGAATCAGGCGGAGGCGGTCGACCACCTGCTCCAGCTCGCGCTCCCGGCACTGCTCGAGGACAGCCTGGATGCGTGGTTCGGGGTGGGCTTCGACCAGGGCCACGGAGTCGGAACCATCCCGCATGCGGCGCCGGCGCTCCACCTTCGGCAGACGGTTCGCCCCCAGGAAGTCCAGCGGCGTGCCGGCGTCGAAGAACAGGGCCCGGGCCATGGACTCGACGGCGAGGACGGTCGGCTGCAGGCGGCCGGCAACGATGACGGCGGCGTAGTCGCGGTAGGCATCCGAGCCGCGCAGGCCGCCCAGATGCCCGAGGGCGGAGCCCTTGGCGACGGCGCGGGCGATGGTGTCGGCGGTGTCCTCGTGGTCCCGCAGGGCCGGAAGAATGGCCTTGTACGTCGCCAACAGCGTCGGCCCGGCGGTCGCGCTGACGACCTCGAACAGGGCTGCCAGGGCGCGCCGGTTGTTGCGGGCGAAGGTCCGGCCGGCGCAGGAGCCGCCGTCCTCGTCGCCGAGTTCCACCAGCGACGACCGGCCCAGCGCGCGGTCGGCCAGACCGACGACGCAGGCCTTGCGCTCGACGTCCAGCCGGACGATGCGGATGGTCGGGAACCAGAGGCGGACGATCTCCGGCTCCATCGAGGCGTCCAGCAGCAGGACCGGGGCCTTGGCCGGGATGCCGCGCAGGTCGGATCGCTTGCACCAGGCGATGACGGTCCGGCGGGCGTCGGCGGGGCCGCTCCTGGTGAGGGCGACGGAGTGGAGCGCGGGGCGGGCGGTCTCGATCTCCACGGCGAGGGCGCGCCACAGGCCGGCGAGGCGGGAGGCCGGCGTGGGGGTATGGGCCGCCAGGACGGCGCCGATGGCGGTGTCCGCCATCGCCGGATCGATGGCCGGCGCGGCGCTCTCACCCTCCAGCCGCGCGGCCCGCCGGCAGTCGGCGGCCGTCAGGCCGTGGGCGGGCCAGTCGGCCGGGGCGGTGCCGGCGAGCATGAGCTGGTGGGCGAGGCCGGCGCGCCTGACGAGCCAAGCACGGGCCGGTCCGAGGGTGACGTCGTCCTCGTCGACGGGAGCGTCGCCCAGCCAGACCCGGTCGGCCAGCCAGTCCTCGAGGGTGATGCTGCGCTCCTTGATGGCGACCTGCCACCAGCTTTCGTCGATGATGACCGCGTCCGGCTTCCGCTGCCCGCTGGGCGCCGGCATCGTCAGGTAGGCGTGGGGCGCGAAGAACAGGCCCGGCCGGGCATCGTTCGACTGGTCGTAGTGAGCGCAGCGGTGCGCCATCGGGCAGCGGAGGGTGACCGGCGCCCCGTCCTGAACGGCAACGCGCTCGCACAGATTGCGGTAGGCCGACAGGCCCTTCGCGTGGAGCGCCTTGACGAGGGTGGCCCGACCGCAGACCGCCGCACCGGCGGCGTCGATCGCCTCCCGGCCGCGCAGGACGGCGACGGGCGGCAGGGGCGCCGGCGGCTCCCAGAACTCAAGCGGGTCGGACTCCCCACGCTCGGCCTCGGCGACGGCCTCGAGGTTGGCGAGGGTCTTCTCGGCCAGCTCGGTCCCGAGGTTGTGACGCGGGACGAAGAACGCCACCCGGCGGCCGGCGCGCAGCAGCGGCAGGACGGCCTCGAGCAGGGTCGTCGATTTTCCCAGGCCGGCGGCCCCCCGGATGCCGATCACGGTCCGGGCGCTCCCGGACGGGCCGGCGAGAGCCGCGGCGGCCCAGACGGCGGCCTCCTGCCGCAGGATCGCCTGCGCCTCGGCCGGCAGCAGGGCGTCGACGGTGTAGTGCGGTGGGGGCGGCGCGCCGACACCGCGGCCGCATTCCTCGAGATCAGCCATGCATCCCCGCCCGGACCGGGAACCGCGGCAACGCGGATCGTCCCATGTGCCCTCTCCTCGGGCCACTTCCGGGCTTGTCGACGACAGGCATGTGCCTATCTCGTCGATTGGATCGTGCCGGACGTGGCGCAACACGTTTCGACCGATGGAGCGCCCGGGTCCGACCCCGGGCGCTTCGCATTTCGGCCCCGGCGACGCCGGGGCGCCCCCGAGATAGACACCGGCCCCCACCCCACAAGGCTCCGGTTGGGAAGCCTCGGCCGCGCGTCGATCACGACCTCCACCACTCCGGGGACAGCGCCTGTGCCGGCCCCGCCATCCGGTGCACTCCACCTTGCCGCGTCGGCCCTACGGACCAGCCGCCCTGGGCAGGCCCGCGGCGATGAGGGCGAGGCGCCAGAGGATGCCCGCCTTGTCCTGTGGGGGCAGGAGATTGAAGTCGGAGCTCCGGTGGGCCGCGCAGATGGCCGCGCACGCCTCCTCGCGGGTCGGTGGGCGGTCGAGCAACTCGCCGGAGTCGAAGAGCCCGTCCTTCGTGTAGCGGCTGACGATCACCACGCTGCGCTCGAGTGACACGGCGACCGTCTTCGGGGAGCGGGGGCCGTCGAGATGGATCAGGATGTGGCGGTTCGGCTTCATGGGAGGAACTCCGAAGCGGGCATCAGTCGGCACTGCCCAGGCACTCGGCGAGGCCGGCGGTGGGCCGGAGAGCGCGGGGTACAGCCCGCTTCTCGCGGCGAACGCGCATGACCGTGCCGACCGACAGCCCGACGGTCGCGGCGATCTCCCGAACCACGACGCCGGCCGCGGACAGAGCGAGGATCTCGGCGACGCGTTCCGGGGTCGCGCGGCCGTAGGGACGACTCCCGGACGCGCCGGCGGCGGCGCCTCGCCGCCGTCCGGCAGGGACTCGAGATGTTCGGCGACCCGCAGAATGGCGGCGCCGTCCAGGCCGCCCCGCAGCACGAAGACCCGAACCCCGGCCTCCGACGCGCGGCGCAACGACGCCAGCGCCGCGCGGGCGGTGGCTCCGAGATGGCCGAAGTCCGGGACCAGGAGATCGTCGCCATCCGCGAGGAGGGCCAGCAGGGTGCAGAGGCCGGCCCGGTCGACGCTGGTGTCCTGCACGATCCGGGCGCCGGCGATCGCGGCGGCATCCCCCTCCGTCAGGTCGGCGGTTGCGGAATGGATGTAGACGACTCGCATGGAAGGCCTCCTGTCGTGACGACGGCGGCCGATCGGTGGATCGGCGCGGTCAAGCAGGGGCTGACGAACATATGGCGTCGCATGCGTGGGATGGTTCCGTTCGTTCTTCGGAAGACATGACGGCTCCGGAACGCGCTGCCGCCGCGCGGCGGGGTGGCGATCCGCGGGGACGATCCGGCACAACGACGGCATCGGCGGTCATCCCGCCCTCCTTGCCCCGCCGCCGGCATCGTGCCGGCCGGAGGCCAGGAGACCGCCATGCTTCACTCCGCCGCCCTCACCCCCACCGCCGCGCATGCTTCCGCCCGCCACCGGCGCGGGTCCCTCGTCGGCGACGCCCTGACCCTGCTGCGCGATCCGGGCATCCTCGGGATCTGGCTGCATGCCAACGGCCTCGCCGAGCTGCTGGCCAGCGCCCACGCCCCCCACCGCGCCGGGAAGCGGACACAGCAGATCGCCAATGAGTTGCGCGCCAAGCTGCTGCCGCCGGCCCGGTCGGGGGCTATCCGGACCTCGAGGTGCGGCCCGGCTCGTTCATCCGCGCGGTCAGCCTCGCGGGCACCGGCGTGCCAGCGGCCGTTCCCGGCACTCCCCGTCCCCTGTCGCGGCATGAACGCCTTCAGGGGCTGCTGGCCGGCACCCACCTGCTGATGAGCGACGGCGTCTATCTCCCGGCGGGCGACCGCAACCGGCATCCCGACCTTCGGGACCGGCTGACCCTGGCACTCCCCAGCCTCGGCGACGACGCGGCCGATCGGAGTCTCGCCCAGGTCGACGTCGTCGTCCTGCGCGGCGGCCGTCTCCATCGGCTCTACGAGATCGAGAGCAACGCCGGCAAGGCCGCCAAGGCTCTGCTCCGCCTCGGTGATGTCCTGGCGACCGCCGGAACGCCGCCGGGAATCGTCACCGCGGTCCCCGATGCACAGGTCGACCGTCTCGAGCTCGAACTCGAGAGGCCGACCCTGCGCGCATTGCGCGGTGTCTGCCGGATCCTGCCCTTCTCCAAGATTGAGGATCCCTTCGGTCCCTGACCGGTCGGGGATGAGGCTGCTTCGTCGGATGGCTCGCCGTCCCGCGTCCGGCCTGCCGGGGCCAGTGTCTAAGCCGTACTCACTTTCCCGCACTTTTTCGGCGATCTGGGGGACGTCGAAAAACGGCGGACCGAAATGGCCCGAGCCGAGGCAGCAGCCGGACATTCCGTCCGGCGAACCCCGGCTGAATGGGGGCAGGATGCTCGGACTGTGGGAGTTCGCCACCGACGGCGAGGCGCAAGGAGCCGGAGCGCTCTCGCGCGCCGTCCTGCCGTCGCTCGCACGATCGAGAAGCGCCGTGAGCGGGGCATCTGTCCTGCTCCGATCCAATCGCACGATCAGCGGTCCCCGAGAGGCGGCCTGACCATGGCGTCCCCGAAACGAGCCCTCAACGAACTGCCGGGATGGCCCCGCCTGCTGCGCCCCGAACTGGCGGCGGCCTACATCGGCGTGTCGACGGGCACCCTTGACGCCCTCGATCTGCCGTCGGTTCGCGTCCGGTCGCTCCGGCTGTACGATCGCTCCTCCCTTGACCAATGGGTCGACTCTCTGGCTCGCACCGGAGTCCCGACCACCGCCGACGATTATCTCGCGAGGCTGGGCTGTGCGGATGCAACTCAAAAACGTTAAGGCCTACCGGTCCAAGGGGAAGGTCTACTACTACCACCGCCCGACGAGGACCCGGCTGCGGGCCGAGTTCGGCACACCCGAGTTCGTCCGCGAGGTGGAGGCGCTGAACCACAAGATGGCGGAGCGCGCGGACGTCTCGGTCCGCGGCACTCTGGGTGCTCTGATCGTTGCCTACCGCCGGTCACCGGAATGGGCAGAAAAGGCGATTGCAACCAAAGACGACTATCAGGCTGTGTTCGATTACCTCAAGATCATCGACGACATGCCTCTCGCGCTGCTCGACGGGCCGGCGGTGATCACGCTGCGTGACAAGGCGTTCGCCGCGCACAAGCGTCGCTTTGCCAACTATGTCGTGCAGGTTCTGTCGCTGGTCTTCAACTGGGGCAAACCTCGAGGATTCAGCACCATCAACCCGGCCTCCGACGTGCCGAAGCTGAAACGGCCAAAGAGCCAAGCGGCCGCCAACCGGCCCTGGACCATCGACGAGTTCCGCATCGTCATGATGGCGCTGCCGCCGGAACTGCGCGTTCCGGTCGCGCTAGGCGCCTACGCCGGGCTGCGCGAAGGGGACGCCGTGAACGTGCTGTGGTCGACTTACGACGGAACGGCGATCGAGAGCCGGCAGTTGAAGACGGGCGATCCGTTGTGGGTTCCGGCACACCACGATCTCCGAGACATTCTCGATGCTGAACGGACTCGCCGTTCGGTCACCCTGTTCGAGCGCAACGACACCATCGTGGTCGGCGCGCGCGGCAAGAAGCTGACCGAAGCAGGCTTCCGCTCGCGCTTCTTCAAGGTGATTCGCGAACTGGTGCGGGAAGAGTGGGTGCGGCCTGGCCTGACCTTCCAAGGGTTGCGCCACACTGCGGCGACGCTGCTCGCCGAGGCCGGCTGCGACGTCAAGGACATTCAGGCCATCACCGGCCACAAGACCGTGGCAATGGCCGAGCACTATGCGCGCCGGGCAAACCTGCGCAAGCGTGCTGTGGCGGCGGTCGATCGTCTGGAGGCGGCGTTCGAAATTCTGCCCACGGTGCAGGTCGTCGGCATTCGAGCCGAAGCCGCACTGAAGCCGGTCAAGTTCAAAGTCAAAGTCGCTGCCGCACCGGTTGCGCCGCGCAATGGCAGCAGCTCGCCGAACGCGGTTTTGACCGAAGCGGACGTGCTGGCGATTCGGGCGAGTACGGAGTCGCAGCGCAAGCTGGCCGCGCTGTATGGGGTATCGCGGTCGTTGATCGAACAGATCAAGTCGGGGAAAGTCTGGCGGCACCTGCTACGGCAGGCTACCCAGGAGGTGCCCAGCGAACACACGCCGAACACCTGACTGTCTAACCTCTGTCTAACCGGTGTTTAGACCAGTTCCAGAAAGGTGTCTAAGTCATTGAAAAGGAATGGTGCCCAGGGACGGAGTCGAACCGCCGACACGGGGATTTTCAGTCCCCTGCTCTACCAACTGAGCTACCTGGGCATCTCGGCGCCGCTTGGTGGGTGACCGTTTCGGTCGGTGCGGCGCGTCGTGTGGGGCGCTTTTTAGAGAGGTTCGGACGGGCTGTCCAGAGAAAAATTCAGAAAATTTTCGACCCCCTTACAGCCCGTCGTCAGGGTCGGAATCGCGGGTCGGAACCGGGGCTTCGGGGCCCGGAATCCGGTAGCCTTCGCCCAGCCAGCGCGACAGGTCGATGTCGGCGCAGCGCTTGGAACAGAAGGGGCGGGTGGCCGGTTCGGTCGGGCGGCCGCAGATCGGGCATTGGGTGCCGGCTGCCGCCTTGGCGCCGGCATGGGACTGCGCATGGGAAAGGGGGCGCTGCTCGGCGCCGGGGAATTGGGGATCGGACAAGGGAAGGTCTCCGTAACGAACTGCGGCAGGCGTCTTCGGTAAGCGTCTAGAGTCTGTCTGGTGCTTATTGAAGCACCAGACAGACTCTAAGCTTAACGTTTTCCGTGTGATTCACGCTTCAAGCGATTCCGCTTGAACCGATCACACTCTAGGGCCGCAGCAGGGCTGCCAGCGGCGTGCCGCGGCGGGCGCGGGTCAGCTCGACCAGGCCCAGCTTCGACATGCCATACACTTGGGTCTGCACCGGGTCGCTTTCCACCGCATGCGACAGGGCGGCCAGCACGCGCTCGGCATCGCCGCGGCCGCGCATGTTGACGAAGTCCACCACCACGATGCCGCCGACATTGCGCAGGCGGAGCTGGCGGGCGATCTCCGCCGCGGCGTCCAGGTTGACGTCCACCGGGTTGCCGCGCTCCCCGGCATTGACGTCCACCACCGTCAGCGCCTCCGTCCGCTCGATCACCAGCGACCCGCCGAGCGGCAGCGGCACCCGGACGTCCAGAAGCTCCGCAATCGCAGTGTCGAGGTCGCGCAGGTCGAACAGGCGCTGGGAGGCCCTGTGGGCCGTCAGGCGGGGCAGCAGGTCGGGGGCGTGGCGGTCGCACCAGCCGCGCAAGGCCGACAGCAGCGGTCCCTCTCCGACGAGGATGCCGCCGGCCGGGGCCGGATCGTCGACGATGATGGAGTCGGGGGCCGCGGCTCCCTGCTCGATCAGGGCGCGGGTGGGGGCGTCGGGGCCAGGATGCAGCAGGCGGGGGGCGGAACCGGCGCGGGCGTCGTCGCGGACGGCGCGCCATTGCAGGTGCAGTGCCTCCGATTCGGCGGCCAGCAGATCGTCGGACACCTGGGCGGCCCCGGCGCGGACGATCCAGCCGGCGCCGGTGACCAGTCCCTCGATCCGGCGGGCGAGCGCCGCGCGCTCCGGGCCGCTGCCCAGGCGCTTCGACACCGCGATGTCGCGGCCGAGCGGCGCATGCACCAGGAAGCGGCCGGGCAGGGTGACGTCCATCGTCAGCGACGGCCCCTTGGCCCCCGCGGCGTCGGCCTTCACCTGCACCACCACCGGCTGGCCGGCGCGCAGCAGCGCGCCGATGGCGGCCGGCTTCGATCCCGGACGGGGATGGGAATGCGATTGGGGAGTCGTCGTCGAGGACGGGGCGGCGCACGTCGGCGGCCGGCAGCAGGCCGGACAGGCCGCTTCCTAAGTCGATGAAGGCGCCGTTCAGGCCGGTGGCGATCCGCTCCACCCGGCCGAGGATGATGGCGCCCAGCAGCGACGGGCGGTCGGCATGGTCGATGTGCAGGTCGGTCAGGCGGCCGTCGGCCAGCACCGCCGCCCGCGTCAGCGGACCGTCGCGGTCGACCAGCAGCTCAAGCCTGCTCATGGTTCAGGCGGGGCGGGGGCGGGAAGCCGGCGCCGTGCAGCATGCCGGCGACCTCGTGGAGCGACAGCCCGACGACATTGCTGTAGGAGCCGCCGATCCAGCGCACCAGCGCCGCCGCACGGCCCTGGATGGCATAGCCGCCGGCCTTGCCCTTCCATTCGCCGGACGCGATGTAGGCATCGGTCTCCGCCCGGTCGAGCACCTTGAAGGTGACGTCGGTCCGGACCAGCCGGTCGATCCTGCGGTGGCCCTCTCCGCTTGCGTCGGGGACCAGCAGGACGATGCCGCCCAGAACCCGGTGCCGCCGGCCGGACAGAAGCGACAGGCAGCGCCGCGCCTCCTCCTCCCGCTCCGCCTTGGGCAGGATGCGGCGGCCGCAGGCGACCACGGTGTCGGCGGCGAGAATCCACGATCGGGATGGCGCGCGGCGACGCACGACGCCTTCTCCGCCGCCAGACGCAGGGCGTGCTGGGGCGGGAGTTCGTCGCGCAGCGGCGCTTCGTCGAGATCGGCGGGATCGACCGCGTCGGGCACGATGCCGATCTGGCGCAACAGGTCGAGCCGGCGGGGCGAGGCCGAAGCCAGCACCAGCCGGGGCGCCTTGGACGGGATCGTCACGGGGAACCGCGATGCAGCAAGGATGCTACTTGAACCGGAAGGTGATGCGGCCCTTGGTCAGGTCGTACGGCGTCATTTCCACATTGACGCGGTCGCCGGCCAGGACGCGAATCCGGTTCTTACGCATCTTTCCCGAGGTGTGCGCGAGAACCTCGTGATCGTTGTCGAGCTTCACCCGGAACATCGCGTTCGGAAGCAATTCGACGACGGTCCCGGAAAACTCGATCAGATCTTCCTTTGCCATAGGCCCTTATGTCCGTCCTAAAAGTTTCGCGGCAATAACTGACCTTCCAAAGCCGCCGGGTCAAGTGGGATTCCCACCGCCGATGCGTTCGGCCGCAGCCCCGCCGCGCGGGGCAGCCCCGCGTTGCGGGCCGGACGGCCCTGCGGCACCGGTTCCGGTGGCCCTTCGGTCAGACCGACTGATGGGGGTTGAGCGGCGATGCGCTGCCTTCGTCCAGGCGGCGCGGCGCTTCCATCGCCTGTCCGATGGCCGCGAACATCTCGCGCTGGTCGATCTCCATGCGCCGCGTCAACCGGCCCACGGTTTCCGCCGCGGTCAGGGCGCGGCCGCTCGACCGGTCATGGAACAGGTTGTGATTCGCCTTCGCGGCGCTGGGCAGCAGGTCGGCGGCGATGGCGCCCGGCGTCGATTCGGCAGCACGGATCAGCTTCGCCGCCCCGCCGGAGCCCAGAACATAGGCCATGCGGCTTTCCGATTCGCTGGCCCGGCGGCCCAGCCGCTTCTCCAGCGCATCGCGTCCTTCTGCCAGATAGCGGGCGGCCATGCCGGCCGACAGGTCGACGTCGTGGCGCAGCTCCAGGATCTGGCGGCGGATCGCCGGGTCCTTGACGCTGGACACGCCGTTGCGGACCTGGATGTGCGAGGCGAGTTCGCCCTGGCCATAGGCGGCGCCATGGCGGCGGAACAGGTCGAGCCATGTCGATTCCAGGAACTGGAACGGCCCGGCGGCGGAACTGCGGCTGTTCTTCGCCGCGCTGTCCAAACCGCTTTCCTGCGTCGCCTGGGCCAGGATGGCGGTGAAGCTGTGGCCGGACAGGCCGGCGACCTGCTGCGAGGCGACCAGCACCCGCGCTGCGGTGGGATTGTCGGAGGTCACCGCCTCCACCGCCTTCGCCACCTTGGCGGAACTCAGCACCGGCGCCGGCACGGCCGGTTTCAGTCCGGGCAGCGGTGCGCGCGGCGCCGCCTCGGTCGCCGGGGCGGTATCGGCCAGCAGGACGGGAGCTGCGGGCTTGGCCGCGGGCACCGGCACGGTCGTGCCGTCGGCCAGCCGGATGGGCGTCACCGGCTTCGCCGCCGGAAAGGGAACCCGGCTGCCGTCCTCCAGCAGGACCGGGGCCGCCGGCTTGTCCAGGGGCAGGGGCGGCGCCTTCTGGCCATTGGCGAGCCGGCCGACCGGACCGCTTCCCGAACGGCCCTGGGCGGCCTGGACCAGTGTGTCGCGGAAGGACCGCTCGGCGCCGGCACCGTCGGCGGGCGGCGGAGGGGTTTCGGGCTTGCGCTCCGGAACGGGGGCGAGAGGGGGCTGCGCAACCTTCATGGCACACACTTCGCTGCAGGCCGGCAGAGCCTGCCGGGGTCGAGGCCCGTCCATCCGCGCATCGGGAGCGTGGGCACGGCCGGGACGGTGCAGGCACTATAACACCGACTCGTCAGCTGTGCGCGATCAACTGGGGGCGCTGGATATCGGGGCCGCCATCAGGGGTGTCATCGAGATCGTCTTCGGGGCGGGCCCAGCGGCCGATGGCGGCCAGAAGCTTCGACTTCTCAAGCGGCTTGGCCAGGTGGGCGTTCATGCCCGCCTGCAGGCAGCGCTCGACCTCCACCGGCATCACGCCGGCGGTCAGGGCCAGGATCGGGATGCTGCCGGCCGGCCCGGGCAGGGCGCGGATGCGGCGAGCGGCCTCCAGCCCGTCCATCACCGGCATCTGCACGTCCATCAGCACGATGTCGTAGGTCTGCTCCTGCACGGCGGTCACCGCGGCAGCGCCGTCCACCACGGCGTCGACATGATGGCCGGCCTTGGTCAGCATGGTCGTGGCGAGATCGCGGTTCATCGCCAGATCCTCGGCCAGCAGGATGCGCACGCCGGGGCTTCCCGGCTCGATGCGGGAGACGGCGGCGCTGTCGGGCTGGACCGCGGCGCTGCCGGCGGGCTGCAGCGGCAGCGAGAACCAGAAGGTGCTGCCGGCGCCCAGCTTGCTGTCCATGCCGATCTCGCCGCCCATCAACTCCACCAGCCGGCGGCAGATGGCCAGCCCCAGCCCGGTACCGCCGCGCCCGCGTTCCAGTTGGGTGAAGCGCTGGAACAGGTTGCGCTGCCGGTCGGCGGCGATTCCGATCCCGGTGTCGGTCACGGTGAAGGTGCAGATGCGGCTGCCGTCCTCCTCCACCGCCTTGACCGTCAGCCGCACCGCCCCGCTGTCGGTGAACTTCACCGCGTTGCCCAGCAGGTTCAGCAGGATCTGGCGCAGGCGGTCGGGGTCGCCCATGACGAAGCCGCGGGCGGTGGCGGAGATGGTGGTCTGGATCTCCAGCCCCTTCTGTTCGGCGGCGAGCCGGACGATGGCGACGCAGCGGTCGGCCAGATCGTCCAGCCGGAACGGCACGCTGACCAGATCGAGACGCCCGGCCTCCAGCTTCGACAGGTCGAGCACGTCGTTGATGACGGTCAGCAGCGAGCGGCCGGCATCGCGCACCTGCGAGGCGTAGCGGCGCTGTTCCGTCGTCAGCGGTGTTTCCAGCAGCATCTCCGCGAATCCGATCACGCCGTTCATCGGCGTTCGGATCTCGTGGCTCATGGTGGCGAGGAATTCCTCCTTGGCGCGGCTGCCGGCCCGCGCCTCCTCCATGGCGGTGCGCAGTTCCTGTTCGCGCTGCTTCAGGCGGCGCGACATGTTGTTGAAGGCGTGCGAGACGACGCGGAACTCGTGCGGGGCGCGGTCGGCCTCGATCATGGTGCCGCCGCCGCCGTCGCCGATGCGGGTGGCGGCACTTCCCAGTTCCCACACCCAGCGCAGGACCGACGCGCGCAGCAGCACCCACAGCGCGATGACGCTGACCAGCGCCGCGATGGCGAGCAGGCCCAGGCTCTGCCACAGGTCGCGCCGCGCCTCCGTGATGATCGGGCCGGTCGGCATGCCGACGGCGAAGACGGTGTCGGTCTCGCTGGAATGGCGGAAGGCCCACAGCCGCCCGCGGCCGTCGGCGCTTTCGGAATCGAAGGCGCCGTTGCGTTCGCTCAGCATGCGCTGGACATGCGGCATGTGGAAGACGTTGCGGTTCAGCCAGCCTTCCGGGTCCGGCTGGCGGGCCACGATCACGCCGTGGCGGTCCAGCACCATGACGCGGGCGTCCGGCTGCTTCAGCACCTTCACCAGATCGGTCAGCCAGGTGAGATCCACCGCCACGCCGATCACGCGGACGATCCGCCCGTTCTCGATGATCGGGCTGGCGACGATGATCAGCGGCTTCAGCGAGCGCTTGCCGATGATGAAGTCGCTGACCACCCAGTTGCCGGTGTCGAGGACGCGCTGGAAATATTCGCGCTCCCTCAGCGAGATGCCGGCGCCGGGGCCGGTGGTGTCGCAGATGATGTTGCCGTCGGCGTCGGTCAGCCAGACGCCGGTGGTCCAGCGGTGCTGGCGCGGCATCGGCGCCAGGGTGGCGACGCAGGCATCGGTATCGGTCTGCGTGGCGTTGCGGATCGCCGGAACCAGCGACAGCACGCCGAGCAGGTTGCGCGCCTCCCCGATCAGGTCGCGCTGGCGCTCCACCCCGTCGTCGGCGAGGTGCAGGGCCAGTTCGCGCGCCGCGTCGATGCGGTCGTCGAGCTGCTGGTCGGCCAGATACAGCGCACCCGCCAGCGGCAGAGCCAGCGATGCCAGCACGACGCCCATCAGCCGCGCGCGCAGGCTGCGCGGACTGAAGACTCGGAGAAGGCGGTGCAGCAGACCGGCGGGCATGGATCGGGGGCTCTCCGCGGGAACGGGCGTCGACGCACCCGAACCTAAGCCGGCGCGCAGTGCGTTGCGATGACACAGCTCAATAGCATTGAGGGGGACGCAATGTGAACTGGTTGCAGCGTAAAAAGTTGCAGAACGCCAAAATTGTTACCGACCATGCCGTGTGGCCGGGCGTCGGGATTTGACGGCCGTCAAGGCCGGCGGGCTCCTCTTCCGGGATGGTTCGCGCGCAGGTTCCATCATCCCGTGCCGAACGCCCGTCAGGAGATCCGCCCGATGCACACCCGCAGCGACTTCGACATCCCCCCGGCGCGACCGGCCGGCCCCAAGACCGGCCCCAAGACCGGCCCAAGGACCGGAGCCGCAAGGCAGCGGATCCGGCGGATCCTGCTGACGCTGCACCTGACGCTGGGGCTCGTTGTGGGAGGGCTGCTGGCCCTGACCGCGCTGACGGGCAGCCTGCTGGTCTTCTATGTCGAGATCGACCGCGTGCTGACGCCGGAACTGGTGGTCCCGGCCGGGCATAAGGATCCGGTGCCGCTCGACCAGGTGGTGCAGTCCTTGCGCGAGGCCCATCCGCAGCGGACCGGCGGCTGGCGGCTGGAGCTGCCCCACGGCCCCGACCATCCGATCATGGCGCGCTACATGAAGCCGGAGGAGACGGCGGGGAAGTCCTTCGCCCCCCTGATGGTGGCGGTGAACCCCTACAGCGGGGAGATATTGTCCTCCCGCTTCTGGGGCCGGACCGCCATGACCTGGACCTATGACCTGCATTACCTGCTGCTGGCCGGCGACACCGGGCGGACGGTGCTGGCGCTGGGCGGCATCGCCAGCCTGCTCGTCCTGGCCAGCGGGGTCTATCTGTGGTGGCCGGCCGCCGGGAAATGGGGGCTGGCCCTGCTGCCCCGCCTACGCTCCGGCTTCGTGCGGCAGGTGTTCGACATCCATGTGCTGGCGGGCGTCTACGGCCTCGTCGTCCTGCTGCCGCTGATCGTGACCGGGGTGGTCATGGAACAGCCAGACTGGGTGAAGCCGGTGGTCGAGAGGCTGTCGCCCCTGACTCCGGCGCCCGCCGTCGCGCCGGCCAAAGAAGGGACGCAGGTGGGGGCCGACGCCGCCCTGGCCGCAGCGCTCGCCCGCTTCCCGCAGGCCGAACCGCGCTGGGTCGAGGTGCCGGCGCAGGGCGGCGGCGCCTATCACATCCGCCTGTTCCAGGCCAGCGAGCCCGGTTGGCGCTTTCCCAAGACCAGCGTCTGGGTGAACGGCGCCGACGGCACGATCCTCGACCTGCGCGATCCCGCCGGCTGGACCGCCGGCGACGCCTTCTTCGGCTGGCAGCATCCGCTGCACAACGGCGAGTGTTTCGGCCTGTGCTGCCGCATCCTGGTGGCGGTGGGCGGCCTGCTGCCCGCGCTGCTTCTGGCCACCGGCGTGGTGCGCTGGCGGCAGAAGAAGCGGACGCGGCCGGTGCGCGCCGGCTGACCGCCGTTACACCGTCGGCCCGCGCGTCAGCGGGAAGCGCTGCATGACCTTGGCCAGCAGGCCGTCGCGGACGGCGCGGTAGGCCTCCAGCATGGCGTCGCGGGTGCCGTCGACCAGGGTGGGGTCGAAGGTGTTCCAGAACTCCACGTCGCAGGCCATGGTGCGCGTCATCTCGATGGCGCGGTGCTGCGCTTCGGGCGACAGCGAGACGATCAGGTCGAAATTGGTGTCTTCCAGATCCTCGAAGGTGCGGCAGCGGTGCTTGGACAGGTCGATGCCGATCTCCTCCATCACCGCGACGGCGAAGGGATCGACCTCGTCGCCCTCACGGACGCCGACCGAATCCACATAGACGCGCGTGCCGTGGTAATGGCGCATCATCGCCGCCGCCATCGGCGAACGGATCATGTTGTAGGTGCAGGCGAACAGCACGCTCGTCACCGGCAGGGGAGTTAGGACCGGGGTCGCCGCCATGGCCTTGCCCGGTCCGTCAGCCGCGAATGTGCAGGACGCAGATCAGCGTGAACAGCCGGCGCGCGGTCTGCAGGTCCATCTCCACCTTGCCGGCCAGCCGTTCGCGCAGCATTTCCGACCCCTCGTTGTGCAGGCCGCGGCGGCCCATGTCGATGGCCTCGATCTGCGAGGGCGTGGACCGCTTGATGGCGGCGTAATAGCTCTCGCAGATCAGGAAGTAATCGCGGACGATCGACCGGAAGCCGGTGATCGGCAGCATCAGCCGGTCGAGTTCGCTGTTGTCCTCGCGCCGGATGTCGAAGACCAGGCGGTTGTCCTCGATCGACAGGTGCAGGTGGTACGGCCCGTCCTCCGCGAAGTCGCAGGGGCAGAACTCGTTGTCCTCCAGCAGGTCGAAGATGGCGACGGCGCGCTCATGCTCCACCTCCGGCTTGTGGCGGACGACACTCCGCTCGTCGAGCGTCACATGGGTGATGCGCCGCTTGCTCTTTGCCGTCGTCACGCCCCGCCTCCCCCGCAGTCCTTAGTCTTTATAGGCCTTAATCTTTATAGTCTGGCAGCCGCTGGGCGACGGAGCGCGCATGCGCCTCCAGCCCTTCGGCCATCGCCAGCGTCACTGCCGCCGGACCGATGGCCTTGAGGCTGTCGGCGTCGCAGGCGACGAAGGTCGTCCGCTTCATGAAGTCCAGCACGTTGAGACCGGAGGAGAAGCGGGCGCTGCGCGCCGTCGGCAGCACATGGTTCGGCCCGGCCACATAGTCGCCAATGGCCTCCGGGGTGTAGCGGCCGAGGAAGATGGCCCCGGCATTGCGGATCCGCGCGGCCAGCGCGTTCGGATCCTCCACCGCCAGTTCCAGATGCTCAGGCGCCAGCCGGTCGACCAGGGCGGGCGCGTCGGCCATCAGGTCGCCGACCAGAACGATGGCGCCATGCTCCCGCCAGCTTTCTCCTGCGATTGCCGTGCGCGGCAGCGTCTCCAGATGCTTCTCCACCGCCGCCGCCACCGCGTCGGCGAAGGCCGCGTCGTCGGTGATCAGGATCGACTGGGCCGAGGTGTCGTGTTCGGCCTGCGACAGCAGGTCCATGGCGATCCAGGCCGGATCGTTCCGGCCATCGGCCACCACCAGGATTTCCGACGGGCCGGCGATGCTGTCGATGCCGACCAGCCCGTAGACCTGCCGCTTGGCGGCGGCGACGAAGGCGTTGCCGGGGCCGACGATCTTGTCGACCGGCCGGATCGTCGCCGTGCCGTGGGCCAGCGCCGCGACCGCCTGGGCGCCGCCGATGCGGTAGATCTCGTCGATGCCGCAGCGCTTGGCGGCGGCCAGCACCAGCGGGTTGATCGCCCCGTCCGGCGTCGGCACCACCATGACGACGCGCTCCACGCCTGCGACCTTGGCCGGCAGCGCGTTCATCAGCACCGAGGACGGGTAGGATGCCGTGCCGCCCGGCACATAGAGGCCGACGGCGCCGACCGGCGTCCAGCGCGCACCCAGCCGCACGCCGGCGGCGTCGCGATAGTCGGTGACCTCGGGGATCTGGCGGCGGTGGAACTCCTCGATCCGCGCGGCGGCGAGGTCCAGCGCCTCCAGCGTCTCGGCCGAGCATTTGGCGGTGGCCGCGTCGATCTCGTCCCGGCCGATGCGCAGGGTGTCGGCGGTCAGGGTCAGGCGGTCCCAGCGGGCGGTGTAGTCGATCAGGGCATCGTCGCCGCGCGTGCGCACCTGCTCGATCACGCCTGCGACCAGCGTCTGGACGTCCTCGCTGGCCTCGCGCTTGGCGTGCAGCAGCGCCTCGAAGCCGGCGGCGAATCCCGTATCGCGAATATCAAGCCTGACGGGCATTCACCGCCTCCCGGAACTTGTCGATCCACTGAGAAATTTCGGCCGTCCGCGTCTTGAAGGCGGCGCGGTTGACGATCAGGCGCGAGGTGACGTCGGCGATATGCTCCACCTCCACCAGCCCGTTGGCCTTCAGCGTCGAACCGGTGGAGACCAGATCGACGATGCGGCGGCACAGGCCCAGCGTCGGCGCCAGCTCCATCGCGCCGTTCAGCTTGACGCATTCGGCCTGGACGCCGCGCGCGGCGAAATGGCGCTTGGTCACCTCCGGATATTTGGTGGCGACGCGCACATGGCTCCAGCGCGACGGATCGTCGCTCTCCAGCATCTCCGCCGGCTCCGCGACCGACAGGCGGCAGGCGCCGATGCCGAGGTCGAGCGGCGCGTAGATTTCCGGATAGTCGAATTCCATCAGCACGTCGTTGCCGGCCACGCCCAGATGGGCGGCGCCGAAGGCGACGAAGGTCGCCACGTCGAAGGAGCGCACGCGGATGATGCTGAGGTTCGGCACATTGGTGGCGAAGCGCAGAAGCCGGCTCTTGTCGTCGTCGAAGGCCGGTTCCGGATGGATGCCGGCATGGGACAGCAGCGGGCGCAGCTCCTTCAGGATGCGGCCCTTGGGCAGGGCAAGCACCAGCTGGTCGTCGACCGGCGCGGCCACCGTGGCGGCCGTCACCCCTTGGAGACTGGGATCGGCGGACAAAACACTCTCCTCGCTTCGCTCGCCGGGGCGGTGTGCAGGCCCCGGATGAACCATCGCCGCGATAGATAGCACATTCCACGCGCCCGTCACCTGTCGCTGTCGCCCCGCGGAGATTTTACGGGAAAGATGCGCTGAATGAGGAATTCCACACAAATCGCAAAAATGGGTTTGACCAAACTCCATCGAAAGGGTAGATAAAAACCCATGGACGCCCACCGGGGCATCCCGCGGCAATTTGACTTCTGCAGCTTGCGCCGCGTCACCAAACGCTAAAGCGCCACGATACCGGTCGTGGACCTCTTCAAGAAGGAGAGACCGGAATGACATCGCGAGTTTCCGCCCCCCATCCGTGCCTCGGACCGCTCTCCCGGCCTGCATGATGCGCCCGGGCCTGTGTTGCCGCTGATTTCGCGGCCCCAAGACACAGCGCCCATCCCGCACATCCGCCCGATCCGAGTATCTGCGCCGCCGCCCCGCCATGCCGGGAGCCCGCCGCGCCAGGGGAGCATCTCGCCATGTCCCACGCCAACGCCTACGCCATCGAAGTGCAGGGCCGGTCCGCCGGCATCGTCGTCGCCGAACGCGGCGGCTTCACCTTCTTCGTGTCCGATTGGGCTTTCCGCGATCTCGACCGCCGCGTCTTCCGCAATGTCGGACAGGCCCAGCGCGCCGCCCACCAGCATTACAGCCGGCTGCCCGATACCCGCCG
Organism: Azospirillum sp. VT-I1; assembly: GCF_055698305.1. NCBI lineage: Bacteria > Pseudomonadati > Pseudomonadota > Alphaproteobacteria > Rhodospirillales > Azospirillaceae > Azospirillum > Azospirillum sp. VT-I1. The sequence goes on along the minus strand of NZ_CP168805.1, from coordinate 207,918 downwards.
CCGCTGAGCCCCTATCAAGAAACCCGCCGCCTGAAATCCTGAGGAAAGTCCCGATGAAGCGCATCCTGATGTCGGTGGCCGTCGCCGCCGGCCTGCTCGCCTCCGCCGCCTCCGCGCTCGCCGCCCCGCTGAAGCTGGGCGTGTCGGCCGGCCCCTATGGCGAGATCCTGGAATTCACCGCCAAGCTGGCCGCCAAGGAAGGCATTGAGGCGCAGGTGATCGAGTTCACGGACTGGAACATGCCCAATGCGGCGCTGCAGGCCGGCGACATCGACGCCAACAACTTCCAGCACCAGCCCTTCCTGGACAATCAGGTGAAGCAGCGCGGCTACGACATCGTCTCCGTCGCCAAGAGCGTCGTGGTGCCGATGGGCGTCTACAGCAGCAAGGTGAAGGCGCTGGCCGACCTGAAGCCGGGTGCTTCGGTGTCGATCCCCAACGACCCCACCAACGGCGCCCGCGCCCTGTTCCTGCTGGCCAAGGCCGGCGTGATCGGGCTGAAGGACGGTGCCGGCCTCAACACCACCATCGCCGACGTCGTCAATCCGAAGGGCATCAAGCTGGTGGAGCTGGACGCGGCGCAGCTGCCGCGCTCGCTCGACGACGTGGATGCGTCGGTCATCACCCTCAACTATGCCGTGCTGGCCGGGCTGGAGCCGAAGAAGGCGCTGGTGCTGGAGGATGACCAGTCCAAGTGGAACCTGGTGTGGGCGGTCCGCAAGGATCGCATGGAAGACCCGACGATCAAGCGCTTCATTGCGCTGTATCGTTCGCCCGAAGTGCGGCAGTTTATCGAAACGCGCTTCAACGGTTCCATCATTCCGACTTGGTGAGGGGGCTGGGGGGACGCTGGACGTCCCCTTTTGCCGATTAAAAGATGATAACGCTAACAAACATTAACAAGACTTACGCCGCCCGCGGCGGCGGGGCTCCGGTCCACGCGCTGGCCGACATCGACCTTTCCATCGGACGCGGCGAGGTCTTCGGGATCATCGGCCGCTCGGGTGCCGGCAAATCCACCCTGCTGCGCACGGTCAACCTGCTGGAAAGCCCGACCTCGGGCAGCGTCACGGTCGATGGGGTGGAGATGACCACCCTGTCGGCGGCGGAGCTGCGCAAGGCCCGCCATTCCATCGGCATGATCTTCCAGCACTTCAACCTGCTGTCCTCGCGCACCGTCTTCGACAATGTGGCGCTGCCGCTGGAACTGGCCGGCATGGCCAAGGCGGAGATCGGCCGGACGGTGGAACCGCTGCTCGACCTCGTCGGGCTGGCCGACAAGCGCAACCGCTACCCGGCGGAGCTGTCGGGCGGGCAGAAGCAGCGCGTCGGCATCGCCCGCGCGCTGGCCAGCAAGCCGAAGGTGCTGCTGTCGGACGAGGCGACCTCGGCGCTCGACCCGGAGACGACGACGCAGATCCTGCATCTGCTGGGCGACATCAACCGGCGGCTCGGCCTGACCATCGTCCTCATCACCCACGAGATCGCCGTCATCAAGGAAATCTGCCACAAGGTGGCGGTGATGGAAGGCGGCCGGGTGATCGAACAGGGGCCGGTCTTCGACATCTTCGCCCATCCGAAGCATCCCACCACCCGCAGCTTCGTCGATCCCGTCATCAACCGCGGGATTCCCGACAGCCTGCGCGACCGGCTGTCCTCCCAGCCCGGCCCCGGCAGCAACCCGGTGCTGCGCATCACCTTCACCGGCGAGAAGGCGACCACCCCGGTCATCAGCGCCATCAGCCGCCAGCTGAACCTGGACCTGAACATCTGGCACGGCCAGATCGACGAGATCCAGGGCGCCCCCTTCGGCACGCTGGTGGTGGAGGCGCTGGGCGATCAGGCCAAGGTCGATGCCGCCGTGGCACTGGTGAAAGAGAACAATCTGGGCGTCGAGGTGTTGGGCCATGCTCTCCCCGCAAATCATTGACCTGCTGATCAAGGGGCTGATCGACACGCTGCACATGGTGGCGGTGTCGGGTGCCATCGGCACACTGATCGGGCTGCCCATCGGCGTGATGCTGGCCGTCACCGGCCGGGGCGAGCTGCTGCAGAACTTCGCCTTCAACAAGGTGATGGGGGCGGTGGTGAACATGACCCGCTCCACCCCCTTCATCATCCTGGTGGTGGCGATCATCCCCTTCACCCGGCTGATCGCCGGCACCTCCATCGGCACCAACGCCGCCATCGTGCCGCTGACCGTCGCCGCCGCCCCCTTCATCGCCCGCGTGGTGGAGAATGCGGTGCGCGAGGTGGATCGTGGCTTGGTCGAGGCGGCGCAGGCGATGGGCGCCACGCCCTTCCAGATCATCCGCAAGGTCCTGCTGCCGGAAGCACTGCCGGGCATCGTCGCCGGCCTGACCCTGTCGGCGGTCAGCCTGATCGGCTATTCCGCCATGGTCGGCGCTGTCGGCGGCGGCGGCCTGGGCGACCTCGGCATCCGCTACGGCTACCAGCGCTTCCTGCCGGAGGTGATGCTGGCGGTGGTGGTCGTGCTGATCGTGCTGGTGCAGATCGTGCAGTCGACGGGCGACCTGATCGCCCGCCGCGTCAACAAGCGTAACCTGAAATCCTGACCTAAAAATCCGAGGAGTGTTCGAGATGCTGCGCTTCCGTTCGCTGGCTTCCCTGCTGGCCGGCGCCGCCACCATGGCCATCGCCTTCGGTGCTTCTGCCGAGACCATCAAGGTCGGCGTCACCGCCGGTCCGCATGCCCAGATCCTGGAAGCGGTGAAGCCCATCGCCGCCAAGGACGGGCTGGACATCCAGATCCTGGAATTCACCGACTACGTCATCCCGAACCAGGCGCTGGCCGGCGGCGACCTGGACGCCAACAGCTTCCAGCACCAGCCCTATCTGGACAACCAGGTGAAGGACCGCGGCTTCGATCTGGTCAGCGTCGGCAAGACGGTGGTCTATCCCATCGGCATCTATTCCAAGAAGGTGAAGAGCCTCGAGGAGCTGCCGACGGGCGCCAAGTTCGCCATCCCCAACGACCCGACCAACGGCGGCCGCGTCCTGCTGCTGCTGCAGGCCAAGGGGCTCATCAAGCTGAAGGACGGCGGCAACCTCAAGGCCTCGCCGATCGACATCGTCGAGAACCCGAAGAAGCTGGAGATCGTCGAGCTGGACGCCGCCCAGCTGCCGCGCTCGCTGGACGACGTGACCGCCGCCGCCATCAACACCAACTTCGCGCTGGAAGCCGGCATCGACCCGGTCAAGGACGCCATCGCGCGTGAATCGGCTGACAGCCCCTATGCCAACGTCATCGTCGTCCGCAAGGCCGACAAGGACAAGCCCTGGGTCGCCAAGCTGGTGAAGTCCTACAACAGCCCCGAGGTGAAGGAGTTCATCCTCACCAAGTTCAAGAACGCCGTGGTTCCCGCGTTCTGAGTGTGTTGAGGGCACGCTCGGCGGCGCACAGCGCGTCGCCGAGCGTCCCGCCCGCGTTCGGGCTGAACAGCCGCATCGACGGATACCAGGGCCGGCAAGCGGTGCCGAGCGCCGTCCAGTCCCCCGCCGGCCCGATCCGCCAGACCGGCACGCCCAGTGCGCCGGCCATCTCCGCCACCGACGTTCCGGCGGAGATCACGAGGTCCAGCGCCGCGGTCAGGGCGGCGGCGCCGTCCAGGTCGCTCCTCAGGTCGAGCGGCGGGCGGTGGATGGCGATGCCGAAGCGTGTTTCCGCTTCGATGAGTTCGGCTTCGCAGTCGTCGTACTGAAGATTGATCAGGCGCAGGCCGGGCAGGGTGAGGATCGGCGCCCAGTCGGTCAGCGGCGCATAGTTGGCGTCGCGCAAGGCACTGCGCAGGCCGCTGCGCCAGCAGAGGCCGACGGTTAGGGCGTCGCTTTCGGTGGAGTTAGACCCCCACCCTGACCCTCCCCCGCTGGGCGGGGAGGGGATTGGAGCTTTGTCGGCGTTCGGCGGCAGTCCCTCCCCGCCCAGCGGGGGAGGTTAGGTGGGGGCAATCGTTGCCGAACTCATCCAATCCCCCCAACCACCCCCGCCACCGCTCCACCGCCGCCTCATCCGCCCGCAGCCATCCCTCCCGCGCCGGGAAGCCGCCCAATCCCCAGCCCAGGCGCAACGGCAGCGACCCCGCCGGGACGTGGCAGTCCGCGTCCACCGGATCCGCCGTCGCCGCGCGCACCTGCGCCTGCGGGAAGGAGCGCGCGAACAGCGCGACCAGCCGCGGCTCGCATTCCACGATCACCCGTCCCGCCCGCGCGATCAGGTCGGCGTAGCAGGCGCTGTACATCAGCTCGTCGCCGATCCCCTGCTCGCGCCAGACCAGCACGGTCTTTCCCGTCAACTCGCCGCCGTCCCAGGCGGGAATGCGGAAGCGCCGGTCCGGCAGAGCCTGCCCGGCGGCGAAGCGGGCCTCCAGCCCGGCCCAGCCGGCATCGAGTTCTCCCCGCGCCAGCGCCGCATAGCCGCGGTTGAAGGCGGCGAGCGTCAGGCCCGGGTCGTCCTCCACCGCCTGCCGGTAAGCCGCGTCGGCCTCCGCCGGCCGGCCGGCGGCGTGCAGGGCGTTGCCCAGATTGTAGCGCCACTCGGCCCGCCGCGGCTCCAGCGCCAGCGCCCGGCCCCAGCCCTTCAGCGCGGCATCCAACCGGCCCTGCCGCTGCCGCAGGTCGGCCAGCCCGGCCCAGCCGGCCCCGGCGCCGGGAGCCAGCAGGATCACCCGCCACCAGGCCAGCCCGGCCGCGGTGCCGTCGCCCGCCCGCTCCAGAGCCAGGGCGAGGTTGCCGATCATGCCGAGGTCGCCCGGCCGGCCCTGGAGAGCCTGACGCAGATGCGCCACCGCCTCTGCCGGGCGGTCGAGCGCCAAGGACGCCAGCCCCAGGTTGCCGACGGCCGACGGGTCGCCGGGCCGCAGGCGCAGCGCCCGCCCCGCCGCCCGCTCCGCCTCGGCGGCACTTGCCGCGTCGCGCAGGGCGTCGGCCGCCAGGGCGGTCCAGGCATCCGCCAGCGCCGGGTCGAGGGCGAGCGCCCGCCGGAAGGCCGGCACCCCGTCTTCGCCCATCGCCTGCCGGGCGAGCCCGGCATTGGTCCATAGCCCGGCATGGAAGGGGGCGAGGCGCAGAGCCGCATCGGTCGCCTCCGCCGCGTCCCCGCCGGCGCCGCGGGTCAGGCGCAGGGCGCCGAGATTGCCGAGCGCCTCCACATCCGTGGGGTCGAGCATGGCGGCGGCCAGCCAGTCGGCCTCGGCCTCCGCCATCGTCCCCATCTCCTGGTGGGCCAACGCGCGGCGCTTGTGGCGGCCGGCGGTCGGCTCCGCCGCGATGGCGCGGGTCAGCAGGGTGACGGCGATGTCGGGCCGGCCGGCCTGATGGCCGAGCAGGCCGTAGCCCTCCAGCGCCGCCGGCACCTCGCCGCCCTGGTCGAGGATGCGCTGATAGAGCTTCTCCGCCTCCGGCCAGCGGCCGGACCCGTGCAGGTCCCGTGCTTCGGCCAGCCAGTCGGCGATGGGCGGGGCAGGGACCAGACGGCGCAGTTCCGCCGCCATGCGGATCAGCACGTCCGCCAACCCTTCGCCGGGCCGCGCGCTCCACAGCCGCATCGACGGGAACCAGGGCCGCACCGCGCTGCCCAGCGCCGTCCAGTCGCCGGACGGACCGAAGCGCCAGACCGGCACGCCGAGCGCGCCCGCCATCTCGCCCACCGAACTCGCGACCGTCACCACGAGGTCGAGCCCGGCGATCAGCGCCGCCACCCCCTCCAGGTCGTTCTTCAGGTCGGTGTCCGGCCAGCGGTGGATGTGCAGGCCCAGGCGCGCCTCGGCCGCGGCGATCTCCGCCTCGCGCCCGTCATACTGCAGGGTGACCGGGATCAGGCCGGGCAGGGTCAGCAGCGGCGCCCAGTCGGCCAGCGTGGTGTAGGAGGCCTTGCGCTCTCCCAGCATGTTCTGGCTGCCCCAGCAGATGCCGACGCGCAGGCCCGGCCCCAGCGCCGCCAGCCGGTCGCGCCAGTCCGCCGACCGCGCCGGGTCGGGCGCCAGCCAGGACCGCCGGTCGGGAAAGGACGACAGCGCCGGCCGCAGCAGCCGGGGCAGCGATCCCATCGCCAACTGGGCGTCGGCATCGGTCGGGGCGGCGGTTTCCGCCCGCACCGTGACGCCGGGCAGGGCGCGGCCGACCAGCCCGGTCAGCCGGGCATCGACCTCCACCACCAGATTTTGCGGGCCGATTGCGGCGGCGAGGTCGGGCAGGGCGGTGCCGAACATCAGCTCGTCGCCCAGCCCCTGCTCCCGCCAGACCAGCAGGCGCCCGTCTGCGGCGCCATCCCAGGGCGGCAGCGTGAAACTGCGCCCGGCGGAAACGCGGCGGGAGGCGAAGCGCGCCTCATACTCGTCCCACCCCTCAGCCAGCCGTCCCTGGCCGAGCAGCCGCAGGGCGAGGTTCCAGCGCGCCAGCGCGAAGCCGGGAGAAAGGGCGAGCGCTTGGCCGTACAGCGCCTCCGCCTCGCCGCCGCGGCCCTGGGCGTCGCGCAGCAGGGCGAGATTCACCATGGTCTCGGCATCGCCGGGGGCGAGGCGCAGCGCCTCCAGATGCGCGGCCTCGGCCTCTCCGGTGCGGCCGGTCTCCTTCAGCACGACGCCGAGGTTGGTCAGTGCCGTCGCATGGCCGGGGTCGAGCCGCAGGGCGTGGCGCAGCGCCGCTTCCGCCTCGCCATACTCATCCCGCGCCCGCAGCAGCGTGCCGAGATTGGCCCAGGCCTCGGCATAGCCGGCGTCGAGGTCGAGCGCCCGGCGGTAATGGACGGCGGCATCATCCAGCCGGTCCTGCTCCTGCAGCGCGCTGCCCAGGCTGTTGTGCGCCTCCGGATAAGCGTCGCGCAGGGAGAGCGCCCGGCGGTATTCCGCCTCCGCCTCGCCCAGCCGGCCGAGCGCATGGAGGGCGAGGCCGAGGTTGGCGTGCTGTTCCGCCATCCGGGGACGCCGCGCGATGGCTTGGCCAATCAGGCGGACCGCCTCTGCATCCTGCCCGCGCTGGTGGTGCAACACGCCCAATAGGTGTAGAGCATCGGGATTGCCGCGGTCGGCCGCCAGCATGGCGCGGTAGCCGCGCTCCGCCCCGTCCAGGTCGCCGGCACGGTGGCGGTCCAGCGCTTGGCCCAGCAGGGCGGCCAGTTTGGCGACGGCGGACGGTGGCGGCATGGGGCGGGGGCCGGGGCGGGGAAGGCGGTCCGTCTCGATAGCATGAGTCGGCCGGCCGCCGCGCCCGCAAAATCCCGACGCCAATTTCCGACTGCGATCAAGGGGACTGGCGTGACGACATCCATTCTGTATACTTGCGCGCAATTCGGCTCTGCCGGTCCTGCTCTATCCAAAAGGCCTATATCTTGGGTAAGACTGCAATCATTGTCGATGACAGCAAGCTTTCGCGCATGCATGTGCGGGCGATGGTCTTGCGCAACAAGCCGGACTGGTCGGTCGTGGAGGCGGCGAACGGCGACGAACTCTTCAAGACGCTTCAGGACACGCCGGTGGATGTTGCGATCATCGATTACAACATGCCCGGCGACAACGGCGTGGACACCGCGGCAAAGCTGCGGGCGAGCCACCCGAACGTCCATATCGCCATCATCACCGCCAACGCGCAGGACGCGGTGGTGTCCGGCATCCGCGCGGTCGGCGCCGCCTTCATGCCCAAGCCGCTGGAGGAGGAGCAGGTCGCCCGCTTCCTGAACTCCACCGCCCTGCCGCCGCGCCGCGCCTCCCAGGCCGCACCGGAGTGACCGCCTCCCCCATGCTGAGCGAACTGGAGCGCGACGCGCTGGCCGAACTGGGCAACATCGGGATCGGCAAGGCATCGACCGCGCTCGGCCGCATGCTGGGCGGTCTGGTGACGCTGTCGGTGCCGTCGGTGGAGATGGTGCCGCCGGGCGAGGTGCCGGGGCTGCTGGACCGGGCGCTGACGCCGCCGCTGGTGGGCGTGTCGGAAAGGCTGGCCGGCCTGTTCGCCGGCTGCGCCCTGCTGGTCTTCCCCCAGGCCGGCAGCCTGCCGCTGGTGCGGGCGGCGCTTCCCCCCGACGTTCCGGCCGACGACGTCCCCGAACTGGAGGACGAGGTCCTGGCGGAGCTGGGCAACGTCGTGCTGAACAGCGCGCTGGCGCTGGTCGCCAACCTGCTGGGCGAACCGGTGGACACCGGCCTGCCGGTGGTGGTCCGCGGCAGCGGGGCGGAGATCCTGCGCGGCTGTGCCGCGGTGGCGCCGGCCATCGTGGCGGAGGCCGATGCGGGAGGAGGGGCCGCGGTGCTCTTCCACATCGACCTGCGCACCAGCCTGCCGGGCGGGGACGCGGTCGGTGTCGTGGTCGGGGGCGGGTGGTCCTGCTGCTCGACGCGGACTCGGCCGGCGCCCTGCAGGCCACGCTCGGCCGCTACATCGGGCGTCTCGTGGCGTAAGCCCATCAAGAAGAACCGGCTGGAAAGGCGGGGAAGGACCATGGCACTCATCAAGAAGACCAGGATGGAAACGGCGCGCACCGCCCGGCCCAAGGATGACGGCGCCGATGCCGGTCCGGACGCGGTTGCGGCCGAAGCCGCCGCGCCTGCCGCGAAAGCCGGCCCGCGGCCGGAAGGTGCCGTGCCGACCGCTCCGCAGCGCCGCCGGGCGCGTGCCGATTCCCGCCGCCGGCAGGCGGCCAGCGGCATCGCCGCGGCTTCCACCGAACTGGCGAGCGGTGTCACCCAGGCGGCCTCCGCCGCCGAGGAACTGCGCCGGGCGATGGAGCAGATCGCCACCGGGGCCGAGGAATCGGCCGGCGCCACCCAGCAGTCCCAGCGGATGATCGGCCGCGCTTCCGAACTGCTGGCCCGCTCGCGCGCCACGGCGGAGCAGGCGGTTCTGCGGGTGGAGGCGCTGCAGGGGACGCTGAAGGACGTCAGCGGCCAGATCCTGTCCTCCATCGACGGCATCGTCCGCGCCGCCGAGCGGCAGGAGGCCTCGGTCCGGCTGGTGCGCGACCTTGAGACCCAGGCGCGCGAGATCGGCGCCATCGTGCAGAGCGTGGCCGCCATCGCCGACCAGACCAACCTGCTGGCGCTGAACGCCGCCATCGAGGCCGCGCGGGCGGGGGAGGCCGGCAAGGGCTTCGCCGTCGTCGCCGACGAGGTGCAGGCGCTGGCCGAACGGTCAGAACGCAGCGCCAACGACATCCAGGGAATGGTCGGCGAAATCCAGGAGGCGGTGGCCGCCATCGCCGCCGGCATCGTCGCCTCCTCCGACGCCGCCAAGGCGGAGGTGGAGCGCGGGCGCACCATCGTCCAGCAGCTGGAAGGCGTGCGGTCGGACATGACGGCGCTGGTGCAGGGCGCGCAGGAGACCATCCGCGCCGCGGTGGAGGCCGACCAGGCCGCGCGTGAGGCGCTGCGCGGGGCGGAGACCATCGCCGCCAGCGCCGAGGAGCAGTCCGCCGCCGCCGAGGAGGCGCTGAAGACCGCGGGCGAGCAGGCCGTCGCCCTGACCCAGAGCCAGCGCGCCGCCGGCCAGCTGTCTGAACTGGCCGAGGATCTGGAGGGCACCGCCGACCTCGCCGCCACCGCCGACGAGCTGGCCTCGGCCGCGGAGGAGCTGTCGGCCGCCATCGAGGAGATCAACCGCGGCGCCGCCCAGATCATGACGGCCATCGGCCAGATCTCCGGCGGCGCCCAGTCGCAGAGCGCCGCCACCCACCAGCTGGCCTCCGCCATCGCCGAGATCGACGCCGCGGCGACGCTCGCCGCCGGCCGGGCCAGGGACTCGGTCGAGCGCTGCACGGCGATGGAAGCCCTGCTGGGCGAGACCCGCGACACCATCGGCCGGCTGGCCGACGGCATGCTGGAGGCGGTGGACTCCTCCCGCCGGGCCGGCGAGCGGCTGGACGCACTGGAGCGGATCGGCCGGCGCATCGACAAGGTGGTGGACGCCATCGCCACCGTCGCCATCCAGACCGGCATGCTGGCGGTCAGCGGCTCCATCGAGGCGGCGCGGGCGGGCGAGTTCGGCCGCGGCTTCACCGTGGTCAGCGGCGACATCCGCAAGCTGGCCGGCGACAGCGCCGAAAGCGCGGAGCGGGTGAAGGACATCGTCCGCGACATCCAGGACCAGATGCTGCGGGTGCGCCGCGACATCGACGACGTTTCGGCCACCGCGGTGGCGGAGACCGCGCGGCACCGTGCCTTCGGCGTCACCCTGACCGCCGGTGCGCAGGAGCTGCGGGTGGTCACCGCCGGCAGCCGCGAGATCCTGGACGCCACCGGGGAGACCGCCGTCGCCCTGCGCGAGACCCGCACCGGGGTGGAGCAGGTGGCCACCGCCGCCGCCGCCGCCAACCTCGCCGCGACCGAAGCGGCCAAGGCCGCCCGCGAGCAGGCCAAGGGGGCGGAGGAGCTGGCGTCGGCTATCGAGGAGATCGCGGCGATGGCCGACAGCCTGCTCGGCGCGGTTTGACCGCCGTGGCGACGGAAGAGGGGGCCGAAGGGGCTGCCGGCGACGGCGGGGCGGGCAGCCTCGCCTTCGTCACCATGACGGTCGGCGACCTGCGCCTCGCTTTGCCGATGTCGTCCGTGCATGCGGTGATCCGCCCGCCGGAGCTGGTGCGCATCCCGCTGGGTCCGCCGGGCCTGGAGGGGTTGGCGCATTGGCATGGCGACGCGGTGCCGGTGCTGGACCTCGCGACGGCGCTGGGGCGGCACGGCGGCACGGCCGACACGCGCGAGACCCGCGTGGTGCTGGTCGGGCATCGCGGCCAGCCGGTCGGCCTGCGGGTGGACGCCATGGCCGGCATCCTGCGCAGCGCCCCCGGCCGCATCGACCCGGTGACCGCCGAGGATGGCGGGCTCGACCCCGCCATGCTGGAGGGGCTGCTGCGCGACGGCCCGGCAACCATCCTGAAGCCCGATGTGCTCATCGACCGCCAGTTCGGCGATGCGGAGGAGGGCGCGCGGACGGGGCACGCTGCGGGGGGGCTGGTCGGCGGCCTGGGACGGAGCACCGGCCGAGGTGCCGGCGCCGAAGCCGCGGGCGGGATCGACCGGCTGGCGCTGCTGGTCTTCGATGTGGCCGGACAGGAGTTCGCCCTGCCGGTGGACCGGGTGAGCGAAGTGCTGCCTGCCCCGCGCGAGGTCGCCCGCATGGCGCGCTCCAGGGCGCATCTGCTCGGCGTGATGTCGGTGCGCGACCGGCTGCTGCCGCTGGTGGGCCTGCGCGCGCTGTTCGGGCTGGATGGTGCCGGGGAGCAGGCGGCAGGGGAGCAGCCGATTGGGCGCCGGGTGGTGGTGGTGCGCCCCGGACAGGGTGAGGCCCCGGTCGGCGTCCTGGTGGACGAGGTGCGGGAGATCCTGCGGCTCGACGCCGCGCAGATCGACCCGGTTCCGCCCTTTCTCGCCCGCGAACCGGAATTCGAGGATCTGGACGGCATCGCCCGGGCCGACGGCGGGCGGCGGCTGGTCTCCGTCCTGTCGGCGGAGCGGCTGTTCCGCCACGGCGCGGCGGTCGGGGCCGGGACAGGCGTCGGCATCGACGCCGGTGCGGATTGGGGGAGGGACGGCATGGAACCGGCAGGGCCCGCGGATACGGGCGGCATGGCGGAGCGCTTCGTCGTCTTCAGCCTCGCCGGGGCGGAATACGGCCTGCCGGTCGCCGCCGTGCGCGAGGTGCTGCGCCGGCCCGACAGCGTCACTCCCCTGCCCAACGCCCCCGACTTCGTCAGCGGCGTGCTGACCCTGCGCGGCGAGGTGCTGCCGCTGATCGACCAGCGCCGGCTGCTGCATCTGCCGGCTGCGGGCGGCGAGGCAGCCCAGGGACTTGCGCGTGGCCGGGTGGTGGTGGTCGGCCGCGACGGGGCGGATGCCGCGCGGGTCGGGCTGCTGGTCGACGGGCTGGCCGGGCTGGTGACGATTCCGGCGGAGCGGATCGGTCCGGCCCCGGCGGTGTCGGCGGCGCAGCGCCGGCTGATCCGCCGGGTGGCGACGCTGGAGACGGCGGGCCGGGATGCCGGCGCCGCCGCGCGCCTGATCCTGCTGATGGACGCGGAAAGCCTGTTGGACATGGACCGACTGGCCGGCCTGCTCGTTACCCCGCAGTGACGGACCGATGGGGAACGACGTGCTGACGGTGCTGGTGGTGGACGATTCCGCGTTGATGCGCCGGCGCATCGCGGAGCTGCTGACGGAGGCCGGATTCCGGGTGGAGACCGCCGCGACCGGGGAGGAGGCCCTGGCACGCCTGCCGGTCGTCGATCCGGACGTGGTGACGCTCGACGTGACCATGCCCGGCATGGACGGGCTGGCCTGCCTTGCCCGCATCATGGTGGAGCATCCCAAGCCGGTGGTCATGGTCTCCGCCCTCACCGCCGCCGGTGCGGAGGAGACGCTGGAGGCTCTGCGGCTGGGGGCGGTGGAGGCGGTGCAGAAGCCGGCCGCCGGCGCCATCGGCCGCATCGGCGAGGAGCTGGTGGAGACGGTGCGCGCCGCCGCCTCGTCGCGCCCGCGCCGCGTCCGGGGCCTGCGCGAACGGCTGCGGCTGGCCCGCGCCCGCATCGCCGGGGAGGATTTCGTCGCCCCCGAGACGCCACTGCCGCTGCCGCCTCCGGGCCGGGACGCCGCAGGCGGAGAAGGGGATGGCGTCGTGCTGGTCGGCGTGTCCACCGGCGGGCCCAGCACGCTGGAGGACATCCTGCCGCTGCTGCCGGCCGACTTCCCCTGGCCGGTGGTGGTGGCCCAGCATATGCCGGTCGCCTTCACCGCGACGCTGGCGCGCCGGCTGGACGAGATGTGCGCCCTGCGGGTGGTGGAGGTGGAGCGGGCGACGGTGCTGGAGCCGGGCATGGTCTGCATCGCCCGCGGCGGCGCCGACGTGGAATTGGCGCGCCGCGGCGGCCGGCTGCAGGCGGTCTGCGTTCCGGCGTCGCCCGACAAGCCCTGGCACCCCAATGCCGACCGGCTGGTGGCCAGCGCCATGCGGCTGCTGCCGGCGGACCGGCTGGTCGGGGTGCTGCTGACCGGCATGGGCAACGACGGCGCCGCGTCGATGGCCGATCTGCACGCCCGCGGCGGCCGGACCATCGCGGAGTCGGAGGAAAGCGCCGTCGTCTTCGGCATGCCGCAGGATTTGATCCGGCGGGGCGGCGCCGATGCCGTGCTGCCGTCGGACCGCATCGCCGGCCAGCTGATCCGCTGGCTGATGCCCGCCCACCGGCGGGCCGGCGGGCAATAGGGAGGATAGCATGGGACTGGTGAGGAAGAAGGCCGGCGCCGCGCCATCCGGTCCTGCGGCGCCCGCCGCACAGGTCGATCCGCAGGTCGATCCGCTGGCCGCTCTGGAGGATGCCGACGCGTCGGTGCGCCGCGACGCCGCCCACGGACTCGGCCATGCACCCGACGCGGCGCCCCCCGGCGCCGTTGCGGCGCTCGCCCGCCGGCTTGAGGCGGAGGGGGATGCCGGCGTGCGGGAGGCGATCCTGACGGCACTCGCCCGCATCGCCACGGACGAGGCGGCGGCGGCGCTGGTCCCCTTCCTCGACCGCGAGGACGCCGCCCTGCGCAACGCCGCGCTGGAGAGCCTGCAGCAGATGCCGGCGGAGATCGCCGCCCCGGCATTGCTGCCGCTGCTCGGCCATGCCGACCCGGACCTGCGCATCTTCGCGGTGCAGGGGCTGGGCGGGCTTGTCCATCCCGGCCGCGCCGACTGGCTGGCGGCGGTGATGGAGCGCGATGCCGACGTCAATGTCGGCCTCGCCGCGGTGGAGGCGCTGGCCGAAGCCGGCAGTCCGGAGGCGCTGTCCAGCCTGGAAACCCTGGCCCGGCGCTTCCCCGACGATCCCTTCGTCGCCTTCGCCGTCGACGCCGCCCGCTCCAGCTTCAATGGCGGGTGAGCGCGTGGCGGACACCGAACCGGAAGGGCTGTCGCCCGAGGACTATGCGACCCTGTGCGATTTCTTGCGGGATCGCACCGGCCTGTCCTTCACCGAAGCCAAGCGCTATTTCGTCGACCGCCGCGTCGCCGCCCGCATGCAGGCGGTCGGGGTGACCGACCTGCATGCCTATATGAACCTGCTGCGCTTCCAGGCATCGGGGGAGGAGCTGCAGCGGCTCGTCAACCTGATGACGGTGAACGAGACCTATTTCTTCCGCGAGAAATACCAGTTCGACTGTCTGGTGAACTCGGTCCTGGACGAGCTGGTGCGGGACAAGCCCAGGGGCGCGCGGCTGCGCATCTGGTCGGCCGGCTGCGCCACGGGCGAGGAGCCCTATTCCATCGCCATCATGCTGCTGGAGAACTGGCGGCGGGTGGACGATTACGAGATCGAGCTGCTGGCGTCGGACATCGACAGCGCCGTGCTGGCGCGGGCGCGCGAGGGCATCTATGACGAGCGCGCCCTGCAGGGGCTGCCGGCACATCTGCGCGCCAAGTATTTCCAATCCCTGCGCGGAACGGCGGCGGCCGGAGGGCCGCGCTGGCAAATCATCGAGGACTTGCGGGAGTCCGTCGATTTTTCGCTGGTCAACATCGCCGACCCGCAGCAGGTGCGGGGGTTCCGCGGGATCGACGTGATCTTCTGCCGCAACCTGCTGATCTATTTCGACGACCTTGGCCGGCGGGAGGCGGCGAGCATGTTCCACGATGCCCTGGCGCCCGGCGGCTTCGTCTGCCTCGGCCATTCGGAAAGCATGAGCCGCATGTCCTCGCTGTTCGTCCCGCGCCGCTTCCCCGACGCGATCCTTTACCAGAAGCCTGCAGACGGGGGGCGCCATGAACGGGCCGCGCATCCTGGTGGTGGACGACGCCGTGACCGTCCGCGCCTTCAGCCGCCGCGTGCTGGAGGCCGACGGCTTCGTGGTGGACGAGGCGGTGAACGGCATCGAGGGGCTGGAACGGGCGATGGCCGACCCGCCCGACCTGGTGATCGTCGACGTCAACATGCGCAAGATGGACGGCTACACCATGCTGCGCGTCCTGCGCCGCGACCCGGCGCTGCGCGACCTGCCGGCCATCATGATCAGCACCGAATCGAAGGACAGCGACCGCGAACAGGCGCTGCTGGCCGGCGCCAACTGGTACATCGTGAAGCCGCCGCGGCCGGAGATGCTGGTGGAGGCGGCGCGGCTGCTGACCGGCCGTCCGCTTGGACCGGAGGGGGCGCCGTGAGCGAGCTGTTCGACCAGTTCATCGTCGAGGCGCAGGAGCTGCTGGAGACCGCCGGCGGCGCGCTGCTGGCGCTGGAGCGCGACCCGGCCGACCGTGCGTCGGTGGATGAGCTGTTCCGCGCCTTCCACACCCTGAAGGGGGCGAGCGCCCTGTTCGAGATGGCGCCCTTCACCCGGCTGGTCCATGCCGGGGAGGACACGCTGTCGCTGCTGCGCGACGGCCGGCGCGGCATGACGCCGGAATTGGCCGACCGGCTGTTCCGCGTGCTCGACCAGTGCGCCCGCTGGGTGGCGGCGCTGGAGAGTGCCGGCGCGCTGCCCGCCGACGCGCCGTCCGCAGCCGACGCGCTGGTCCGCGGGCTTGCCGGGGACGGGGTGGCGGAGGACTCTGGCGCTGCTGGTGGGGAGGCGAAGGCGTTCCCCTGGCTGGCGGCGCTGACGGCGGAGGAGAGGGCGGCGGCGGGCGAGGGCCGGCTGACCGCCATCGACTACCGGCCCGATCCCGAATGCTTCTTCACCGGCGACGACCCGTTGGCGCTGTTCCGCCGGGTGCCCGACCTGCGGCTGCTGCGCATCGAGCCGGCCGAACCGCTGCCGGGGCCGGCGGAGATGGACCCCTACCGCTGCGTCCTGCGCTTCCACGCTCTGAGCGGTGCCGACGTGGAGGCAGTGCGCCCGGCATTCCGCAGCGTGCCGGATCAGGTGCAGGTCGCCGCTGTCACGCTGAAGGCACCGGCGACGACGGTGACGCCCTCCGTCGCGGCGGCACCGCCGGACTCGCTGGCGGCGCGCATGCTGGAGGAGCAGGGGCGGATTCTGGAGCTGCCCGGCAGCGCCGCCGAACGCGAGTCCCGCCGGGCCGCGGTGGCGCGGGCGGTGGCTGCGATCCTGGCGTCGCTCGGGCGTCCGGCCGACCGGCGCATGGTCGAGGCCGCCTGTGACGATGCCGGCACGCTGCGGCGCTTTCTTGCCGAAGGGCCGCCCCGTCCCGCCGCCCCCGAAGCCCCGCCGCCCGCCGTCCGCCGCGCCCTGCGGGTCGAGCCGGAGCGGATGGACGCGCTGATGGCCCTGGTCGGCGAGCTGTCGGTGGTGAAGGGGCAGCTTGGACCGCTGCTGCGCCGTGCCGAGGACGCCGAGCTGGCGATGGACCTGCGGCGCGACCTGAAGGGCTTTTCCGCCCGGCTGGACACGCTGGTTGGCGACCTGCGCCATGCGGCGCTGCGCCTGCGGCTGCTGCCGCTGGCCCGCGTCTTCGATCCGCTGCCCCGGCTGGTGCGCGACACCGCCCGCCGGCTGGACAAGACGGTGGATCTGGTGCTGGAGGGGGCCGAGACGGAGGCCGACAAGGACATCCTCGACGTGCTGGGCGAACCGCTGTTGCATCTGGTGCGCAACGCGCTGGACCACGGCATCGAGCCGCCGGACCGCCGCACCGCCGCCGGCAAGCCGTCCGCCGGTACCCTGCGGGTCCGCGCCTTCCAGGACAAGGACGGGGTGGTGGTGGAGGTGTCGGACGACGGTGCCGGCATTGACCCGGCGACGATGCGACGTGCCGCCGTCGCCAAGGGGCTGCTAGCGCCGGACGCCGCCGCGGCGCTGTCCGACTCCGACGCGGTGCGGCTGGTCTTCGCCCCCGGATTCAGCACCGCAGGCACCGTGTCCGACCTGTCGGGCCGCGGCGTCGGCATGGACGCGGTGCGGGCGGCGGTCGAACGGGCCGGCGGCCGGGTGGAGATCGCCTCCACCCCCGGAACCGGGACGCGGGTGCGGCTGTCGCTGCCGCTGACGCTCAGCATCACCCGCGTCGTGGTGGTGGAGGCGGCGGGCGCCCTCTACGGCATCCCCGTGGCGCTGGTCGGCGGCATCCAGCGGGTGCCGCGCGCCGAAATCCGCGCGGTGAAGCGGGCGGAAAGCGTGGTGCTGCGCGACCGGGTGGTGCCGCTGGTCCGCCTGCGCCGCCTGCTGGGCCAGCCGGAGGACGGCCGGACCCGCGAGACCGACTGCGTGGTGCTGGCCGAACTGGGCGACGGCCCGGTCGCGGTGGCGGTGGACGATGTCGGCGAGCGCGCCGACGTGGTGCTGCGCCCGATGACCGGCGTGCTGCGCAGCCTGCGCGGCTATGCCGGCACCGCGGTGCTGGGCGACGGCCGCCTGATCCTGGTGCTCGATCTGCGGGAGCTGCTGTGATGCCGGTCCGGTTCGACTCCGACCTCGCCCGTTTCGAGGCCGCCTGCACGGTGGAGGATGCGCTGCCGCTCGCCGAATGGCTGGAGACGGCGGCAGCGCCGCGGGTGGATTTGTCCGCCTGCACGGAGCTGCACACCGCCCTGCTGCAATTGCTGCTGGCGGCAAGGCCAGCGCTGGCGGCAGCGCCGGCGGATGCCTTCCTTGCCCGCTGGGTCGGGCCGCTTCTGGCGAAGGCCGGGTGAAGCCGTCCTACCGCTCCACCGCCACCGGGACGTTCAGGGCGTTGCGCTTCGCCACCGCCTCGTAGACCGGGGGGAAGGCGGGGCGGTTGACATAGCGGCCGGCACCGCGCACCGCGCGGCTTTCGCCCAGCGCGTGGACGATGCGGCCCTGGCTCAGCGTGTAGGCCGGGGTGCCGGTGACGGTCATGCCTTCGAAGATGTTCAGGCCGACCTTCTGCATCTGGGTCTTGGCCGAGATGGTCTTGGTCGCCTTCGGGTCCCACACCACCAGATCGGCATCCGCCCCGACGCTGACCGAGCCCTTGCGCGGGTAGAGGTTGAAGATCTTGGCGGCGTTGGCGGAGGTCACCGCGACGAACTCGTTCATCGTCAGCCGGCCGGTGTTGACGCCGTGGGTCCACAGCGCGGTCATGCGGTCCTCGATGCCGGCGGTGCCGTTCGGGATCTTGGTGAAGTCGTTGCGGCCCATCGCCTTCTGCTCCGCGCAGAAACAGCAATGGTCGGTGGCGGTGGTGTGCAGGTGCCCGGCCTGGAGGCCGCGCCACAGGGCGTCCTGATGCTCCTTCGGGCGGAAGGGCGGGCTCATGACATGGCCGGCGGCGAAATCCCAGTCGGGGTTGCGGTACACCCCGTCGTCGATCAGCAGATGGCCGGCCAGCACCTCGCCGAACACGCGCTGTCCGTCATTCTGACCGCGCTCGATGGCGGCCAGCGCCTCCTTGGCCGAGACATGGACGATGTAGACCGGCACGCCGAAGACCTTGGCGACCTGAATGGCGCGGTTGGCGGCCTCGCCCTCCACCTCCGGCGGGCGGGACAGCGGGTGCGCCTCCGGTCCGGTCAGGCCCTGGGCCAGCAGCTTCTTCTGGAGCTGGAAGACCAACTCGCCGTTCTCGGCATGGACGGTGGGGATGGCACCCAGCTCCAGGCAGCGCTGGAAGCTGTTCACCAGCGTCTCGTCGTCGGCCATGATGGCGTTCTTGTAGGCCATGAAGTGCTTGAAGCTGTTCACGCCATGGTCGGCCACCAGCGTGCCCATGTCCTGCCGCACGCTCTCGTCCCACCACGTCACCGCGACGTGGAAGCTGTAGTCGCCGGCCGCCTTCTCCGCCCAGCCGCGCCAGGTGTGGTAGGCCTCCATCAGGCTCTGCTTCGGGTTGGGGATGACGAAGTCGATGATCATTGTCGTGCCCCCGGCGAAGCCGGCGGCGGTGCCGCTGAAGAAATCCTCCGTCGTCACCGTGCCCATGAAGGGCAGTTCCATATGGGTGTGCGGGTCGATGCCGCCGGGCATGACGTAGCAGCCGCCGGCATCGACCACCTCCGCCCCCGCCGGCACGTCGAGAGTGTCGCCCACCGCGGTGATGATGCCGTCCTGGCAGAGGACGTCGGCGCGGCGGGTTTGCTCGGCGGTGACGACGGTGCCGCCGCGGATCAGGATGGTGGACATGCTCGGGCGCTCCCTCAAGAGAGTGGTGGGACGGGGTCGGTGGGCGGTTCGGATTCTGTCGGCTCGGCGATTTGCGGTTCGGGCAGGCCGGCGGCGCGCAGGACCATGCGCAGGACTTCGGCCGTCATGGCGGCGAAGTCCTGGCGGGTCAGGGTCCGGCGGCCCAGCACCTTGCGGATCTGGATGTCGAAGTCGGCGTAATGCTGGGTCACCGCCCAGATCATGAACAGGAACTGGCGGGCGTCGACCGGGGCCATGCGGCCGGCGGCGACCCAGCCGTCGATCACGCCTGCCTTGGCATCGACCAGCGATTTCAGGTCTTCGGCCAGGAAGCGTTCGACCTGGGTCCCGCCATGCAGGATCTCGTTGGCGAAGACCTTGGAGGCGTGCGGGCGGGTGCGCGACGCCTCCATCTTGGCGGTGACGTAGGCGGTCAGCGTCTCCGCCGGATCGGCATCGGGGGTGAAGGAGGCGATCGGCGCCAGCCACATGCGCAGGATGTTGTCCAGCACCGCGCGGTAGAGGTCCTCCTTGGTGCCGAAATAGTAATGCAGGTTGGCCTTGGGCAGGCCGGCCCGCTCGGCGATGTCGGCCATGGTGGCGCCGGCGAATCCAGCCTCGGCGAAGATGCGCTCGGCCGCCTTCAGGATGCGCTCGACGTTCTCACGCCGGATGCGGCCCTGGGGCTGGGTGGAGTCCGCTGTGTCGGCAGCCGTTCGCGCCATTGCATTCGCCATTGCTGTTGAGGTGCCCTCTCCCGCCTCTCGCACAAACTTCGTTTGTGCTGACGGCGTCAGGCGGATCGAAGATCCGCTGAGAGCCCCGGGAGAGGGAGGGGACCCGCCGCGAAGCGGTGGGGAGGGTGAGGGGTGATCCAAGGAACCATGCGGTTCGGGATTCTTGCATTCCCCCTCACCCTTCCCATGCTCCGCATGGGCCCCTTCCCTCTCCCGGGACGGGAGAGGGAGAGTATCACGCGGGGGCTTTCACCTGCTCCGCCATGGCGTTGGCGCGGTCGAGCACGGCGTGCAGCAGCACCTCGCAGCCGGCGGTTGACCATTCCGGGGTCGTCTCCTCGACCTCGTTGTGGCTGATGCCGTCGATGCAGGGGATGAAGACCATCGCCGTCGGCGCCACCTTCGACAGGTAACAGGCGTCGTGACCGGCGCCCGACACGATGTCGCGGAAGCTGTGGCCGGTGCGCTCCACCCCCTTGCGGACGGCGGCGACACAGGTCTTGTCGAACTTGATCGGGGCGTAGTACCAGATCTGCTGGAAATCGCTCTCCAGCCCGATCTCGCCGGCGATGCGCTCCACCTCGGCGCGCAACTCGCCGTCCATGGCGGCGAGGATGGCGTCGTCCGGGTGGCGGAAATCGACGGTGAAGAAGACGCGGCCGGGAATGACGTTGCGGCTGTTGGGGTGGATCTGCATCAGCCCCACCGTGGCGCAGGCCAGCGGGCCGTATTTCATGCCGATCCGGTTCACCGCATCGACCACGCGGGCGGCCCCCAGCAGGGCGTCCTTGCGGCGGACCATCGGGGTCGGGCCGGCATGGGCCTCCTGGCCGGTGAAGGTGATCTCGTACCAGCGCTGGCCCTGGCAGTCGGTGACGACGCCGATGGTCTTGCCCTCGATCTCCAGGATCGGACCCTGTTCGATGTGGGCTTCGAAATAGGCGCCGACCTTACGGCCGCCGACTTCCCTATCGCCGGCATAGCCGATGCGGGCCAGCTCCTCGCCCATCGTCTTGCCGTCGAGGTCGGCGCGGGACAGGCCGTAGTCCAGGTCGAACACCCCGGCGAAGACGCCGGACGACACCATGGCCGGGGCGAAGCGCGAACCTTCCTCGTTGGTCCAGACCGCGACCTCCACCGGGGCCTCGGTGACGTAATTCATGTCGTTCAGGCTGCGCACCACCTCCAGTCCGGCCAGCACGCCATAGACGCCGTCATACTTGCCGCCGGTCGGCTGGCTGTCGAGATGGCTGCCCATGATGACCGGGGGCAGGCTGTCGTCGCGGCCGGAGCGGCGGGCGAAGATGTTGCCCATCCTGTCGACGGAGACCGTGCAGCCGGCCTCCTCGCACCAGCGCACGAACAGGTCGCGGCCCTGTTTGTCGAGGTCGGTCAGCGCCAGCCGGCACACGCCGCCCTTGGGCGTGGCGCCGATCTGCGCCATGTCCATCAGGCTCTGCCACAGGCGCGAGCCGTTCACGGCGACATTCTGCGGGGTGGACATGTTGCTCTCTCCTGAACGTCGTTCTTTATTCGGCGGCTGATTATTGGGCGGCTTCTGGGACGCGCATCGGGTTGCGGGCGTCGTTGGGCCAGGTGACGTAGGGCAGGTCGGTCTGCTCCGGCACCATGGTGATGCAGTCCGGCACCGGGCAGACATGGCTGCACAGGTTGCAGCCGACGCACTCCTCGTTGACCACGGTGAAGACGCGGCGGCCTTCCCCTTGGTCGATGCGGATCGCCTGGTGCGAGGTGTCCTCGCAGACGATGTGGCAGCGGCCGCAGTCGATGCACAAGGCGGGGTCGATGACCGCCTTGGTCGAGAAGTTCATGTTCAGGTCGTTCCAGTTGACGACGTTGCGCACCGCACGACCGCTCAGTTCGTCGAGGGTCCGGTATCCCTTCTCGTCCATCCAGTTGGACAGGCCGCCGATCATGTCCTCCACGATCTTGAAGCCGTAGGTCATGGCGGCGGTGCAGACCTGGACGTTGGTGGCGCCCAGCGCCAGGAACTCCGCCGCGTCGCGCCAAGTGGTGACGCCGCCGATGCCGCTGACCGGCAGGCCCCGCGTCTCCGGATTGCGGGCGATTTCCGCCACCATGTTCAGCGCGATGGGCTTCACCGCCGGGCCGCAATAGCCGCCATGGCTGCCCTTGCCGTCGACCACCGGGGTCGGGGCCATGGCGTCGAGATCGACCGCGACGATGGAGTTCACCGTATTGATCAGCGACACCGCGTCGGCGCCGCCGCGCTTGGCCGCTTCGGCCGACCACAGGATGTTGGTGATGTTGGGGGTCAGCTTGACGATCACCGGCAAATTGACGGCGTTCTTCACCCAGCGGGTGACCTGCTCCACCATCTCCGGCACCTGCCCGATGGCGGAGCCCATGCCGCGCTCGCACATGCCGTGCGGGCAGCCGAGATTGAGTTCCAGCCCGTCGGCCGCCCCGGTTTCGGCGATGCGGCGGGCAAGGCCGGCCCAGGCCGCCTCGGTCATGGTGGCCATCAGCGAGACGACCATGGCGCGGTCGGGCCAGTCGCGCTTGACCTGGATGATCTCCTGCAAGTTGACGTCGAGCGGCCGGTCGGAGATCAGCTCGATGTTGTTGAAGCCGATCATCCGGCGGTCGGTGTCGAGATGGGCGCCGTAGCGGCTGGAGACGTTGACCACCGGCGGGTCCTCGCCCAGCGTCTTCCAGACGACACCGCCCCAGCCCGCCTTGAAAGCGCGGACGACGTTGTAGGCCTTGTCGGTCGGCGGGGCCGACGCCAGCCAGAAGGGGTTGGGGGAGCGGATGCCGGCGATGGTGCTGCGAAGATCGGCCATGATGTGGCTCCCTTTCCTCAGGCGGTCAGGTGGCTGTGGATGGCGAGGGCGGCGAGTTTGCCGTCCTGCACGGACTGGACCGTCAGATCCTCGCCCGTCGCGACGCAGTCGCCGCCGGCCCAGACCTTGGCCAGCGTGGTGCGGTAGGCGTCGTCGATGGCGATCTTGCCGCCGGTGACCTGCAGGCCGTCGAGCGCGTCGGCCGACAGTTTCTGGCCGACAGCCTTCAGCACCATGTCGGCCTGGAGGGTGAAGGTCTCGCCGGTGC
Organism: Azospirillum sp. VT-I1; assembly: GCF_055698305.1. NCBI lineage: Bacteria > Pseudomonadati > Pseudomonadota > Alphaproteobacteria > Rhodospirillales > Azospirillaceae > Azospirillum > Azospirillum sp. VT-I1. The sequence continues at coordinate 185,072 of NZ_CP168805.1, read as the reverse complement.
CGGACAGCTTGCCGTCGCTCAGGCGGGTGTGTTCGAAGGTGATGGTGGTGTCGCCGATCTCTTTGGGGGCGGCGAAGGTCTTCAGCACGACGCCCTCGGTCTGGGCCAGCTCCTGCTCCCAGCCGGTGGCGCCCATCTGGGCCCGGCCGCGGCGGTAGACCAGGGTGACGTCCTCCGCACCCAGGCGCTTGGCCTGGATGGCGGCGTCCACCGCGGTGTTGCCGCCGCCGATCACCACGACGCTGCGGCCGACGGCGGGCGGCTGGCCGGGAAGGGCCTGACGCACCCGCTCGATGAAGGCGGTGGCGTCCTCCACGCCCGCACGCTCCTCGCCGGGGATGCCGAGGCGGTTGTTGGACCCCAGGCCGACGCCCAGGAAGACGGCGTCGAAGTCGGCGCGCAGGCTGTCGAGCGACAGGTCGGCGCCCAGCTTGCGGCCATGCTCCACCGTGATGCCACCGACGCCGAGGATGAAGGCGACCTCGCGCTGGGCGAAATCGTCGGCCATCTTGTAGGGGGCGAGGCCGTATTCGTTGAGGCCGCCGGACTTCGCCTTGGCCTCGAACACCGTCACCTCATGGCCGAGCGTCGCGAGGCGGTGGGCGCAGGACAGGCCGGCCGGGCCGGCGCCGACCACGGCGACGCGCTTGCCGGTGGCGGCGGCGCGGGGGAAGGGGTGGGCGGGTTCGCCGTCGGTCAGGCGGTCGGTGGCATGGCGCTGCAGCCGGCCGATGGCGACGGGCCGGTCCTCCGCCCGGTTGCGGACGCAGGATTGTTCGCACAGCGTCTCGGTCGGGCAGACTCGGCCGCAGGTGCCGCCCATGATGTTCTCCGACAGGATCGTCGTCGCGGCACCCTTGAGGTTGCCGGTGGCGATCGAGCGGATGAAGGCCGGGATGTCGATCCCGGTCGGGCAGGCCTTGATGCAGGGGGCGTCGTAACAGAACAGGCAGCGGTTGGACTCGGCCAGCGCCTGCACCGGCGTCATCGCCGGGGTCAGGTCGGCGTAGGGCGAGGCGCGGTCGTCTTCGGCAGGGTTCGAGGCGGTGGCAAGCGTAGCGATCAGGGTCATGGCGGATGGCTTCCCTTCGGTCGCAGAGCGGCGTGTCTACCGAAGCGTCAGCAACCCGTGTGCCAAACGATCCAACCAGCAACGACGAAGGGCGCACAGGGCCGAAAAGCTGACTGTTCGGTCAGGAACTGACGAGATGGACAGGCATGGACAGATCATGCCAGCCATGCGGATTGCACGCAACTCAGCCTTTTGGCGCCTCTTTTGGCGGCGAAACGCAAGAAAACCCCTTGAAGCGAGGCGGTGCGAAGCAGGAAATTACGGCCTATCAAAGAGTTGCGCTGTGGGAACACTGCCTTCGAATTCGGCAGCTATCCTATGCAACAGGGATAGGGGGTGCCGCCATGTCCGCTCCGTCCAGCCTGCTGATCGACCGCACCGCCACCCCCATCGGCGAGTTGGTCGTCGTCGCCGATGACGAGGGCGCCCTGCGTGCCGTCGACTGGACCGACCATGAGGACCGGCTGCATCGCCTGCTGCGCCTGCACCATCCCGGCGGCTACGAGCTGCGGCCATCGGCCGATCCGGGCGGGCTGACGCGGGCGATGGATGCCTATTTCGCGGGCGATCTCGCAATCATCGACCGGCTGCCGGTGCGCACAGGCGGGACGCCGTTCCAGTGCGCGGTGTGGGCGGCGCTGCGCGGCATTCCCTGCGGCGGGACCATAACCTACCGCGCGCTTGCGGCGCTGGCCGGGCGGCCGGCAGCGGTGCGGGCGGCGGGGCATGCCAACGGCGCCAATCCGGTCGGCATCGTGGTGCCCTGCCACCGGGTGATCGGCTCCGCCGGGGCGCTGACCGGCTATGGCGGCGGGGTGGAGCGCAAGCGCTGGCTGCTGGCCCATGAAGGGGTGGCCGTAGGGTAAGGGAGGCCGTACCGCTTCCGTTCAGCGCATTTCACCGCGCCGTCCCGGTTGTTGAGGGGAGGACCACACCGACGGAAGGATGCCGTGATGAGCGACCGGAATGACCAGAACCAGGGCCAGAAGCAGGGCCGTAATCAGGGCCAGGACGTGGGCAGCGGGCAGGATCAGGCCCAGGCCGGCAACGAGCGGATGCGGGACGTGATCGATCAAGCCAAGGACCGGGCCGCGGGCGACCTGCCCGGCCATGAGCAGGACGGGCGCGAGGGTGGCGAGCGGATCAGGCGCGCCGTCGACGCCATGTCGCCCGGCAACACGCCGCAGGCCGGCGACGACCCGCAGCACCGCACCGGCAACACCGGGCACACCCCGCTGCCGGACGCCACCGGCGGCATGGGCGCCTCGCGCGAGGATCAGCAGAAGTAGGAACGGAAAAGGGGGACGGTCACCGTCCCCCGTCCTCTCGAAGATCCGTCGTCAGGCGCCGAAGCCGCCGTCGATGGTCTGGAACGAGCCGGTGATCATCGCGGCATGCGGGCCGGCGACGTAGGCGGTCAGTTCGGCAACCTCGTCGGCATGGATGTAGCGCTTGATCGCCATGAATTCCCGCATGGCCGGCGCCATCGGCCCGTCGGCCGGATTCATGTCGCTGTCGGTCGGGCCGGGCTGGATGGCGTTCACTGTGATGCCGCGGTGGCCGAAATCGCGGGCGAGGCCGCGCACCATGCTTTGGACCGCCGACTTGGTCATGCCGTAGGCGGCGGCACCGGCGAAGGGCACGCGGTCGCCGTTGACCGAACCGATGACGATGATGCGCCCGCCGTCCTTCATGCGCCGGGCCGCTTCGACCGCCGCGTGGTAGGGCGCACGGACATTGATGTCGATCAGCCGGTCGACGGCGTCGGGATCGAAGGTCAGCGGATCGCCGATGATCGCCGTGCCGGCATTGACGACCAGCACGTCGAGTGCGCCGCGGTCCGCCACGGTGGCGATCAGGGCGTCGCGGTCGGCGCTGTCGGTGTGGATGGGCTCCGCGCCCGTTTCGGCGGCAAGGGCGTCGGCGGCGTCCTTGGACGCGGCGTAGGTGAAGGCGACTTCGGCGCCGCCCTTGGCGAAGCGGCGGACGATGGCCTTGCCGATCCCGCGGCTGCCGCCGAGGACCAGGACTTTGCGGCCGGTGAACTCACCCATGTTGCGCTCCTTGAGAAAATGTAGTGAGCGCTATATAAATTCCGGCGGGGGATCTGCGCAAGGAGAATTTATAGTGACCGCTACAAAAATGTCTCCGGCTGGATCATGCGGACCGCGCGGGCGGCGGCGGTCCTTCGACGTGGACGAGGCGGTCGAGACCGCGATGAGGCTGTTCCATGCCCGCGGCTACGACGCGGTCGGCGTGGCGGAGTTGGGAGCGGAACTGGGGATCAAGCCGCCGAGCTTCTATGCGGCTTTCGGCAGCAAGGCCGGGCTGTTCGAGCGGGCGCTTCAGCGCTATTCCTCGGGGGAGGCGAACATCTTCGCCCGCGCGCGGGCCGAGGGCGGCAGCGTGGCCGAGGTGATCGAGCGCACGCTGCTGCTGGCGGCGCGGCTCTATCCGGAGCGGAACGGGGTGGCCGGCTGCCTCGTGCTCGACGGCGCACGCAACAGCGCCGATCCGGAGGCGTGCGCTCTGGCCGAGGCGATGAGGAAGGCCGGGGTGTCGGCGGTCCGGGACTTCATCGCCACGGAGGAGCCGGAGCGGGCCGGCCAGTTGGCCGACTTCGTGGTGATCGCGATGAAGGGGATGTCGGCGGCGGCGCGCGACGGCGCGGACGAGGCGGCGCTGACCGCCTTCGCGGAAATGGCGGGCAGGACCTTCCGCCGCGAACTGGCGGCGGAAGGCTCCTGAATCCAGCGGTCAGGCCGGCATGGCGTCGCGCGGGATGATGGCGCCGCGGTGCTGGATAACGACGGCGGCCAGCTTGTGGGCGGCGCGGGCGGCATCGGCCGGAGCCTCGCCGCGCAGGCGGGATGCCAGATAGCCGGCGCTGAAGCTGTCGCCGGCCGCCGTGGTGTCGACCACCGTAGCGACCTTCTGCGCCGGCACCTCGATGGCCTCGCCATTCTCGAACACCACGCAGCCGGGCTGTTCCAGCTTCAGGACGATTTCGGTCACGCCGGCCTCGCGGACGCGGGCCAGCACGGCGTCGGCATCGGCGTCGCCATAGAGGTCGCGCAGGTCGGTGACGCCGGGCAGCGCGATGTCGGTCAGCCGCAGCATGCGGTCGAAGGCGGTGCGGGCGGTCTCGATGTCCGGCCACAGGCGCGGGCGCCAGTTGGTGTCGAAGGCGACCTTGCCGCCGCGCGCCCGCACCCGCTTCAGCACCTCGAACAGCCGCTCGCGGCCCTGCTCGCCCAGGATGGCGATGCTGATGCCGGACAGATAGACGATGCCGTAGCCCTCCAGCGCCGCCGCCAGCTCCGGCGTCTGGGGCAGGGCGAACAGCTCGCGCGCCGGGGCTCGGTCGCGCCAGTAGAGGAAGCGGCGCTCGCCGCTGGCGTCCGTCTCGATCAGGTAGAGGCCGGGCAGGCGGTTCGGCACCCGCAGGACATGGGACGTGCCGACGCCCTCCGCCGCCCAGGCGGCGACCATGTCGTCGCTGATGCTGTCGTCGCCCAGCGCCGTCACATAGTCGACCGGCGTGCCCAGACGCGCCAGATAGACCGCGGTGTTCAGCGTGTCACCGCCGAAGCCCATGGTCAGCGACCCGTCCGGCCGCCGGAACATCTCGATCATGCATTCGCCGAGCGCGGCGACGCGGTTGGGCGTGTCGGTCATGTTTCTTCTCCACAAGCCGGGGAACGCCCCGGCAAATCAGTCATGACGCCGCTAATCGGCGTTCCCGTGCCCGCAACCGTTCGCGGTGCGCGGTGTAGAGGCCGCTGGCGATGATCACGCCGGTGCCGACGAAGGTCCAATGGTCGGGAACCGCGCCGAAGACGAGGAATCCCAGCGCGGTCGACCAGATCAGCTGGACATAGGTGAAGGGCGCCAGCACCGATGCCTCGCCCTGTCGGTAGGCCAGGATCAGCAGCCATTGCGACAGCGTGTAGACCAGCCCGATGAAGACCCCGAGCAGCATCTCCCACGGCGTCGGCCATGCCGCATGCAGGGGAAGCAGCGCCGTCAGCACGATCAGGCCGGTGAGCGCGCTCCACACCATGGTGGTCAGCGGGTTCTCCTGCACCGTCATCTTGCGCGTCGCCACCAGCCCCAGAGCCCAGCTGAAGGCGGTCAGGATCGGCAGCAGCGAGGCGGCCTGGAAGCCGTCCGCCCCCGGCCGGATGACGATGATGACGCCGGCCAGCCCGACCAGCAGCGCCACCCAGCGGCGGATGCCGACCGTCTCCTTCAGCAGCAGGATCGACAGCACGGTGACGAAGACGGGAGAGACGAAGCTGATCGCCGCGGCCTCCGCCAGCGGCAGATGCTGCATCGCCATGATGAAGAACAGCGCCGAGCCCAGCATGCCCAGGCCCCGCAGCACCTGCAGCCCCGGCCGCGTCGTCTTCAGCACCCGCAGCGAGCCGCCGCGCAAGGCTAGCGGCATCACGAGCGCGGTGAAGACGACATAGCGCATCCAGGCGATCTCGGCCGGCGGCAGGGTCCGGGCGAGATATTTCGCCGTGGCGTCGGAGCAGGACAGGCAGGCCACCGCCAGCACCACCAGCAGGATCGCCCGCATCGGCTCCGTGCCCTTGGAACCCGATCCGGCCGCCGGATTGACCGTCGGCTGGATCGGCGTCTGCGGAGCGTTCACCGGTTCGGGACCGGCTTCGGCATCGGTGCGCGGGTGGGTGCTGTCTGGCATGGCGCCGGCTCGTCATCGGTCATGGAAAAGGGGCGGACCCCTTACATAACCGCTCCCATCTGCCAAGGTGCGAATTCATCGGCGCCGACGCCGAGTTCCTCGCTCTTGGTCTTGCGGCCCGACGCGGTGTCGAGAACCAGCTGGAAGATCGCGCGGCCGACCTCCTCGATCGTGGCGTCGCCGCTGGCGATGGCGCCGCAATCGATGTCCATGTCGTCCGGCATCCGGCGGAAAAGCGTGCTGTTGGTCGCCAGCTTCAGGCTGGGCGTCGGCTTGCAGCCGAAGACCGAGCCGCGGCCGGTGGTGAAGCACAGCACGTTGGCGCCGCCCGCCACCTGCCCGGTCGCCGACACCGGGTCGTAGCCGGGCGTGTCCATGAAGACGAAGCCCTTGTCGGTGATCGGCTCGGCATAGCGGTAGACGGCGGTCATCGGGGTGGTGCCGCCCTTGGCGACCGCGCCCAGCGACTTTTCCAGGATGGTGGTCAGGCCACCCTTCTTGTTGCCGGGCGACGGGTTGTTGTTCATCTCGCCGCCGGTGCGGCTGGTGTACTCCTCCCACCAGCCGATGCGCTCGACCAGCGCCTCGCCCACCTCGCGGCGGATGGCGCGGCGGGTCAGCAGATGCTCGGCGCCATAGACCTCCGGCGTCTCGCTCAGCACCGCGGTGCCGCCGTTGCGGACCAGCAGGTCGACGGCATAGCCCAGCGCCGGGTTGGCGGTGATGCCCGAATAGCCGTCGGAGCCGCCGCATTGCAGGGCCAGCGTCAGGTGGCTGGCCGGCAGGGTCTGGCGGGTGACGTCGTTGATCTCCGGCAGCAGCGCCTCGATCCGGCGGATGCCCTCGCGGGCCGCCGCGGCGGTGCCGCCCATGTCCTGGATGCCGATGGGGATGACGCGGGGACCGGCCTCAAGGCCGGTGGCCTCCATCAGCTTGTCGATCTGGTTCACCTCGCAGCCGAGACCCAGCAGGATCACCGCAGCGAAGTTCGGGTGGCGGGCGTAGCCGGCGATGGTCCGGCGCAGGGTGTCCATCACCTCGCCGCTGCCGGCCATGCCGCAGCCATAGCCGTGGGTGAGTGCCACGACGCCGTCGATGTTGGGATAGGCGGCCAGCGCGGAGCCGCGGAAATGGTCGGCGATCATCCGCGCCGCGGTGGCGGAGCAGTTCACCGAGGTCAGCACGCCGATGTAGTTGCGGGTGGCGACGCGGCCGTCCGGGCGAACGATGCCCTGGAAGGTGGCGCGCTCGGCCTCCGGGATCGGTTCCACCGGATGGACGTCGGCGCCGAAGGCGTAGTCGCGCTCGAAATCGCTGCCCATGCCCATGTTGTGGACGTGGACATGGTCGCCCGGCTGGATCGCCGCGGTGGCGAAGCCGATGACCTGATTGTACTTGCGCACCGGTTCGCCCAGTGCGATGGCGCGCACCGCGACCTTGTGCCCGGCCGGCACCGGCCCGGTGGTCGCGACTTCTGTGCCGGGCAGGGTGATGCCGGGCTCCAGGTCGGCGCCGGCGACGACGACGTTGTCGGCGGGGTGCAGGCGGATGGTCAGCGATGCCATGGAGGGTGTCCTTGAGGAGACTAGATGGTCCCTCTCCCGCCTCTCGCACGAACGAAGTTCGTGCTGACGGCGTCAGGCGGATCGAAGATCCGCTGAGAGCCCCGGGAGAGGGAGGGGACCCACGAAGTGGGGAGGGTGAGGGGGCGGCCAAGACTCCCGAACCGCATGGCTCCGTGCCCAACCCCTCACCCTTCCCATGCTCCGCATGGGCCCCTTCCCTCTCCCGGGTCGGGAGAGGGAGGTTCAACCAATCACAGCTTGTAGGCGTTCTTGGCGAGGCGGTAGGCGAGGTCGACCGCCAGTTCCGCGGCCTCGTCCTCTTCCATCCGGTGTTCGGCCACCAGACGGGCGAGGAAGCTGCAATCGACGCGGCGCGACACGTCGTGGCGGGCCGGGATCGAGCAGAAGGCGCGAGTGTCGTCGTTGAAGCCGACGGTGTTGTAGAAGCCGGCGGTCTCGGTGATCATCTCGCGGTAGCGGCGCATGCCCTCGGGGCTGTCGTGGAACCACCAGGCCGGGCCGACGCGCAGAGCCGGGTAATGGCCGGCCAGCGGCGCCAGCTCGCGGGAATAGCTGTCCTCATCCAGCGTGAACAGGATGATGGTCAGGTCGCGCTCGTTGCCGAAGCGGTCGAGCAGCGGCTTCAGCGCCCGCACATACTCGGTGCCGCTCGGGATGTCCGCACCCTTGTCGCGGCCGAAGCGCTGGAACACCAGGTTGTTGTGGTTGCGGAAGGAACCGGGGTGGATCTGCATGACCAGACCGTCTTCCAGGCTCATCCGCGCCATTTCGGTCAGCATCTGGGCGCGGAACAGCTCGGCCTCCTCGGCCGTGGCGCCGCCGCGGCGGACGATGTCGAACAGCTTGGCGGCTTCGGCGGGAGCCAGATCGGCGGTCGCCGCCGTCGGGTGGCCGTGGTCGGTCGAGGTGGCGCCGAAGCTCTTGAAATACTGGCGGCGGTCGGCGAGAGCGGCGAGATAGCCGTCCCAGGTCGCGGTGTCCTTGCCGGTGATGCGGGCCAGCTCGGCGAGGTTCTCGCGGAAGCCCTCGAACTCCGGATCGACGACCGGGTCGGGACGGAAGGCGGTGATGACCCGGCCCTTCCAGCCGCTCTCGCGGATCGCCTTATGGTGTTCCAGCGTGTCGAGCGGCGATTCGGTGGTCGCCAGCACTGCGAGGTTGAAGCGTTCGAACAGGGCGCGCGGACGGAATTCCGGCTTGCGCAGGCACGCTTCGATCTGGTCGTAGATGCGGTCGGCGCTGGCCGCGCTCAGACGCTCGGTGACGCCGAACACGGTCTCGAAGGCGTGGGTCAGCCACATCGAGGTCGGCGTGCCGCGGAACAGGTGCCAGTTGGAAGCCAGCAGGCGCCAGATGGCGCGCGAGTCGGTCGAGGTCTCCCCGCCGTCCTTGCGCGGCACGCCCAGCTGCTCCAGCGGAATTCCCTGGCTGTACAGCATGCGGAAGGCATAATGGTCGGGCTTGACGAACAGGCTCGCCGGGTCGGGGAACGCCTCGTCCTTTGCGAACCAGGACGGGTCGGTGTGGCCGTGCGGGCTGATGATCGGCAGGGCGCTGACTTCGCCGTAGAGGCGCCGCGCGATGGCGCGCTGCGTCGGGTCGCTCGGGAACAGACGGTCGGGGTGAAGCATCGGAAGCCTCTGCGCTGCAAGAGAGTGACAAAAGCAGGGTGGGGAGAAGGCGGGGTCCGTGCGGGGGACCGTCCCTACCGGCTGGTCGTATAATATTAATATATCAGATTAGATTGCAAGCCCAATCGTTCCCGTGACGGCGCGCCGGTGCCCGTGGAGGCTGCGCCCAGTCGCCGCACCCGATCCGTGCGAAAGCTCGGCCAAGGCGCTGGCGATGGGTTTGACCTTGGCGAAGCGGGGCGGGTAGATTGCAGGACATGAGGAACGTCCCGGGGTCGGAAGAGTGTCGGCCCGTTACATGCCTGCCGGAATGGAGCCATCGGTGAAGAAGGTCGCGACGACAGACGATGAAGGCGGCCTGGCCTCTGCAACCACCCGGCGCGCCGCGGTGCCGGCCGCGACGGTCCGGCCGCCGCGCCGTGCCGCGACCGTGGCGTCGCGCATCTACCGCGACCTGCGGGGCGAGATCGTCTCGCTGAAGCGCAAGCCCGGCGATGCCATTGCCGAAAAGCAGATCGCCGAGGCTTACGGCGTCAGCCGAACACCCGTGCGCGAAGCGGTGCTGAAGCTGGCCGACGAGGGGCTGATCGAGATCTTCCCGCAATCCGGCACCTTCGTCGCCCGCATCCCGCTGGACGGCCTGCCGGAAGCCTTCGCCATTCGCAAGGCGCTGGAAGAGGCGACGGTCCGCTATGCCGCGGCGCGTGCCACGCGCAGCCAGATCGCAGCGCTCCGAGCCAACCTGGAGCTGCAGAAGGAGAAGCAGGAGGCCGCAGATTTCGTAGGCTTCCATCAGGCGGACGAGGCGTTCCACGCGCTGGTCGCGGAGATCGCCGGCTATCCCGGATTCTGGACGCTGATCCAGCAGACGAAGGTGCAGATCGACCGTTACCGTCTGCTGACCCTGCCGGTGCTCGGCCGCGTCGCCGAAGTGATCGCCGAGCATACCGCCATCGTCGATGCCATCGCCGCCAACGACCCGGCGGCCGCCATCAAGGCGCTGGACGAGCATCTGGACGACCTGCAGATCTCGGTCGCCGATATCCGCCGCGACTATCCGCGCTATTTCACCGCACCCGGCGACCGGGCCTGAACCGAGGACAAGGGGGCCGGCCCGGCCCCCTTGTCCGGTGCCGGTCAAGCCTGGGTGGCGTCGGCCGCGGCGGCGTAGGCCACCGGTTCGCCCAGGAAGTCCTCGCGGATCGGCGTGAAGATGTCGAGCAGCACGCCCGGCTCCAGCGCCACCACGCCGTGCAGGACGTTGGACGGCACCATATAGCCGTCGCCGGTGTTCAGCCGCTTGGTGCGGCCGTCGATGGTGACGTCGAAGGAGCCCTTCTCCACCACGGCGCACTGGACATGCGGATGGCGGTGCTGCGCGCCGATGGCGCCGGCCTCGAACTCCACCCGCACCATCATCATGGCATCGTTGTAGCCGAGGATCTTGCGCCGCACCCCGTCGCCCAGATCCTGCCACGGGATGTCGTCCGCGGTCACGAACACGTCGGTGGTCATTGGTCTTCTTCCTTCTTCCCTGAGGTCCCGCCGCCGCCCCGGACGGGGGCAGCGGCGGGGATTGGTTCCCGTCAGCGCGCCAGCCAGCCGCCATCCACCGGCAGGGTGATGCCGTGGACATAGTCCGAGGCGTCGGAGGCCAGGAACACCGCCGGGCCGGCCATGTCGGACGGCAGGCTCCAGCGCCCGGCCGGAATGCGCGCCAGGATCTCGGCATTGCGCGTCTCGTCGGCGCGCAGCGCCGTGGTGTTGTTGGTCTCGACATAGCCGGGCGCGATGGCGTTCACGTTGATGCCCTTGCCCGCCCATTCGCAGGCCAGCAGCTTGGTGATGCCGGCGATGCCGCTTTTGGAGGCCGTGTAGGACGGCACCCGGATGCCGCCCTGGAAGGACAGCATCGAGGCGATGTTGATGATCTTGCCCTTGGCGTCCTCACCCGCGGCCCGGCGCGCGAAGACGTGGCGGCCGAACGCCTGGCAGAGGAAGAACACCGACTTGATGTTGACGTTCATCACGTCGTCCCAGTCGGCTTCGCTGAAGTCGATGGAATCGGCGCGCCGGATGATGCCGGCATTGTTGACCAGGATGTCGATATGCCCCAGCCCGGCGACCGCCTCCTCCATGATGCGGGGAACCGGTTCGATGCTGGTGAAATCGGCGGAGATGGCGACGAAGCGCCGGCCGGCGCGCTCCACCATCCCTTGAGTTTCCACCGGCGGTGTGCGGCCGGCTACCGCCACGTCGGCGCCGGCCTCGGCCAGCGCCACGGCGATGGCCTGACCGATGCCGGTGTTGGCGCCGGTGACCAGCGCCGTCCGGCCGGACAGATCGAAGGACTTGGTCATGGATCCGGTCATGGCTGCCTCGGGCCTCAGCGCAGGCGGTCCATGGCGACGAAGTCCATGTCGGTGAAGTCCTGGTTGTCGCCGCCCATCGCCCAGATGAAGGTGTAGTTGCGGGTGCCGACGCCGGAATGGATCGACCAGGGCGGGGAGATCACCGCCTGCTCGTTGGCGACGACGATGTGGCGGGTCTGCTCCGGCTCGCCCATCAGGTGGAAGACGCGGGCGTCCTCCGGCAGGTCGAAGTAGAAATAGACCTCGCAGCGCCGGTCATGGGTGTGGCACGGCATCGTGTTCCACATGTTGTTCGGCTTCAGCACGGTCATGCCCAGCACCAGCTGCGCCGTGCGCACCACGTCGGGGTGGATCATCTGGTAGATGGTGCGCTCGTTCGACTGGGCCGGGTCGCCCAGATGCACGGCCTTGGCCTGCCCGATGGAGATCTTCATCGTCTCGAACCGCGCATGGGCCGGCGTGCTGTTCAGGTAGAACTTGGCCGGCTCGCGGCGGTCCAGGCTTTCGAAGGTGACGTCCTTGCTGCCCATCGCGACATAGAGCGCGTCGCGCGGCGCCAGTTCGAACACCGCGCCATCGACGGTGACGCGGCCTGCGCCGCCGACATTGACCACGCCCAGCTCGCGCCGGTCGAGGAAGTTGGGCGAGCCGATCTCCTTGGACGACACCAGCTTGACCGGGCCGGCCACCGGCATGGCGCCGCCGACGACGAAACGGTCGATGTGGCTGTAGGTGAAGACGGTCTCGTCCGCCTCGAACAGGGTCGGAACCAGGAAATGGTCGCGCAGCGTCTCGGAATCGAAGCTGCGCACCGCATCGGGGTGGGAGGCGTGGCGGACGGAGATTTTCATGGCGATCAGGTCCTTCGATTTCGGGATGGCCGGCGCTCCGGCGAGTCTGTCCCGATCATACTAATATACTAGTAAAACGGGCAAGCTCTAATGATGGAAGACCGGACATTTCAGCCAACGGAGAATGCGCGACATAATTGCGGGGATGCGGTTCCCGGCTGGTTGGGCAGGGCTATCGCTTACGGGATTTCGTCCGCAAACAAAGCCCCTCTCCCCTTGCGGGAGAGGGATTGGGGTGAGGGGCGCAAACCTTGAGATTCCAACGGCCTGCGGCCGCCGTACCCCTCATCCCAACCCTTCTCCCGCAAGGGGAGAAGGGCTTCAGTAACGGAAAGTCGTCGCTCGAATCCCAAAGGCGATAGGCCTTGGCCGGGCACAGCCCCCGCGTTGCGCCTGTGCCCAATCTAATATATCAGTATGGAGGCATTTTCCGGAGACCAGTCCATGACCGCCCAGCAGCCCCGCAAGCGCATCGCCCTTGTCGCCCATGACGCCCGCAAGGCGGATCTCATCGCCTGGATCGGCGCCAACATCGCGGCGCTCGACGGGCACGCCTATTGGGCGACCGGCACCACCGGCCAGAAGGTGCGCACCGCCCATCCCAACCTGGACGTGACCCCGCTGAAGAGCGGTCCGCTCGGCGGCGACCAGCAGATCGGCGCCATGATCGCGGAAGGGCGGATCGACCTGCTGGTCTTCTTCGTCGATCCGATGACCGCCCAGCCGCACGACGTGGACGTGAAGGCGCTGACCCGCCTCGCCACGCTGTACAACATCCCGATGGCCTGCAACGAGGCCACCGCCGACATGATCGTGTCCTCGCCGCATTTCGCCGGCGGCTATGTCCCGCGCGCAGCGAGCTTCACCGATTACGAGACGCGGAAGGTGTGAGGGCGGCAGGCCGCCCCATCAGCTGGTGAACCTCATCAGCTGGTGAAGTAATGCGGGTTGGTCCGCTGGACGTCGGCGATGCCCAGCTGAAGGTCGGTCAGGTGGCGGCGCAGTTCGGCGACGGCGCGGTCCGGATCGCGGGCGGCGATGGCCTCGACGACGGCGCCGTGTTCGGCAAGGGCCTTCTTCATCCGTCCGGCGACCGGAAGGGTCAGATGGCGGTAGCGGTCGACCTGCCGCTTCACCTGCTGGGTCACCGTCCAGAATCCGGGATAGCCGGATATCTCCGCCAGCAGGGCGTGGAAATCCTCGTCGGCATCGTGGAAGCCGTCGAAGTTGCCGGCCTCCTCCATTTCCCGCTGCAGTTCCAGGTTGGCGCGCAGGCGGGCCACCTGGCTGCCGGTCGCCTGTTCGGCGGCATAGCGCACCGTCGCCTCCTCCAGCGCGCGGCGGATGGCGATGGCCTCCGGCAGGGCGCTCAGGGGGATGCGGGCGACGAAGGTGCCGGATTGCGGGAACACCTCCACCAGCCCTTCGTCGGCCAGCTTCAGCATCGCCTCGCGCACCGGCGTGCGGCTGACGCCGTAGGTATCCGCCACCTCCTTCTCGATCAGCGGTTCGCCCGGCTTGCGGCGCAATGAGACGATGTCGTCGCGCAGGTCGCGGTAGATGGTGCCGGACACGGTGGCGCCGCGGTTGGCTGGCCTTGCGGTGGCGCTGGCGGGCCGGCGGCGGCGGCGGCGCACCGGTGCGGTCGCGTCCGCCAGATTCATATCGCCCGCGTTGGTGTCCATGTTCGATCCATCCATGTCAGCGGCGTGACGCCGTGCTTACTAATATATCTCTTGCCCTCCTCATGCGGAAAGTCTTTTGCCGAAAGAAATGCACGTCTGTCTTGTGCGGTCGGGAAGACGGGAGGGCGCACCGCCCCATCGTCCCGACCGCCAACAGCATTACAGCTTCGCCGCCGCGTCGAACACCGCGTGGCTGTAGGCACCCTCCGGCTTCTTGGAGATCACCGGGGCCGATGCGCCGGACATCAGGATGCTGACGGTGCGGTCGAAGTCGGCCGGGTCGAGATAGCCGGTGCCCTTGGCGCCGCCCTCGATCAGCTTGGCGACCTCCTGCATCATGGTGGTCTGGTGTTCCTCGGTCTGGGCGCCGGTGGTGTCGTTCTCCAGCACGATCTTCACCGCCTCTGCCTGGTTCTTGGCGGCATACTCCCAGCCCTTGGCGGAAGCCTTCACGAACTTCGCCAGCTTCGCGACGACCTTCGGATCGGACAGCGCCTTTTCGGTGGCGTAGAGCCCGTCCTCCAGCGTCGCGACGCCCTGGTCCTGGTACTTGAAGACGGTCAGCTCGTCGGCCTTCATGCCGGCCTCGATCAGCTGCCAATATTCGTTGTAGGTCATGGTGGAGATGCAGGCCGCCTGCTTCTGCAGCAGCGGATCGACGTTGAAGCCCTGCTTCAGCACCTTCACGTCGGGGTTGGAGCCGGAGGTGGAGTAGCCCAGCTTGCTCATCCAGGACAGGAACGGATATTCATTGCCGGAGAACCAGACGCCCAGCGTGTTGCCCTTGAAGTCCTTCGGATCCTTGATGTTGGCGTCCTTGCGGCAGGTCAGCATCATGCCGGACTTCTGGAACATCTGGGCGATGTTGACCAGCGGCACGCCCTTCTCCCGGCTGGCCAGCGCCGACGGCATCCAGTCGACGATCACGTCGGCGCCGCCGGCGGCGATCACCTGGGTCGGGTTGATGTCGGGGCCGCCGGCCTTGATGGTGACGTCCAGCCCGGCGTCCTTGTAGAAGCCCTTGGCCGCCGCGACGTAATAGCCGGCGAACTGGGCCTGGGTGACCCATTTCAGCTGCAGCGTCAGCGCATCGGCGGCGGCGGCCGGCACCCCCCAGCCGGCGAGGCCGGTGAGCGCGGTGGCGGCGAGCAGGACGGCGGAGGCAAGGGTCTTCATCGCGGTCGATCCTCTTCTGGCTGGAGTTTGGTTTGGCTTGAAGGACGGAAAGTCGGTCAGCGTTTGCGCAAAGACGGGTGCCAGGCGGTGACATGCCGCTCCGCCAGCGCCAATGCGCCGTAGAGCAGCGATCCGGTGAGTGCTGCGACGGCGATGGTCGCCCACACGACATCCAGATTCATCCGGGCGACCTGGGTGGAGATGCGGAAGCCCATCCCCACCACCGGCGTCCCGAAGAACTCGGCGACGATGGCCCCGATCAGGGCCAAGGTTGAGTTGATCTTCAGTCCGTTGAACAAAAAGGGCAAGGCGCAGGGAAGCCGCAGCATCGCCAGCGTGCGCCAGTAGCCGGCGCCGTAGGACCGCATCAGGTCAAGCTGGATGCGCTCGGCGCTCTGCAACCCGGCCAGGGTGTTGATCAGCATCGGGAAGAAGGTCATCACCACGATGACGGCTGCCTTGGACTGCCAGTCGAAGCCGAACCACATCACCATGATCGGGGCGATGCCCACCACCGGCACCGCGCTGGCGAGGTTGCCGAGCGGCAGCAGCCCGCGCGCCAGGAAGGGCACCCGGTCGGCCAGGATCGCCACGAGGAAACCGGCGCCGCAGCCGATCAGATAGCCGCGCAGGACGGAGATCAGCACCGTCTGCCTGAAATCGTCCCACAGATCGGCGGCATGGACGGTGAAGGCACTCAGCACGAGACTCGGCGGAGGCAGCAGGATGGTCGGCACCTGGAAGCCGCGGGTCAGGATCTCCCACAGCATCACCAGCGCCAGCCCGAACAGGGCGGGGCCGGCCAGCCACGCCGGACCGCGGACCTCCGCCAGCAGGGCCAGCACCCGCCACAGCAGCAGGGTGGCGCCGGCCAAGTAGACCCACAGGCCGCCGGCCTGGGCGAGGCCATAGCCCTGCTTCAGCAGGACCAGCGGCGCTGCATAGGCGGCGGCGACCCCGGCCAGCAGAAGCAGGGCCTCGCCCAGGCCGGAGGCGGGCAGGCGGCGGGCGAGGATCGCCGCGACCGTCATGGCGAAGAGTGCCAGCGCGATGGGAAGTTGCGGCAGGAACAGGGCGGTGCCGTCCAGCCCGGCGAAGGGGAGCAGCGGGGCGGCCAGCATCACCAGCGGCCAAGGCGCCATATTTGGGTGCGCCATGAAGGAGCGACTCATCGCGCACCTCCCCGGCCGCCCGGTACCAGCGCCCGTTCGGCGAGGCCCACGGCCGCGACCAGCGTGACGCTCAGCAGCGCGGCCATCACCAGCGCGCTCCAGATCTGCACGGTCTGGCCGTAGTAGGAGCCGGACAGCAGCCGCGCGCCCAGCCCCGCCTGCCCGCCGGTCGGCAGCTCCGCCACGATGGCGCCGACGACGCTGGCGGCGACCGCGATCTTCAGGCTGGTGAACAGGTAGGGCAAGGAGGCCGGCAGGCGGAGCAGCCGGAAGGTCTGGGCCGTCCCGGCGCTGTAGGTCCGCATCAGGTCCAGCGTCAGCGGATCGGCGGAGCGCAGCCCCTTCACCATGCCGATGGTGATCGGGAAGAAGCACAGATACATGGCGATGATCGCCTTGGGCAGCAGGCCGGTGAAGCCCAGGTTGCCGAGGATCACCACGATCATCGGCGCGATGGCCAGGATCGGCACGGTCTGGGAGGCGATGACCCAGGGCAGCAGGCTCGATTCCAGCGTGCGCGCCTGGACGATTCCCGCCGCCAGCGCCACGCCCAGCACCACCCCCATGCCGAAGCCGGCCAGCGCCGCCCCGGCGGTGACGCCGGTGTGGTAGATCAGGTTGCGGATGCTGGTCACCGGATGGCCGGTCAGGGAGGCGTAGAGGTCCAGCGCCACCTGATCCGGCGTCGGCAGGATCGGGCGCTTCATCGCCAGTGTGGCGCGGATCAGGTCGGCGGTGGTCCAGTCGCGGCCGGCGCGGGTCAGCGCGTCCGCCGCCATCGGCGCGTTCAGCCAGACCGCACCGGCGTACCACAGCACTAGCACCGCCAGCGCCATCGCGGCCACCGGCACGGAGTCCTTAGTCGTCATAGCTGTGGCCCTCCATTAGCCCTTCGCGGACGCGGTGGGCGATCCGCTGGAACTCCGGGCTTTCGCGGATGTCCAACGTGCGCTCGCGCGGCAGGTCGCGGTCGCAGTCGATGACATCGAGGATGCGGCCGGGGCGCGGGCTCATCACCACGATGCGGGTGGACAGGAACACGGCTTCGGCGATGGAGTGGGTGACGAAGATGCAGGTCTTGCGCGTCTCCAGCCACAGGCGGGTGAGCTGCAGGTTCAGGTGGTCGCGGGTGATCTCGTCCAGCGCGCCGAACGGCTCGTCCATCAGCAGAAGGTCGGGGTCGAAGGCAAGGGCGCGGGCGATGGACACCCGCTGCTGCATGCCGCCGGACAGCTGCCAGGGGAACTTGCGCTCGAAACCGGACAGCCCGACGAGGTCCAGCTGCGCGCGGGCGCGCTGCTGGCGTTCGGCCTTGGGCAGCCCCATGATCTCCAGCGGCAGCATGACGTTGCGTTCCACCGTGCGCCACGGATAGAGCGCCGGAGCCTGGAAGACATAGCCGTAGGCGCGCTTCAGCCGTGCCTGTTCCGGCGTCATGCCGTTGACCGTCACCTCGCCGGAGGTCGGCTGCTCCAGGTCGGCGACCACCCGCATCAGCGTGGTCTTGCCGCAGCCGCTGGGGCCGATCAGCGAGATGAAATCGCCCTTGGCGATCGACAGGCTGACGTCGCTCAGCGCGTAGACCGGATGGTCGGCGGCCTGATAGGTCAGGGTCAGGTTGCGGATGTCGACGATGGTGCGCGGCGCCGGTTCGGCGGCCGGCGGAACCAGAGTGAGCGGTGCGGGCTGGGCGGCTGGCACGGCGTTCGTCCCTTCGCGTTGGCGTCTCTCGCGGGGGACGGGAGCAAGAAGCGAGCCAGCCCTTGCGGCCGGGCCATGCTCCACCTGTAGCGGCTTGATTCTACGGTTGAAAAACCTGTCTTGCGGGACAGGAACTGACGGTATGGACAGCGCGCGGCCGGCGCGCACGTCCGGCCTCCGCACAATTTTCGGGCCGAACTTGTTCCGCTGGTCAATTTTCGGGCAAGGGGCCGGCCTTGGGCAAGGTTACGCCTTCGGCCTCTCCTCGCCGTTCTGGTGGGCGCCGTTCTGGTGCCGGGGGGCGGAGAAGGCGCGTTCCAGGCGGCGGGGCGCGCGGATCAGATGGAGGTACAGCTCGTCGAACTGGCCGACGGAGGCGAGTTGGCGCACGTCGTTGACGGTGATGCGCTGGCCGTTCAGCTCGATCAGGCCGCTGTCGCGCAGGCGGCGGAGGGTACGATTGATGTGGACGATGCTCAGCCCCAGCGCGTCGGCCAGGATCTCCTGCGTCACCGGCAGCACGAAATGCCCGTCGGTCGCCATGTTGACGATGCTGAGCCGGCGCAGAAGCTCCACGATCAGGTGGGCGGTGCGCTCCAGCGCCGTCCGTCGCCCCAGGCTGAGCAGGCGTTCGGCAACGATGGCCTCCTCCCGCGCGCCGGACCAGGCGAGTGCGGCGGCAAGGCGCGGAAAGGAGCGGAACAGCTCGCCGATCCGCTCGGGCTGGAAGCTCGCCACCTCCACCGCGGTCAGGGTGGTGACGCTGTGGTCGGCGGATTCGAACAGCGTGCAGTACATGCCGATCAGATCGCCGGGCAGGACGAAATTCACGACCTGGCGCCGCCCGTCCGGCAAGGCCTTGTGACGGATCGCCCAGCCGTCGCGCATGATGCGGACATCCCGGTATCTTTCGCCCTGCTGGAGAAGATCCGTCCGGGGCGGTTCGCGCACGATCGTCCTTTCCAAATCGGCAAGGTACGATTTCTCCTCATCCGACAGAACGAGGTAGCTGCTCAATTTGAGCCACAATGGAGTGGGCTCGAGGGCGCGGCTCGCCGGGGCGCGAGTCATGATCGTCTCTTTGCCTTCTTTGTCCTAATATTAGCGCCTTGATGAACGGATGCGAAGTTCAACCGGTTCCGCGTCATCTCGAACGTTTAAGGCTTTCGGCAAATAGGGCTACAACATAGGTTAAGCGGCCGGATATTTTTCTCCGACGTGGTGTGACGCGCCACAGACCCCGCTGTTGTTCCTATGCCTTTGGCGATGTCGGACGGGCAACACCGACGACGGGGCATTGCAGGAAGCAACCAGACGGGGGGCATGATGACGGCGGAGGAAGAGGCGGCGGGCATGGCCGCTCTCTCGATTTGTGAATCGCTGGTGATCGCGATGGTTGAAAAGGGCCTCTTCACGGTCGAGGAGGCGCGGGGCGCGCTGGAAGACGCGGCGGCGGCCCATCTGCGGCAGGAAACATGGGACCCGGCGCGCCGCCAGGAGATGGCGCTGCGCGTCATCGAGCGGCTCGCCCTGCAGGTCGATGCCGCCGGGCAAATCCAGCGCGGACGTGGCTAGGACCGGGACGCGGGAGGCGGCCGGCCGGCGCGCTCAGCCCTGCAGGATGGGCGAATCGCGGTGGCCGGCGTCTCCGGGTGCCTGGCCGCGGATGGGGCGGCGCGCGGTGGCTGCCCCGTCCAGCAGCGCATCGCTCAGCAGCTGCGCCACCTCCTTGGCGGCGATGGGCTTGTGCAGGATGCGGTAGCCGCTGGCCTCGGCGTCGGCGATGCGTTCGGGCGCGGTGTCGCCGGTCAGCACGACGCTGAGCGGCGATGGGTGGCCCTGCTCGGCCAGCGCGGCCTCGACCGCGCCGATGGCCTGCAGGCCGGTGGCCCCTGCTTCCAGCCGGTAGTCGGCGATCACCAGATCGGGCGGGCGCGGCTGCTCCCGCAGCAGGCGGAGCGCATGGCCGGCGCTGTCCGCCGCGATGGCCCGCCAGCCGAGATCCTCGATCAGCAGGGTCAGCCCCTCGCGCACCAGGGGATCGTCGTCGATCACCAGCGCGATGCCGCGCCCCGGTTCCGGCGCCTGCTCCGCCGTCTCCGCCGCGGGGGCGGGGGCCGGTGCGGACTGGGCCGGCATCGGGATCTCCAGCGTGAAGCAGGAGCCGCGGTTGGGCCGGGACGCGACATGCACCCGGTATCCCAGCAGCCGCGCCAGCCGGTCGACGATGGCTAGCCCCAGCCCCAACCCCTTGCCACGGTCGCGGGTGGGGTTGGATATCTGGTAGAACTCGTGGAAGATGCGTTCCAGATGCTCCGGCGGAATGCCGATGCCGGTGTCGAAGATCTGGATGCGCAGGGTTCCGCGGCCGCGGCGGCAGCCCAGCAGGATGCGGCCCCGGTCGGTGTAGCGCAGGGCGTTCTCCACCAGATTGCGGATGATCCGCTCCAGCAGGGCGGGGTCGGCGGTCAGCGTCACGTCGGTGGGAACGCTGCGGAAGGCGATGCCCTTCTCCGCGGCGCGGAGCCGGTACTCCTCCTCCAGCCGCGCGAAGATGGAGCCCAGCGACACCGTCTGCACATTGGGGGAGACGGTGCCGGCATCCAGCTTCGAGATGTCCAGGATGGCGTCGAGCAGCCGGCACAGCGCGTCCATCGACGCCTCCAGGCTGCCGACCAGCGCCGAGGCGGGATGGTCGCCCAGCCGCAGCGCCAGCGCCGAGGTCAGCAGGACCAGCGACTGCACCGGCTGGCGCAGGTCGTGGCTGGCCGCGGCCAGGAAATGGGTCTTGGCGGCATTGGCTCGCTCGGCCACCATCAGCGCCATCACCGCCTCCTGCCGCGAGCGCTCCGCCTCGTTGCGGGAGCTTTCGGCTTCGGCGCGCGCCTGCTCGGCGCGTTCGGCCAGCGTGCGCTGGATGGTGATCTCCTCCGCCGCGCGCATCTCGCGCTCGCGCTGGATCGCCGCGATGTGGTCCAGCATGGCGTTGAAGCCGCGGGCCAGTGCCGACACCTCGTCGTTGCCGCGCACCCGGGCGCGCTGTCCGGTGAAGCCGTCGGTGGCGATGGAGCCGGCCAGCCGCTCCAGTTCGCGCAGGGAGCGCGTCATGTGGATGCCGACGGCGCGGCTGCCGATATAGATCGCCAGCAGGGCGGCGAGGGCGACCAGCCCATAGGCCGGCAGCATCCAGGACAACAGGGCGGTGGCCGGCGTGCCCGGTGCTTGCAGCCGCAGCTGCAGTCCCAGCGCCGAAAGCCGGTCCGGCACGGTGAGCGGGACGGTCACCGCGATCATGTCCGGTTCCAGCGGCGGCGGCGGCTCCGCCGTGTGCAGCAGCTCCGCCTCCGGATGCAGGACCAGGGCGTCGAGCGGCACCTTGTAGAGCAGCGCCCCTTCCGGCGAGCTGGTGCGGGAATAGACCAGCATCTCCGCCGCCAGCAGGAAATGGGTGCCGCCCTGGTGGATCACGGTGGCCGCCGGCCTCCCGGCGGCGATGGCCGCGCGCAGCCAGGCCATGTCGGCGGCGGTGATGGTCAGCGTACCGGTCTGCCGCCCGTTGTTGGCGATCTGGTCCCCTTCGAAATCCGTGAAGACGATCGCCAGCGGCACGCTGGCGATGTGGTCGAAGCTGCTCAGGAACGGGACCAGATAGGTTTCCTTGCCGGCGGAATCGACCAGCGCCGTGGCCAGCACGCTGTTCTCGGCCAGCTCGCGCATGGTGGTGACCAGCGTGTCGAGCAGCCCTTCGGTCTGGCGGGCGGCGAGGCTGGCGTTCGCCTCCACATTGGCGAGGTGCTGGCGCGCCAGATGGCGGCTCGACACCACATAGAGGCTGGCGCCGATCAGGATGGCGATCAGCACGCCCAGCATCAGCGACACCAGCGCGAAGCGGCGGGCCAGCCGGCCGGAGGTCAGCATCCGCTGCGCCGCGCTGGGGGCGGCGCTCGGGGAAACGGAGCCGTTCGGGGGGCGGTAGGGATCGGGTCCGGTCATCGGCGCGCTCACTCCACCGGGACCAGCACGCCGTCGGCGCGGAAGCGCGCCATCAGCAGGTCGCCCGGTCCCAGCGCCTCGTGCCGGCCGGGGGCGAAGGGGCGGTCGAAATCGCGGATCACCCCGCGATAGGGGCCGACCTGCTCCAGCGCGTTGCGCACGGCGGCGCGGTCGGTGGTGCCGGCGCGGTCGATCGCCAGCGCCAGGATGCGGGTCAGGTCGTAGGCGTGCAGGAAGCCGACCGGCGACACGATGTCCTCCGGCCGGTGGATGCCGAACAGCCGCCCGGCGGTCTCCAGCACCGGCGCCAGCCGTTCGGGCGGGATGCGGAAGGGGCTGACCGTCTGGATCACGGAGAAGTCGACCTCCTGCAGGGCCGGGCCGGCCTGACCGACGAAATCGCCGCCGGTGACGCCCCAATGGCTGAGGATCGGCAGCCGCCGGCCGGGCGGCAGGGCCGCCACCTCGCGCACCAGCACGGCGGCCTCGTCGTCGTTGGCGACCAGCAGGATCGCCTGGGCGCCGGCGGCCGCCAGCTCCTCGTACTTGTCGATCAACGAGCGGTCGCGCCAGTTGTACCAGGCGGTGCCGACCATGGCCGGGCTGTCGCGCCCGGCGAGATGGCGCTTGGCCGCCTCCAGATTGGAGCGTCCCCAGGCGGTGTTGGTCAGCAGCAGCCCGACGCGGGTCAGCCCGCGGTCGGCCGCGCGGCTCAGCAGGAAGGGCATGGCCAGCCCGTCGCGCAAGGACAGGCGGAAGATGTAGTTGGGCTCCATCCCGTTGTCGACGATGCCGTCCGCCGACGACCAGGGCGCCAGGAACAGGGTGCGGGTCTGCTGCAGGATCGGCAGCTCCTCGATCACCACCGGGCTGAACCGGCCGCCGAACACCGCGATCAGGTCGGGGATGGTAGCGAGTTCCCGAATGTTCTTGATGCCGCGGGCGGAGATCGACCGGTGTTCGCGCGTGATGAGGGCCAGCGGCCGGCCGCCCAGCACGCCGCCCTGGCGGTTGATGTCGTCGATGGCGGTCAGGATTCCGCGCTCGATGGCTTCGGCCGAGGTGCTGTTGCTCAACCCGAATTCGCCGTCCAGCGCCAGGATCACCGGATCGGGTCCGGCCGCGGCGGCCGGCGTTGCGCATGCGAGCGCAAGCAGAAGAAGCGCTGGCTTAAGAAGGCGGATGGCTGCGGCAAACATTGTCCGTCGTTCGATTGATACGGCGGACGGAAGACGGAGCTTCCGCGCGCGGACCGCGGCACTATGGGTGGGCGGAAGCGGCGGGGTCAATCTGCCCTTCGGCCGAGCGGCGGCGCGGACGACCCCTTGCCGTTCCGGCAGGTTCATGCCTGTCGGGCCGTTTATTATCGTGGACGGCACGCCAAGGGACCGAGGGAGCAAGGGGATGCGCCATTCGCTCATCGAACGGCGCATCGGTCGCTATGGCATCAGACCAGTCGGGCGGTCAGGCTGATCTGGGTGCCGGCGAGCGCCTTCGACACCGGGCAGTTGGCCTTGGCGCCGGCCGCCTGTTCCTGGAAGGCGGCGTCGTCGATGCCGGGGATCTCGGCCTCGCACTCCAACTCGATCCGGCTGATGGCGAAGCCGGCGCCGGCCTTCTCCAGATGGACCTTGGCGGTGGTGTGGACGCGGGTCGGGGGGTGGCCGGCTTGGGAGAGCCCGGCCGACAGCGCCATGGAGAAGCAGCCGGCATGTGCCGCGGCGATCAGCTCCTCCGGGTTGGTGCCCTGTCCGTTTTCGAAGCGCGACGGGAAGGAATAGGCGCCCTCGAAGGCGCCGCTGCCCAGCCGCATCGTCCCGCTGCCCGATTTCAGGTCGCCGCGCCATTCGGCGTCCGATTGCCGCATCGCCATGTCGGTGTCTCCCCTTTCAGGTCATGGTGGTTCCGGCCCGCGCATCGGGACCGGTCGAGCCTGACCTAGGGCGGGGGCACGTTGCGGCCAGCCGTATAATACCTTCGCGCGGGGGCGGCGCGCGGGACGATCACGCCTCCTGGACGGTCTCGATCTCCGACAGGTCCGACAGGCGGCGGGCCAGCCGTTCGGTGCAGCGGACCTCCAGGATGCCGAAGCCGGCGTTGGGGGCGATGGCGTGCAGGTCGCCGGCCATGCCGTTCTCGCTGGCCAGCCGCCGCACGCGCTCCACCATGGCGTCCCGTTCCGGCCGGCCGGGGCGCAGGCCGGGCAGGGGGCGCGTGAAATGCAGCTTGTAGCGCTTGAAGATCGAAGGGGCCATCGGGTCACGGATGCGAAGTGGGGGCGGTCGCCTCGGACAGGATGTCCTTGGGCGCCGGCCCCCGGATCTCGCACAGGCCGGGCATGGGATGCCAGCCCGAAAAGGCCCTATCTCCGCGGCTTATACCAGCGGTCATTGATGATGACCGCTGGTATCCGTGCCGACCGGCACGGCGGCGGCCCATGTCGCCAAAGCTTTTATCCTGACAGGTCAGGATCAAAAGCCGCTGGTACTAGGTCTTGGGCTCGACATTCTCGGCACCGGCGCGGGTGCCGCCGAAGCGGTCGGCGCCCTTGGCGTCGGGGGCATCGGGCTTCTTGTGATTGCCGGTGTTCTGCTCGCCCTCGGTGTGGCGGACGGTCTCTTCGGTGTGAGGCTGCTTGTTCTGCGAACCGGTCATCGGCGGGAGTCTCCCATTATATAAGGTGTCCTCCCTTCAACCGGATCGGGCGCCTTACCGTTCCCGCGCGATGGCCTGCGCCACCGCCATCCACCGCTCCTCCTCGTCGGCCGCCCCGTCCTCGTCGCGCAGAGCCAGCAGGGAGGCCACACCCCGAGCCGGCTGGAGCGGCGCAGCGCGAAGAAGCGGTCGAGTTCCTCATGGGTCGGCAGCCGGTCGCCCTTGTGCTGGTTGCAGCGGCGGTGTGCCAGCACGACGTTGGCCGGATCGTCGATCCCGCCATAGGCCCGGGGGATCAGATGGTCGTAAGTCGCCTTCGCCCCCACCGGCCCGTCGCAGAAGAAGCAGCGCCCGCCCTGCTGGACGTCCATCAGTCTGGCATCGTCCGGCGTGACGGGCATGGCGCTCTCCGTAAGGGTGGGATTACAGGTCGCGCTCGACGCTGCCCCACAGGTCGTACTCGTCGGCATGCTCGATGGTGACGTCCACCATGTCGCCCGGCTTCAGGCCGGTCTCGCCGTTGAGGAAGACGTTGCCGTCGATCTCCGGCGCGTCGGCGTAGGAGCGGCCGATGGCCCCGTCCTCGTCCACTTCGTCGATCAGCACGCCCAGCGTCCAGCCCACCTTCTTCTGGAGCCGTTCGGCGCTGATCGCCTTCTGCGTCTCCATGAAGCGTTCCCAGCGCTCCTGCTTCACCTCTTCCGGCACGGCGCCGGGCAGGTCGTTGGCTGCGGCACCCTCCACCGGCTCGTACTTGAAGCAGCCGACGCGGTCGAGCTGGGCCTCCTTCAGCCAGTCCAGCATGAACTGGAAGTCCTCCTCCGTCTCGCCGGGGAAGCCGGTGATGAAGGTGGAGCGCAGGACCAGATGCGGGCACTCGTCGCGCCACTTGCGGATGCGGTCCAGCTGCTTTTCCTGGGCGGCCGGGCGGCGCATCGCCTTCAGAACGGTGGGCGAGGCATGCTGGAACGGGATGTCGAGATAGGGGAGGATCTTGCCCTCCGCCATCAGCGGCATGACCTCGTCCACATGCGGGTAGGGGTAGACGTAATGCAGGCGGACCCACAGGTCGAAGTTCGCCAGCTCGTTGCACAGGTCGAAGAAGCGGGTGCGGACCTCGCGGTCGTACCATTTCTCCGTCTTGTACTTCACGTCGACGCCGTAGGCGCTGGTGTCCTGGGAGATGACCAGCAGTTCCTTGACGCCGGCCACCGCCAGCTTTTCCGCCTCGCGCAGGACGGAATGGATCGGCCGGCTGACCAGATCGCCGCGCAAGGACGGGATGATGCAGAAGCTGCAGCGGTTGTTGCAGCCTTCGGAAATCTTCAGGTACGCGTAGTGGCGCGGGGTCAGCCGCAGCCCTTCCGGCGGCACCAGATCGGTGAAGGGGTTGTGCGTCGGCGGCACCGCCTCGTGCACCGCGCTGACCACCTGTTCATACTGGTGGGGGCCGGTGACGGCCAGCACGTCGGGGTGGATCTGCCGGATCAGGTCCGATTCCACGCCCATGCAGCCGGTGACGATGACCCGCCCGTTCTCCTTGATCGCCTCGCCGATGGCGTCCAGCGATTCCTTCTTGGCGCTGTCCAGGAAGCCGCAGGTGTTGACCAGCACGACGTCCGCGCCGTCGTAGCTGGGGGAGATCTCGTACCCCTCCGCGCGCAGGCGGGTCAGGATACGCTCTGAATCGACGAGCGCCTTCGGGCAGCCGAGGCTGACGATGCCGACCTTCGGGGCGCCCATGGTCTGGGCGGCGGCCGGCGATGCGGACTTCGGAACGGGGGATGTGGTCATCGCGCGCGTATACCGCCGAATCGAAGATTACGCCAGTGAAACATGTCGGCGAAGCGATTCAGCATGGCCGATATGCCGGTTTCGCCTGTGTTCCCCAAGGCTTTCCCACAGCCGTGCCTTGGCCGGACCGCCCAGGTGGATGCGACAATTCGCAACAAAAGGGTAAAGTGTTCGCGGTTCCGTTTTCAGTTCGGTCGCGCTACAGTATGTGACGGTCTTATGATCGAAGTGGCTGCCGCCTTTCAGCGATAGCCGCCTGCCTCTTTGTATGGCCATCGTATAGCCACTAAACTTTATAGAGTGGAAAAAATGGACTTCGCAAAAGTGCGCGGCGTTGCTGCGGGCCGGATGTCGGTGAGGAAGAACGGTGCGCTGGATCGCACCCCGGTCGGTTCTCCCATCGGAGCGGGTTCGATCGGAACCGGACCCATGGGAGCCGGAATGGATTTCGCCCACTCGGATCACACCGGCGGCGCGTCGCCGCAGGCCATCGCCGACGTGATGCTGCAGATCGCCCATATCGCGGACAGCCTGGGCTACACCCACGGGCTGAAGCCGTCCCAGTGGACGGCGCTGCGCTATTTCGCCGGCGCCAACAACAGCCAGCGCACCGTCTCGGCCTTCGCCGACTTCCACGCCACCACGCGCGGAGCCGCCTCGCAGATGGTGGAGGTGCTGGTGGGCAAGGAGCTGCTGGTCCGCGTGCCGGTTCCAGAGGATCGCCGCGTCACCCAGCTGCACCCGACGCCGAAGGCGCTGGAGCTGCTGCGCCACGATCCGCTCAACGACTTCGCCGGCGTCATCGCCACCCTGCCGGCCGACGACCAGTACCGCCTGGCCGAGACGCTGACCAGCCTGCTGCGCGGCCTGCTGGAGAAGCGGCAGTCGGTTTGATCGGTTCGGTTTGATCGATTTGGCCTGATCGGATCGGTCTGATCCGTCCGGGGGCGCCCGGCCGTACCCCTCAGGGCTTGCGGCAGACGGCGACCGCGCTTTCCAGCCCGCGTTGTTCGCGTTCGCTCAGGCGGTTGGCGACGAAACCTTCCCACAGCCCGTTCCTTGCCAGTTCCGACTGCACACAGCTGCAGTTGGCGGCGCAGGTCGCCGACGCGACGCCGGCGCGTTCGCAGTTCGCCACGCAGGCGGCCTGGAAGTCGCGCACCGCCGGCGCCTCCACCGGCAGGATCTGTGCCGCGGCCCAGGCGATGCCGAACAGCAGCGGCTGGTGCAGCAGATAGACCGCGAGGCTGTGCCGCCCGGCCAGCGCCAGAGTCCGCCCGGCGGCGCCGGTCACCGCCACGCCTTCCCCCATCCCCGGCCGTAGCCGCGCCAGCCCGATCCCCGCCAGCATGGCGCCGATCCAGGGCAGGACCGGTACGAAGTCGTTGGAATCCGGCGCCACGCTGGTCATGCCGATCCAGCGCAGCCACGGGCTGTCGAAGGCGGGGAAGGACAGCGAGGTGCCGGCCAGCACCGCCGCCGCGGCAGCCGCCAGGGTCAGCGCCGCCGGCAGGCGGACGAAGGCGAGGCCGACGATGCTCGCCAGCACGATGTGGTGCAGCACGCCGAAGAAGATCGGGCTGTCGGGGAACAGGGCGTAGGAGGCCGCCGACACCGCCGCGGCCCCGGCCGCCACCCGTCCCAGCCGGCGCAGGAAGCGCCGGCCGTCCAGCCCGTCGCGGGTCGCCAGCACCAGCCCGATGCCGGCCAGAAACAGGAAGCTCGACAGGATCGCCGTGCGGGCGGCAAGCCAGAGCGGATCGCCCAGCAGGTCGAAGCGGGCGAGCCCGAAATAGGTTGCGTCCCAACTGGCGTGATAGAGCGCCATGGCGACCAGCGCCAGCCCGCGCGCGACGTCGATCGCCGGCCGGCGCGATCCTCCCGCTTGGGATCCGCCTGGCGTGCCCGGAGCCGAACCCTGCGCCGCCACACCGTCGACTGCACTCATGATTCCGTCATTCCCACGCCGAAAATCCATCCTTCCTGCCGCCGCGCCGTTCCGTCCAGCCCCCGCGGTGCCCAGGCCCCTGGAATGCCGGCGAGCCGGCGCAGCCCGGCGGCCGAGACCAGCGCGTCGCTGTCATGGTCGCTGACGGCGCCGGTCCGCTCCAGCGGGCGAGAGCCCAGCCGGTGCAATGCCTCGTCCAGTTCAGAGGCATCGCGGATCTTGCGCTGGCCGAAGCCGGTGTGCTTGAGGAACAGGCGCGGGTAGATCTCCACCATCGCGCTGCCGCCCGCCACCGGATCCTCGAAGGGCCAGACCGCCAGCCGGCCGGGCAGCGCCGCGCGCAGGGCGCGCAGCACCCGCATTCCGGCGAGCGCGCCTTTCCCGACCTGACGCGAGCCGATCAGCTTGTAGGGGCTCTGCGGATGGCCGAGCCCGTCGGCGCGGCAGGCCCATTCGGTCGCCCGGTGCGGGTCATCGTACCAGTCCGGCTGCGGGCCGCGGTGCCAGAATCCGGCGCCATGCAGCGGATGGAGGGCGAAGGCGCCGCCTGCGAAATCGGGCTCGCCGGCGCAGACCTCCTCCACCGCGTCCCACAGGTCGAAGACGGTTGCCTCCCGGCCGGGAAAGCCGCGCGCCGCCACCGCGAAGGGCAGGGAGAAGGCGCAATCGATGCCGATCAGCGCCGGTTCGCGCGCCAGCTCCACCAGCAGCCAGTCGAACAGCGCCGTCCGCGACCACCAGCCGCCGGGACCTTCCACCAGAGCGGGGGCCGCGTCGCCGTCCCGGCACTCCGCCACCGCGATGCCGGCATAGCGCTTGCCGCGGGCGCCGGACCAGTCGATGGCGATGAAGCGGGGGAAGGCGGCTGAGCAGGCGGGCATGGACCGGTACGGGGAGGTTTCGGACTGCCGTCCAGCATTAGCGGAGCCGGCATCATTCGGGCAACGCCTATTACGTTCCCGCCATGGTGGTGGAGAAATGCCCGTGCTACTATAGTTTTGCCTTTTTCATCTCCCGAAACGCGTCAAGTCCCATTGATTTCCCTTATTGGGTGAGAGCCATGACCATCCATCAGATGATCAACCTCAGCACCACCGCCCTGCCGCCGGGCAGCCCCGGTCTCGCCTTGTACGCGGCTGCGACCAATCACTTCGTCCATTTCCACGGCTTCCGCAACCTCGGCTTCGGCTATGAAGCCTGCAATGCCGCGGTCGCGGTGCAGAAGCGGGCGGATCTGACGTCCTATCCCAATTTTTCGGTCTGTTTCGGATCGTCGCGCCTGCATACGGGGCTCGATCCGGTGTTCAACACCGTATCGGACGACATCAATCCGAGAAGCCCCTTCGCCTCGTCGCAGCGCGAACAGCATGCGGAGCAGACGGCGATCCTGATCGCCTGCGATCAGTACGCTCTGTGGACCGACCAGAATGGCCGATGCCACATCTATGTCGACTACAGCCCGTGCGAAAACTGCGAGCCCTGGCTGGAGGACCGCATGGAGGACTGGGTGGTCTATTACCGGTTCCCCCTGAACCTGTCGAGCAGCATGGTCAAGGAACGCAAAGACACCCACAAGCAGCAGTATGGGCAGTTCTTCGGCACGAAAATCAAATAGGGCGCGGGAGGTTCAGACCGTCACCGACACGAGGCCGCCCGGCGATCCGCCGTAGCGTCCGGCCGCCGCAGCAGGCGTGAAGCCGGAGGCGGCCGGCGCCGCGCCGGTGGAGGTCGTACCGGGCGATGCCGCGCCGGTGGAGGCCGCCGACCCGCTGTACACCGATCCGCCGGTGAAGCCGGTGCCGCCGCCCAATCCGGTCCCGGCAATGCTCCAGTCCGCGGCGGCGCCCGTTCCCGATGCAGCCCCGGCCAACCCGTCGGCGGAGCCCGCAGCCGGATCGGCCGCGGTGCCGTTCCGCGCCTGCGTCCCGGCGGCGGATTTCCTCTGGTCGTCCTGTGCAAGCCGGTCGGCGGCGCGGCGGTATTCCTCGACCACGCGCTGGGACGGAATCTGGTCCTGGGTCTCGCCGGTGTCGAAATCGCGGAAATAGAGCACGGCCACCCGCGCGCCCTGGTCGTAACGCAGGTAGGGGCTGATATAGCCGGCGCCGGACGTCCTCTCCTCCTCCGGTCCGGCGGGGGTGCCGGCGGTCCGGGCGGGGGAGGGCTGGGTGGAGGCGGCCGAAGAGGCGGCGATGCCGGCCTCCGTCGGCTGGAAGGCCGTCGGGCGGACTGCCGTCGTGCTGGAAACGCCACGGATCTCCATCGGTGCCTCCCGCGTCTGTTGTCCGCTGACTGGGGCAGGCCGTTGCCGGCTGCCGCCCCGCTTCACTCCCCCGCCGTTCCGCCCGTGCGACCGGTTCCGGTCCCGACCGGGATCAGACCGTGATGTTCAGGTTCTGGCCGCGGGTCGGGGTGGTGTTGCCGCCGCTGCCGGAGCCGGCCTGGACGTTCTGCGCCTCCTGCTGGCGGCGGTTGCGTTCGTCCTGGTCTTCCTGCGCGGATTCGACCTGCGAGGTGGACCGCTGCGCCGCGGCCGGACCGCTGCTGAGCGGGGTGACGTAGGGCTGCTGGTAGCCGCCGATACCGCCGATGCTGCTCACGCCCATGATGGCTCCTCCGGTCGCTGACGCGACGCTTCTTGGAACAGCCGGCGAACAGGTCATCGGCCCGGCCGTCCGACCGGGGGCGTCGGGGCCCGGCTGCACCCCAAACTAGGCAAATTTTGCCTGATCGAAAGGGTTAGCGCCAGCGAAATCGACTCGTTGAACAACCGTCGGCGGGAATGTCAACGAACAAAGTGCCTTAGGGAGTGAGCGTCACAACTCTTTTTCCATGGACCGTTCCGGCCCGGCAACCGCGGTGTCTGGTTCGGGCGGCGACTCGGCGTTGCGCCACAGCGCGGCTTCCACCGCCAGGGTCCAGAAGCTCTCCGCCGCCTTGCTCTGGCGCGCGCGGGGGCGCACCAGCCGGATCTGCACCGGAACGGTCCAGCGCGGGTCGCCGGCCGGCCGGCCGGCCCGGACCAGGGTGCCGCGGGACAGATCCTCGGCGATCAGGCTTTCCGGCAGCCATGCCACCCCGCGCCCGTCGCGCGCCAGCGTGCGCAGCACCGCCGCGAGGTGGGAGGTGAAGACGGTGTCGAGCGCCGCCGGCAGCGGCTGCACCACCCGAACCGCCTCCAGGATGCGGCCCATTCCGGACTCGCGGCTGTAGGACAGGTGCGGCAGCGGCGCAGTTTCCCCATCGGCCAGCAGATGGCGGGGCCGTCCGTCGCCGTCCGGGGCGGTCACCGCCAGCAGCCGGTCGCCGCCGACGACGACGGAGCGGAAGGACTCCGCATCCAGCCGGCCAGCCGCCGCCGGATGGGCGTGGCACAGCAGGAACTGCGCTTGGCCCGCCAGCATCAGCCGCTCGCAGGCCTCCATGCTGTCCGACGACAGGGTGATGGCGCCCAGCCGCGCCCGCGCCTCCAGTGTCCGCAGCCAGGCCGGGAAGAAGGTCAGCGACAGCGCGTGCGTCGCGGCGAAGCGCAGGGTCGCGGCCTCCGACTGGGCGGCGAGCCGCGCTTCCTCACGCCCCTGCAGCAGGCGGCGCACCGTCTCGTCGGCGAAGGGGCGGAAGCGGCGCCCGGCCTCCGTCAGGGTCACCGGCTGGCCGCTGCGGTCGAACAGCGGGGTGCCGGCCCAATCCTCCAGCGCGCGGATGCGTCGGCTGAAGGCCGGCTGGGTCAGGTGGCGCGCGTCGGCGGCGCGGGAGAAGTTGCCGCAATCCACCAGCGCCAGGAAATCGTCGAGCCAGGAGAGTTCCATCGCCCAATCTTCGTCACGTCTGCCGGACCGGGACCCGTGCGGGGCAAGCCCATGCCGAACCTGCATGATGCGTTCCGGCCTTGGCATTGGCCCGGCGGCCCGCATCATCCCTACAGTGCCGGCACGAAACGCGCCACCATGCTGCAAGAGGAACCGCCATGCGCATCGTCGAAATCCGCGAGCAGACCGCCGGCATCAAGTCCGACATCGCCAACGCCTTCATCGACTTCAGCCAGATGACCTGCAGCGTGGTGGCGGTCGTCACCGACGTGGTGCGCGACGGAAAGCCGGTGATCGGCTACGGTTTCAACTCCAACGGCCGCTATGCCGCGGGCGGGCTGCTGCGCGAGCGCTTCATTCCCCGGCTGATGTCGGCGGCACCCGACAGCCTGCTGGACGACACGGGCGAAAACCTGGACCCGTTCCGCATCTGGGCGCGGCTGATGACCAACGAGAAGCCGGGCGGCCATGGCGAGCGCTCGGTCGCCGTCGGCACCATCGACATGGCGGTGTGGGACGCCGTGGCGAAGATCGCCGGCGTGCCGCTCTACCGCCTGCTGGCCGACCGCTTCCGCGGCGGGGTGGCCGACGACAGCGTGTGGGTCTATGCGGCCGGCGGCTATTACTATCCCGGCAAGGACCTGAAGGCGCTGCAGGACGAGATGCGCAGCTACCGCGACCGCGGCTACCGGGTCGTGAAGATGAAGATCGGCGGCGCCCCGCTGGAGGAGGATCTGCGCCGGATCGACGCGGTGCTGGAGGTGGTCGGATCGGGCGAGAACCTGTGCGTCGACGCCAACGGCCGCTTCGACCTCAAGACCGCCATCGCCTACGCGGAGGCGCTGAAGCCCTACGGCCTGTTCTGGTACGAGGAGGCCGGCGACCCGCTGGACTATGCGCTGCAGGCCGAACTCGCCGCCCATTACGACCGCCCGATGGCGACCGGCGAGAACCTGTTCT
This sequence comes from Azospirillum sp. VT-I1, assembly GCF_055698305.1. Taxonomy (NCBI): domain Bacteria; kingdom Pseudomonadati; phylum Pseudomonadota; class Alphaproteobacteria; order Rhodospirillales; family Azospirillaceae; genus Azospirillum; species Azospirillum sp. VT-I1. The sequence goes on along the minus strand of NZ_CP168805.1, from coordinate 151,956 downwards.
CCCACCAGGACGCCCGCAATCTGATCCGCCATGGCGGCATGCGCGCCGACCGCGACTGGCTGCAGTTCGACTGCGCGCTGAGCTATGGGCTGGTGGAGTATATGCGCACGCTGGACATGCTGAAGGAGAACGGCTGGTCCAGCCGCCGGGTGGTGCCGCATGGCGGGCACCAGATGTCGCTGAACATCGCCGCCGGCCTGCATCTGGGCGGCAACGAATCCTATCCCGACGTCTTCAAGCCCTTCTGCGGCTTCGCCGACGGCATCGCCGTGGAGGATGGCCGGGTGCGCCTGCCCGACCTGCCCGGCATCGGGTTCGAGGCCAAGTCGGAGCTGTTCGCGACCATGAGCGGCCTGCTGGAAACCCGATAAAAATTGTCAGGTATGGACTCCAAACCTGTTCCTTTGGGAGACGGGGTGCCGTGAATCGAATCGGCCATTGACCAACTGAATTGCTGTGTCAATCTATTGGTGGTCGCAACGTTTCAGAAAGGAGGTGATCCAATGTCTCATGGAGCCAGTCCGGTTGTCGCCGCATTGTTCGGTCTCGCCGCACTCCTGACGGCTGGGATCGCCAACGCGGAGTGTTCGTCCAGCCACAGCGCGAGCGTATCGCCGCCGCCGGCCTCCGGCACCGTCGGATCGGTCGGAACCCCGGCGCCCAGCAGCACGCGCGGCGGGTGATCGCCGCACGCTGACGACCAGGAACATCCATGCTTTGGAACGGGCCGCCCCTCAAAGGGCGGCCCGTTTCTTTTGCGCGGCAGGAGGGGGAATGCCGCGGTTGTGGGACGGTATTTCCGAAAAATGCCACAGAGATGAAGGAATGTTGCTTTTCCGCTTGATGGAAGCCCCTATATTGAAATTTTTACCTTTTCCCCGCCACCATCGCGCGTGAAACCCCCGATATCGGGTTCGGGGCGCGTTGGAGGGCACGATGGATCATTCGACCGGTCATCACCATGGCTGCTGCCAGGGCGAACACAGCTCGCGCCGCGGGTTCCTGAAACTGGCGACGCTGGGTGCCGGCGTGACGCTGATGGCGCCGATGATGATGAGCCGCCCGGCCAGCGCCGGCAGCGTCGACACGCTTCTGCTGTCCTGCATGGACTATCGCCTGATGGGGCATGTCGCCGGCTACATGAACGCCCGCAACATGCAGGCGAACTACGACCACGTCATCCTGGCCGGCGCCAGTCTGGGTGCGCTCACCGACAAGAAGCCGGCCTGGGGCGAGGCCTTCTGGGACCATGTCGCGGTCGCCAAGGAACTGCACCACATCAAGCGCCTGATCGTCATGGATCACCGCGACTGCGGCGCCTACAAGGTCTTCCTCGGCATGGACGTGGCCTCCGACCCTGCCAAGGAAGCGGAGGTGCACGGCCAGTACCTGACCAAGCTGAAGGCGATGGTCAAGGAACGCCACCCCGACCTGGAGGTCGAACTGCTGCTGATGGGCCTGGACGGCACGGTCGAGAAGCTGGCGGCGTAGGGAAAAGGACCCTCTCCCGCCCCGGGAGAGGGTATTTTTAGGTCACATATCCAGCCCCAGATCCAAATTCGGGGCGCTGTGGGTCAGCCAGCCGCAGCTGATCATGTCGACGCCGGTTTCCGCGATGGCGCGGACGGTGGCGAGGGTGACGTTGCCCGAGGCTTCGGTCAGCAGCCGGCCATCCACCATCCGCACGGCGCGGCGCAGCGTGTCCGGGTCCATGTTGTCGAGCAGGACGACATCGACCGGCAGGCCCAGCAGTTCGTCCAGCTGGTCGAGCGTGTCGACCTCCACCTCCACCTTCACCATGTGGCCGATGGCGGCGCGGACGCGCTCCACCGCCGGGCGCACGCCGCCGGCGACGGCGATGTGGTTGTCCTTGATGAGGACGGCGTCATCCAGCCCGAAGCGGTGGTTGAAGCCGCCGCCCAGCTTCACCGCATGCTTTTCCAGAACGCGCAGGCCGGGGGTGGTCTTGCGGGTGCAGACGATGCGGGCCTTGGTCCCCTCCACCTCGCGCACCAGGGCGCGGGTGGCGGTGGCGATGCCGGACAGCCGGCCCATCAGGTTCAGCGCCGTGCGCTCCGCCGTCAGCAGGGCGCGGGCCTTGCCGGTCAGGGTGGCGATGGTGCCGCCGGGGGGCACGTCGTCGCCATCCGTCCGCTCCACCGTCACCGACGCACCGGGATCGAGCAGGCGGAAGGCGATCAGCGCCGCCTCCAGCCCGGCGACGCGGCCGTCCTTGCGGGCGGCGATGCGGGCGGTCGCGACCGCGTCGGCCGGGATGATGCTGTCGGTGGTGATGTCGCCGGCCCGGCCCAGATCCTCCGCCAGGGCGGCGCGGACGATAGGCTCGACGGTCAGAGGATGCAGCATGCGGCGTCTCCGGACAGGGGACCGGCGGTGCCGGCCAGGTCGCTGAGGGTCAGGGTGCGGCGGGTGAAGGCCGGGTTCGGCAGGGGATGGTCGCTGCGGCAATGGGCGCCGCGGCTTTCCTCCCGCGCCAGCGCGGCATGGACGACCAGCCGGCCGACCAGCAGCCGGTTGCGCGCCTCGCCCCACTGGCGGACGACCGGGGGCGGGGCCTCGGAGCCATGGTGGGCGCCATGGTCGGCGTCATCCTCGCAGCGGAGCATGTCCAGTGCCGCCGCCAGCCGGTCGAGCTTGCGCCGGGCGGCGAGCAGCCCCAGCCCGTCGCGGACCAGCCCGGCGCCTTCGTAGAGCGCCGTCCGCGCCTCCGCCCCGATGGCGTCGAGCAGGGCGTCGCCGACATCGGCGGCGACCGCCGGTGGGTGGGGCAGGGCGAAGGGCGGCAGGGGAGCCAGGGGGCGTTCGGCCACGTCGCGGGCGACGCGGGCGCCGAAGACCAGCGCCTCCAGCAGGGAATTGCTCGCCAGCCGGTTGGCGCCGTGGACGCCGGTGCAGGCGACCTCGCCGCAGGCCCACAGCCCCTCCAGGCTGGTGCGCCCGCCGGCGTCGGTGACCACCCCGCCCATATGGTAGTGGGCGGCGGGGGCCACCGGCATCGGCTGCGCGAACGGGTCGAGCCCATGGTCGGCGCAGAGCGCCAGCACGGTGGGAAAGCCGTCCGGTTTCGCATCCAGCGCTGGGCGAAGGTCGAGGAACACCGGCTCCCCCGCCGCGACGCGCCGGCCGATGGCGCGGGCGACCACGTCGCGCGGCGCCAGTTCCGCCAGCGGATGCTCGTCGGGCATGAAGCGCCGGCCCGTCTGGTCGAGCAGCAGGGCGCCGGCGCCGCGCAGCGCCTCGGTCAGCAGCGGCACCGGGTCGGCATCGACGGCGAGTGCGGTGGGGTGGAACTGGACGAACTCCAGGTCGGCCAGCCGGGCGCCGGCCCGCGCAGCGATGGCCAGTCCGTCGCCGGTGGCCTCCGCCGGGTTGGTGGTGCGGGCGAAGGCGGCGCCGATGCCGCCGGTCGCCAGGATGACGCGGGGGGCGCGGTGCAGCACCCAGCCCTCCGGATGGCAGGCGAGCAGGCCGCAGACCCGGCCGTTGCGCAGCACGAGGTCGACGGCGAAGGCGCCGGTCTCCACCCGCACCGACGGGGTGGCTTGCAGGCGCTCCGTCAATGCGGTCACCAGCGTGCGGCCGGTGGCGTCGCCCCCGGCATGGACGATGCGCGCCGCGCCATGCGCGGCTTCCCGTCCCAGCAGAGGCGAGCCGTCGGCGGCACGGTCGAAGGGAAGGCCATCCGCCAGCAGGTGGCGGACCATGGCGGCGCCGTCACGGGTCAGCAGGGCCGCCATCGCGGCATCGACCAGCCCGGCGCCGGCGGCGATGGTGTCGGCGGCATGGTCCTCCGGCCGGTCGCCGGGTCCAACCGCGGCGGCGATGCCGCCCTGGGCGTAGAGGCTGGAGCCGCCGGGCAGGCCGGCGGTCTTGGTGACGAGCGTGACGGCGCGCGGGGCCAGCTGCAGCGCCGCGGTCATCCCGGCAAGGCCGGAGCCGACGACGATCACCTCGGCGTCACGGACATCGTAAGGCGTGCTGGAGGTCATGGGGACTCCTGGGTCTCCCTCTCCCGCCCCGGGAGAGGGAAGGGGCCCATGCGCAGCATGGGAAGGGTGAGGGTGAGGCGAGGATAAGGGGATCCATATCTGGATCGCCCCTCACCCTCCCCGCGCCATTGGCGCGGGTCCCCTCCCTCTCCCGGGGCGGGAGAGGGCGTTTCTAAGCACTCACTTCGGCTTCACCGCCAGCATGCGTTCCACCGAGCGGCGGGCGCGGGCGGCGAGTGCGTCCGGGATCTCCACCCGCGGTTCCAGGGTCTGCAGCGACTCCAGGATTCCCGACAGGGTCACCGTCTTCATGTGCGGGCAGAGGTTGCAGGGGCGCACGAACTCGGTCTCCGGCGAGGCGGCGGCGACGTTGTCGCTCATCGAGCATTCGGTGACCATCAGCACCCGCGGCGGCTTCTCGTTGCCGACGAAGTCGATCATGCGGGCGGTGGAGCCGACGAAATCGGCGGCCTCCAGCACGTCGGGCGGGCATTCGGGGTGGGCGATCACGGTCAGCCGGTCGAACCTGCGGCGGAACTCCTCGATCTCCGCGCCGGTGAAGCGCTCATGCACCTCGCAATGGCCCTTCCAGGCGATGATCTCGACCTTGGTCTGGGTGGCGACATATTTCGCCAGATATTCGTCGGGCAGGAAGATCACCCGGTCGACGCCCAGCGATTCCACCACCTCCACCGCATTGCCGGAAGTGCAGCAGATGTCGACCTCCGCCTTCACCTCAGCCGAAGTGTTGACGTAGGCGACCACCGGCACGCCGGGATGCGCCTCGCGCAGCAGCCGCACGTCGGCGGCGGTGATGCTGTCGGCCAGCGAGCAGCCGGCGTTGCGGCTGGGGATCAGCACGGTCTTGGCCGGGTTCAGCAGCTTCGCCGTCTCCGCCATGAAATGCACGCCGGCCAGCACGATCACGTCGGCGTCGGTCTCGGTCGCCTTGGCCGCCAGCGCCAGGCTGTCGCCGACGATGTCGGCCACGCCGTGGAAGATCTCCGGCGTCTGGTAGTTGTGCGCCAGGATGACGGCGTTGCGCTCGCGCTTCAGCTCGTTGATCGCGTGGACCAGCGGCGCGTGAAACGGCCATTCGATGGCCGGCACGACGCGCTTCATGCGGTCATAGATCGGCGCGGTCGCCGCGGCGACGGCGGGGGTGTAGGCGAGTTCGGCGACCTCGGGCATCGGACTGCTCCGCTCTATGCTCGTTCTGAGCAAAACCATATGTGCTCGATAAGAGCATATCAAGAGGAAAAGACGGCGGGGAAACATTCCGGCGTCGGGGGTGTTGTGGCGGTCGTGGATGGGGCCGGCCGCGCGGCCCCGCCCCGGATCGTGCTGTGTCTGGAGAAATGCCGATGAAAGCCTTCCTCGCCGCGCTCTGCGCCATCGTCGTGTTGGCGGGTGGCGCCTGGGCGGTCCTGCCGACGCTGTTCGCCCGAAGCGCCGACGAGACCTTCGCCTCCGCCGGCACGCGGGTGGGGGAGGAGGCGTCCATCGAACACCGCAACTTCTCCGGCCGTCCGCAGAAGTAACCCCGCGGGCGGGGGAAAAGGATGACCCCGGTGGGGTAGCCCCGACCGGGCAGGGCAACCTTTGCGCCCGCCGGCCGTTATCCCAGTCTGGGCCAGCCATGGCCTTGGGGTTTGTCGGGAGCGGCTTGCGGGAGTGTGATGACGGTTCATGATCCGGAAAGCGGCGCGGACGGCCTGCGCGCCGACGTCTACCGGCTGCTGGCGCTGACGCTGGCGGCCCCGCCCTCCGCCGACCTGCTGGGGCTGCTCGGCGGCCTGACGGGCGACGCCACCGCCATCGGCCGGGCCTTCGACGACCTCGCGTCCCGTTCCCGCGCCACCGGTCCGCAGCAGGCGGAGCGGGAGTTCAACGCGCTGTTCATCGGCGTCGTCCAGGGCGAGCTGGTCCCCTACGCCTCCTACTACCGCACGGGCTTCCTGACCGACCGGCCGCTGTCGGCCCTGCGCGCCGACCTGCAGGCGCTGGGGCTGGAGCGCGCGCCCGGCGTGTCGGAGCCGGAGGACCACATCGCCGCACTCTGCGACGTGATGGCGGTGCTGATCCGCGAAGCGGCCGATCCGGCGGTGCAGCGCCACATGCTGGACAGCCACCTGACGCCTTGGGCCGGGCGCTTCTTCCGGGACCTGGAGGCGGCGGCCTCCGCCGGCCTCTATCGCCCGGTCGGCACCATCGGCCGCCTGTTCCTGGAGATCGAAGGCCAGTCCCTTTCCGAACAACCCGCCCAGTTGGAGGGAGCCGACGCATGAAGACGCCGCCAGAAGCCCCGCGCAATCCCCTGCAGCGCCGCGACATCCTGAAGACTCTGGGTCTGGGTGCGGCCGGCGCCGCCGCGGCCACCATGCTGCCGGCGGGCGAAGAGGCGCAGGCCATGGAATCGCCGCAGGAGCAGGTGAAGGCCCGCTACCGCGAAACCGAACACGTCAAGCGCTTCTACGCGCTGAACCGCCTCTGAAGTGCGGTCGCGTCGGACGGAATCGTCCGACGCGTGAATCGCACGCAAAATCAAAAGACCGGAACCCATCGGATGCTCATTGAGGCATCCGATGGGTTCCGGAGCGGTCCGGAGGGTGTCCATGCTGGTCAAACGGTCCTCAGCGAAAGCCAATCGCGGTGCGCATCCTAGCGGCAAGCGGTCCGGTCTGTTCGGCGCGCTGGCCGACAGCCTGGAGTCGGGTGTCAGCCGCCGCGGCTTCCTGCGCCGGTCCGGCCTCGCCGCGGGCGGCATCGCCGCGGTCGGTGCGCTGCCGGGCGCCATGATCCGCAAGGCCGAGGCGGGTCCCATCCTGCCGAACATCGAGGTGGTGACGCGCAAGAACGTCTGCACCCACTGCTCGGTCGGCTGCACGGTGATCGCGGAGGTGCAGAACGGCGTCTGGGTCGGGCAGGAGCCGGGCTGGGAAAGCCCGATCAACCAGGGCACCCACTGCGCCAAGGGCGCGTCGGTGCGCGAGCTGACCAAGGGCACCCGCCGCGTCAAATATCCCCTCAAGCTGGTGGACGGCCAGTGGCAGCGGATCGGCTGGGATCAGGCGATCGAGGAGATCGGCAACCAGCTGCTGGAGATCCGGCAGGCGTCGGGACCCGACGCGGTGTTCTGGCTGGGCTCGGCGAAGTTCTCAAACGAGGGCGCCTATCTCTACCGCAAGCTGGCGGCCTTCTGGGGCACCAACAACGTCGACCATCAGGCGCGCATCTGCCATTCCACCACGGTCGCCGGCGTGGCGAACACGTGGGGCTACGGCGCCATGACCAACAGCTACAACGACATCCAGAACTCCAAGGCGCTGCTGATCGTCGGCGGCAACCCGGCGGAGGCGCATCCGGTGTCGATGCAGCACATGCTGCGCGGCAAGGAGCACAACCGCGCTCCCTTCATCGTCATCGACCCGCGCTTCACCCGCACCGCGGCGCACGCCACCGAATATGTCCGCATCCGTCCCGGCACCGACATCCCCATCGCCTGGGGCCTGCTGTGGCACATCTTCGAGAATGGCTGGGAGGACAAGGACTACATCCGCCAGCGCGTCTACGGCATGGACGAGATCCGCGCCGAGGTGAAGAAATGGACGCCCGAGGAGGTTGAGCGGGTCACCGGCGTTCCCGGGTCCCAGCTGCGCCGGGTGGCGGAGGTGATTGCGAAGAACAAGCCCAGCACCGTGATCTGGTGCATGGGCGTCACCCAGCACACGGTGGGCACCGCCAACGTCCGCGCGCTGTCGATCCTGCAGCTGGCGCTGGGCAACATCGGTATTGCCGGCGGCGGCGCCAACATCTACCGCGGCCACTGCAACGTGCAGGGCGCCACCGACTTCGGCCTCGATGTCAGCACTCTGCCCGCCTATTACGGGCTGGCGGAAGGGGCGTGGAAGCATTTCGCCCGCGTCTGGGACGTCGAGTACGACTATCTGAGGGGCCGCTTCGGCTCCAAGGACCTGATGGAGGCCAAGGGCATCCCGACCACCCGCTGGTTCGACGCGGTGCTGGCCAAGCCGGGCGAGATCGACCAGCCCAGCCCGCTTCGCGCCATGATGTGCTTCGGCCATGGCGGCAACACCGTCACCCGCATGCCGGAGATGGTGAAGGGGTTGGAGAAGCTGAGCCTTCTGGTCATCGCCGACCCGCACCCGACCACCTTCGCCGCCATCAAGGAACGGCGCAACGGCACCTATATCCTGCCGGCCTGCACCCAGTTCGAGACCGACGGGTCGCGCACCTGCTCCAACCGCTCGATGCAGTGGGGGGAGAAGGTGGTGGAGCCGATCTTCGAATCGAAGGACGACTACACGATCATCTATCTGCTGGCGCGCAAGCTGGGCTTCGCCGACGAGATGTTCAAGCACATCACGGTGGAGGAAACCCGCCCGGTCCCCGAGGACATCCTGCGCGAGATGAACCGCGGCTGCCTGTCCATCGGCGCCACCGGCCAGTCGCCGGAACGGCTGAAGATGCACATGAAGCATCAGGCCGATTTCGACAAGATCACCATGCGGGCGGCGTCCGGCCCCTGCGCCGGCGATTACTACGGCCTGCCCTGGCCCAGCTGGGGCCATCCGGAGATCAGGCATCCGGGATCAGCGGTGCTCTACGACACCTCCAAGCATGTGATGGACGGCGGCGGCGTCTTCCGCGCCCGTTTCGGGGTGGAGCGCAACGGCGTCTCGCTGTTGGCCGACGGCTCCTTCTCGAATGGATCGGAGATCGAGGACGGCTATCCCGAATTCACCATGGCCGTGCTGAAGAAACTGGGCTGGGACAAGGACCTGACGCCGGAGGAGATGCGCGTCATCCAGGCCATCGGCGGCAACGAGGTCGACAATGTCAGCTGGCAGACCGACCTGTCGATGGGCATCATCCGCGTGGCGCTGAAGCATGGCTGCGTGCCGCACGGCAACGCCAAGGCGCGCGCCGTCGCCTGGAACCTGCCCGACCCGGTGCCGATCCACCGCGAGCCGATCTATTCCCCGCGCCCCGATCTGGTGAAGGCCTTCCCGGCCATCGAGGACCGGCGTGACTTCCGTCTGGTCCAGCTTGCCCGCTCGCTGCAGTTCAAGGTGGCCGACAGCGACCTGCGCCAGCGCTTCCCCATGGTGCTGACCTCCGGCCGGCTGGTCGAGTACGAGGGCGGCGGCGAGGAGACGCGGTCCAACCCGTGGCTGGCCGAACTGCAGCAGGACATGTTCGTGGAGATCAACACCGGGGACGCCCAGCGGCTGGGGGTCAAGGACGGCGCCTGGGTCTGGGTCTATGGGCCGGAGGACGGCAGCAAGGCCAAGGTGAAGGCGCTGGTGACCGACCGCGTCGGCGGCGGCACGGTGTTCATGCCCTTCCACTTCTCCGGCTTCTGGCAGGGCGACAGCTTGCGCGGCAACTACCCGCCGGAAACCGATCCCATCGTTCTGGGCGAGCCGGTGAACGGGGTGACGACCTACGGCTACGACCCCGTCACCTTCATGCAGGAAACCAAGGTCACCCTCTGCCGGGTCGAACCGGCATGAAGCGCGGGAGCTGAAAAGTCATGGCCCGGATGAAGTTCCTGTGCGACGCCGAACGCTGCATCGAATGCAACGCCTGCGTCACCGCCTGCAAGAACGAGCATGAGGTCCCCTGGGGCATCAACCGCCGCCGTCTGGTCACGCTGAACGACGGCAAGCCCGGCGAGCGGTCGATCTCCATGGCCTGCATGCATTGCAACGACCCGCCCTGCGCCGCGGTGTGCCCGGTCGATTGCTTCCTGCAGACCGCCGACGGGGTGGTCCTGCACAGCAAGGATTTGTGCATCGGCTGCGGCTACTGCTTCTACGCCTGCCCGTTCGGCGCGCCGCAATTCCCGCGCAGCACCGATTTCGGCAGCCGCGGCAAGATGGACAAATGCACCTTCTGCGCCGGCGGCCCGGAGGCCGACAACAGCGTGGAGGAGTACCAGAAATACGGATCCAACCGGCTGGCGGAAGGCAAGCTGCCCTTGTGTGCGGAGATGTGCTCCACCCGCGCGCTGATGGGCGGCGACGGGGCCGTGCTGGCCGACATCTATCAGGAACGCTCGCTGCGCCGCGGCTACGGCTCCGGCGCGCCGGGCTGGTCCACCGCCTACGGCCGCAACGACCGCGGCTCCCCCTTCGCACCCGGCGGGCCGGGGACGGGAGGGGCGTGAGGAGTTCTGAGCGAGTGCGACGTTAGCCCCCCACCTAACCTCCCCCGCTCTCGGCCGACCGAAGGTCGGTCCGATGGCGGGGGAGGGACTGCCGCCACTCTCCCGCCTAAGCACTTGCTCCCTCCCCGCCCAGCGGGGGAGGGTTGGGGTGGGGGCAAGTGTCGCAAGAAGTCGCCTAACCGGGAGACCCAACTCATGCGCCCAACTCTGCGCCCCCTGCACGCCCTGCTGCTTCTGATCGCCCTGCTGGCCATTGCTGGTCTGGCCGCTCCGACTTTCGCACAAGCGCAGCTCTACCAGGTGCCCGGCCCCAACTCCCCCACCACCAAGGAGCAGGTGCCGCTCTATGTCCCGCAGGACGACAAGGTGATCGGCCGCGTCAGCATCCCGGACCAGAAGCTGGCCGTGCTGGTCCAGCCCGAAGGGCGGGAATGGCGGGAATGGCGCAGCCACACGCTTCGGCTGGCGATCGGCGGATTGGCGATCGGCGTGACGGCGGTGCTGACGGTCTTCTTCCTCTATCGTGGGACCATCCGCATCCATGGCGGCAAGTCGGGACGGCTGGTCCTGCGCTTCAACGGGCTGGACCGCTTCGCCCATTGGACGACAGCGGTCAGCTTCCTGACCATGGCGCTGACCGGCGTGATCCTCACCTTCGGCCGGACGCTGCTGATCCCGCTGATCGGCCATCAGGCGTTCACGCCCTTGGCGGAGTATTCCAAGTCGATCCACAACTTCGTCAGCGTGCCCTTCGTTGTCGGGCTGCTGCTGATCGTGGCGCTGTGGATGCGCGACAACATTCCCGAAAAGTCCGACTGGCAGTGGGTCAAGACCGGCGGCGGCCTGTTCTCCAAGGCCGGCGGCCACCATCCGGAAGCCGGCCGCTTCAACGCCGGGCAGAAAGGGGTGTTCTGGGGCATCGTGCTGGGCGGGATCGGCATGATCGTCACCGGCTATCTGCTGATGGTGCCCTTCGCCTTCACCGGCATCGGCGGCATGCAGATCATGCACGTCATCCACGGGCTGCTGGCGGCCGTGCTGATCGCGGTGGTGATCGGCCACATCTACATCGGCACCATCGGCATGGAAGGCGCCTTCGACGCCATGGGCAGCGGCGATGTCGACGAGGCCTGGGCCATCGAGCATCACCGCCGCTGGTACGAGGAGCAGCTGCGCAAGGGCTATGTCGAGGGACGGCAGCCGGCGGAGTGAGTGGTTCCGCAGCGGGCGCGCATAGGGTGGTAGGCGAACAATCCAACCATCCTACCGTCTCCTTCCATAGTACAATTTACCCCCTCCCTCCCAGAATGGCTGAATGGCGCCGACAAACGCGCCGGACCGGGGACCTGACCGGTTCGCCACACTGAGAGGAACGGCCCAATGCTCCACCAGGCTCTCGAAACGCTCCAGAAGCAGATCGCGCTCCGCCCCCGCTACGACAACTTTATCGGCGGCCAGTGGGTGGCGCCGGTGGACGGCCAATACTTCACCAACCTGACCCCGATTACCGGCAAGCCGCTGTGCGAGGTCGCCCGTTCCCAGGCCGCCGACGTCGAGCTGGCGCTGGACGCCGCCCACAAGGCCAAGGACGCCTGGGGCCGCACCTCGCCGACCGAGCGCTCGAACATCCTGCTGAAGATCGCCGACCGCATGGAAGAGCGGCTGGAGATCATCGCGCTGGCCGAGACGCTGGACAACGGCAAGCCGATCCGTGAGACCCGCGCCGCCGACGTTCCGCTGGCCATCGACCACTTCCGCTACTATGCCGGCTGCATCCGCGCCCAGGAAGGCTCGATCGCCGAGATCGACCACACCACCTACGCCTACCACTTCCATGAGCCGCTGGGCGTCGTCGGCCAGATCATCCCCTGGAACTTCCCGCTGCTGATGGCCGCCTGGAAGCTGGCCCCGGCGCTGGCCGCCGGCAACTGCATCGTGCTGAAGCCGGCCGAGCAGACCCCGATGGCGATCATGGTCCTGATGGAGATGATCGGCGACCTGCTGCCGGCCGGCGTCATCAACGTCGTCAACGGCTTCGGCATCGAGGCGGGCAAGCCGCTGGCCACCAACAAGCGCATCTCCAAGATCGCCTTCACCGGCGAGACCTCGACCGGCCGCCTGATCCTGCAGTACGCCTCCGAGAACATCATCCCGTCGACCGTCGAGCTGGGCGGCAAGTCGCCGAACATCTTCTTCGAAGACGTGATGGCGTCGGACGACGAGTTCCTGGACAAGGCGCTGGAAGGCTTCGCGATGTTCGCGCTGAACCAGGGCGAGGTCTGCACCTGCCCCAGCCGCGTGCTGATCCAGAAGTCGATCTACGACCGCTTCATCAAGCTGGCGGTGGAGCGCGTCGCGAAGATCGCCCAGGGCCACCCGCTGGACGGCAACACGATGATCGGCGCCCAGGCGTCACAGGAGCAGATGGAGAAGATCCTCTCCTACATCGAGATCGGCAAGGCCGAGGGCGCCAAGGTGCTGACCGGCGGCGAGCGCGCCCATCTGGGCGGCGAGCTGGAAGGCGGCTACTACGTCCAGCCGACCATCCTGGAAGGCCACAACAAGATGCGCATCTTCCAGGAGGAGATCTTCGGCCCGGTCGTCGCCGTGACCACCTTCGAGACCGAGGAAGAGGCGCTGGCCATCGCCAACGACAGCGAGTTCGGCCTGGGCGCCGGCGTCTGGACCCGTGACGGCAACCGCGCCTTCCGCATGGGCCGCGGTATCCAGGCCGGCCGCGTGTGGACCAACTGCTACCACCTGTACCCGGCGCACGCCGCCTTCGGTGGTTACAAGAAGTCCGGCATCGGCCGCGAGACGCACAAGATGATGCTCGACCACTACCAGCAGACCAAGAACCTGCTGGTCAGCTACAGCCCGAAAGCGCTCGGCTTCTTCTGAGCCCCGCTCCTCCCTATCGGGCAAACCTGGGCCGGGGGCGAGTCCCCCGGCCTTTTTTCTTTCGCCGCCCGGTTTCGTGATAAAGGACCAGCATGACCGCCCCTACGCCACCGGATCGCGTGACCGCCACTCCCGAAGCCGTCGCCCTGCTGGACCGCCTTGCCGCGAAGCACGGGCCGCTGATGCTGCATCTGTCGGGCGGCTGCTGCGACGGGTCGGCACCGCTCTGCCTGCCGAAGGGGAGTTCCGCCTGGGCGGGCGCGACCTGTGCCTCGGCATGGTCGCCGGTGCGCCCTTCTGCATGTCCGACGACACCTTCCAATGGTGGCGCAACACCCAGGTCATCCTGGACGTTATCCAGGCGCGCGGCGGCGGCTTCTCTCTGGAGGCGCCGGACGGTGTGCGCTTCACCGCCAAGGCCCGGCTGTTCACCGACGACGAACTGGCCAGCCTGCCCGATCCGCAACCGGCAGACACCCTTTAGGAGCCGCCCCGCATCATGTCGTCCTTCACCGGCCCGCGGATTGGTCTTGCCCGCCGCCATCCCTGGAGTACCCTTGCCGGATCGCATCCGCGGACGGAGAGGGAGACGGGAGGGGCAGCGATGTCCGCACGGGAGATCTCCGCAGAAGGTCCGGTGAGGCCGACGTCCGGCGACGGCATGCCGCGCGCCGTCACCCATGCCGAACGGCCGGAAGACGCCGCGCGCGACCTGCGTGCCGGGCTGGGCGACGCGGCGCTGGAGCTGGTGATCGTCTTCTGCGCGCCGAGCTATGACCGCCATGCGCTGGCCGACGCGCTGGCGGCGGAGTTCGGCACCGTGCCGGTCATCGGTTGCACCACGGCGGGGGAGATCGGCCCCGGCGGCTACACCACCAACGCCCTGGTGGCGGTTGGCTTCCCGACCGAGGATTTCTCCATCGTCACCGCGCTGGTCGACCATGTCGACCGTTTCGAGATCGCCGACAGCACCGCCATCGCCCGCTCCCTGCTGTCGCGGCGCGACCGCGCCATGGCCTCGCGCCCGGTGCCGCTGGGCGAGGACGCCCGCAGCTTCGCCATGCTGCTGATCGACGGCCTGTCGATGAGCGAGGAGACGGTGGTCAGCGCTCTGCACAACGCGCTGATCGACATCCCGCTGTTCGGGGCGTCGGCCGGCGACGACCTGCATTTCGAACGCACATTCGTCCTGCATGAGGGCGCCTTCCATCCCAACGCGGCGGTGGTGGCGCTGTTCACCACGACGCGGCCCTTCACCGTCTTCCGCACCCAGCATTTCGTCAGTTCCGACCGCAAGATGGTGGTCACCGGCGCCGATCCGCAGCACCGCATCGTCCATGAGATCAATGCCGAGCCGGCCGGCCGCGAGTACGCCCGGCTGGTCGGTCTGGAGGGCGAGCCGCTGACCCCGATGATCTTCGCCTCCCACCCGGTCGTGGTGCGGGTCGGCGGCCAGTACCATGTCCGCTCCATCCAGAAGGTGAACGACGACGAGAGCCTGACCTTCTTCTGCGCCATCGACGAGGGCATCGTCCTGACGGTGGCGGAGGGGGTCGATCCGGTCTCCAACTTCGACGGGCTGATCGAAGGCATCGAGGCGGAGGTCGGCGCGCCCGACCTGATCCTCGGCTGCGACTGCATCCTGCGCCGGCTGGAGATGGAGCAGCGGCAGCTGAATGCCGTGATGTCCGACCGGCTGGCCCGCCACCGCGTCGTCGGATTCTGCGCCTATGGCGAGCAGGTGAACGGCATGCACGTCAACCAGACCTTCACGGGCGTCGCCATCGGAGGGCGCTAAGCCATGGCCGGCATCCAAACCCGCAACTGGACACTCGACCCCGCCGACCGCATCGCCGAGCTGGAGCGCGAGAACGCCAAGCTCCAGCGCATCAACAAGGTGCTGATGGACCGCGTCGAGCGGTCGATGGACTTCCAGGGCGGCGCCTTCTCACTGTTCCAGACCGCCATCGTGCTGGAGCAGAAGATCCGCGAGCGCACGCTGGAGCTGGAACGCGCCCTGCACAAGCTGGAGGACAGCAACCGCGACCTCGCCCGCGCCAAGGAGCTGGCGGACACCATGCGCACCCGCCTGTTCGAGGCGATCGAGTCGGTGAACGAAGGCTTCGCCCTGTTCGACTCCGCCGACCGGCTGGTGCTGTGCAATCGCAAATACCTGTCCTACTGGCCGTCGGTGGCGGGGCGCATCCAGGCCGGCATCCGCTTCAACGATCTGGTCGCCATGGTCGCCGCTGCGGGTGCGGTCAGCGAGCCGCCTCCCGACGTCTGGCTGCGCGAGCGGATGGAGCATCGCCACGACCTGAAGGGCGTCTTCCTGAACCGGCTGTCCGACGGCCGCTGGATCCAGGTGAACGAGCGGCGCACCCGCGACGGCGGCATCGTCGGCGTCTACACCGACATCACCGTCATCAAGCATGAGGAGGAGCGGCGGCGCGAATCCGAACAGGCGGAGAAATCCGCCCTGATGATGCTGAACGACCAGCTTCAGCAGGCCAAATCCCAGGCCGATCAGGCCAACCTGTCGAAGACCCGCTTCATCGCCGCCGCCAGCCACGACCTGCTGCAGCCCCTGAACGCCGCCCGCCTGTTCGTTTCGGCGCTGGCCGACCTGGAGCAGCCGGACGCCAATGCCGAGCTGGTGGAGAACATCGACGTCGCCCTGGCGTCGGTGGAGGATCTGCTGTCGGCGCTGTTGGACATCTCCAAGCTCGATGCCGGGGCGGTGACGCCGGAGGTCACCGACTTCCCGCTGCGCGGCATCCTGGCGCCGCTCGCCACCGAATATGCCGCGGTGGCGGCGGAGCGCGGCATCGACCTGAAGGTGGTCGGGTCGGGGGCGGTGGTGCGCAGCGACATGCGGCTGCTGCGCCGGATCGTGCAGAATTTCCTGTCCAACGCGCTGCGCTATGTCCAGGGCGGCCGGGTGGTGGTCGGTTGCCGCCGGGCCGGCGACGGCAGCATCCGGATCGAGGTGTGGGACAACGGCCCCGGCATCCCGCGCGACAAGATCGCCGAGATTTTCCAGGAATTCCGCCGCCTCGACACCCCCGTCACCAAGGGGCGCGACCGCGGCATGGGGCTGGGGCTCGCCATCGTCGACCGCGTCGCCCGCATGCTGGGCCATCCCATCACCGTGCGGTCGGAGCCGGGTCGGGGCTCCGTCTTCGCCGTCACCGTGCCGCGCGGGACCGAGCGCCGCGCCGTGCGCCCGGCCAGCATCGCCGCCCGGCCGATGACCAACCGGCTGGCCGGAACCTCGGTGCTGGTGCTGGACAACGAGCCGGCGGTGGTGGCGGGGATGGAGGCGCTGCTGCGCGGTTGGGCCTGCGACGTGGTGTCCGCCACCAACGGCGACGAGGCGTTGGCCCTGCTGTCCGGCATGCCGCAGCCGCCGGATTTGCTGATCGCCGACTATCACCTCGACGACGGGGCGCTGGGCGTCAACGAGGTGGCGCGGCTGCGCGCCGCCTGCGGCCGCATCCTGCCCGCCGTGATCGTCACCGCCAACCGCACGCCGGAACTGGCCGACGAGGCCAAGGCGGCCGGCTGTCTGGTGCTGAACAAGCCGGTGAAGCCGGCACAACTGCGCGCGGTGATGTCGGGGCTGGTGGGGTAGCGCGGGGCATGATGATTTACCGGTAACGCCTTACCGGTTCGCCTGTTGTCGGTTTTCATGACCGACCCCGCTGCGCTGCGCGACAAGGCGCTCGAAATCCACCGGCTGCTGTGCACCGTCTACGGCTGCCCGGTCGCCTATTTCCACAGCCTCGACCCGCTGAGCGAACTGGTGTCGTCGCTGCTGTCGCACCGCACCCGGAATGCGGCCTCCGGCGCCGCATTCAAGGCGCTGCGGCGGCGCTGGCCCGACTGGGAATCGGTGCGCGACGCCCCCGTTGCCGAGGTGGAGGCGACCATCGCCGGCGTCACTTGGCCGGAGCAGAAGGCCCCGCGCATCCAGGCCATCCTGCGCCGCATCACCGAGCGGGTCGGCAGCCTGTCGCTCGACCTGCTGTCCGGCATGCCGGTGCCCGAGGCCCGCGCGTGGCTGGAGGAATTGCCGGGGGTAGGGCCGAAGACCAGCGCGGCGGTGCTGAGTTTCTCAACGCTGCGGCAGGCGGCGCTGCCGGTGGACAGCCACCACCACCGCGTCGCCGTGCGCACCGGCCTGATCCCCGCCGGCCTCGCCGTCGGCCCCTCGCACGCCGTGCTGTCGGCGCAACTGCCGGCGGAATGGGATGCCCAGCAGGTGTACGACAACCACGAGGTCATGATGCTGCACGGCCAGCGCTGCTGCTACTATCAGGCACCGGCCTGCGACCGCTGCGTGCTGCTGCGCCTGTGCCCAACGGGTCAGGCTCTACGGCCATCGGAGGATGAGCGGGAGAGGGCGTGAAGCCATTCGTTTTGTGCATTGCAACACGCAGCCATTCCCAGAATGCAGGGCCGTTCACCGGCAGCCGAGCGCATATAGGATTGAGAGGGCGACGAAGACGCCGCTCCGATCTCATAAGACGAGGCCTGAGGTGATTCACAAAATTCTGGACGCGATCGATACCATCGTCGCGGAAAAGCGGGAAAACGGTCAGCTTGAGGAATGGATCAAGAGCGGTGCCGCCCGGCGTTTCTGCGAGAAGATTTCGTCCGAGCGCAAGCACTATTATCCCGCCCTGCTTCTCTACTTGGAACGCAATGGCGGGCAGCACGTCTGACAAGCATATCGGTAACGGGAACGGGCCGCGGCATTCCGCGGCCCGCCCGTTTTTGAGGACCCCTATTCCGCCGCCAGCGGCTTCGGCATCATGCTGCCGGTCTGCTGGAAGCGGGTGTGCCAGGCGAAGGCCTCCTCCAGCAGATGCGGGGTGTGGCCGCCGCGCTGAAGCGCCCGGCGGTGATAGTCGGCCGCCAGTTCGCGGTAGCTGGGGTGGACGCAGTTGCGGATGATGGTCTCCGCCCGTTCGCGCGGGGCCAGCCCGCGCAGGTCGGCCAGCCCGACCTCCGTCACCAGGACGTCCACGTCATGCTCGTTGTGGTCGACATGGCTGACCATCGGCACGACGCTGGAGATGGCGCCGCCCTTGGCCAGCGACTTGGTGACGAAGATGGCGAGGTGGCTGTTGCGGGCGAAATCGCCGGAGCCGCCGATGCCGTTCATCATCTGCGTGCCGTTGACATGGGTGGAGTTGACGTTGCCGTAGATGTCGCACTCCAGCGCCGTGTTGATGCCGATGACGCCAAGGCGGCGGATCACCTCCGGATGGTTGGAGATCTCCTGCGGGCGCAGCAGCAGACGGCCCTTGTAGGAGCCGATCTTCGGCAGCACCTCGGCATATTTCCCGGCGCTGAGCGTGATCGAGGAACCAGAGGCGAAGTTCAGCTTGCCGGCGTCGAACAGCTCGAAGGTGCTGTCCTGCAGAACCTCGCTGTACATGGTCAGGTCGTGGAACGGCCCGTCGATCAGCCCGTGCAGAACCGCGTTGGCGATGGTGCCGATGCCGGCCTGCAGCGGCGCCAGCGAGCGGCCCATCCGGCCCTGTTTCACTTCGCGGCCCAGGAACTCGATCAGGTGACCGGCGATGGCGTTGGTCTCGTCGTCCGGCGGCAGGATGCTGGCGGAACTGTCCTGCTTGCGCGTCACCACGATGGCCGCGATCTTCGACGGGTCGATGGGGATATAGGGCAGGCCGGCGCGGCTTTCCGCCGTCACCACCGGGACCGGTTCGCGGAAGGGGCGGCGGGTCGGGATGTAGACGTCGTGCATCCCCTCCAGGTCCAGCGGCTGGGTCAGGTTCAGCTCGACGATGATCTTCTCGGCCAGGATGGCGAAGGTCGCCGAGTTGCCGATGGAGGTGGTCGGCACGATCCCGCCGGTGTCGGTGATGGCGCAGGCCTCGATCACCGCGACGTCGACCGGCCCCATCTGGCGCGAGCGCAGCAGTTCCACCGTCTCAGACAGATGCTGGTCGACGAACATCACCTCGCCGCGGTTGATCGCCTTGCGCAGCACCGGGTCGGCCTGGAAGGGCAGCCGGCGCGACAGCACCCCAGCCTCGGTCAGGATGCGGTCCACGTCGTTGCCCAGCGAGGCGCCGGTCATCAGCGTGATCTTCAGCTTTTCGGACGCGGCGCGTTCGGCCAGCGCCAGCGGCACCGCCTTGGCGTCGCCGGCACGGGTGAAGCCGCTCATGCCCACGGTCATGCCGTCCTTGATGAGGAAGGCGGCCTCTTCCGCCGGCACCACCTTGCCCCACAGCGACTTCAGGCGAATGCGATCTCGGTACATCGGGCGTTCCTTTTATGAGTGCTTTTTGGCGAATGGAGAACCATCCGTTCCCATGCGGTCGTATTTCTTGTTTGAAAATACTCATAAGGAGGCGCTGTCCGGGACCGCAATTGTCGGTCCGGAATATCAGGCCGTCATGATGTGAATGGGTGGGCGAATATCGGCGGATCGGTGCGGGATGCGGACAGGAACTTGCGATGAACGCGATCCGATGAATGAAATTTAGTTCCATTTTCGCGGAATCTGGACGGTTACTTGATGTCGGCTGCCCTCAAGCAGTCAGGGGCAGCGCCTCGTCGTGGGCGAAGGCCGTCATCACCATCGCTTCGGCGGCGTCGGCCGACAGGGGCCGCGAGATCAGGTAGCCCTGCAGGCAGTTGCAGCCGGCCTCCGCCAGCCAATGCCGCTGTTCGGCGGTCTCCACCCCCTCCGCCACGGTGGACAGCAGCAGCTTCTGGGCCAGGGCGATGACGGTGGAGGCGATGTCGGGCGCGTGCGGCAGGTCGTTGACGAAGCTGCGGTCGATCTTCAGCACGTCCACCGGCAGTTCGCGCAAGTAGGCCAGCGAGGAATAGCCGGTGCCGAAATCGTCGATGGCGATGCGCACCCCCAACGCCCGCAGGCGGTTCAGCGTCGGCAGGTGATGGCGCACGTCCTTCATGATGACGGTCTCGGTGATCTCCAGCTCCAGCAGGTGGGGCGGGGTGCCGTGGCGCTGCAGCACCTGCTCGACCAGCCGGGCGAAGCCGGGATCGGAAAGCTGCCGGGCGGAGACGTTGACCGCCACCGGCACCGGGCCATGGTCCAGCGCCCAGCGGGTGGCGGTCCGGCACGCCTCCTCCAGCACCCAATGGCCGATCTCGATGATCAGGCCGCTGTCCTCGGCGACCGGGATGAAATCGGCGGGGGAGATCGCCGCCCCCTCGTGCCGCCAGCGGATCAGCGCCTCGAAGCCGGTCAGCCGGCCGCCCGCCGCTTCGATCTTCGGCTGGTAGACCAGTTCGAAGGACTTGGCCGCGACCGCCTCGCGCAGGCCGGCCTCCAGCCGCAGGCGGGTCTCGGCCCGGTCGGTCATGTCGCGGGTGTGGAAGACGAAACGGTCGCCGCCCGCCGCCTTGGCCGCCTGCATCGCCGAATCGGCCATCCGCATCAGCCCGGCGCCGTCCGGGGAGCCCCCGCCGCCCGCAATGTCCATGGGATGGAGGACGATGCCGATGCTGGCGGTGATGTGGACGCGGTGGTCGCCCACCTCACGCAGGGCGGACAGGCCATCCAGCAGCCGTTGCGCCACCATCGCCGCCTCTTCGCCGTCGGCGACGCGCTCCAGCACCACCAGGAACTCGTCGCCGCCCAGCCGGCCGACGGTGTCGCAACGCCGCACGCTGGCGCCCAGCCGCTCCGCCACCCGGCAGAGCAGCAGGTCGCCCACCCCGTGCCCCAGGCTGTCGTTGACCCGCTTGAAGCGGTCGAGATCGACATAGAGCACCGCCAGCCGGCCGGCCCCCGGCTCCCGTGCGCGTTCCGCAAGGTCGATGGCATGGTCCAGCCGGTCGAGCAGCAGCGCCCGGTTCGCCAGACCGGTCAGCGGGCAGCGGGTCGCCAGACGGCGCAGCTCGTCATGTTCCTGCTCCAGCAGGGTCAGGGTGTGGTTGAAGCGGGCGATGACGAAGCCCAGCTCGTCGTCGGCATGGCCGCGGGGCACCGCCAGCGGCTGGCCATAGGGCTTCTCCGGATCGATGCGCGCCACCGCGCGGCCGATCTGCAGCAGCGGGCGGGTCAGCAGCCGGTGGAACACCGCCGCCATCGCCAGCCCGATCAGGAGGTTGCGCAGGGTTCCGGCGACCAGCGCGGCCAAGACATAGGCGAGGAAGCCGGCCGCCGCCCGCCCGGTGTCGATCCCGACCGCCAACTGGCCGACGACCCGGCCGCTGCCCGCCGGTGTGCTGCGGTCGGCCGCGGGGACGGGCAGGTCATGGACCAGGACCGGCCGGTCGGTGAAGAGCAGCGCCGTCGCCGCCCGTTCCAGCAGCGACATCGGCGGGGCGGCCTGTTCGCGCCGGGCCAGCAGCGTGCCGTCCCCCAGCCGGATTTCCGCCCAGCCGGCATTGGCGCGCACCACGCCGTCCAGCACCTCCCCGGCCAGATCGCCGTCGATCAGCCAGGCGGCGGTGGCGGCCGGCCCCTCCACCAGGGCGGCCACCTGCCCGATCCGGTCCAGCGCCGCCGTCCGCTCGCGCGAGGCGGTCCAGGCGAACTCCGCCGCGGTGATGGCGAATCCGATGACGAAGGCGGCGAGGACCGCATGAATCGCCTGCTTCAGCGTCAGGCTGCGCAGGACTGGGATCGCCATCGCACCGTTCCTCGACCGCGTGTTTCGCTTCGCCGCGCCACTCCCCGGGGTAACCCTTTGGGGTGTATGGCGAACCGATGCATTAATGGGGCGGGCGATGACTCAGGCGCGGCGGTTCCGTGAAATTTTTGTAACCGGAGCTACGGTCCTATTGCTGACAATGCATATTGCTGCATAGGGCCATTCCTGCTGCGCATGGCTACCATTCAGCATTGGTAATACCAGTTCGTGTGCGGCGCAGCATATCCTGCCCCTGCCCATTCTCGGGGCGTTTCCTCCCTAAACTTAAGGGCCGCGCGATTGCGCGGCCCTTTTTCTTTGCGGAAGCGGGAGAAAGCGGGCGGGGGCGTCAGACCCGGCGGGCGAGCGCCAGCAAGCCGCCGGCGCCGATCATCAGGCCGCCGGTCAGCCGGTTCAGCGACTTCGCCGCCGACGCCGTCGTCAGCCTTGCCGCCAGCCGGTCGCCGCCGGTGGCATAGGCCATGATCCAGCCGAACTCGATCACCACCATGGTGATGACCAGCGCGATCAACTGCGGTGCCAGCGGCGCGCCGGCGTCGATGAATTGCGGGAACAGCGCGCCCATGAAGACCAGCGCCTTCGGATTGCTGAAGGCGACCAGCGCGCCGCGCAGGAACAGCCGCACTGCCGACCCTTCGCCGGTCGCGGAGGCCGCGGCGTCACGGCTGCCGGCCGGCTCCACCGGCGCCCGCCAGGCGGCGATGCCGAGCCAGGTCAGATAGGCCACGCCGGCCCAGCGCACGATCTCGAAGGCCAGCACGGAGGTGGAGAGCAGGGCGCCCAGGCCGAAGGCCGACAGCGCCGCCATCACCGCCAGCGCCGCGCACATGCCGGCCCCGCCCCAGGCGGCACGCCGCGCGCCGAAGCGCAGGCCCAGGCTCATCGCCAGCAGCATGTTCGGCCCCGGCGTCATCGAGATCACGAAGGCGGTGGCGAAGAAGAAGGCGAGCGTCTGCCACGTCATGGTCTGGGGCCTCGACAACGGGGGTGGGCAACAATCGGAGGCACCACAGCACCATGCGCGTCGTTCCGCCGCAAGCAGCAGCGGCGAAACACAGCCATGCTCGGCGGTACGGGTTACGGGAAGGCCGCCTGGACCCGCCAGGCGCGGAAGGCGAGGTTGGCCGAATCCTGGTCGGGACGCTTGTAGGCGGCGAAGCGGCGGTCGCGGATGCGGGCGCGGGCGTCGGTCCACACCGCGTTCCAGTCGATGGTGCCGTCGGCCAGCAGCCGTTCCTCGATGATGCCCAGCAGCGTCTCGTTGACGGCGGACACGCCGATGTTCTGCGTCGCCAGCACCAGCGCGTCGGGCGCCCGTTCCAACGTGGCGCGAAGCCGCGTGTGCCCGCCGCAGGACCCCCAGAAGACCAGTGCGGTGGCCGGCCCGATCTCCGTCATCGTGCCGTCCTCATGATAGCTGTGGCCGCGGTGGATGACGATGGACGGGGTCAGCCCCTCGCGCGCCATCCAGTCCCAGGCGGCGGCCCGCCCGGCGTCGCCGGCGCCGGGAACGTCGGCGACGATGACGATGCGGCGGCCGTGGCGGTCGGGGCTGATGGCGACGACGAAGCCGGACTGGCCGTGCAGCGCCCAGCCCTGCATCCGGTGCTGCCGCAGGAAGCCGCGGAAGGACGCCCGCCCGTCAGGATCGTCGTAGAAGGTCATCCGCTGCACGTTGAGGCCGTTGCGGAACAGGCGCTGCGCGGTCAGCACCGGCGGCGCGCCCGGCGAATGACGCTGGAGGAACCGTTCCGCCTCGAAGGCGGGGGTGGCTGGCCGGCCGGACAGGCGCATCGCGTGCAGGCTGCCCGCCAGCCCGGCCATGGCCTTGACCGGCGCCTCGCCGGCGCCGCGGTACCAGGCCGCCAGCTCATCCTCGAGTGCGGCGCGGACCGCACGGTTTTCGAGGTCCATGGCGTCGGCCAGCACGCCGATGACCACCGCGGGGTCCGGCATGCCGCCCGCCGCCGCAGGCTGGGTCATGCCGGTGGCCGGCAGCAGGGCCTGGATGCTCTCGCGCATCAGCTCCCGCGCGACGGCGGGGTTGGTGCCGAACAGGCTGCCGGCCCGCCCGCCGCCGACCACCGCGATGAAGAATTCCGCCCACAGCGGCCGCGTCCGCGCCCCGCGGGCGAGGTCGAGGATGCCGCGCCGCTCCTGCTTCAGCTGGATCTGGAGGATGTTCACCAGCCCGTCGAGCGAGGAGGTGTAGAGCTGCGGCCCGATCCGGGCGATCAGCCCGAACAGATCCTCCGACGACAGCGCCAGCGTGATGCGGAAGCGGTCGGCCGGCGGATCGTCCACCATGTCGTCCAGCAGCGCGCCGATCTTCGGCGCCATCAGCGCCGGATCGCGTGCCAGGGACGCCGCCAGCGCCTTGGCCGCCTGGGCTTCCAGCAGGCGCAGGGTCTCCTTGGGCAGGCGTTTGCGCAGCTCGTGCCGGGTCTCGTAGAAGGGCAGGCCGCTGTCGAGCGAGCGGGTCAGCAGCCCGATGTCCAGTGCCCGCGCGACGACCTCCGCGCCGCCGGGACGGCCGGACAGCTGGTCGGCGGCGCCGACCGCGTCGAAGGGGGCGCGCCCGGCCGCCTCCCGCAGGGCAGCCAGCGCCGCCTCGCCGGGGAACAGACTGGAGCAGCGGAAGGCTTCGGCCGGGTTGTCGCGCGCCAGCTCCGCGAAGGCGGCGTCCCCGCCGAACAGCGCGTCGAGGACGGGCTTGCCCGCCGGTTCATGGTCGGCGCAGGCGGTGTGCGTGTCGATGGCGCGAGGGGCAGGAACCTGCGGCTTGGGCAGGGTGGGGGCCAGCAATTCGGCCGAATGGAGCGGCGGCGGCACGGTCTGTGCCGTCGCCATGCCGGGCCGGCAGGCAGGCAGAAGGGCCAGCAAGGCGCAGAGGGCCGCTGCCGGCAGGCGCGGTGCCGCGGAGGACCGGCGGATTGGATGCGCGACTGGAGGTACGGCGGGGGCTGGGGCGGACATGAACTGCCGGGCTGGGGCGGGCGTGGGGCCTCTGCCGGTCGGCTTACCCCTTACGGCTTAAGCTATGCAGGCAATCTTGCATTTGTCATCCGTTACCGATGCCGCCGCGGCGGATTCCACCTGCCGTTTCAGGAAACGGCAGCGGCGGAGTACCCCGCATTGGCCTTCCGTTGGCAATGGAATCGTCCGGCGGGGCATGGACAGAAACCGTTCGCATACCAATCCTCAATCCTTCGTCCGACGCCTGGGCGTGCGGACAGCCGGTGGCGAAGGGGGTGCGTATGCGTGCATACCGTCTTTTGGCCCGTCTCTCTATCCGTCCCCTCGCCGGCTTGCCGGCCCGCCTCCTGGTCCTTTTCCTCTTATGCGTGTCGTTGTCCGCGGCTCCGGCCGCCGCCCAGACGCCGGTGGACCTGGAACTGGTCCTGGCGGTGGACGTGTCCGGCAGCGTCGATCCGGACGAGGCGAAGCTGCAGCGCAACGGCTATGTCCAGGCCCTGCTGAACCCGAAGGTGCAGGCGGCGATCCGCGGCGGGCCCTTCGGCCGCATCGCCGCCACCTATGTGGAATGGGCGGGGGAGGGCCACCAGCACACCGTGGTCGGCTGGACCGAACTGAGCGATCCGGCCAGCATCGAACGCTTCGCCGGCATGGTGGCGGAGGCGCCGATGATGACGGAGCAATGGACCTCGATCAGTGCCGCCATCGACTATGCCGTCCCGCTGTTCGAGGCCAACCGGTTCGAGGGCACGCGGCGGGTCATCGACCTGTCGGGCGACGGCGAGAACAACCGCGGCCGTCCGGTGGAGGAGGCGCGGGACGCCGCCGTTGCCCGCGGCATCACCATCAACGGGCTGCCGATCCTGAACGACCGGCCCAATCCCTGGGGCGGTGCGGCGCCGAACGACCTGGAGGGCTATTACCGCGACCATGTCATCGGCGGTCCCGGCGCCTTCCTGGTCCCCGCCCGCGACTTCGACGCCTTTGCCGACGCGATTCTCAGCAAGCTGCTGCTGGAGGTGTCGGGGCTTCAGCCGGCCGGGCGGCAAGGCGACCTCGCGGCCCGCTGAGCGGGCCGTCCCGTCCTCCGTCGAGGTCAGTCCACCGCACGATCGATGGCGCGTCCGGCCTTTTCGGCGGGACCGGGCGGATCGATGGCGTCCTTCACGCTCTGGCCGGCATTGTCGATGGACTCGCCGGCGCGCTCGGCCGGGCCTTCATTGTGGCAGGCGGCCACGGCGACCAGCGGCAGAACCAGGACGGCGGTGCGCAACAGCGTCAGCATGACGGTCTCCTTCTTGCGTGGCGCGCGGCGTCCGGTGATGGGCGGCGCGCTGCGGTGCGAAATGAACGGCATGGCCGGGCTTCAGGTTCGGCCGGCTACCCGATTGCACCGCCGAAGGTCGCGCTTGGGCTGGAGCTTGCGCAGATGGGGTATCCTTCCCTCTCCCGTCCCGGGAGAGGGAAATCTCACGAAGGTCTAACGCCGCATTTTGTGTTCTACGGTCAACTGCCCCCGCGCCGCCCCGTGCCACTCTTGCCCTGGGATGAGACGGGCGGGAGGCCGGCATGGCTGGTTACCATTGCGATCT
This sequence comes from Azospirillum sp. VT-I1, assembly GCF_055698305.1. Lineage (NCBI taxonomy): Bacteria > Pseudomonadati > Pseudomonadota > Alphaproteobacteria > Rhodospirillales > Azospirillaceae > Azospirillum > Azospirillum sp. VT-I1. The sequence goes on along the minus strand of NZ_CP168805.1, from coordinate 125,615 downwards.
GGGGCGGCAACGCCACCGTTTCGACGACCTGAAGGCGCTGATGGCCTGCGCCTCGCCGCGGCGGTCGGGGGACGAGCTGGCGGGCATCGCCGCCGACAGTGACGAACGGCGGGTGGCGGCGCGCATGGTGCTGGCCGACCTGCCGCTGAAGACCTTCCTGACCGAGGCGCTGGTCCCCTACGAGACCGACGAGGTGACGCGCCTCATCATCGACCGGCATGACGCCGACGCCTTCCGGCCGGTGGCGCACATGACGGTCGGGCAGTTCCGCGACTGGCTGCTGTCCTACGAGGCCGATGGCGCGGCGCTGGCGGCGCTCGCCCCCGGCCTGACGCCGGAGATGGTGGCGGCGGTGTCCAAGCTGATGCGCAACCACGATCTGGTCTGCGTCGCCGCGAAATGTTCGGTCGTCACCCGCTTCCGCACTACGGTCGGGCTGCCGGGACGGCTGTCCAGCCGGTTGCAGCCCAACCACCCCACCGACGACCCGACCGGCATCGCCGCCTCGACACTGGACGGGCTGCTCTACGGCATCGGCGACGCGGTGATCGGCATCAACCCGGCGACCGACAACGTCCCGGCCTGCATCGCGCTGCTGGAGATGCTGGACGCGGTGCGCACCCGCTTCGACATCCCGGTCCAGTCCTGCGTGCTGGCCCATGTCACCACCACGATCCAGGCGATCGAGCGCGGCGCGCCGGTCGATCTGGTGTTCCAGTCCGTCGCCGGCACCGAGAAGGCCAATGCCGGCTTCGGCGTCACCCTGTCGCTGCTCGCCGAGGCGCAGGAGGCGGCCAAGTCGCTGAAGCGCGGCACCATCGGCGACAACGTGATGTATTTCGAGACCGGGCAGGGATCGGCCCTGTCGGCCGATGCCCATTTCGGCGTCGACCAGCAGACGGTGGAAACCCGCGCCTATGCCGTCGCCCGCGCCTTCGACCCGCTGCTGGTCAACACGGTGGTCGGCTTCATCGGCCCCGAATATCTCTTTGATGCCAAGCAGATCACGCGGGCCGGGCTGGAGGACCATTTCTGCGCCAAGCTGCTGGGCGTGCCGATGGGCTGCGACGTCTGCTACACCAACCATGCCGAGGCCGACCAGGACGACATGGACGTCCTGATGACGATGCTGGCGACCGCGGGTGTCAATTTCCTGATCGCGGTGCCCGGCGCCGACGACGTCATGCTGAATTACCAGAGCCTGTCCTATCACGACGTGCTCGGCCTGCGGCATCTGCTGAAACGCCCGCCGGCGCCTGAGTTCGAGGCGTGGCTGGACAAGGCCGGCTGGCTCGACGAGCAGCGCCGTCTGCCGCCCTGGCCCGACCAGAGCCTCGTCGTCTCCGCCCTGCTGGGGAGTGCGGCGCCATGAGCGAGACTCCGAAGGATCCCTGGGCGCGCTTCCGCAGCGCCACCCGCGCCCGCATCGCCTTGGGCCGCAGCGGCGACGCCCTGCCGACCAAGGCCCTGCTGGAGTTCCAGCTGGCCCATGCCCGCGCCCGCGACGCGGTGCACAGCGCGGTCGATTTCGACCGGCTGGCCGCCGACCTCGCCCCGCTGGAGACGATCCGCGTCCACAGCGCGGCACCCGACCGGCCGACCTATCTGCGCCGCCCGGATCTGGGGCGCCGGCTGGATCCGGCGAGCGCCGCGGCACTGCCGGCGGGGAGTGGGACCTGCTGTTCGTGATCGCCGACGGGCTGTCGGCCGCGGCGGTGCAGGTCAACGCGGCCCCGCTGGTCCATGCCTGTGTGTCGCGGCTCCCGCATCTGCGCGTCGGCCCGGTGGTGCTGGCCGGACAGGCGCGGGTGGCATTGGGCGACGAGGTGGCGTCGGCCATGGGCGCCCGGCTGGTCGCGCTGCTGGTGGGGGAGCGGCCAGGCCTGTCGGCCGCGGAATCGCTTGGGGTCTACCTGACCTGGGATCCCAGGCCCGGCCGTGCCGATTCCGAACGCAACTGCATTTCCAACATCCATTCCGACGGCCTGTCCATCCGGACGGCCGCCGACAAGCTGTGCTGGCTCGCAACCGAGGCGGCGCGGCTGAAGCTGACGGGGGTCGCCCTGAAGGAGGACGCCCCGTCCCTGGCCGGTCCGGACAACGAGAAAAACCAACTGACCGACCGGTCGTGAGAGAGCGCCGCCATAGACACCAACGCCTTTGAACAGGGGCAGGAGGCAACATGTCTGGGAACACGAAGCCTGAATTGAGCAAGAGCCTGAGCGGGCTCCACCTGTGGGGGATCGCCGTGGGGCTGGTGATCTCCGGCGAGTATTTCGGCTGGAGCTACGGCTGGGCGGCGGCGGGGACGCTCGGCTTCCTCGTCACCACGATCCTGATCGCGGCGATGTACACCACCTTCATCTTCAGCTTCACTGAGCTGACGACCGCCATTCCCCATGCCGGCGGTCCCTTCGCCTACAGCTACCGCGCCTTCGGACCGAAGGGGGCTTCGTTGCCGGGTTCGCCACGCTGATCGAGTTCGTCTTCGCGCCGCCGGCCATCGCACTCGCCATCGGCGCCTATCTGAACGTGCAGTTTCCAGGGCTCGACCCGAAGCTGGCGGCGGTCGGCGCCTATGTCATCTTCATGGGGCTGAACATCGCCGGCGTGTCCATCGCCGCCACCTTCGAGCTGTTCGTCACGCTGCTGGCGATCTTCGAGCTGGTGGTGTTCATGGGCGTCGTCTATCCCGGCTTCTCCTGGGCCAACTTCACCGCCAACGGCTGGGCCGGGTCGAACAGCTTCAGCATGGACGCCTTCGGCGGCATCTTCGCCGCGATCCCCTTCGCCATCTGGTTCTTCCTGGCGATCGAGGGCGCCGCGATGGCCGCGGAGGAGACCAAGGACCCCAAGCGCACCGTGCCGCGCGCCTATATCGGCGGCATCCTGACGCTGGTGGCGCTGGCCTTCGGCACCATGATCTTCGCCGGCGGCGTCGGCGACTGGACCGCGCTGTCGAACATCAACGATCCGCTGCCCCAGGCGATGAAGGCGGTGGTGGGCGAGTCGAGCGGCTGGCTGCACATGCTGGTGTGGATCGGCCTGTTCGGGCTGATCGCCTCCTTCCACGGCATCATCATGGGCTATTCGCGCCAGATCTTCGCGCTGTCCCGCGCCGGCTTCCTGCCGCCGGTGTTCGCCCGGCTGCATCCGACGCGCAAGACGCCGCACTGGGCGGTTCTGGCCGGCGGCGTTGTGGGCATCGCCGCAATCTATTCCGACGAGTTCATCCAGATCGGCGGCCTGCCGCTGACCGCCAACATCGTCACCATGTCGGTGTTCGGCGCCATCGTCATGTACATCATGAGCATGGCGGCGCTGTTCCGCCTGCGTGCCGTCGAACCGGCGCTGGAGCGGCCGTACCGCGCGCCCTTCTATCCGGTGTTCCCGGCGATTTCGCTGGTCCTGGCGGTGCTGGCCCTGCTGACGATGATCTACTACAACGCCCTGGTGTTCGGCCTGTTCGTGGCGCTGTTCGCGCTGGGCTACCTGTTCCACATCGCCACCGCCGGCATGCGGGTGAAGGCCGGCGCGACCGGCGGGCTGGGGCATATGGATGCCTTCACCGAGGCGCGGACGATGGTGGATTGAGGAGGGGTTGGGGTACTGGCTGAGCGGTGCCCCCTCCCTAACCCTCCCCCACCTGTGGTGGGAGAGGGGACTGCCGCCGCTTCGCAAACTCTCCCCTCTCCCGCAAAGCGGGGAGGGAGGGGGCACCCGCAGCCGGCGCGCCCCCAATCCCCTCACTCCCCGTCGTGGCTCCGGATGAAGCTGCGGATCTCCGGCAGGATGCTTTCGCGCCAGCGGCGGCCGTTGAAGATGCCGTAGTGGCCGACACCCTTCTGGAAATGCGTCTTGCGCATGTCGTCCGGCAGCGACGAGCACAGCCGCTGCGCCGCGATGGTCTGGCCGGGGGCGGAGATGTCGTCCAGCTCGCCTTCCACCGTCATCATCGCGGTCTTGGTGATCGCCGCCGGCTCCACCCTGCGGCCGCGGGACACCATGGTGCCGTTGGGCAGGGCGTGCTTCTGGAACACCGTCTCGATGGTCTGCAGGTAGAATTCCGCCGACAGGTCCATCACCGACAGGTATTCGTCGTAGAAGCGGCGGTGCTGCTCGGCCGAATCGCCGTCGCCGCGGACGAGGTGGCGGAACAGCCCGACATGCTCGTTGATGTGGCGGTCGAGATTCATCGACATGAAGCCCGACAGCTGGATGAAGCCCGGATAGACGCGGCGGAAGGCGCCCGGATAATAGACCGGGACCGTGGTGATGACGCTGCGCTCGAACCACTTCAGCGGCCGTTCCATCGCCAGCTTGACCGGCGTCGTCGGGTTGGCCATCGGGTCGATCGGGCCGCCCATCAGGGTCATGCTGCGCGCCTGCACCGGCTCGTCCGCCGCCGCCATCAGCGACACCGCCGCCATCACCGGCACCGCCGGCTGGCACACCGCGATGACGTGGGTGTTCGGCCCCAGGAAGCGGATCAGCTCCGCCACCGTGTCGATGTAGTCGTCCAGGTCGAAGCGGCCGGCCGACATCGGCACCAGCCGCGCGTCGATCCAGTCGGTGATGTAGACGTCATGGTCGCGCATCAGCGCCTCCACCGTGCCGCGCAGCAGCGTGGCGTGGTGGCCCGACATCGGGGCGACCAGAAGCACCTTCGGCTGGCGCGGCGTGCCTTCCGGCTTGGCGAAGTTCAGCAGCTTGCAGAAGGGCGACTGCCAGACGAAACGTTCGGTGACCGGCACGGTCCGCCCGTCGACCACCGTTTCCGCCAGCCCGAAGGCCGGCTTGCCGAAGCGGCGGGTCGTCCGCTCCACCAGCTCCGCCCCGGCGGCGACCGCCCGGCCGAGCTTGGTGTAGGACAGCGGGACCAGCGGATTCTGGAAGGTTTGCTGGGCGGCTTCGGCCCAGAAGCGCATCGGCCCCATGGCCGCATGTTGCATGTCGTACAGGTGATACAGCAAATCAGATCCTCACGTCACGGCTACCCCCGGTCGGCCAGGGTACGTTGGTCGGGTTGTTATTCCTTCGACCACTTATTGATCGTATTACCAACCATATCCTTCGTCAGGGGTCGCGTATAGGTCAAGAGCCTCTTCGCATTTGCAAAGCTCTGTTGTTAAAAGAACATTGCGGTGCACAAAAAATTATCAACCGCAACAAACCCGCTATGACCTCGGCGCGTGACTCCGTTGGTCATACTGACGTTCTGGGAAGTGGCTGACGATCAGGGGACGGCCAGGACGGCGCGGACCGGCAGATGGTCCGATGCCCGACGGGTCAGGACGCTGCGCACCACCTCGAAAGCGGGGATTTGCAAGCCTCCCGTCACATAGATGCGGTCGAGCCGCAGGGTCGGCATGCGGGCATGGAAGCTGCGCGGGTTGGCGACGTCGGCGAAGGAGGCGGCCAGATGGCGCAGCCGCGGCGAGCTGGGCGTCCATTCGTTCAGGTCACCCATGAACAGGGTGGGCAGCTCCGGCTGCCGCTCCACCCGCGACACTATGTCGCCGACCTGCTTGGCCCGTTCCCAGGGGTCGAGGCCGAGATGGGCGACGATCACCCGCACCGCGCGCCCCTCCACCTCCACCACCGCGTCGATGGCGCCGCGCGGCTCGCGCTTGCCGACGGACAGGTCCATCGTCTCCATCGAGCGCACCGGCAGGCGGGTCAGCAGGCAGTTGCCGTAATGGGCGCGTTCGCTGTGTTTGGTCGGGCCGGCATAGGCCTTCATGCCCGTGTGCTGTTCCAGGAAGGCGAACTGGTCCATCCCCGATTCGCCGCGATGGTGCCAGCCGACCTCCTGCAGGCCGATCAGGTCGACCTCCAGGTCGCGGATCACCTGGGCGATGCGGTCGGGCGCGAATCGGGCGTCCAGCCCGACGCAGCTGTGGATGTTCCAGGTGGCGACGCTGAAGGCGGCCATGCCGTCCGGAATCGGGGAACTGCGGCGGTCGGCGCGGCGGGGACGGCGGGCACGGGCTGCGCGCAAGGCGGCGGCGATGCGCTGGACACGCTCACGGCTGAAACGGATCACGGTTCCAAAATCCTTTCTTCTGGCCTGTCGTCCTGCCGGCCTTTTTCTTCCGTCTTCCGGCCCGGTGCCTTTCGACCTTGCCGGCCGAGCAGCCGGCTGGTCAGCCAGCCGAGCCCGATCGCCACCGCGCCCATCGCCACCAGCAGCGCGATGTCGGCGGCGCCGGGGTTGCTGATGGTGCGTTCAAGCTGGTGCCCGAGCAGATTGAAGGCAAGGATGCCGGGCGCAAGACCGACCATCGTGCCGATCACGTAATCGCCGAAGCGCAGCTTCGACGCGCCCGCGGCGAGGTTCACCACGGTGTAGGGCGCCACCGGCACGGCGCGCACGCCGGCCACCGCCGCGATGCCGCTGTCGGCCAGCTTGTCGTTGAGCCGTGCGATCAGCGGGCCGCCATGGCGGTCCAGCAGGTCGCGTCCGGCCATCCGCCCGGTCCAGAACATCGCGACCGCCGAGGCGACCGCTCCGCCCATGGCGGTTGGGAATCCCCACCACGGCCCCATCACGATGGCGGTGGCGGCGATCAGCACGGTCAGCGGGAACATGACGTAGCCGCCGGCGACATAGGCCAGGATCACCCACAGCGGCGCCAGCGGGCTGTCGCGCAAGCCCTGGAAGACCGACAGCACGGCGTCGAGCGTCGCCCATTCGCTGAGCGCCGTGTAGCGCCACATGCCCCACAGACCCAGGAGCGCCAGGATGCCGGCCAGCATCAGCCAGTGGCGGGTGCGCGGGATGCGCGAGGGCAGGACCCGGCGGACGATGTCCACCGCATCGACCGGATGTTCGGGATCGAAGACGCGGGCGTCGGCGACCGCGGCGGCCAGCCCGTCCGGCTCGGGGTCGTGCAGGGGCTCCAGCGTGCGGCCCACTGGCTTGCGCAGCTCGTCGATGGCCGCGGCGAGCGACCCCAGCCGCCGCTGCGCCGCCGCCACCGCCGCCGGGCTGGTGCCCAGATGCTCGGCGATCAGGTCGTCGCGGGTGTGGCGGATCGCCCGGCGGGTCTCGGCGTCCTCCGGCCCCGGCCCGGCTTCCAGCGCCAGGTCGCATTCGGTGTCGAGGCCCATGGAGCGGTTGTTCAGGTTGGCCGAACCGATGCGCAGCAGCCGGTCGTCCACCACCATCACCTTGGCATGCACGGTGATGCAGGTGCCACCGTCGGTCAGGGCGGCGAACAGGCGGAAGCGGCCGTGCCGGTCGGCCTCGCGCAGCTCGCGGGTCAGGCGGGCGCGGGCGCCCAGCATCACGGTGTTCTCAAGCCAACTGGTGGTGCGCACCGGGTTGACGACGATCACCTCCGGCCCGTCCTCCTCCGCCAGCCGGGCCCTCAGCGCCTCGGCGACGGCGGTGGAGGCGAAATACTGGCTTTCCAGATAGATGACCTCGCGCGCCGCGGCGATGGCCGCCAGATAGAGCGCCTCGACCTCGCGCACCGCCTCGCGGCCGTTGCAGGCGGGGTCGGTGCGGGCGATGCCGACGCGCACGCCGCGCAGCAGCGGCTCGAATCCCTGCGGCCAGGGGTCGGCGGCCAGCGGATGGCGGCGCGCCGGGCGGCCGGGCGACGGGGCGGGGGGCAGCAGCGTCTCGCCGGTCGCCCGTGCCCAGCGTTCGCGGAACATCTCGCCCAGCGCGCGGGCGGCATCGCCGTCCACCGCCATCATCACGTCGTGGAACGGCTCGTAGGGCTTGCCGTCGGGCTGGCGCCGCCGCGGATCGTGGGCGTGGTGGGCGCGGGTGTCCCAGCGGTTGGCGGTGACGTCCATCCCGCCGCAGAAGGCGACCCGGTCGTCGATCACCAGCAGCTTCTGGTGATGGCAGGCGCCGGTCGGGTGGTCGCCGTCCAGCCGGTACTGCAGGCGCCGGTGGGTCAGCCAGTTGCGCAGCATGAAGGGGTGCGACCAGCGGGCGAGGTCGAACAGCTCCGCATAATCCCACTTCAGCACATGGATGTGCAGGTCCGGCCGCGTCGTCGCCAGCCAGTTCAGCAGCGTGCCCAGCCGGTCGGGGCGGCGCGGCCGGCGCGTCTGCGGCATCAGGCGGATGCGGGCGTCGAAATCCCAGGCGGTCAGGTAAATGGTGCGCCGCGCCCGCCGCATGGCGGCCTTGGCCAGCGCGAAGTAATCCTCGCCGTCGACGATGACGCCCAGCCGCGCCGTATCCTCCACCCGCCAGCAGGTCCGTCCCGGCTCCAGGATCGGCCGCAGCATGCCGGCGGAGCCGGTCGCGTCGGGCGGCGGTCCGGCGGAGGGGAGCGGCTGGGGCGAGTGGGCGTACATGGGGTCCGGTCGTCTGTGTGTCCTGGTCATAACATCTGGGAAGGCCTTTCCTTCCCCGCCCTCAGCCATTTGGTGAAAGCCGCCGGGAATTGCAGCCACCCCGGCCACGCTGACGGTCGAAAAATTCCGGCGGGGCCCGACCTCCCCCCGTCGGACGCGGGCCGTCCGGCCTTGGGCCGGGGTGGCGCTAATTCTGTTGCCCCGCGGGGGCGGGGGCGCTTACGGTCGCATGTCGCACCCGATATGCCGTTTTCCGCCCGACAGCCGTTCCTCCGATGCCGCGCTCCCTGATCCGCCGACTGATCGATGCCGTGCCGACCGCCATCCTGCCGATGGCGGCGGGGGTGGGGCTGTCGGCGTTGGTGGCGCCGCAGCCGGATGCCGGCATGGCGCTGCTGGTCGGGCTGGCGGTGACGCTGCTGCTGACCCTGCCGTCGCTGGCGGTGGGCACCGCGCTGGGCGCCCTGGCCGGATCCTGGGCGGCGGTGGCGCCGCGCTCCGCCGGCGGGCTGATCGGACGCTTCCTGGCCGGGGCGGGGCCGCTGCTTCCGGGTTTCCTGCTGGCCGCCGTCGCGGCACTCGCCGTGCGGGCCGGGGCCTCGGCGGCACCACTGGGCTGGACCGCGCTCGCCATTCCCGCCGCCTGCCAGGCGGCACGGCTGTCGCGCCCGGCGATGGAGCGGGCGCTGGGCGCCGGGCCGGAGGGCGGCGCCGTGCGCATGGCCCGCGGCCTGGGCCTGGACGAGCGCACCGTGCTGCGCCACCACGCCCTGCCGCAGGCGGTCGCCCCGGTGATGGGGGCTGCGCGCCGCTGTGCTGGCGGCGGTGGTCGGATCGGTGGTGCTGGAAAGCCTGCTGGACCTGCCGGGGGCGGGGGCGCTGATGATCGACGCCGCCCGCGCCGGGTCGGCGGCGGGGTCGCTGCCGGCGCTGCTGGCGCTCTGCGGACTGACCGCGCTGCTGGGTGCGCTCGGCCTTGCGGTGCGCGACTGGATCGATCCGGCCAACCACAGCTCGACGCCCTATGAGGGGGCGTGACGGACGAAGGGACCCGATGGCCGAGTTCGACCAATCACCGCAGTCCCACCCGGTGCCGTCCCATCCGGCGGCGCCGCGCGCCGGCTTCGCCCGCGGCCTGTCCGGGGTAGCGGTGCTGGCCGCGCTGGCGCTCGCCTCGGCCGCAGCACCGCTGATGGCCGACGGGGCGACGATCCAGCGCCTGGACGCCGATCCGGTGGCCGCCGCCCTGCTCGACGGGCGGGGCAGCCTGTCCTTCGCGCTGCTGGCCGCGGTGCTGGGCGGGCTGCTGGGCATCGGCTGGGCGCTGCTGGCCGGGCTGCTCGGCAGGCTGTCGGGCGACCGGGCGGAGCGGCGGACCATCGCCGCCGCCCACCGTCTCGCCGGCCTGCCGCTCGCCCTGCTGGTGCCGCTGGCCGGCGGGCTGGCCGGCGGGCTGCTGGGGGAGGTCGGGCCGCTGGCCGTCGTCACCGCGCTGACCGCCGCTCCGGCCGTCGCCGCACTCGCCCATGCCGAGCTGTCGGCGCTGCTGCGGGCGGAGTTCCTGACCGCCGCCCGCGCCGCCGGCCTCCCGGAGGGAGAGGTGCTGCGCCGCCACCTGATCCCCAATGCGGCGCGTCCGCTGCTGGCCGCCGGGACGCTGGCCCTGCCGCGCGTGCTGGCGGCGGAGAGTGCCGCCAGCCTGCTCGGCCTCGGGCTGCCGCCGGCGCTGGGCAGCTGGGGCGCCTCGGTCGGGCTGGCGGCGCGGCTGGGCGATCCGGTTGCCTTCGTCCCGCCGGCCCTGCTGCTGGCGCTCGCCCTCTGGGCCGCCTGCGCCATCGCCGACGCCGCGGTGGCGGGAAATCGCAAGCCATGAACCACATCGCCCCCAAAGCCGCCCCGGTGGAGACCGAGGCGCTGACCCTGATGGTCGGCGACCGCGTCCTGCTCGACCGCGCCACCTTGCGGGTGGAGCGCGGGGAGGTGCTGGCGATCACCGGCGGGGCGGGCAGCGGCAAGACCGCCCTGCTCGGCGCGCTCGCCGGCCAGCCGCCGGCCGGGGTGGACATGGCGGGCAGCGTCCGGGTCGAAGGGCGGCTGCTGATCGCCCAGGGCGGCCGTCTGGCGCCGCGCCGGCCGCTGGCCCTGCAGGTGGCGGAGGTGGTCGGCCACCATCTGGGGCTGGACCTGCGGGGCGCGCTGCGCCGGACTGCCGACGGGCTCGACCGCATGGGCGTGCCCGCCGCCGCCCGCCGGTTCGACCTGCCGCCCGAACAGCTGCCGGATTCGCTGCGCTGGGCCTGCCTGTTCGCCATGGCGGCGGCGGTGGGGCCGGCGGTGCTGCTGGCCGACGCGCCGGCCGCCGGGCTCGACCCGACGGTGCGGCTGCGGCTTCTCCACCGGCTGGCCGACTGGGCGCGGGCGGACGGGGTGGCGCTGATCCTTGCCGGACGGCCGGAGGACGGCGTGGCCGGACCCGCCGACCGCGTGCTGTCCCTGCGCCGCGGCCGCCTGCTGCCGCATGAGCCGCCGCGCATCGCCCCGGCGGCGGTGATGGAGGCGCCGGGGACCGCCCGGCTGCATGCCCGCGGCGTCGGCATGGCCTATCCGCTCGCCCCCGGTCCTAAGGGGGAGGCGCGGGCGCTGACCGTGCTGCACGGGATCGACCTCGACCTTGGCCTGGGGGAGACGCTGGCCCTGCTGGGCGAGACCGGCAGCGCCAAGGCGACCCTCGCCCGCGCGCTGCTCTGCCTGCCGCCGCCGACGGCGGGGGCGGTGGTGTGGATGGGCCGCGATCTGGTCGCCGCCGCCGCGCCGCCGGCCGACGCGGCGGGGGAGGATGCGGATCCCGGCGGCATGCGCCGCGCCCGGCGCGACCTGCAGCCGCTGTTCCCCGACCCGGCCGCCTCCTTCGATCCCGCCATGACCATCGGTGCCCAGTTCGCCCTGGCGCTGGGAAGCCTGCGCCCCGACATCGCCGCCGACCGCCGCGACCGCCGCATCGACGAGGCGCTGGAGGAGGCCGGCCTGCGTGCCGACACCGCGCTCCGCTGGCCCGGCGGGCTCGGCAAGGCGGAGGCCGCCCATGCCGGGCTTGCCCGCGCCCTGTTGCCGGAGCCGCGGGTGCTGATCGCCGACGATCCCGCCGCCGGCCTGTCGGCGGAGGAGCGCGAGGGCTTCCTCGACCGACTGACGGCGGTGCGCGACCGGCGCGGCCTGGCGCTGGTGCTGGCGACCGACCGCTATCTGGAGGGGCTGCGCGACGCCCATCGCGGCATGGTGATGCTGTCGGGGCGGGTGGTGGAGAGCGCCGATGCCGAGACCCTGCGGACGGCGCCGCTGCATCCCTACAGCCGGGCGATGCTGGCCGCGGCCCGTGGCGAGCGGCCGGCCCTGGAGGGCGACGCGCCGTCTGCCTTCAACCCGCCGGGCGGCTGTGCCCTGCGCCGCCGCTGCCCGCTGGCCCGCGACTTCTGCGCCCAGGCGGTCCCGCCGCTGGAGGAGGTGGCGCCCGGCCACCGCGTGGCCTGCCATTACTGGGACACGGCGTTCGAGGGCGGCGCGCCGTTCCTGGATTCGTAAAGAGCCTCTCGGCCGCGTTTCAGGCATGAAAAAGCCCCCGCTCCACCGGAGCGGGGGCTTTTTCACATCACAACGACCGATGAGAGATCAGGCCATCTCGATGCGCTGCGCCTCGGGGCCCTTGGCGCCCTGGCGGATGGTCACGCGGACCTGCGCACCGTCGTCCAGGCCGCTGATGCCCGACCGCTCCAGCGCACGGATGTGCACGAAGATGTCCTTGCCGCCGGTGGACGGGGCGATGAAGCCGAAGCCCTTCGACACGTTGAACCACTTCACCGTGCCGTCGACCAGCTCGCCGCTGTCCGAATCGCCGTAGCTGTCGGCACCGTAGCCGCCGCGGCTGCCGCCGTAGCTGTTGCCGCCGCCGTAGCCGCCGTCGTTGCCCCAGCTGTCACGCTCGCGCGGGGCGCGCGACGGACGGCTCGGAGCGGCGGTCGAGGTGTCGACCGCGTGGATGGTGGCGACCTGCGGGCCCTTCGGGCCGCGCGACAGGTCGCAGGTGATGGTGGCGCCTTCGGGCAGGCTGTCGTGTCCGCAGAACTGCAGAACCGTGGAGTGCAGGAAAGCGTCGGGCGAACCGTCGTCGGGGGTGACGAAGCCGAAGCCCTTGGTGGCGTTGAACCACTTGACGGTGGCGCGGATGTCGCGCTGGGTGATTTCAGGAGCGCGGAAGGAAGAGCGCTGCGGACGGTCGAACATCAGTATCGTCTCATCTGTCGTGTTAAACCCCATCCCGGCAAAGCACCAAAGAGGGAGACCCGGAACAGGGCGAGCGAAGGATGATCGGTTCCGACCCATAATTCAATCAGGATTGCGCAATTCCACTCCGCGCGCACAACAAAAACACCGCCGCCGCCCGATCGACGGGCGGGGCGGGGCGATTTCGCCGAAATTGTGCAGGTGCAGCGTGACGAATCAACCGCGACTCAGGGTCCGGCCGTCAGTCGCGCAGGCTCAGGCGCCGTGGCACTTCTTGTACTTCTTGCCGCTGCCGCAGGGGCAGGGGTCGTTGCGGCCGACCTTGGGGCCGCTGCGCGGGCGGGCGCCCAGCATGCCGTCCACATAGTACCAACGGCCGTCCTGGTGGGTGAAACGGCTGGTCTCGTGGTGGGTCATCGGCTTGCCGTTCGTGGTGAAGCGGGCGACGAACTCCACCACGCCTTCGCTGTCGCCGGGCTGGCCGGCCTCGGTGAAGCGGATCTCCACGCCGGTCCACACGCTGGACTTGGCCCACGCCTCGATCTCGTCACGGTGGAAGTCGTCGCGGGTGCTGGGCAGCAGCGTCTCGTGCAGGTAATCGATGTTGCCGGTGGCGAAGGCCGAATAGCGCGAGCGCATCAGCGCTTCGGCCGTCGGGGCGGGCATGCCGGCCAGATAGGGACCGCAGCAGGCATCCAGCGGCTTGCCGGAACGGCAGGGGCATTCGGCGGCGGTCTGGGTCGTGTCGGTCATGGCCTGCTCTCGGGTGATGGCGTGGTCCGGCGTCGCAAATCCGGCCTGTCGGCGGGGCCGGCCGGTTTCGCGGGGCGCATCCATAGCGCAGCCTTGCGCCGCTTCTCAAGAGGCTGGTTGACGCAAGAGGCCGCAAACGGGGGCGGCCTTGCGCGCGGACTCCGCCGCCGCTATCAAGCGGCCCCATCCACCCCCTTCCGGAAGGCCGCCCGCCGATGCCTGCCAAAGCGCCCCGCAAAGCCGCCGCCGTCCTCCGCGCCCGCCCCGACCTGTCGCTGGAGGCCGGCTTCGGACCCGGCCGCCGCGTCTGCGGCATCGACGAGGTCGGGCGCGGACCGCTCTGCGGCCCGGTGGTCGCCGCCGCCGTCGTGCTGCCGCCTGAAGGGCTGCCGCCGGAAATCGCGGCGCAGATCGACGACAGCAAGGCCGTCACCCGCCGCCTGCGCGAGGAGATCGAGCCGGCGATCCGCGCCCACGCGCTCGCCTTCGCCATTGCCGAGGCGTCGGCTCAGGAAATCGACGATCTGAACATCCACAAGGCGACGCTGCTGGCGATGAAGCGGGCCTACGAGGCGCTGCCGGGCGTCCCGCCCGACGCGGCGCTGGTGGACGGCCGCTTCACCCCCGACCTGCCGTGCGAGAGGGTGGCGGTCGTCAAGGGCGACAGCCGCAGCCAGTCCATCGCCGCCGCCTCTATTCTCGCCAAAGTGGCGCGCGACAGCGAGATGTTGCGGTTGTCGGCCCAGTATCCACACTATGGATGGGATCGAAATGCCGGCTATCCGACGCCCGAGCATCTGGACGCGCTGACCCGCCATGGTGTCACGCCCCATCACCGAGTCAGTTTTGCACCAGTGAAACGCCAAAAGGCACTAAGCGGCTGAGCGCTCGTCACTTGGCAAAGAAAGCTGTTGACGGCGACTCGGCCGCGACTCATTGTCCGGCCGAGTCTCAGTTCTTTGCCGGTCGTAAAATGCTCCCTGAAAACCGTATCCTGGTCGGCGATTGCATCGCTCTCATGAACGATCTGCCGCCCGCGTCGGTCGATCTCGTCTTCGCCGATCCGCCCTACAACCTTCAGTTGGGGGGTGAGCTGCTGCGGCCGAACCACACCCGCGTCGCCGGGGTGGATGACGAGTGGGACAAGTTCGACGATTTCGAGGCCTACGACCGCTTCACCCGCGACTGGATGACGGCCGCCCGCCGCATCCTGAAGCCGGAAGGCTCGCTGTGGGTGATCGGCAGCTATCACAACATCTTCCGCGTCGGCGCCACGCTGCAGAATCTGGGCTTCTGGATCCTGAACGACATCGTCTGGCGCAAGACCAACCCGATGCCGAACTTCCGCGGCACCCGCTTTGCCAACGCCCACGAGACGATGATCTGGGCGGCCCGCGACAAGGATGCGCGCTACCGCTTCAATTACGACGCGATGAAGAACCTCAACGAGGATCTTCAGATGCGCAGCGACTGGCTGCTGCCGATCTGCAGCGGCGGCGAACGCCTGCGCGACGAGGACGGCAAGAAGACCCACCCGACGCAGAAGCCGGAATCGCTGCTGTACCGGGTGATCCTGTCCTCCTCCCGTCCCGGCGACGTGGTGCTGGATCCCTTCTTCGGCACCGGCACCACCGGCGCGGTCGCGAAGCGGCTCGGCCGCAAGTGGATCGGGCTGGAGCGCGACGACACCTATGTCAAGGCGGCCCAGGCCCGCATCGACGCGGTGGAGGAGGCGCCGGAGGCGGCGATCCTCGACACCCCGCCCAAGCGCGCCGCACCGCGCATCCCCTTCGGCTGGGTGGTGGAGCGCGGTCTGCTGCGCCCCGGCTCGACCCTGTTCGACCAGCGCCGCCGCGTCGCCGCCCGCGTGCGCGCCGACGGCACGCTGATCGGCTCCGGCCCGCGCGGCGACCATCGCGGCTCGATCCATCAGGTGGGCGCCGCCATGGCCGGCCTGCCGGCCTGCAACGGCTGGACCTTCTGGCACTATGAGGAGGGCGAGGATCTGCGCCCGATCGACGTGCTGCGCGAGCGCATCCGCTCGGAGATGCACTGAGTCCATCCCAGACCTGTCCTTCCGGCATGGTCGCGGGCGGGGACGGTCGCTTGGCAGCGGTGGCGTCGCCGTGTTAGGGCTGTCGCCCATGAACAAGCTCTTCGCCACCGTCACCGCCCCGGTGCCGCGTTCGGCCCCGGCGGCGCTGTCCACCCGTTGTTTCGTGCGCGATCTGGTGATGGACGCGCTGATCGGCGTCTATGCCCATGAACGGGCAAAACCCCAGCGCATCCGCCTGAACCTGGACCTCGAGGTGATCGCCCCCGGCGTCACCGGCGAGGACATGGCGACCATCGTCAAGGGCGTGGTCACCCAGGGCCACGTCACGCTGGTGGAAACGCTGGCGGAGCGCATCGCCGAACGCTGCCTCGCCGACGCGCGGGTGACGATGGCCAAGGTGCGGGTGGAGAAGCTGGACGTCTTCCCCGATGCCGCCAGCGTCGGCGTGGAGATCGAGCGCGCCCGCGCCTGACCGTTTTCCAACTCATAAGAGAGGAAGCCGCTCACCGTGTCTTTGCTCGCCGTTCTTACCGCCGAACAGACCGCCGCCCGCCTTCCTTTCCCAGCATTGTGCGACGCGGTGGCCACCGCCGCCCGCGACTACGCCGCCGGCCGCATCACCAGCCCGGAACGGCAGGTGCTGCCGCTGCCGGACGGCGGCGTGCTGCTGTCGATGCCGGCCACGGCGGCGGACATTGCCATCCACAAGCTGGTCAACGTCAATCCCGGCAATGGCGCCAAAGGGCTGCCGACCATCCATGGCGTGGTCAGCGCCTTCGACGCCGCAACCGGCGCGCCGCAGCTGATCCTGGACGGCCCGACCGTCACCGCCCGCCGCACCGCCGCCGTGTCGATGCTGGCGATCCGCACCCTGTCCCCGGCGCCGCGCCATGTGGCTCTGCTCGGCGCCGGCACCCAGTCGGCCGGCCATGTCACGGCACTCGCGGCGCTCTATCCCGGCCTCCGCATCGACATTCATAGCCGCGGCATCGACAGCGCCAAGGCGTTCTGCGCCGCGCAGCAGGGGCAGGGTGTGGAGTTGCGGCCGATGAGCGGCCCGGTCGATCCGGCGGCCGAGGTGGTGATCGCGCTGACCACCAGCCTGTCGCCGATCTATGACGAGACGCCGCGCCCGGACCGCCTGCTGGTCGGCGTCGGCGCCTTCAAGCCGGAGATGGCGGAGTTCGGCCCGACTGCCGTGCATGGCAGCGAACTGTTCGTCGACGATCCCGCCGGCGCCCGCCACGAGGCCGGCGATTTCATCCAGGCCGGCGTGGACTGGGCGACGGTGAAGTCGCTGGTCGATGCGCTGGACGGCCGTGCCACGGACGGGCGCCCGCGCCTGTTCAAGAGCGTGGGCTGTGCGGCGTGGGATCTGGCCGCCGCGCGCTGCGCATTGGGGCAGGGGTAAGGCGCCGGGCTGGCCCGGCCCCCCGCGGATCACTCCAGCGTCGGCTCCACCCGCTGTCCAACCCGGCGCTGGGTGTCGACGGCGGCGCGCAGGCGGTCGCGGGCCGCACCCCGGCTGCCGGCGGTCGCAGCCGGACGCAGGCCGTTGAGAGCCGCCAGGAAGTTGGAGCCCGCACGCGCTTTCGGTTCGACCGCCCGGCGGGGCAGCGACGGAATTTCCTGGGTCACCACATCGCGGTCGGCGTTCCTGCCCTTGGCTTCGGCGCGGGTGCGCTGGGCCTCCACCCGGGCGCGGGAGACGATGCGTTCGCGCAGATCGGCGTCCAGCGTGCGGAAGACGCGGGACGCCTCGGTCAGTTCGCGCTCCCGCCCGCTTTCCAGCGTGCGTTTCAGGGCGTTGGCCAGCAGGCGGCATTCCAGGACGCCGGGCACCCGCTCGCGCTCCACCGCGCGGGCAAGGACGCCGACGGCTTCAAGGGTTTCGCGGTCTAGGGTGCCCTGGGGCATGGTGCGGCCTGATCCGAAAGGGTTAGGGCCGACACTATCGACGGGCACGCGTTCCTATTCAACCCGCTTGTTAACCTTTTGTGCGATGCACCGCCGGCTGCCCATCCCTCAGCTTCCCTCAGCGTCCCGCCGTCGCCTCCGGCCGGTCCTGCTCCACCGCGCCGCGGCGCTGCAGCCATTCGGCGACCATCCAGCAGAAGGCGGCCCAGGCGGCGCCGACGCTCCAGCCGGCCAGCACGTCGGTCGGCCAATGGACGCCCAGATAGACGCGGCTCGATCCGATGACCAAAGTCAGCAGCATCGCCCAGGTCAGCAGATAGGCCTTGGTCCGCCGCCCCTCGACGAACTGGGACATCAGGGCGCCCAGCGTCAGGTAGACCACGGCCGACTGCATGGCGTGGCCGCTGGGGAAGCTGGCGGAGAGCACCTGATCGCCGTGCGGCACCAGATCGGGGCGGGCGCGGTCGTACAGCATCTTCAGCAGCGTGCTGAGCGTTCCGCCGCCGCCGATCGACACCAGCACCAGCAGCGCCGCCGCCCGCTTGTGCAGCAGAAGCAGGAAGCCCAGCGTGGCGATGGTGACGATGGTGAGGATGGTGGTACTGCCGAGCGAGGTGATGTCGCGCGCCATCCGTGCCAGCCACCAGGGGCCGCCGGGCTGGTCGGGATTCAGCGGATCGCGCAGGGCGAGAAGCAGGCGCTTGTCGAAGGCGCTGGTCTCCCCCTCCATCACCTCGCCGGCCAGCTCGACGAAGCCGAACAGCAGGCCGGCGACCACCGACATGCCGATCAGCATGCCCAGCTGGTGCCGGCTTACCCTTGCCCAGAAACCGCCGCGGAAACCGTCTCCGACCCTGCCGCTCCAGCTCACCGGTGCCCTCCGTCTCTGTTTCCCGTTCAGCCGGGAGAGAGCAGCCGCACCGGTGAACCGGCCGTCCAGGCCAGGATGTCCTCCAGCGCGTCGCGGTAGAACACCGCGTAATTCTCCCGCGTCACGTAGCCCAGATGGGGCGTCAGCACCGTGTTGGGAAGGTCAAGCCAAAGGCTGTTTTCGGGGAGGGGTTCGATGGGGAAGACGTCGATGCCGGCGCCGCCGATATGGCCGTGGCGCAACGCATGGGCCAGCGCCGCCTCATCCACCAGCCCGGCGCGCGAGGTGTTGACCAGGAAGGCGGTCGGCTTCATCGCGCCGATCTCGTCGGCTCCCACCACGCCGCGGGTGCGCTCGCTCAGCACCAGATGGACGCTGACCACGTCGGAACTGGCGAAGAGGTCGCGCTTCTCCAGGCGGATCACGCCGGCTGCGGCGGCGCGCTCGTCGGTCAGGTTGGGGCTCCAGGCCGCCACCTCCATGCCGAAGGCCAGGCCGACCTGGGCGACCTTGCTGCCGAGCTTGCCCAAGCCCACCAGCCCCAGACGCTTGCCGGCCAGATCGCCGGTCAGCCCGGTCTGCCAGCGCCCCTCGCGCAGAGCCCGCTCTTCCGCCGGGATGCGTTTGGCGAGCGCCAGGATCAGGCCCCAGGTCAGTTCCGCTGTCGGCGTGCCGACCATGCGGGTGCCACAGACGGGGATGCCGCGGGCGGCGCAGGCGGCAAGGTCGATGGCGTTGTTGCGGGCGCCGGTGGTGACCAGCAGCTTCAGCTTGGGCAGCCGGCCGATCAGGGATGCGGGGAACGGCGTGCGTTCCCGCATGATGACCAGCACGTCGAAGGGCTCCAGCGCCGCCGCCACCGCCGCCTCGTCCCCCAGCGGCCTGTCGAAGACCGTCAGGTCGCTCCCCGGCGGCAGCTGCGACCAGTCGGCGAGGTCGCGCGCGACCCCCTGGTAATCGTCGAGGATGGCGACGCGCATGGAGCCTGGCCCTTTACTTGGTGAAGTAGGGCGCCAGGTTGGCGCGGATGCGGTCGAGCACCGGGACGGTGGCGGCCGGCACCTCGAACGGGCGGCCGGTGATGGTCTCGCCGGCCTCGATATAGACGCGGGCGGCCTCCAGCACCACGTCGCCGGGGATCTCCGGAACGTCCTGGGTGTAGGGATCGCAACGGGCGACGACCCAGTTGCGGACGAAGTCCTTGTCGAAGCTCTCCGGCTTCTCGCCGGCCTCGAACCGCTCCTGATAGCTGCCGGCGAACCAGTAGCGCGAGCTGTCGGGGGTGTGGATCTCGTCGGCCAGCAGGATGTTGCCGTCCTCGTCGAAGCCGAATTCGTATTTGGTATCGACCAGGATCAGGCCGCGTTCCGCCGCCATCTTCTGGCCGCGGGCGAACAGGGCGAGCGCCTTGTCCGACACCTCGTCCCACTGGGCGCGGGTCAGCAGGTTGCGCTCCACGATCTCGGTCGCGGTCAGCTCCTCGTCATGGCCGGCGTCGAAGGCCTTGGTGGTCGGCGTGATGATGGGGGTGCCCAGCTTCTGGTTCTGGCGCAGCCCGTCGGGGAAGATGTGGCCGTACATCTCGCGCCGGCCCTGCTTGTACATCGACCAGATCGAGGTGCCGGTGGTGCCCGCCATGTAATCGCGGACCACGACCTCGACCGGCATGATCGTCAGCCGCTTCGCCACCACCACGTTGGGATCCGGGTATTCCAGGACGTGGTTGGCGCAGATGTCCTTGGTCGCCTCGAACCAGAAGCGGGCGGTCTGGGTCAGCACCTGCCCCTTGAAGGGGATGGCGGTCAGGATGCGGTCGAAGGCCGACAGCCGGTCGGTGGTGATGAGGATCCGCCGCCCATCCGGAAGGTCGTAGTTTTCACGCACCTTGCCGCGGTAATGATTGGGCAGCTCCGGGATGAAGGCGTCGCGAAGAACGTTGGTCAGGTGCGGGGCGAGCAGGGCGGTGTCAACCATGGGGTCCTGGTCCGGATGCAGGGGCGATTGCGAGAGGCGCGCATGATACCCGAAACCCCTGCCGGAGCCAGGACGCTAATTTAGGAGGGAGGATCGCTGTCCGATGCATGACGCGAGCATCACGGCCCCGCCGGGCGGGCGTGCCGACGACTATGTCCTGAAGCCCGGAGTGGTCAGTGTCTGGTTCGCCGATCTGGCGGGGCTTTCGGCGCTGAAGGTGCCGATGCGCGCCCTGCTGTCCGCCGACGAACTGGAGCGCGCCGACCGCTTCCTGATGGAACGGCTGACCGACCGCTTCGTGCTGCGCCGGGGGTTGCTGCGGCTTCTGCTGGGGCGTTTCACCGGGCGCGACCCGGCGGCGCTGGTCTTCGACTACGGCACGCACGGCAAGCCGGCGCTGCCCGGCGGCCCGTCCTTCAACCTCAGCGACAGCGAGGACAGCCTTGCCATCGCCGTGGCGGCGGAAGGGCGGATCGGCGTCGACATCGAACGGCTGCGCCCCATCGAGAGCGCCGACGGCATCGCCGACCGCTTCTTCCACGCCGCCGAGCGCGCCGCCCTGCAGGCGCTGCCGCCCGACCGCAGGGACGAGGGCTTCCTGCTGGCCTGGACGCGGAAGGAGGCCTTCATCAAGGCGGCCGGCGTCGGGCTGTCGATGCCGCTCGACCAGTTCGCGGTGGAGGTGACGCCGGGCGTACCGCCGGCCCTGCTGGAGATCGGCGACGGGCTGCGGGGGGATGTCGGCCTGCCGGCGGACTGGAGCCTGTTCGACCGCCGGGTGCTGCCGGGCACCGTCGCCGCCATCGCGGCGCATGGAACGGGATGGACGGTGGAGACGCGGGTGATGGATATGGAGTTCGTGGCGTAGGAAAACGCCCTCTCCCGTCCCGGGAGAGGGAGGGGACCCGCCGAAGGCGGGGAGGGTGAGGGGTGATCCAAGGAACCGAAAGCGCATGGTTCCTCGCACTACCCCTCACCCTTCCCATGCTCCGCATGGGCCCCTTCCCTCTCCCGGGGCGGGAGAGGGAGATTCACTCCCCGGCCAGGGTGCCGGTCAGGCGGTTGCGGATGGCGGAGACGGCGCATTCCAGGGGGCGGTCGTCGTCGGGGCGCGGGGCCTTGTCCATCACGTCGGGGCACATGTCCTGCGCCATCCACACCTGCGGCTTGGGCGGTGTGGGGGCGTTGGCGTCGCAGGTGGCGGGGTCGGGGTGGGTTTCCTCGGTGTTGCCGTGGGTCGGCTTGACCTCCAGGTTCGGCGACACGCCGAAGCAGTCCACCAGCGCCCCCGACGGGCGGTAGTAGCGGGCGGTGGTCAGGCGGATGCCGGTGTCGACGCTGAGCGAAGAGATGGTCTGCACCGACCCCTTGCCGTAGGAGCGCGAGCCGAACAGCAGCGCGCGGTGATGGTCCTGCAGGGCGCCTGCCACGATCTCCGACGCCGATGCCGAGCCGCTGTTGATCAGCACCACCACCGGCAGCCCTGCCAGCAGGTCGCCCGGGGTGCCGCGGTAGGAGCGGGACTCCTCCGGGTCGCGGCCGCGGACGGAGACGATGTCCACCGTCTCCAGGAAGCGGTCGGCCACCTGCACCGCCTGCTCCAGCAGGCCGCCGGGGTTGTTGCGCAGGTCGATGACGGCGCCGGTCAGCCGGCCCTTCGCCTGCCGGCGCATGTCCTCCACCGCCGCGTCCAGCGCCGAGGAGGTCGACTGGTTGAAGGTGGCGATGCGGATATAGGCGACGTTGCCCTCCAGCCGGTAGCGGACGGGCTGGATCTTTACGATGGCGCGGGTCAGCGAGACGCGGGTGTTGGCGTCGGTCGCCGGCGGACGGCGGATCGACAATGCGACCGAGCTGCCGACGG
Source organism: Azospirillum sp. VT-I1 (assembly GCF_055698305.1). Classification (NCBI taxonomy): domain Bacteria; kingdom Pseudomonadati; phylum Pseudomonadota; class Alphaproteobacteria; order Rhodospirillales; family Azospirillaceae; genus Azospirillum; species Azospirillum sp. VT-I1. The sequence goes on along the minus strand of NZ_CP168805.1, from coordinate 103,580 downwards.
GCCCGCGCATGCGGGCGACGGCGTCGTGCAGGTTCAGCCCCTTGACCGCCACGTCGTCGATGCGGGCGATCAGGTCGCCGCTGCGCAGGCCGGCGCGGGCGGCGGGCGAGCCGTCGATGGGGGAGACCACCTTGATGAGGCCGCTTTCCTCATCCATCGTCACCTCGATGCCGAGACCGCCGAACTCGCCCTGGGTCTGTTCGCGCAGGTAGCGGTAGCGCTCGCTGTCGAGGAAGCTGGAATAGGGGTCGAGCGAGCCCAGCATGCTGTCCAGCGCCGCTTCGGTCAGCATGCGGTCGCTGGCGCGCGGATTCTCCGCCTTCTTCTTCTTCAGCCCGTCCTCCGCCTTGTCGACCAGCACCTGCGGGTCGAAGGGCTTCACATGCTCCGTCAGGACGCGGCGCATGGCGTCGGAGAAGAGGACGTAATTGCGGTCGGCGGTGGACAGCGACCCGTAGCCGCGGATCTTCGCGAAATCGGTGCGGTATCGGTCGAGCGCCGCGACGGTGTCGGCACGGCTGGTGGGGGCCACGGCGCAGGCGGGCCCGATCGCCACCATCATCAGCAGCAAGGCAGCCAGCAGCTTCGCCATCCTAGGCCCCTCTTGACTGGCCGGTCCGGCCGGCGGTCTTACGCTCATCGTTCACTTATACCAGGGTTTCGCCGGTTGGCCCGACCCTAGCACGTCGTTCGCCCATTCTCAAAGTCCACCCCGGATTCGGCAAGCGTGTCATGCAACGGGGGCAGCTGCAGGGCTCCCCTACCGGAAATAGGGGGTGCGAACGGCAATGTCGCGCGCCCCGATGGGACGCGCGACCGGTGTGAAGGGATAAGTGCTTTCGGAGGGGAGGGGAGGGGGAGGGCAGGGGGAGGACGGTCAGTAGGCGCCGCTGCCCTTCACCACGACCCGCACGGTGCGCAGCATGATGCCGATGTCGGTCCAGAAGCTCCAGCCCACCACATAGGCGGTGTCGAGCTGGACGCGGCGCACGTAATCGACGTCGCTGCGGCCGCTGACCTGCCACAGCCCGGTCAGGCCGGGACGGCAGCGGGTGTAGAAGGGGAAGCAGGCGCGGTAATAGGGAACCTCGTCGTCGATGATCGGGCGCGGGCCGACCAGGCTCATGTCGCCGCGCAGGACGTTGATGAGCTGCGGCAGCTCGTCCAGGCTCGACTTGCGCAGGAAGCGGCCGACCGGGGTGATGCGCGGGTCGTTGCGCAGCTTGCGCGTCGCCAGCCATTCGGTGCGCGCCGTCTCGTCGGTGGCGAGCAGCCGCTCCAGCACCTCGGCGGAGTTCACCACCATGGAACGGAACTTCAGGCAGGTGAAGGATCGTCCGTCGGCGCCGACACGCCGGTGGCCGAACACCGCCGGACCGCCGTCGCGCGCCACCATCCAGGCCAGCACCAGCATCAGCGGCCCGAACAGCGCGAGCAGCCCCAGGGAACCGACGATGTCGAAGGCCCGCTTCACGCGGTGCCTGTGCAGGGGTGGGCAACCGGGAAGCCGGTCCATCGCCTGCATCGCCGACCGGGTCCCGGCCATGCGGCCGGGGTCCAGACGGGGTGCGCCCAAAAGGGCGATGTTGGACAACGCCATTGTAATCTCTCGTCGCTGAACGTCTCTGGTCAGAGCATAGGACCATCCGAGAGAGGCAACGGCCAGCGCGCGAAAGGGGTCCTGCCGAAGGGACAGGATCTTTGGAAAGGGTGAGTTAGCCCGCCGGTACGGGTCAGCAGATCCGGGGAAGCTGTTCTCCGGTCAGCCAATCCACGATCCGGCGGCCGCCGAAGCGGGTCTCCATTTGAACGAACCGATGGGGGTCCTCCACCACGAATCCGATGCAGGCGGCATCCCGTCCCAGCGGGTGCTCGCGCATGGCGGCGAGCAACCGGTCGCACTCCTCCGCCGCGCAGATCGCGATCAGCTTACCTTCGTTGGCGGCGTAGAGCGGGTCCAGCCCCAACAGTTCGCAGGCCGCGGTGACTTCCGCCCGAACGGGGATGTCGGATTCGCGTAGCCGCATGCCGACGCCGGACTGGTGGGCGATCTCGTTCAGCGTCGTCGCCAGCCCGCCTCGGGTGGGATCGCGCAGCACATGCACGTCCGGCACCGCCGCCACCATCGCCGCGACCAGCCCGTTCAGCGCCGCGCTGTCGGACAGGATCGCCGTCTCGAAGCCCAGATTGTCGCGGGTCGACATGATGGCGACGCCATGGTCGCCCATGGTGCCGCTGACCAGGATGGCGTCGCCCGGCCGCGCCCGGTCGCCGGAGGGGGCGACGCCCGGCGGCACCATGCCGATGCCGGTGGTGGTGATGAAGATGCCGTCGCCCTTGCCGCGCTCCACCACCTTGGTGTCGCCGGACACGATGGCGACCCCGGCCTCGCGCGCCGCGGCGGCCATGCTGTCGACCACCCGCTTCAGGTCGGCGAGGGGGAAGCCCTCTTCTATGATGAAGCCGGCGGTCAGGTGCAAGGGCACGGCGCCGGCCATGGCGACGTCGTTCACCGTGCCGTGGACGGCCAGCGAGCCGATGTCGCCGCCGGGGAAGAACAGCGGCGAGACGACGAAGCCGTCGGTCGTCATCACCATGCGCCCGCCCGGCACGTCGAAGGCGGCCTGATCGTTGCCCTGGTCGAGGAAGGGGTTGGCGAAGGCGGCGGCGAACAGCTCGCGCACCAGCTGCGCCATCGCCTTGCCGCCCGACCCGTGGGTCATGTCCACCGCCCCGCGGGCGATGTCGAGCTTGCGGGTGAAGAGGCGGCGGTCGGTCATGGCGGGTGGTCCGGGTGGTCGGCGGGTGCGTGTGGGGGAGCAGGCGTCAGGCCGCGGCTTCGGCGTCGGCGACCTCGGCCAGCAGAGCGAGCGTTCGCTCGGCCTCTTCGGCATCCAGGCGGGACAGGGCGTAGCCGACATGGACGATCACGTAGTCGCCGACGGCGACGTCCTCCACCAGCTCCAGCGAGCAGGTGGAGGTGACGCCGCCCAGGCTGACGGTGGCGCGGTCGTCGGGCAGCAGGGCGGTGACCAGGGCGGGAACGGCAAGGCACATGGCGGCGGTCCTTCCGGTCAGACGGCGGCGGAAGCGGTGTGGGCGGCGCGGGCCTCCGCCAGCCCGTCGGCGATCCAGTCGTACCACTCCTCCAGCCCCTGGCCGGTGGTGGCCGACAGCTGGATCACCGCCAGCGACGGGTTCAGGCGCTGGGCATAGCCGATCATGCGCTCCACGTCGAAGGTCAGGTGGGGCAGCAGGTCGATCTTGTTGACGACCAGCAGGTCGGCGCGGACGAACATATCCGGATACTTCAGGGGCTTGTCCTCCCCCTCCGTCACCGACAGCACGACGACGCGGTGGGTCTCGCCCAGGTCAAAGCCGGCCGGGCAGACCAGATTGCCGACATTCTCGACGAACAGCACGCCGTCCCCGGCGAACCCGCCCTCGGCGGCCAGCTTGTCGGCGGCCTGCGCCACCATGGAGGCGTCGAGGTGGCAGCCCTTGCCGGTGTTGACCTGCACCGCCGGGGTGCCGGTGGCGCGGATGCGGTCGGCGTCGAAGCTGGTCTGCTGGTCGCCCTCGATCACCGCGACGGGGAAGCGGCCCTTCAGGTCGGTCAGGCTGCGGGTCAGCAGGGTGGTCTTGCCCGAACCGGGGCTGGACATCAGGTTCAGCACGAACACCCCGCGCTCGGCGAAGCGGCGGCGGTTGACGGCGGCCAGACCGTCGTTCTTCGCCAGGATGTCGCGTTCGATGGTGACCAGCCGCGGCTGGTTCAGCGCGGCGCCGCCGTCGATGGCGTCGGGGCGGTCGGGACGGTGGTGATGGTGCGCGTGGTCATGGTGGCCGTGCCCATGGGTGTGGTCGTGCCCGTGGTCATGGTCATGATGATGCCCGTGGCCGGTGTGGCTGTGGCGGAACACCGTGCCGTCGGGGGCGACGTGCTCGTGGGTGTCGTCGTGATGGTGGTGGGCGTGATGGTGCGCCTCGCCGTGCCCCTCACCATGACGGTGGCGGTAGACCTTGCCGTCGGGGCCGATATGCTCATGCTCCGCATCGGTGGCCTTGCCGTCGATCCGGGTTTCGCCTTCTCCGCAACCGCAAACCGTGCACATCACGCGCTCTCCCACTCTTCGATCCGCAAGTCGACTCACAAGGCGACCGCCTCAACCGTTCGGCGGCCCATCATCGGACGGCCCGTCCGCTTCGGCAAGCGATCGTCATTCGTGTACCTCTATGCCGCAGGCGACGCAGGGGTCGAGCATCGCGACCAGCAGCCGCGCCCGCTCCGCCGCATCGTCCCGGTCCCGCACCCCGGCGCCGGCCAGCCCGCGAGCCAGCGGGCCGTCGGCGGCGAAGTTCCAGTCGGTCGGGGCCACCATGCGGGCATCGGCGATCCGCCCGTCCCCGTCCAGCCGCAGCCAGTGGGCCAGCCGCCCGCGCGCCGTCTCCGCCACGCCGCAGCCCGCGCCCGGCGCCGGCCCCGTTGCGACGGCCGGATCGGCGGGGCGCAGATCGGCGATGGCCGCCGCCATCCGCCGCGGCAGCTCCGCCAGATCGGCGAGCCGCGCCGCGAACAGCCGGATCAGCCCGTCGCCGAAGCGGTCCGTCACGGACACCACAAGCGGATGCGCCGCCTGCCGTTCCAGCGGTCCGGTCAGCGCCGGGCCGCCGTCATGCCGAGGCCGGGCGGCGAAGGCCGGGTCGCCGGCCAGCGCCGCGGCGAACCAGTCCGGCCCGCTTTCGCTCAGCAGCGGCACGCCTCCCTCTCCCCAGCCGGCCAGATCGGGGTCCAGCAGCCGGGCGGCCAGACGCGCCGCGTCGCCGGCGCTGCGTCCGGCCCAACGGGCGAGATCGTCGGCATCCCGCGGCGGCGGTCCGGCGAAGACCTCCGCCTCCAGCCAGGCATCCATCCGGGCCAGCGCATCGCGCAGGGCCGCCGCGTCGGGCCGAAGGACACCGCCGCCCGGCCGCAACCCGTCCTTGGCCGGATAGAGCGCCGGCATCACCGCGGATACCGCCTGACGCAGGCTGCGCAGGCTGGCGGGGCGGGGCGGGGCGCCGAGGCGGGCCGGCCATTCGACGACCGCCTGCCAGCCATGGCTGTCCAGCGCCTCCGCGTCAGTCAGCAGGCGGCGCGCGGTCTCCTGCGCGGCCGCGTCGATGCCCAGCGCCGCTTCGCACGCGCGGGCGACCGCCAGTCCCTGTGCCGTGCCGCACAGGCTGAACAGCAGGGGGGCAAGCCGCACCGCCTCCTCCGCCCGGCGGCCGACCAGGGCGGCGACGGCGCGCGGGCGGCGGGCGGCGACTTCGGCCCGGCCGATGGCGCCGGCGCCCGTTTCGCCGTCGAGCCACAGCCGGACGGATACCGATCCCTCTGCGGGAGATGTGGCTGCGGTCATGGCGAAGTCCTGGGGACGGCGCCGGGGGGCGGCGGCGGGTCCATCCTGACGGAACCGGGGTGCAACTCATTGACCTGCGTCAAAATACGTAGATCCGGCGGGGTGGACCCGGCGTCTCGACCATGGCCGAGATGACGCTTTCTGCTACACTTCGCCCCAACCGCGCCATGCAGCCCGGCTCCCCATGCGTCGGGCGGGAGGGCCGCGGCGGGCGCGACACGACATCAGAGGATGCTTGTCCATGAAACGTTTCCCCCTCGCCTCGGCCGTCCTGCTGGCCGGGCTGGTGCTGCCGGCGGTCGCCGACGCCCACACCTTCGGTGCCCATGACGCCGGCTTCGTCCACGGCTTCCTGCATCCGGTCGGCGGCTGGGACCATCTGCTGGCCATGGTGGCGGTCGGGCTGTGGGCGGCGCAGCGCGGCGGTGCTGCGCTGTGGGCGCTGCCGGCGGCCTTCGTCACCGCCATGATCGGCGGCGGCCTGCTGGGCATGGCCGGCATCGACCTGCCGGCGGTGGAGCTGGGGATCGCCGGTTCGGTCATCGCGCTGGGCGCCCTGGTCGCCGCGCGGTCGCGCCTGTCCCTGCCGGTGTCGCTGGCGGCGGTCGCCCTGTTCGCGCTGTTCCACGGCCATGCCCACGGGGCGGAGATGCCGGAGGCGGCGCAGCCGCTGCTTTACGGCCTGGGCTTCGCGCTCGCCACCGCCCTGCTGCACGGGGCCGGCGTCGCCGTTGCCCTGTCGCTGCGCGGCGTCGCCCGCGAAGGCCGGGGCGGGCTCGTCCTGCGCGGCCTGGGTGCCGCCATCGGGCTGGGCGGCGTGGCGCTGGTCACGCTCGCCTGATCGCAGGCCGCGGACTTCTGTCACAGGTGCGGGGGCCGGTAGGGAGACCTTCCGGCCCCTTTGCCTTGCGGGCGGGGCAGGAACAATCGGCGTCCCGTGGTGTTGCAAGCCGGCAGCCCCCACAGGAGACGTCCGGCATGACCAACCACAACGACGCCATTCCGTCCGCCGCTCCGTCCGCGTCGGTTCCCTCCGACCATGCGGCCGCTGCCGGGGCCGCGACAGCGGCGCAGAACCGCCGGCCCGAAGAGATCGAACACGAGATCGAGTCGATCCGCGCCCGCATGGACGCGGTGATCGACGAGATCGAATTCCGCCTGTCGCCCGGCCAGATGTCGGGCGGGGTGGTGCAGGTGGTGCGCGACGTCATCCAGGGCGGCGGCGACGGCATGTCCGGCCGCATCGCCCGCGCCGTCCGCGCCAACCCGATCCCCGTGGCGCTGATGGGTGTCGGCGCCCTTTGGCTTGCCTGGGCGGTCGCCCGCACGCCGGAGGCCACCACCGAATTCGACGATTACGATCCCCGCGGCCGCCAGCTGGACCCGCGCAGCCGGCATCTGCTGACCGACCTGATCGCCGCCTGCCGCGACGGGTCGGAGGCGTTCCGCCGCGCCGACATGAGCATCGCCGACCCCGCCCTGTCCTCCCGTCTGGAGACGTTGGCCGACCAGCTCGACCGCAGCGCCATGGCGCTGGACGCCGAGTTGCGCAGCGGCGGCGGCTGGATCGAGACGGCCGGCGAGGGCGGCCGGGTCTGGTCGCCCCTGCATGGTCTGGCGGAGGCGAGTGCCCGCAGCGTCGTGGCCGGCGTCGGCGGGGCCGCCGGCCGGGGCGACCTGCTGGCGCGCCTGGAAAGCGGGCTGGACGGCACGCTGGCGCTGTTCCGCGACGCCTTGCGCGATGCGCCGGACGACCATCTGCAGGTCGTCATCGGCGCCCAGTTCCACGCCGTGGAGACCGCCCGCCACCGGGTCGGCGCGCTGCGCGAAGCCGTGGTCTGAGGAGGGCGGGGGCATGCTGGGGTTGAGCCGCCGCCATTACTACGAGCACCGGAACCGTGCGAACGGACATAATGCCGCCGGGCGCGCCGCCAATGACGGGCGCGGTGGAGGCCGGGACGCGCGCGGGCGGTCGGCGGAAACCCCGTCCGACATTCCCAAGAAGGGATGGAAGGACATCCTGCTGCGGGTGTGGGACGAGCAGAGCAAGGACAATGTGTCGATGCTGGCGGCCGGTGTCGCCTATTACGGGCTGCTCGCCATCTTCCCGGCCATCGCGGCGCTGGTCTCCATCTACGGCCTCGTCGCCGATCCGGTGATGATCGAGAACCAGCTGAGCCAGATGGGCGGGCTGCTGCCGCCGGAAGCCCTGTCCATCGTCAGCGACCAGGCCCGCAAGGTGGCGACCGCCCCGTCGCAGGGGCTGGGGTTCGGCCTGATCTTCGGCCTGCTGCTGACCCTGTGGAGCGCGTCGCGCGGCACCAACTCGCTGGTGACGGCGCTCAACATCGCCTACGGCGAGCAGGAGACGCGCGGCATCATCAAGCTGGCGATCCTGTCGATGGGACTGACGGTCGCCGGACTGCTGTTCGTCATCGTCGCCATGGTGATGATCGTCGCGGTGCCGGCCGCGATCAACATCGTCGGGCTGCAGGACACCCCGATCGGCTGGGTCGCCAGCCTTGCCCGCTGGCCGATCCTGGCGGTGGCGATCATCCTGGGGCTAGCCGTCTTCTACCGCTACGCCCCCGACCGGCGGGAGCCGCAATGGCGCTGGGTCACCTGGGGATCGGCGGCGGCGACCCTGGTCTGGCTGCTGGGATCGCTGGGCTTTTCCATCTATGTGTCGAACTTCGGCAGTTACAACGAGACCTACGGGTCGGTCGGCGCCGTCGTGGTGCTGCTGCTGTGGTTCAACCTGACCTCCTACGTCGTGCTTCTGGGGGCGGAGCTGAACGCGGAGATCGAGCACCAGACCGCCCGCGACACCACCGACCGCGACGGACGGCCCGCCCGGCCGCTGGGTCAGCGCGACGCCTATGTCGCCGACACGGTGGGGGAGCGCAAGGCAAGCTGACCGCGAAAAAGCCCCTTGGCAGGGCGGCGGCCGCGCGCTATGGTCGCCGTCATGCAACAGGCGCTTTCCATCGCGTCCTCTGGACGCTCCCGATATTTTGGCCGCTGGTTTCGTCCGGCGGCCTAGGAACGCGCATCTGTCGCTCATTCCCGAAGCCGCCCGGACCGACCCGCGGCGGCTTTCGCGTTTGTGACCCCGGCCCTTGATGGGCTGCACATCCTCAAAATCCGAACACGGGCGATCCGGGCGGCCTCACCATCCGCAAGAGAGGTTGTCATGTTCGATTTCGATGTCGTCACCGGCCCCACCCAGCCGCCCCACTGCCCGCTTGCCGATGATGCCGGACCGGCCCCCGCCGAGTCGGCCCCGCAGCCGGCCGCTCTGACTGCCGACGGCTCCGCGCCTCAACCGGAGAGTGGGGGAAAACCGCGGTCCTGAGCCCGGATCGGGCCGCCGGCCGTGGCGTGCAGGTCCCGCATCCCAGCTTTCGACCAAAAAAATCACGAATCCTGCCTATGTTCCGCCGGCTGTTGTCGTATACTCCCTTAGGGCAGACGTGTCCGGGTGGCGGCGCAGCCGGCCGCACCATTTTTTGGTAGCTCGTCGGCGGCGTGCAAATCCGCGTTTGCGGGTTTGGGCGTGATGGTCGGATCGGAAGAAGGATGACGAATCATGGCGGATGATGCTCTCTCAAGCGTCAGCTCTATGGTGTCCAGCCTCAACGCGTCGATCAAGAACGCGGTGGACGCGATCAAGAAGTCGCAGAGCAATCAGGCCATCGGCGACGTCCAGGAATTTTCCAAGACGGTGAAGAAGTCGGCGTCGACCTCCACGTCCGGCGCCACGGACATCGGCGTGCTTGCCAAGAACACCACGCGCCTGAACGTCGCCAGCACTCTGTCGGCGAACGACAAGGTCGATTTCTTCAAGTTCAAGGTCACCACCAAGGGTGAGATGACCATGGGCCAGGTCGGCGACGACGGCGTGCGCGTCCAGCTGATGAACCGGCTGGGCCGGGTGTTGGCCGACAGCGACCCGAAGTCCGGCGACAATTACGACGCCTTCAAGAAGCTGCAGGCCGGCAACCTGACGGTCGACAAGGGCGACTACACCCTGCGCGTTACCCGCGACAAGGGCCAGTCCGACAAGGACCCCAAGAACTACGCCATGCAGCTGGTGATGGGGAACTACAGCAAGGACTATGACACCGTGGCCAAGGCGCCGGCCAAGGGCGACACCGGTATGGCGCTGACCACGGGGCAGCAGGCGACGCTGGACGGGCTGAACAGCGCCATCGGCAGCCTGAACTCGATCCCCACCGGCCAGACCGGAACCCAGAAGCTGATGGGCAGCTTCAACCTCTTCGTCTGAAGCGGCGGCTCCGGCTGTGCTATGACGGTGCGGAACCGATCCGCGCCGGAGCCCGACCTTGACCGCCGTAACCCTTCTGACCCCTGCCGACCATCGCCGCGTTCCCTGGAAGAACGGCGGCGGCGTCACCACCGAACTGGCGGTGGAGCCGGCGACGGACGGCCGGTTCGTCTGGCGCGTCAGCATCGCCGACGTGGTCGAACCGGGCCCGTTTTCGGCCTTTTCCGGCTATGACCGGCTGATCGCCGTGGTGGAGGGCGACGGCATGCGCCTGTCCGTCGACGGCGCCCCGCCGGTCGAGCGCCGCCGCCTGGACCCCGCCTTCGCCTTTCCCGGCGAGGCCAAGGTGTGGTGCGAGCCGACCGCCGGCCCGATCCGCGACGTGAACCTGATGCTCGACCGCGCTTCGGCCACCGGCACCCTCACCCTGCTGGCGGGACCGGCCGGACACCGCGCCGACGGCGATGTGGTGCTGGTCCATGCCCTTGCCGGCACCCTGTCCGTTACCCCCGATGGCGGAGAACCGCTGTCGCTTGCCCAGGGGCACAGCCTGCTTCTACGCGACGGAGCGGCACGGCTGGAGGTACCGGACGGGGCGGAGGGCGTGTGCGCGGAGGTGCGGCGGCGTTAGAGGATCTTGCGATCAAACGTAACCGCGGCCATCCCCTTTCCAGGTTTCTGCGGGTGGAATCGACTTCGCAAACGGGCTGCGAAGGGGCGCAGTCATTTCCGCGCCCCGAGAACAACGAAAGCCCAGCGGATGTCCGGCCGCCCCAGCATGTCGCTTCGCTCTGCCACATGGATCGCGTCCAGCCCGTGCGAACGCGCAAGTTCAACCGTCTCATCTGCCGAGACCTCGAACATCCTCCGCCCTTGAGGAACCGGCCCATAGCGCAATGACATGCTGATCCGGCCATCCGCACTGAGGAGCCCCGCCAAGGATGCCATGGCTGTTCGCCGCTCTTGAATGTCCAGGTGCATCCACACGGCCGTTAGAAGGATCAGATCGAAGCGATCCTTTCGACGATGAAGCTGCAGAAGATCAGGAAGATGGTCATCGATCCATTCGATGGGCATCTCACCATGCAGGCGCACTCCCTCCTGTCGAAGCGCATCGGTCGGCTCGACAGCAACGACCCTATGGCCGAGCATGGCGAGCGCTGCGGCGTCGCGTCCCGACCCCGCCCCGACGTCAAGGACCCGTGCGGGCGCAGACGGAAACAGATGCATCACCTCATGATGGACATCGGCAAACGTGATGCTCTCGTATTGTTCCGCCAGTGCCGGCGCGTTGTCGCCGTACCCTTGCGTTCCCTCGATCATCACGTCTTCTCCAATCCCGCCCGGGTGATGTCAGGTTGGCAGTAGGCGGCCTCGCAAGGCAAGTCAACCGGCAAGGCCAACCCCGCCGTCGTTCCGGGTGCTGCCGAAAATGGACATTATGGAAACCGGCCCTAAGCCTTCGCTGCCCGGATCAGCTCCGCGTACCAGCGCGCCGAGTCCTTCGGCGTGCGGGCCAGGGTCCGGAAGTCCACATGGACGATGCCGAAGCGTTGGCCATAGCCGCTGCCCCATTCGAAATTGTCCAGCAGCGACCAGACGAAATAGCCCCGCACGTCGGCGCCCTGGGCCATCGCGTCGCGCATCGCGGCGTTGTAGATCGTCAGGTAGTTGATGCGGTGGGGATCGTGGACGGCGCCGTCGGGGCTGACGGTGTCGCTGCCGCCGCAGCCGTTCTCCGTCACCACGATCGGCAGGCGGTAGCGGCGCTGGATGGTCAGCAGTTCATCCCGGAAGGCGTCGGGGAAGATGGCCCAGCCGACGCCGTGGGTCGGCGATCGGGCGGCGCGTCGCCCCAGCCGTAACCCCAGGTCCGGGCCGGATCGGCCTTGGCGAAGATCGGGCCGTAATGGTTCAGCCCGAACCAGTCCACCGGCCGGGCGATCCGCGCCATGTCGCCGGCCTGCACATAGGGCTCGATGGCGGCGGCGGTCTGCGGCGGGTAGTGGCCGAGGATCTGCGGGTCGCAGAAGACGAGGTTCCAATGCTCGTCCAGCAGCGATGCGGCGGCGCGGTTCTCCGGCGTGTCGGTCTCGGGGATCACGACCTGCCGGTTGTGGATGGCGCCGATGGAGGCGCCCGGCACTAGGTCCCGCAGCACGTCCACTCCGGCGCCATGGGCGAGGTTGACGTGGTGGATGGCGCGAAGATGCTGCGCCCGGTCGACGATCCCCGGTGCCGCCCAGGGAATCGCATAGCCGAACAGGGTGAAGACCGAGAACTCGTTGAAGGTGATCCAGCGCTTCACCCGGTCGCCGTAGCGCCGCGCGCAGAGTGCCGCATAATCGGCATACCAGCCGGCGCAGTCGCGGCCCGACCAGCCGCCCAGATCCTGCAGCGCCTGCGGCAAATCCCAGTGGTAGAGGCAAAGCCAGGGCTCGATCCCCGCCTCCAGCAGCCGGTCGATCAGCCGGTCGTAGAAGTCCAGCCCGGCCTCGTTCACCGCACCCCGCCCGCGCGGCAGCACCCGGGGCCAGGAGACCGAGAAGCGGTAGGCGTCGACGCCCAGCCCCTTCATCAGCGCCACGTCCTCCGGCATCCGGTGGTAATGGTCGCAGGCGACGTCGCCGGTGTCGCCGTTCACCACCCCGCCCTGGGTGCGGCAGCGGACGTCCCAGATGCTGGCGCCGCGCCCGTCCTCGGCCGCCGCCCCTTCGATCTGGTAGGCGGAGGTGGAGACGCCCCAGGTGAAGCCGGGCGGATAGGAAGAGGTCGGGTCGGTCATCTCAGGCTGCGATCTGGTTGATGCTGCGGCAGCGGCTTTCAAACTCGTCGGAGATGAATTCGGGGCGCTTGTAATAGCCCTTGATCCAGCTCGCCAGCAGGCAAAGCTCCTCCAGCTTCACCAGCTCGTCCAGCGTCCCTTCGGGGAAGCGGATGCCGAAGCTTTCGGAGATGTATTCCAGGACCTGCTCGACCTGGTCGATCGACAGCTGGATGTCGGTCTCCAGCGTCGCATTCCGGGTCAGGAGAGCTTCATCCACCCCGTATTCGTCGCGGATCAGCTTCACGATCCAGCGGAACATGTGCATCCAGTTGGATACACCCTCGATCGACTTGCTCATCGCGACGCTCTGTTCGGGTTGCGCGAAAGGGGTAGGCGACAGCGACTGTACCCACGGATCGTTAAAGAATAACGCAGCCTCCATCGCGGTCTCCACCCGGGCGCGGCAAAAAACCGCGCTGGATTTGCCACCTTCACGGGCAACCGCCGCGCGGCATGCCCATGACTTGTGCAGGCGCGCGGCGTCCGCCGCACGGAACGCCCGTGGCGGTGCGGCATGGCCCATGCATCGCGATGCCGCAACACAGGACAGCGAGGCTTGCGCCATGACACGCGCCATCGAGAAAACCGCGACCCATCCCGTCGACGAGCTTCTGCCGCCCTGGCGGCTGCTGGCGCTCGGGCTGCAGCATGTGCTGGTGATGTATGCCGGCGCCGTCGCGGTGCCGCTAATCATCGGCGGGGCGCTGAAGCTGCCCAAGGACCAGATCGCCATGCTGATCAACGCCGACCTGTTCGCCTGCGGCGTGGTCACGCTGATCCAGGCGGTGGGGTTCTGGCGCTTCGGCATCCGGCTGCCGATCATGATGGGCGTCACCTTCGCCGCGGTCGGGCCGATGGTGGCGATGGCGGCCAACCCGTCGCTGGGCCTGCTGGGCATCTACGGCGCGGTGATCGGGTCGGGCGTCTTCGCCATGGTGGCGGCGCCGCTGGTCGGCCGGCTGCTGCCGCTGTTCCCGCCGGTGGTGACCGGCAGCGTCATCGCCATCATCGGCATTTCGCTGATGCGGGTCGAGGTGGGCTGGGCCGGCGGCGGGGTCGGCAACCCGCGCTTCGGCGATCCGGCCTTCCTCGGCGTTGCCGCCTTCGTGCTGGTGACGATCCTGGTGCTGATGAAGCATGGCCGCGGCTTTGTCCGCAACGTCGCGGTTCTGCTGGGGCTGGTGGCCGGCATGGTGCTGGCGATGGCGCTGGGCATGGTCAATTTCAGCGGTCTTGCCGAGGCGCCGTGGGTGGCGCTGGTCCAGCCCTTCCAGTTCGGCCTGCCGGTCTTCGATCCCGTCGCCATCCTGACCATGTCGCTGGTGATGATCGTGGTGATGATCGAGTCGACCGGCATGTTCCTGGCCGTCGGCGACATGGTCGGCCGCCCGGTGACGCAGGAGGATCTGGTCCGCGGCCTGCGCACCGACGGGCTGGGCACGCTGATCGGCGGCGTCTTCAACACCTTTCCCTACACCTCCTTCTCGCAGAATGTCGGGCTGGTCGGGGTGACGGGCGTGCGCAGCCGCTGGGTCTGCGCGGCGGGCGGGCTGATCCTGCTTCTGCTGGGGCTGCTGCCCAAGCTGGCGCATGTGGTGGCATCGGTGCCGGCCTTCGTGCTGGGCGGCGCCGGGCTGGTGATGTTCGGCATGGTGGCGGCGACCGGCGTGCGGATCCTGTCGCAGGTCGATTACGTCAACCGGCGCGAGAACCTGATCGTCGTGGCGGTCAGCGTCGGCGTCGGGCTGATCCCGCTGGTGTCGGACAAGTTCTTCTCGCAGATGCCGTCCTTCCTGTCGCCGCTGCTGCACAGCGGCATCCTGCTGGGCACCCTGACGGCGGTGGCGCTGAACTGGTACTTCAACGGCCTGACGACCGCCGACCGCGCCCGCCACGACGTCGCCGCCGCGGCGCAGGGGGCGGAGGCCTAAGAGGGTTTCCGCCGCAGCAGGTCCTTGCTGGCCAGCAGCGAACCGCCGGCGATCAGGGCGCAGGAGACCCAGATGATCGCCGAATTGGCGGCGAGACCGAACAGGACCAGCAGAAGGGTCGACAGCAGGGGCGCCAGATAGGACAGCGCCCCCAGTGCCCGGATATCGCCATGGCGCACGCCGTAATCCCAGACGAAGAAGGCCGCCCCCACCGGTCCCAGACCCAGCAGCAGCATCGCTCCCCAGCCGGCGGCGGTCTCCGGCCACACCGTCTGTTCCAGCGCCAGATGGCAGAGCAGCGACAGGAGCGCGGTGACGAGGCAGAAGGCGCTGACGGCATCGGTCGGCGCCTCGCCGATCTGGCCCAGCCGGCGGCGCAGCACCGAATAGCCGGCCCAGGTGAGGGCGCTGCCCAGGGCCGCGGCATAGCCCGGCAGATGCGCCGGGTCGATGGAAAGTCCGCCTCCCAGGCCGCCGCTCCCGCCGCGGGCGATCAGCAGCGCGGTGCCCGCCAGCCCGGCGACGGCTCCGCCGACATGCCACGCCCGCAGCCGCTCCCCCGGCAGCAATGCCGAGAACAGCACGATCAGCAGCGGCCACAGGTAGTTGATCAGGTTGGCTTCCACCGGCGGGGCCGCCTGCAGCGCCATGAAATAGAGGAAGTGGAAGCCGAACAGCCCGCCCACCCCCAGCGCCCAGGCGGCGGGCGGCTGGCGGAAATAGCGCAGGGGGTTGTCGCCGCGCAGCGCCGTCCAGCAACTGCCGACCAGGAAGGCCAGCAGGAAGGAGGTCGCCACCAGCTGGAACGGCGGCACCATCGAGGCCAGCGTCGCCAACGGGGCCAGAGTCGCCCACAACAGGATGGCGATGAAGCCGACCAGCGTCGCGCGGTTGACGGCACGGCGGTCGGGCAGGGCGGGGCGGGCGGCGGTTGAAGCGGGCATGATGCGGATCGGCCGGTTGACGCGGAGGGAGCGACCATAGCCGGTGGACGGCAGGCTGTCTTGACCGGACCTCCGGCCGGGATTGACCGGTTCTCCGGTACAAGAAGCCGGCGGAAGGGATCGTACGTGTGCCTGTACGCTTCGGTCCCGACGGCGTAGCATGGCCGCTCCAACCCGACCCCCAGGAGTCCAACGGCGTGGCGTCCCCGCATCGGCCGAGCGTCAGCACCCGCAGCTATGACGGGTTCGAACGGCGGCACGCGCATGAGCATCACCAGATCGTCCTGCCCATCGCCGGGACCCTCGACATGGAGGTCGGCGGCGCTTGTGGGCGGGTGGGCGACGGGCGCGGCGTGCTGGTGGCCGACGGGGTGCCGCACAGCTTCCGCAGCGCCGGGACCAATCGCTTCGTCGTGCTGGACGTGCCGGCCGCCGGCGGGCTGGTGCCGGAGACGGCGGTGCGCGCCTGCGACGCCTTCTTCGCCGTCGACGCCGCGCTGGAAGGGCTGGTGCGCTATCTGGCGGCGGAGGCGGCCGACCGGCCGCTGGACCCGGTGCTGGCGCATCATGCGGCCGGGCTGCTGCTGCGCGCCCTGGAGTCGCGCCGCCCCGCCCCCGCCGTGCCGGACGACCCGGTGGAGCGCGCCCTGGCCCTGATGGCGGAGCGCTGCGAGGAGCCGCTGACGGTGGCGGAACTGGCCGCCGCCGTCGGCTTGGCGCCCAGCCGCTTCCATGAGCGCTTCCGGGCGCAGACCGGCACCACCCCGGCCCGCCGGCTGGCCGACCTGCGGCTGGACCGGGCGGAGGCGCTGCTGCGCGCGGGCGACCTGCCGTTGGCGGAGGTGGCGTTGGCGGTGGGATTCTCCGACCAGAGCGCCCTGACCCGCAGCCTGCGCCGCCGCCGCGGCACCACGCCGGGGGCGCTGCGGAACGGACGCTAGGGAGCGGCGCGCGCCGCCTCGACGATCACCGCCGCCACGGCATCGGGACGCGACAGATGCGGAGCGTGGCCGCTCTCGACCTCGACGGTGCGGGCGCCGATGCGCGCGGCGGTGGCGCGCAGGAAGTCCGGCGGCAGCATGCGGTCCTGCGTTGCGACGATGTACCAGGACGGCTTGGCCTTCCAGGCGGCGGCAGTGACACGGGTGCCGAAGCAGGCGGCGGCCACCGGCCCCTGCGTCGTGGCCAGCAGGGCGGCCTCCTCCGGGGCCAGATCCTGGGCGAAGTTGCGGGCCATGCCCTCCGGCGTCAGGGTCAGGAAGCGGCCCTTGTCGACCGAGACGCCCGACAGGCCGGCCGACGGCGGGAAGGGCTTCAGCGTGTCGTTCGGCGACTGCCCGGCGTCGGGGGCGAAGGCGGCGACATAGACCAGCCCCGTCACCCGCTCCTGATCGCCGATCTGGGTGATGACGGCCCCGCCCCAGGAATGGCCGACCAGCAGCACCGGCCCCTTGGTCCGGTCGATGGCGCGCTGGACATGAGCGACGTCGTCGTCGAGCGACACCAGCGGGTTCTGCACCGCGACCGCCGCCAGCCCTTCCGCCTGCAGGCGGGGGATCACCCGGCCCCAGCTGGAGCCGTCGGCGAAGGCGCCGTGGACGAGGATGATTGTCGGGGTGGAACCCATGGCCTGATGCTCCCGCTGACGGTCGGACGGGCCAGGGAGAGCATGCGGGCGGCGGCGCCGTCCAGCCGGGGCGGGGAGTTTTCCTCTGGACGGAATTCCTCCGGGGGAAACGGCGGCTATTCCGCCGGCTGCTTGGCCGTCCGCCGGCCGAAGGTGGCGACCCGGTAGACGTACCAGAGGGCGATGCCCACCGCGACGATGTTGGAAACCGGGTTCAGCCAGCCGGAGACCTGCTGGTAGCGGTCCTCCAGCAGATAGCCGGCGGTGGCGAGGAAGGTGGTCCAGATCGCGGTGCCCAGGGTGGTGTAGAGCAGGAAGGGCGCCAGCGCCATTTCCGACACGCCGGCGGGGATCGAGATCAGCGTGCGCACCGCCGGGATCATCCGGCCGATCAGCACCGCCCGCCCGCCATGTTCCCGGAAATGGGAAGCGGCCTGGTCCACCTCGTCCGGGCTGATGGTCAGCCAGCGGCCGTGGCGCTCGGCCCAGTGCTTCAGCCGGCGGCAGCCGACCCAACGGCCGATCGCATACCAGAACAGCGCGCCGGCCAGGGCGCCGGCCGTGCCGGCGGCCACCACCATGGGCAGGCTCATGTCGCCGCGTGCGGCGGTAAAGCCCGCCAGCGGCAGGATCAGTTCCGACGGAATGGGTGGAAACAGGTTCTCCGCGAACATCAGCAACGCCACACCGAGATAGCCGGTCTGCTCCACCATCCTGACGATCCAGTCGAACACACTCATTCTCCCGCGTCTGCCCGACCGGAGAACACCCGGCGGGCCGATTGGTTGCGCCGGGGGGACTCGCAGTCGCCGCCCGCCCGGCATATGTTCCCTTAGATGATGGTTCCCGGCACGGAATGAAGAGAGACGGAATGGCGGCGATCAAGCTCGACCGGCATGAGAAGGGAATCCTGGCGGCCCTGCAGGAGAATGCCCGCCTGACCATGCAGGAACTGGGCGACACCGTCGGCCTGTCGGCCTCCCCTGCTGGCGCCGGGTGCGGTCGATGGAGGATATCGGCGTCATCCGCCGCTACACGGTCCAGCTCGACCCGCGCAAGCTGGGGCTCGGCGAATGCGTCTTCGCCCACGTCACGCTGGAACGCCACAAGGAGAACGCGGTCGAACAGTTCGAGAGCGCCATCGCCGGCATGCCGCAGGTGCTGGAATGCTTCGCTGTCACCGGCGACGCCGACTATCTGCTGCGCATCGTCGTGCCCACCACCGAGGATTACGGCCGCTTCCTCAGCGAGCGCATCTTTTCCATCCCCGCGGTGTCGCACGTCAAATCGAGCGTGACCCTGAAGGAGGTCAAGTTCGAGACGCGGCTGCCGCTGGACCATCTGGAGTGAGCGGGGCGTCCGCGCCGATCTGCTGCAACTCCGCCGCCAAAGCCGGCGCCAGATCGCCGCCACCGCAGACCGTCACGCGCTCCAATCCCAGCCAGCCCGCCATCCGGCGCAATTCCGTCGCCAGGGACGGGGCGACGGCCTCGGCACGGGCGTGGGATTCGGTGTGGGCGGCCTGGACCAGCAGGGTGCGGGCCTTGCGGTCCGACTTCAGGTCGACGCGGGCGGCGATGCGCTCGTCCATCAGGAAGGGCAGGACGTAGTATCCGTGCTCCCGCTTGTGGGCGGGGGTGTAAATCTCCAGCCGGATGCGGGCGCCGAACAGGCGCTCGGTGCGCTGCCGCTCCCAGATCAGCGAATCGAAGGGGGAGAGCAGGGCGCGGGCCGGAGCCTTGCGCGGAACCCGCAGGTCGGGAGTGACGTAGGCGGTGCGCTCCCACCCCTCCACCGTCACCGGCAGCAGCTCGCCGGCCTCCACCAGTTCGGCGATGCGCAGGCGGGTGTCGGCGACCTCCAGCCGGTGGTAGTCGCGCAGGTCGCGTTCGGTGGCCACGCCATGGGCGCGGGCGGCGATGCGTAGCAGGGCGCGCTGCGCCTCGGCCTCCTCCGGTGTCGGGATGTCGAGGATGGCGGCGGGCAGCACCCGCTCCGGCAGGTCGTAGAGCCGCTCGAAGCCGCGCCTTCCGGCGGTGGTGACGAGGCCGGCCCAGAACAGATATTCCAGCGCCCGCTTGCCGTCGCTCCACCCCCACCAGCCGCCGGCCCCGCGCCCGGCTTCGCTGAGTTCCGACGCACCCATCGGTCCGCGCGCCGCGACCTCCGCCAGCACCGAATCGATGTAGGCGCGGCGCTCGACGGCGAAGCGCGCCAGTCCGCCATAGATGCCCTCGCCGCGCTCGGCCCGCGCCATGCGCCAGCGGAACAGCGGCTGCTGCTCCACCGGGATCAGCGACGCCTCGTGGCCCCAATATTCGAACAGCGCCCGCCGCCTGCCGCCATATGCCAGACGGTCGAGCAGCGCCGCCTCGTACGGCCCCAGCCGCGAGAAGAGCGGCAGGTAATGGGAGCGCACCAGCACATTGACGGAATCGATCTGCACCAGCCCCAGCCGGCCGATCAGGCGGCGGGCATGGCGGGCCTCGACCGCGGAGCCGTCGGGATCGCTGTTGGCGAAGCCCTGCGCCGCGATTGCGACGCGGCGGGCCTCGCGCAGGGACAGGCTGTCGGAACGGGGCATGGGCAACCGCTTGAAGCCCCTCTCCCCTTGCGGGAGAGGGGTTGGGGTGAGGGTGCGGCCCGCCCGGGGAGGGCGGGTGCGGATTTCCTGCCGGCGCTTGCCGGCGCCACCCTCACCCCAACCCCTCTCCCATCGAGGGAGAGGGGCTTTGCGGAGCGTCTTGCGGGCGAACCGCAAGAGGAGGTCGGATGGACGGCCAGCTTGCGAATGCGTTTGATTTTCGTCAAGGCAGCGACGGGGCCCCGGGCTCACGCTGGCGGTCAATCCTGCACCGCAGCACCCGTTTTGGGAGTCCCCGTTCATGTCCTCACCCAGTCTTGCCGGCCGCGACGACGGCCCGGCCATCCCGATCCTCTTCCAATATGGCTTCCGCTTCTTCTTCCTGTTCAGCGGCATCGCCGCCGTCGGCCTGCTGGCCGCATGGCTGGGCGTGCTGGCGACCGGAACATGGCCGGACCATGCCGTCGGCGCCAGCGCCTGGCATGCGCATGAGATGCTGTTCGGCATGGTGGTGGCCGCCGTCGCCGGATTCCTGCTGACCGCCGTGCCGAGCTGGACCGGCACCAAGGCGGTGGCGGGCGCGCCGCTGATGGCGCTCGCAGCCCTGTGGATGGCCGGCCGCGTCGCCGTCTTCCCCTGGGCCGGCGTGCCGGAGCCGGTGGCGGCGGTGATCGACATCGCCTTCCTGCCGGCGCTGGGCGTGGCGCTCGCCCGGCCGCTGGTGGCCGCCGGCAAGTGGCGCAACAGCGCCTTCCTGATCCTGCTGGGACTGCTGACCACCGCCAACCTGTTGATCCATCTGGACTGGCTGGACCTGCTGGACGGCGGGACGGAGGCCGGATTCACGCTCGGCCTCGGCATCGTTCTGATGATGGTGACGGTGATCGGCGGGCGCATCCTGCCGGCCTTCACCCGCAACGGTCTGGGCAAGGCCGGGCTCGGCATCCGGTCCTGGCCGCTGGTGGAGCGGGCGACCCTGGTGCTGACGCTGGCGCTGATCCCGGCGGCGATGGCGGCGCCGGAGTCGGTGGTCACCGGGCTGGTCGCGCTCGCCGCCGCCGTGGCCCACACGGTGCGGCTGGTCGGCTGGCAGGGCTGGAAAGCCTGGCGCTCGCCGATCCTGTGGATCCTGCATGTCGGCTATCTGTGGGTGCCGGTGGCGCTGCTGCTGCGCGGGCTGCACGCCCTGGCCGACGTGCCGGCCGCGGCGGGTACCCATGCGCTGACGGTCGGCGCCTTCGCCACGCTGATCCTGGCGGTGATGAGCCGCGCCTCGCTGGGTCACACCGGACGGCCGCTGGTGGTGACGCGGGTGACGGTCGCCGCCTATGTGCTGCTGACGGCCGCGGCGCTTGCCCGCACCCTGTCGCCGCTGCTGCCGGCGGAGTGGGTTTGGGCTGCGCTGCAATGGTCGGGCTACGGCTGGGTCGCCGCCTTCACCCTCTATCTGGTCGCCTACGCGCCGGTCCTGCTGGCGCCGCGCGCCGACGGCCGCCCCGGTTGAAGCTGATGAACTCTCAGGCGGCGCCGCGGAAATAGCGGTCGATGGCGTCGGTCATCTCGACCTCGCGGAAGGGCTTGGTCAGGACGGGGCGGTCCTGATGGCCCTTCGGCAGGCCGGCGGCGCCATGGCCGGTGGTGAAGACGAAGGGGATGCCCTGGGCAGAGAGCGCGTCGGCGACGCTGTCGACGCGCTCCCCGCAGCGAAACGTCGAGCAGGGCCGCGTCGATCCCCCCTTGGCGATCAGGTCAAGCGCCTCGGCCACCGTGCCGGCGGGGCCGACGACGCCGACATTCTGGACTTCCAGCGAATCCTCGATGGCCATGGCCACCAGCGGCTCGTCTTCGACGAGCAGGATGCGCAAGGGCTTGGATTGGTCGGCTTCCATGGACAGGCGGCTCGCTGCTGGTCTGGGCGATGGTCAGGCCGCAGATGGGGACCGAAATCCCATGCGGCAACAGGCGTGAGCTTTTCCGTTCGGCCGACCGCTTGTCCATCCTGACCTTGGTCATCGCCCATTGGGCCATCCGCAAGCCGCAACCGGGCTATCACCCCAGATCATCGAGCGCCTGTTGGAGGGACGGATAGAGGGCTTCCACAACGGATCCGTCGGGCCGCACCGGGGACGGCAGCACGTCGGCGCCTTCCAGCGCGCGGGACAGCGGCAGGCCGCCGACCTCGACGAAGCCGCCGCGTTCGCCATACTGGCCGACGATCCAGTCCCTGACCGCTGGGTCGCCGTCGAGTGCGTTGTTGTGGGAGATCAGGGCATGGGTGCCGTCGTCGGAACGACGATACCAGGCCTGGCAACCGTCGCCCAAATCCATCGGCCTGAACCCGGCCGCCGTCAGGGGCTCCCGCACCGTCGCGCGCACCCTGTCGGTCCGCAGGCCGGTCCGCCGGTCGAGATCGTCCGCAAGCTCGCTCATGTCGCCTCTCTGGTCGTGGTCCTGGATGGACAACGCCGCAGGAAGGCATTTGTGCCACGCATACCTGTCCGAACGTGGAGGGCGCGATTGACTGTTCGTGCAGGCCCGGCCGTCCGCCTACCCGTTCAGACGCTCTTTCCGGCGTTTATTCAGGCGCTTTGGGGCCGGTGGCCGCGCAGGGCCGCCAGCGAGCGGGCGAACAGATCGTTGAGCCGGCCTTCCTGCGCCAGGACCGCTGCGGCGGGCGCCTGTTCCAGCTCCTTGGCCAGACGGCCGAGCGCCGCGGCGCCGAGGTTGAGCGAGGTGCCCTTCAGCGTGTGGGCCGTGCGACCGTGCGGCTCCCCCGCGCGCGCCTGGGCGATCAGGCCGTCGATGGTCTTGCGGCCGTTGTCGGTGAAGCCGTCCAGCGAGGCGGTCCAGTCCTCGGCGGTCAGCACCTCCAGCAGGAGGGAGATCTGCTCCTCGTCGAGGAGGTCGGCATCCGGGACGTTGGGCGTATCGGTCATCGCGACCTCCGGGGCAGCGGGTTGAGGGGCGGCCATGGTGGCGGCAACGTCCCGACCCAGGAACTATGCCGGAAGATATAACATTGGAT
The DNA here is from genome assembly GCF_055698305.1 of Azospirillum sp. VT-I1. Classification (NCBI taxonomy): domain Bacteria; kingdom Pseudomonadati; phylum Pseudomonadota; class Alphaproteobacteria; order Rhodospirillales; family Azospirillaceae; genus Azospirillum; species Azospirillum sp. VT-I1. The sequence continues at coordinate 80,952 of NZ_CP168805.1, read as the reverse complement.
AACTGCCGCAGATAGGGGCAAGCGCAGGCGGGCAGGCGGGCAGGCGGGCCGGGTCGCGGCAGGCGTCGGGCCGAGAAAGATCACGCTTTGGTTGCGGATGTGTCCGCTATGTGTCGGTGGACATCAACGCCCATCCGGAGCCCCCCGCCGTGCCGGACCGATCCGCCGACCCGCGATTTGCCATTTGCCGCGCCATCCGCCTGTTGCGCGAACACAGCCGCAGCTGCGACAGCGTGGAGACCCGGAGCCTGCTGATCCACACCGAACGCTGGCTGGTCTGGATGCTCCGCCGCGAGGAGGGAGAGGAACTGCCGGTGCCGGCGGAACTGGCTGGGTGAGGGTGCCGCCGGGGAGTAGGGTGCATCTCACCATATGGCTCTTGAAGCCATAGGGGGTGTGTGACATGCTTTTCCAATGACCAAGGCCACGCTTCTACGCGATCGAAAGATGGTGCTGCCCGATGGTGCCATCGTGCAGTTCCGGGTGTGGCTCGTGAATGCCCCGGTGCCGCCGAGTGAGCATTGCTTCAAGTACAGCCTGTACTATGGCATCGATGGCGAGCGTTTGGTGGCTTATGACAATGAGCGCGGCAAAGGGGACCACAAGCACATCGGCAAGGAAGAAATGCCGTATCGTTTCACTGACATCGACACCCTGCTGAACGACTTCCTGGCGGATATCGAAACCTTGAGAGGGGAGCCGCTATGACTGATCTGAAGGTCACGGTCGGCCAAAGCCTGAGGGACATGGCGGCAGAGGTTGCGGATGCCGTCCATCGGGTGGAGCGCGGCGAGCAGGTCGAGCCGGAAAGCTCCATCAACTTCGCGGATTGGGAAACGCTGGCCCGGACATTGACCGGAAAGCGGCTCGAGCTTCTGCGCCATCTGCACCGCCATCCGACGGCGAGCGTCCGGGCCTTGGCGACGGCGCTGAAGCGCGACTACAGCAATGTTCACGCCGACGTGCAGGCACTGACCGACGCCGGCCTGATCGAACGCGGCGAGGGCGGCCACCTGCGGGCCGGGTATGACGGCATCCAGACGCGGATCGCCCTTTGACCGTGGAGCCGGGGAACGGCGAATCCGAAGACCCTATCCGGCCGATCCCCGATCTTTCGCCATTTTTTGAAGCTGTTGGGACAGGAGCATTGTTTTCCGCACCCGCACACTCGCCGTAGACTCCTTGATCGAGAGACCAGTTCGGGACCCCGAGCAGAAGGAGCGTGCGCGTGATGGAGCCCATCCTGTGGGAGTGGATCAACGCCCTGGCGCGGTGGCTGCACGTCATCACCGCCATCGCCTGGATCGGATCGTCCTTCTACTTCATCCATCTCGACGCCTCGCTGCGCCGGCGCGCCGGCGCGCCGGCCGGGACGGCGGGCGACGCCTGGCAGATCCATGGCGGCGGCTTCTACCACATGACCAAATACATGGTCGCTCCGCCGCAGCTGCCGGAGGAGCTGACCTGGTTCAAGTGGGAATCCTACGCGACCTGGCTCAGCGGCTTCTTCCTGATGTGCGTGCTGTATTACCGCGGCGCCGACCTGTTCCTGATCGACCAGGACGTGATGGCGCTCGGCCATTGGCAGGCGGTGGCGATCAGCGTCGCGGCGCTGGTGGCGGGCTGGGTGGCCTACGACCTGATGTGCAAGTCGCCGCTGGGCCGCAATGACGGGGCGCTCGCCGTGGCCGGTTTCGTCCTGCTGGTGGCGACGGCCTGGGGCATGACGAAGATCTTCAGCGGCCGCGGCGCCATGCTGCAGGTCGGCGCGCTGATGGCGACCATGATGGCCTGCAACGTCTTCATGATCATCATCCCCAACCAGCGCAGGACCGTGGCCGCCATGCTGCGCGGCGAGACGCCTGACCCGTCGCTGGGAAAGCAGGCAAAGCAGCGGTCGCTGCACAACAACTACCTGACCCTGCCGGTCGTCTTCCTGATGCTGTCCAACCATTATCCGCTGGTCAGCTCCACCCGCTACAACTGGGTGATGGTGGCGCTGGTGCTGGTGGTCGGCACGGCGATCCGCCATTTCTTCAACAGCCGCCATGCCGGCAAGCCGACCCCCTGGTGGACCTGGGGCGTCGCCGCCGGCGGCATGCTGGCCTGCGCGTGGCTCAGCACCATGGGGCCTGCCGGCCGCGACACGGCCGCCGCCGCACCGGTCAAGGTCGGCTATGCCCAGGTGGAGGAGATCGTCGCCACCCGCTGCAGCATGTGCCATGCCGCCCAACCGGTGTGGGACGGCATCGCCACCCCGCCGCGCAACGTCGTGCTGGAGGGTGACGGCATCCGCCGCCATGCCGAACAGATCCGCCTGCAGGCCGGCTTCAGCAGCGCCATGCCCCCCGCCAACATCACCGGAATGACGCCCCAGGAGCGTGCGGTGTTGGCGGCGTGGTCGGGGGATACGAAGTAAACCCTCTCCCGTCCCGGGAGAGGGGAGGGGCCCGCCGCGAAGCGGTGGGAGGGGTGAGGGGCGAACCAAGGAGCCATGCGGTTCCTTATGCTTGGAATTCCCCTCACCCTCCCCACTTCGTGGGTCCCCTCCCTCTCCCGGGTCGGGAGAGGGCGTTATAGTCGCCCCAATCTTCATACTCATCGCCAGTTGGATCCCCATGCCCGACCAGCCCATCGCCCCCCCGGTTTCCGCCGCCATCCGCGGACGCCTGCTCAGCTTCCATCGCGCGCCCGCCGGGCCGGGCGACCTCGATGCCGTGCGCTATCACGAGGACGGGCTGCTGCTGGTCGGGGCCGACGGGCGCATCCTGGAGGTCGGGGACTGGGCGGACCTGCGCGGCCGGGTGCCGGAGGGGGTGGCGGTCGACGACCACAGCGGCAAGCTGGTGCTGCCGGGCTTCATCGACACCCACATCCACTTCCCGCAGACCCAGGTCATCGCCTCCTACGGCACGCAGCTGCTCGACTGGCTGGAGAAATACACCTTCATCGAGGAGCAGCGCTTCGCCGACCCGGTCCATGCCGCCGCCAATGCCGCTTTCTTCATGGACGAGTTGCTGCGCAACGGCACGACCACGGCGGTGGTCTACGGCTCGGTCCATCCGCAATCGGTCGACGCCCTGTTCGCGGAGGCCGAAGCGCGCGGCGCCGGGCTGATCGCCGGCAAGGTGATGATGGACCGCCATGCCCCGCCGGCCCTGACCGACACGGCGGAGAGCAGCTACCGTGATGGCAAGGACCTGATCGGCCGCTGGCACGGGAAGGGGCGCCAGCGCTATGCCGTGACCCCGCGCTTCGCCATCACCTCGACCGAGGCGCAGTTGGAGGCGGCGGGCGCGCTGCTGCGCGAACATCCCGGCGTCCACATGCAGACCCACTTGTCGGAGAACACCGACGAGATCGCCGAGGTGCGCCGCCTCTTCCCCGGTGCCCGCGACTACACCGACGTCTACGACCGTTTCGGGTTGCTGGGTCCGACCTCGCTGTTCGGCCATTGCATCCACCTGTCGGAGGCGGAGATGGCCCGGCTGTCGGAGAGCGGGTCGGTCGCCGTCTTCTGCCCGACCAGCAACCTGTTCATCGGCAGCGGCCTGTTCGACCTCGACGCCCTGTCGAAGCCGGAGCGGCCGGTGCGCACGGCCATCGCCACCGATGTCGGCGGCGGCACCAGCTATTCCATGCTCCGCACCGCGGCGGAGGCATACAAGGTGCTGCAGCTGCGGCGCCAGAACCTGCCAGCGCTGTCGGCCCTGCACTGGATGACCCGCGGCAATGCCGAGGCGCTGGGCATGGCCGACGAGATCGGCAGCCTGGAGCCCGGCCGCTGGGCCGATCTGGTCGTGCTCGATCCCACCGCCACGCCGGCTATGCGACATCGCATGAAGGCGGTGGACGGCGACCTGGAGGAGGAGCTGTTCATCCAGGTGACGCTGGGCGACGACCGGTCGGTGGCCGCCACCTACCTGCGCGGCCGGAATTCGCACCTGCGGCAATCGGGCGCTTGACCCAAGCCCCTAGTCCCTGTAGGACTTCCGCCGTCATTGGGGAGTAGCCACCCGCCGGCGATTGGACCGGGCGGGGTTCGCGTCAACAGACTTGGATGGTTCCGGCCTCCGGCCGTTACCGCCATGGCGCGCACGGCGACCAGAGGGTCGACCCGGCGAGACCAGTGGATCGGGCATCTCCGCGGCCAGCCGGAGTCCGTCCGATTCCACTGAGTTGTCTGGCCCGGGAATAGCCATGATCGCCACGTCCCTTGCGCTCGCCTTCAGCCTTTCGATGGACAGCTTCGCCGCGGCGCTCGGCCGCGGAGCCTGTTCGCGCCGTGCCGGCCTGCCGGAGGCGGTGCGCGTGGGTGCGGCCTTCGGCGTCTGCCAGTTCGCCATGCCGCTGGTCGGCTGGGGCGTCGGCATCGCCTTCGCCAGCCTTGTCGAGTCGGTGGATCATTGGATCGCCTTTGGCCTGCTGCTGGCCGTCGGCGGCGCCATGCTGCGCAACGCCATCATGAACGGCGAGGATCAGGGCGAGGAAGATTGCGGCCCGGTGCGCAGCGCGCGCTCCGAATGGCTGGCGCTGCTGACCACCGCCGTCGCCACCAGCATCGACGCCGCCGCCGTGGGCGCGGGTCTGGCGCTGGTCGACGTGGACATGGTGACGACCTCGGCCCTGATCGGTGCGGTGACCTTCGCGGTGGCTTTCGGCGGCGTGCTGATCGGGCGCGCGGCCGGCGCGCATCTGGGCCGCTGGGCGGAGATGGCCGGCGGCGTGGTGCTGATCGGGCTGGGGGCCAAGATCCTGCTGGAGCACACGATGGGGTGAGGTGCCGCGACCGACGGTTCATGCGGACCTCCGCCATGGCCCAAGCACCGACCGACCTCCTGCCACGATGTCTTCAGCCATGAACGCGGATCCGACCGTCACCATCCTCTGGAACGAGGGCACCGTGGGCGAGTGGGGCCGGCATTACGCCGCGATCCCACGCTCGACGCTGCCACAGTGCTTCGGCTATGCGAGCGCGATGGCGAAGACGCACGGCTATGTCCCGCGCCTGGGCCTGATTCACAAGGACGGTCAGCCGATCGGGCTGGTGCAGGTGTTGCAGCGCCGTGCGCTGAAGCTGTTCCGCCAGACCCACATCCATCGCGGACCCTTGTGGTTCGGCGAGACGCCGACCCCGGAGGTCGTCGAGGCCGCGTTTGGCCTGCTGCGGCGCGAATACCCCGACCATGTGTTCAGCCGCGTCAGCTTCCTGCCCGAATTGCCGGCCTCGCCGGAAATGGCGGGGGTGATGGAGCGTTGCGGCTTCCGCCGCATCGGCCCCAATTACCGGACGGTCTGGATCGACCTGACGCCGAAGCCGGAGGCGATCCGCGCCCGCTTCTCGCCCTCATGGCGCCAGAGGCTGCGCGCCGCGGAGGGCGCCGGCCTCGTCCTCGACGTCGATCCGGCGGCGCAGAACCTGCCCTGGCTGGTGCGCCAGGACCAGAAGCAGGCGCAGACCAAGGGATACCGCAGCGCCTCGGGTCCGCTGATCGTCCGGCTGCGCAATGCAATGCACAAGGCCGGCGGCGTGCTGATGATCACGGCACTTGCCGGCAAGGAGCCGGCGGCGGCGGCCCTGCTGTTCATCCATGGGCAGGCAGCGACCTACCAGATCGGCTGGTCGAGCGAGGCGGGACGCAAGAGCAACGCCATGCGGCTGGTGCTGTGGCGAGCCATCGCCGAGTTGAAGACGCGCGGAGTCACCATGCTCGACCTGGGCGGCATCAACCCGAACGACGCGCCGGGCGTCACCGAATTCAAGCTCGGCCTCGGCGGGGAAGCGGTCGAGACGGTCGGCCTGTTCCGCTGACGCCGCCTCCTATTCTGCCAGCGTCATTCCCATTTCCCAGAAATCCGCCTCCAGCCGGCAGGCCTGCCGGAACACCGTCAACAGACGGGGGAAGCGCGCCTCCGTCATCCCGTCTGCGGCCAGCCGGTCCAGAGTCTCCCGCGCCGCCCGCGCCACCTCCTGATAGGCATCGCCGGCATATTCGGCGATCCAGACGCGGTAGGGGTTGGCGTCGTCCAGCGCACCGGGCAGCGCGGCCAGCCGGCGGCCGATCTCGGCATAGCCGATGACGCAGGGGCTGAGCGCCACATGCAGGTCCAGCAGGTCGCCGCGCAGGCCGGTTTCCAGCACATAGCGGGTGTAGGCCATGGTCGCCTTGGCCTCCGCCGCCTGCTCCAGCTCGGCGGCGGACAGGCCCCAGCCGGCGCACAGGCCGACATGCAGGTCCATCTCCACGTCCAGGATCGCCTTCAGCCCGTTCAGCGACGCCCGCATCTCGCGCAGGTCGCGGCCCTTGTAGACGGCGAGCGCATAGGCGCGGGCGAAATGGATCAGGAACCGGTAATCCTGCACCAGATAATGGCGGAAACACGCCTGCGGCAGCGTACCGTCGCCCATCCCGCGCACGAAGGCGTGGTCGACATAGGCCGACCAGTCCGGCCGCGCACCGGCGACGAGCCGGTCGAACAGGTCGGGGCGGGAAGCGGGGGCGGGCGCGGTCATGGCTGCGGTCTCCGGTATCGCTGAGGCAGGCGGGCGCACACTCTATCGCCTATTCGCCCGTTTGCAGCAACGCGCCGCGCACGCGCGCCTGACGGAAGGCGTACAGGAACACCGCCACGCCGGCCGCCATGTAGAGCGCGTTCAGCCCGACCGCCCAGGCCAGATGGTCCCAGCGCAGCACGCCCTCGAAGACCAGCGCCCGCATGCCCTCGAACACATGGGCCGAGGGCAGGGCCAGCGCCACCGGCTGCAGCCAGACCGGCAGGACCGAGACCGGGTAATAGACGGCGCTGACCGGGGCCAGCATGAAGACGACGATCCAGGCCAGCCCTTCCGCACCCATGCCGTAGCGCAGGATCAGCGCGACGATCAGCAGCCCCAGCGACCAGCCCAGCACGATCAGGTTGGCGAAGAAGGCGGCCAGCGGCAGGCCCAGCGCGAAGACCGAATAGCCGAAGAAGGGGATCGCCAGCCCCGCCGCCGGCAGCACGCCGATCAGGGTGCGCAGCAGGCTCATGGTCATCAGCGCCGTCACCCATTCGCCGGGGCGCAGAGGGCTGACGAACAGATGGCCCAGGTTGCGCGACCACATCTCCTCCAGGAAGGAGATGGACACGCCGAGCTGGCCGCGGAACAGCACGTCCCACAGAAGCACCGCGCTGACCAGCACTCCGGCGCCCTGCGCCACCCAGCCGCTGCCGCCGCCGCTGCTCGAAGCCATGAACTGGTTGATGTAGCCCCACAGGATCATCTGCATGGTCGGCCAGTAGGCCAGCTCCAGGATGCGCGGCCACGACCCGCGCAGCAGATACCAGTAGCGCAGGACCATGGCGCCGACCCGGCGCAGCGAGAAGTCGGCCCGTGGGATCGGGTGGGGCGTCGTCGCCTCATTCGGCCGCATCGGCGGTCTCCCCGGCCAGGATCGAGCCGTCCGACGCGCGGGCGATGTCCAGGAACACCTCTTCCAGCGTCTGGCGGCCATAGCGGGCGAGCAGGGCGGACGGGGCGCCTCGGTCGACGATCCGGCCCTGCCGCATCATCAGCACGCCGTCGCACAGCCGCTCCACCTCCAGCATGTTGTGGGAGGCGAGCAGGATGGTGGCGCCGGTGCGGGCGCGGTAGCGCTCCAGATATGTCCGGATCCAGTCGGCGGTGTCGGGGTCGAGCGAGGCGGTCGGCTCGTCCAGCAGCAGAAGCTCCGGGTCGTTCAGCAGCGCCTTGGCCAATGCGACGCGGGTTTTCTGCCCCGCCGACAGCCCGCCGGACGGGCGATCGAGAAAACGCGTCAGGTCAAGATGCTCGGACAATTCTTGGACGCGCTTTTTGACGCATGTCAAACCGTAGAGGTGGGCATAGACGGTAAGGTTCTCCCGCACCGTCAGCCGATGGGGCAGCTCGACGTAGGGAGAGGAGAAGTTCATGCGCGGAAGCACGGCATGCCGATGGCGCGCCATGTCGACGCCCAGGATCTCCACCGTCCCGGCCGTCGGCAGCAAAAGCCCCAGCAGCATCGAGATGGTCGTCGTCTTGCCGGCGCCGTTGCCGCCCAGAAGGCCGGTCACGCTGCCGCGCGGGACGGTGAAGCCGATGGCGTCGACCGCCGTCACCTGCCCGCCGTCGGGCGTGGGAAAGCGCTTGGTCAGCCCGACCGCCCGGATGGCGGGGATGGCGGCCGGCTGCTGTGGGATGGTTCGCTCGGTCATGGGCACAGAATATGGCGGCAGGCGCCGCAACCGCCAGGGGCATGCCGCCCGGGGACGTGGATCATGGTGACGCTCGCCAGCGTGTTGTCCGCACCGGTTCCTTCCGCGGCCCCGCCGCAATGGTCGCAGCCCGACGGCCGCATCACCCTGCGCACGCTGATCCTGATCCGCTGGGTCGCGGTGATCGGGCAGCTGGCCGCGGTCGGCTTCGTCAGCCTGGGCCTGGGCTTTCCGCTGCCGCTGGGGCCGGTCCTTGCCGCCATCAGCGCGTCGGCCCTGCTGAACGTGGTGGCGATGGCACAGCAGGGCGGCCGGCTGCGGCTGGCCGACCGCGACGCCGCGCTGTATCTCAGCTACGACATGCTGCAGCTGACGCTGCTGCTCTATCTGACCGGCGGTCTGAGCAACCCCTTCGCCATCCTGCTGCTGGCGCCGATGACGGTGGGTGCCGCCATCCTGTCGCGCTACAGCACGGTGCTGCTGACCGGGCTGAACCTGATCTGCCTGACCGCGCTCGCCCTCTGGCACTTCCCGCTGCCGTGGGAGGAGCCGGTGCGCTCCATGGCGCCGCTCTACGCCTTCGGCGTCTGGCTGTCGCTGTCGGTGTCGTCGGTCTTCATCGCCGGCTATGTCTTCCGCGTCGCCGCCGAGGCGCGGCGCTTCGCCGACGCGCTCGCCGCCTCTCAGGTGGCGCTCGCCCGCGAACAGCGCCTGGGCGCGCTCGGCGCGCTCGCCGCCGCCGCCGCGCATGAACTCGGCTCGCCGCTCGGCACCATCGCCGTGGTGGCGAAGGAGCTGGCGCGCGACCTGCCGCCCGACAGCCCCTATGGCGAGGATGTCGAGCTTCTGCAGAGCCAGGTGATGCGCTGCCGCGAAATCCTGGCCGATCTGGCGCGCAAGCCCGAGGCCGACGGCGGCGACCCGTTCGAACGGCTGCCGCTGACCACGCTGATCGAGGCCGCCGCGGCACCCCATCGTCTCGGACACATCGACTTTGTCGTGGAACCGCATCCGGTCGGCGAGGCGGAGGAGCCCTTCCTGCGCCGCAGCCCGGAGATCATCCACGGCATCGGCAACTTCATCCAGAACGCCCACCAGTTCGCCCGCCACAAGGTGACGGTCGCTGCCGCCTGGGACGGCCGCGGCGTCACCATCACGGTGATGGACGACGGTCCGGGCTTCCCGCCCCATCTGCTCGGCCGCATCGGCGAGCCGTACCTGTCCGTGCGCGGCGAGCGCTCCGGCCCCAAGGGGCAGACGGGCGGCGGGCATATGGGCCTGGGCATCTTCATCGCGCAGACGCTGCTGGAGAAGACTGGTGCGACGGTGCGCTATGCCAACAACCCGCCGGCCGGCACACCGCCCGCCGACCAGACCGCCGGCGGACATTCGACGCAGGGCGGCACCGGCGCGCGGATTTCCGTGCGCTGGAAGACCATCAACGCCAAGAAATGAGGTTTCACGGTGGACACCCTCAAAACAACCGATGACCTGCTGTCGGGCGATGCCGTCAAACTGACATTCACTGGCGACGTCACCCGCAGCCTCCTGATCGTCGACGACGACGCCCCCTTCCGCACGCGGTTGGCCCGCGCCATGGAGAAGCGCGGCTTCAACGTCGTCGCGGTCGATTGCGTGCAGCTCGGCATCGAGGTGGCGCAGGAATCCGCACCCGCCTTCGCGGTGGTCGACCTGCGGCTGGGCGACGGCAACGGGCTGGACGTGGTGTCGGCCCTGCGCGACGCCCGCCCCGACGCCCGCGTCGTCATGCTGACCGGCTACGGCAACATCGCCACCGCCGTGGCGGCGGTGAAGGCCGGCGCGGTGGACTATCTGCCCAAGCCCGCCGATGCCGACGCCGTCGAGTCGGCACTGCTGGCCGACGGCCGCCCGCTGCCCCAGCCGCCGGAAAACCCGATGTCGGCCGACCGCGTGCGGTGGGAGCATATTCAGCGCGTCTTCGAACAGTGCGACCGCAACGTCTCGGAGACGGCGCGCCGCCTGAAGATGCACCGCCGCACCCTGCAGCGCATCCTGAACAAGCACGCCCCGCGCGCCTGAGCGCCGAAGACGGCGGCGGACATGCGAACGGCCCGCCAGGAATGGCGGGCCGTTTCGGCATGTCCGGCGACTGCTCCGGCAACTGCCCGCCTCAGGCGGTGCGGTCTTCCGTGCGGCAGGTCTTGATGCCCAGCAACGTGTAGGCCGGGCAGAAGCCGGCGACCGCGGTCAGCAGCGGCACCAGCCCGACCAGTCCCCACAGGGTCTGCGGCCCGACGACGGTCAGCGAAATCAGGATCAGTCCGACGATGGCGCGCAGCGCGCGATCGACCGGACCCATGTTGCGGCAATTCATGACGGCACCTGTCGTGTATTTGCGGTGATGTCCACCGCTCTACGCCTGGGCCATCCTGCCGTCTGTGATGAAATCACACTTGGAAACGCAGTCCCGGTCGGACCATGGGCCAGACGGCGAAGCCGGCCCCTCTTCAAGAAACTGGATCATCCGCCGTTCGATCCGCAGCAGCACTTCGCGGGCAGGCAGATTGTGGCATTCGCGGCTGTGGTTGCGGATTTGTCGGATCGCGCAGACGGTGGGGGTATCGTGACGGCACGGCATGGCGCAAACCTCCGTCCAAAGAATGACTGAGTCTATCCCATTTTTCATATCCCTTACAGCCGTAAAATTCGTATGCGTAGCGTTGAAAACTAGAACTTAGGTAATAGTCACGACCCTGCCAGCGCCGCCAACGCCGTAGGGTCGAGAAGCTGAACCCGGCCGCGCGACAGGGCGACGAACCCGCGGCGTTCGAACTCCTTCAACTGGCGACTCACCACCTCCCGCGCGGTGCCCAGCTCCACGGCAAGGGCCTGATGGGTGGTGTCCAGCCCGCCGGCGCCGTCGCGGCGCTCGGTGAGGAACCGTGCGAGGCGCAGGTCGACGCGGCCGAAGGCGACCTCCTCGACCAGCATCATCATCCCGGTCAGCCGGTTGCCGAAGGAGGCGAAGACGAAATTCCGGAAGGCGGCGGAGCGGGCCACCAGATCGTGAAAGGGCCCGGCCGCCAGCGCCACCGCATCGATGTCGGTCTCCGCCACCGCTTCGGCGCTGTAGGGATTGTCGGTCAGCAGGCAGGCGGTGGTGACGATGCAGGTCTCCCCGCGGGAGACGCGGTACAGCACGATCTCGCGCCCGGTCTCCGACGCCATCTGCACGCGGACGGCGCCGTCCAGCACCATCATGAAGGTGTGACAACGGTCGCCGGCACGGAACAGCACGGTTCCGCGGGGAACGTTCACCCGCCGGCCGGCGTTGCCGAGAAAGGCCGCCGCGTCCGCTTCGAGATCGGACAATATCGGGAAGAGCGCGGGGATCGCCGCCGCCCAGCCGGCCCGCTCGCCGGCCCGTTCGTTCGTCATGGAACCTGTCCTTCCGGGTAACCCCCATTATCACCCCTCCTGCCCCCGCGGTCCATACCGCACTGCAACAGGGTCAGGAAGGCTACCCACTGCGCGCCCATTGCTCGCCGCATGCACTGGATGGCCGATGCAACGGCTGGACTAACACTGCGTTTCAGCCAATCGGACGAACCGCCGAGCCTGCCGGCCGGACAGCAGCCGCTGTCCGAAACGGCGGATCGGGCAAACGGACGGTCCTATGGCCGCGCTTTTGGTCGTTACGCGAGGAGGACCCCTTGGCCACCCAGGAACTTCAGGAACAACCCCGACGCAATACCCCTGAGTCTCGGCGGGGCCACGGTTCCGTCTCCCCCGGGATCTCCTACGATCTGTCGGCGAGTGCCGCCAGCGCGGTGCGGCGGACCACCGGTCTCCTGCGGCGGCACAAGCTGCTGATCGGCACGGTGATCGTGATCGGCACCGGACTGGCGGTCCTCGCCGCCTTCCGGATGACGCCGCTCTACACGGCCGAGACCCTGATCATGGTCGAGCACCGCAAGAACACCGTCCTCAATTTCGAGGGCGTGGTGTCCGACATGACCCCCGACATCAGCGCCCTGCAGAGCGAGGTGGCGATCCTGAAGTCGCCGGCCTTCGCAGAGAAGGTGGTGGCGAAGCTGAAGCTGATGAACGATCCGGAATTCAACGCCTCGCTGCGGCCGCCGCCTCCCGGATGGGTGGCTGCGCTGAACCCGCGCAACTGGATTCCCGACAGCTGGAAGCAGTCCGGCAGCGTGCCGCTGTCGCCCGAGGAGATTGAGCGCAACCATCTGACCTCGGTGGTGAACGCGGTGCTCGACAACACGTCGGTCCGGCCGCAGGGCCGCTCCTACGTCATCGCCGTCAGCTTCGACAGCGAGGACCCGCGCAAGGCCTCCCTGATCGCCAACACCATGGCCGACCTCTATCTGGTCGACCAGCTGGACGAGAAGTTCAAGGCGTCCAAGCGCGCCACCCAATGGCTGGAGGAACGGCTGGCCGACCTGCGGCGGGAAGCGCAGACCACCGGCGATGCGGTGGAGAAGTACCGGACCCAGCATGGCCTGACCACCTCGTCGGTCAACGAGAGCACCGTGGTCGGCCAGCAGCTGAGCCAGCTGAACGCCGACTACATCCTGGCCCGCACCAAGCGGCAGGAGGCGGAGACCAAGCTGCGCGACGTCACCGCCATGGCCAACTCGCCGCGCGGCGCCTCGGCGGTCGGCGACGTGCTGGGATCTCCGCTGATCCAGGCCCTGCGCGAGCGCGAGGTCGATTTGCAGCGCCAGATCGCCGACGCCACCAACCGCTACGGCAACAGGCACCCGATGCTGCAGGCCCTGCAGAGCCAGCTGCGCGACCTGCAAGGCCAGATCAAGGCCGACGTCGGCAAGATCGTCTCCAACCTCAGCAACGAGGTGGAACTGGCGAAGGGCCGCGAGCAGGCGCTGAAGACCAGCCTGGACCAGGCCGAGGCCAAGCAGAACGAGCAGCAGCAGGCGACCGTCGGCCTGCGCACCCTGGAACGCGACGCCACCACCGCCCAGTCGATGTACGAGGCGCTGCTGACCCGCTCGCAGCAGATCGCCGCGCAGACCGACATGCGCCAGCCCGACGCCCGCGTGGTGTCGGAGGCGTCCATCCCGCTCGACCCGTCGCAGCCCAACCGCAAGCTGATCGTGCTGCTGGCGCTGGTGGCGTCGGGCACGCTGGGCGTGCTGCTGGCCATGCTGCGCGAACGGGCGGACGGCGGTTTCCGCAGCCCGCACCAGTTCGAGACGGCGACCGGCGTCCGCAGCCTGGGCATCGTGCCGCGCATCCCGCGCTTCGGCGGTTCGCCCGCCAGCTATGTGGTCGACAAGCCGATCTCCGCCTTCGCGGAATCGATGCAGAACCTGCGCACCTCGCTGCTGCTCGCCAATCCCGACGGGCGGCACCGGGTGATCCTGTTCAGCTCCTCCGTCCCGGGCGAAGGCAAAAGCTCGGTCGCCGCGGCCTTCGCCCGCACCTGCGCCAATGCCGGCCAGCGGACCATCCTGGTCGACTGCGACCTGCGGCGGAAGAGCCTGCACGAGATGCTGGGCATGGCCAACGACCGCGGCCTGTCGGAGGTTCTGGCCGGCACCGCGGCGCTTGAGGACGTCATCCAGGTCGATCCGCGCACCGGCCTGCACGTCATCTCCGCCGGCCATGGCCGGACGCTGCCGCAGGACATCCTGGGCTCGTCGGGCATGCACCAGCTGCTGTCGCGCCTGTCGGTCAACTACGACCGCGTGGTGCTGGATTCGCCGCCGGTCCTGGCGGTGTCGGAGGGCAAGCTGCTGGCGGCCCTCGCCGACCAGACCGTCTTCATCGTCCGCTGGGGACTGACCAAGCGCGGCACCGCCATGGCCGGATTGAAGGAGGTGGTCGAAGCCGGCGGCGAGGTGGTCGGCGTCCTGTTCAGTCAGGTCGATACCCGGCGCCATGCCCAGTACGAGTTCCCCGACAGCGGCCGGTATCACGGCTACCGCCGCTACTACGCGAACTGAGGATGGCTCCCCTCTCCCGCCCCACAGGGCGGGAGAGGCCTTTCTGCCCCCGTGCATCGACGATTTCTTCCACCACAGAAGAGCCTGTGAATGTCCGCTGGCCACCGCATCTTCCGGAACATCCGCGCCCTTGCCGCCGCCAAGGCGGCGACGATGGCGAGCGGGCTGGTCACCGCCGCCTGGACCGCGCGGGTGCTGGGACCGGACAGCTTCGGCGTGCTGGGGTTCGGCACCTCGCTGATGGCCTATGCGGCGCTGTTCGTGAACATGGGCCTGTCCACCTACGCCATCCGCGAGATCGCGCGCGACCGCGACCAGGCGGCGGAGCTGTCGGAACATGTGCTGACGCTGCGCACCGTCCTCGCCCTGTTGGTGGGAGCCGTCTATGCAGTCTTCATCCTGTCTTTGGACAAGCCGATGGAGGTGAAGGCGGTTCTTCTGGTGCAGGCGGTCCAGCTGCTGGGGAACGCCCTGGTGCTCGACTTTGTTTACCAGGCGACCGAGAAGATGGGGGTGATCGCCACGCGGGAGATCGGGACCTCGATCGGCTCCATGCTTCTGGTCTTCCTCCTGGTGCGTGGTCCTGAGGACGCCATCACCGCGGCCGCCATCACCGGCGGATCCATCACCGTCAACGCGCTGATCATGATCGGCCGGTTCCGCCGCGATTTCGGCAGGCTGCGCCCGAGGATCGACCTGAAGGTGTGGCGCGAGATCCTGACGGCGGCGACGCCGATGGCGGTCGGCGTGTTCGCCTGGGCGATCTTCACCCATCTGGACGTGGTGATGCTGGGCTTCCTGGCTCCGCACACCGAGGTCGGCTGGTACAGCGCGGCGGTGAAGATCCAGACCCTGGCCAATCTGGTCGGCAACATCGTCATGAACGCCTTCCTGCCGCAATTGGCCGCCTCTTATGGCGAGATCGGGCCGATGCGCGACCGGATGCGGGCCTATGCCGGTGTCATGCTGGCGGTCGGCGGACTGGTCATAGCCGGCGGCTTCGCCCTGGCGCCTGTCATCCTGGGCACGCTGTTCGGCGACGCCTACGCCCCGGCGACGCTGGCGCTGCGGCTGCTGATGCTGGCCTCGGCGGTGGTCTACGCCAACATGATCCTGGGCAACCCGCTGCTCGTCTGGCACCGGCAGACCGGCTACATGATCGCCATGCTGTCGGGCGGCGCGCTGAACGCCCTGCTGAACATCTGGTGGATTCCCCGCTACGGCATCGAGGGCGCCGCCATGGCGACCTTCACCGCGGAGCTGGCCGCCACCGTCGCCATCGCCTGGATTCACCGGCAGGCGGTGGGCGAGCTGTATGTCGGGATCACATTGCGGGCGATGCTGTGCGCCGGCGCGGCCATCGGCGCGGCCTTCGCCCTGGCCCATGTCGGTGCACCGTTCTTCGACCGCATGCCGGCGCTGGTGCATTTCGTCGCCGGCAGCGTGGCGATGGTTGCGGTCTATGCCCTGTTCGCCGTCCTGACCGGTCTGGTGCGCCCGAAAAGGCTGCGCCGGCTGACGAGCGCCACGGCATGAGGAGAGCGATCCACGACCGCCCCGGCGATGGCGCCCGACAATTTTGCAATGCCGGCCTTCGGATTCTGTTTATGGGAGCAAAATGCACCCATTGCACCACTTTCGAACGTCTCTGTTGGTCCCTCCAAGCATTCATTTGGCCCCGGCGGGGGTTAGTACCATTAATACGGCCGTGAGTAGCAATCATGGTCTTTTCATCGGACGGCGATTTCTGAAACACTTCGCGCTGCACAACGCCGGTAACGAGGTACTTCATCGTCACGGCGAAGTCACAACAAGAAAACAATTTCGAATTTCGAGGTTTCTCCGTCTGCATCCTTGGCAACAGGGCAGGGCAGCCGGGGCGTCTCCAAACTCTCGGCAACCCGCCTCCGGTGGCGGGGCCTCAGCAAACGGCAGGAGCGACGATGCTTCCCAAGACTTTTTCCGATCGTAACGTCTGCGTCCTCGGGCTCGGCTATGTCGGCCTGACGCTGGCGGTGGCGATGGCGGACGCCGGCTTCCAGGTGCATGGAGTCGAGGTGCGGCAGGACGTGCTCGACAAGCTCGGCCAGGGCAACCCGCATTTCCACGAGCCCGGCCTGACGGAGAAGCTGCGCCACGTCATCGCACGCGGCCGCTTCACCTTCAGCCGCAACCAGCAGGATTGCAGCCAGGCCAGCGTCTTCATCATCACGGTCGGCACGCCGCTGAGCAAGGACGGCCGGGTCCGCACCGACATGATCGAGGCGGCCACCCGTCAGGTCGCCAGCTGTCTGCATGACGGCGATCTGGTCATCCTGCGCTCCACCGTGAAGCTGGGCACCACCCGCAACATCGTGGCGCCGATCCTGCGCGCCACCGGCAAGCAGTTCGACATCGCCTTCTGCCCGGAACGCACGCTGGAAGGGCAGGCGCTGCTGGAGCTGAACCAGCTGCCGCAGATCATCGGGGCGGAGAGCCTGGACGTCGCCACCCGCGCCGCCCAGATCTTCGGCTTCCTGACGCCGACCACCGTCAAGGTCTCCACGCTGGAGACGGCGGAACTCATCAAGCTGGTCGACAACACCTACCGCGACGTCACCTTCGCCTTCTCCAACGAGATCGCCAAGCTGTGCAACGCCATGGAGATCTCGGCGGTCGAGGTGGCGCGCGCCGGCAAGCTGGGCTATCCGCGCACCAACCTGCCGCTGCCCGGCCCGGTCGGCGGCCCCTGCCTGGAGAAGGACCCCCACATCCTGATCGAGGCGGCGCGCGAGGTCGGGGTGGACATGGCCATCACCGCCGCCGGCCGTCTGGTCAACGAAAGCCAGCCGGTCGAGGTCGCCGACTTCCTCGGCAAGCTCGCCCGGTCGATGCAGGGCTTCCCGGAGGCGCCGACGATCAGCCTGATGGGCCTTGCCTTCAAGGGCCGGCCGGCGACCGACGACCTGCGCGGCAGCATGGCCAAGCCGGTGCTGGAGGAGCTGCGCCAGCGCTTCCCCACCGCCCGCCTGCGCGGCTTCGACGCGGTGGTGCGGCCGGACGACATCCGCTCCTTCGGGCTGGAGCCGGCGGCCAACATGACCGAGGCGGTATCCGGCGCCAATCTGGCGGTGATCCTGAACAACCACCCGGTCTTCACCTCCATGCCGCTGCCGGATCTGGCGCAGCGGATGGACCGGCCGGGCGTGATCTACGACTTCTGGAACAACTTCAACAGCCGCGATGTCGACCTGCCGGACGGCACCGCCTACGTGGCGCTCGGCAGCCATGGCGCCGCCCGCTACGCGCATGTGGCCTGACCGCATCCGGGCCGGAAGAGGAATCGAACCGACATGAAACATTATCTCGTCACCGGCGGCAGCGGCTTCATCGGCGCCGCCCTGGTCCAGCGGCTGGTCCGCGACGGCCACCGCGTCCGCGTGCTGGACGACAACTCGCGCGGGCATACCGGGCGGCTGGCCGGCGTGCTGGACGACGTCGAGTTCGTCCAGGGCGACATCCGCGACCCGGCCGCCGTGCGCGGGGCGGTTCGGGGTGTCGACGGCGTGCTGCATCTGGCCGCCGTCAACGGCACCAAGCATTTCTACGAGAAGCCGGAGGTGGTGTTGGACGTCGGCGTGCGCGGCATGCTGAACGTGCTGGACGCCTGCCGCGCCGACGGGGTGGGCGACCTCGTCGTCGCCTCCTCGTCGGAAGCCTACCAGACCCCGCCGGTGGTGCCGACGCCGGAGGACGTGCCGCTGGTGGTGCCGGACGTGCTGAACGCCCGCTACAGCTACGGCGGCTCCAAGCTGATCTCGGAGCTGCTGGCGGTCAACTGGGGCCGCAGCGGCTTCGACCGCGTGGCGATCTTCCGTCCGCACAACGTCTACGGCCCCGACATGGGCTGGGAGCATGTGGTGCCGGAATTCTCTCGCCGCGCGGTGGAGGCCATCGCCTCCCACCCCAGCGGGCCGGTTCCCTTCCAGATCCAGGGCGACGGCCGCCAGACCCGCGCCTTCGTCCACATCGACGACGCCATCGACGGCATCGTGACGGTGGTCGAGAAGGGCGAGCATCTCGGCATCTACCATGTCGGCAACCCGGAGGAGGTCACCATCGCCGACCTCGCCCGCCAGACGGTGTCCTGCCTCGGCCGCGAAGCCCAGGTGATGCCCGGCCCGGCGGCCCCCGGCGGCACCGACCGCCGCAGCCCGGACATCGCCAAGCTGACCGCGCTGGGCTTCACCCCGCGCATCCCGCTCTCCGCCGGCCTGCCGGGCGTGGTGCAGTGGTACGCCGAGCGTGCGCGGGCGGAGTTGGGGCGCATGGGGCAGGCGGCGGAGTAGGGCGTCGATTGGGGGGTAGACCCCCACCCTAACCCTCCCCCGCTGGGCGGGGAGGGGACTGCCGCCGCTCCGCCGAACAAGCACTTACTCCCTCCCCGCCCAGCGGGGAGGGTCGGGGTGGGGGCAATCGGCGGCAAGTGCTCGCACAAGATCTTAAGGAGACGGCCCGCATGGACCGCAACAGCCGTATCTTCGTCGCCGGCCACCGGGGACTCGTCGGATCCGCCATTCTACGGCAGCTGACGGAGGCCGGACACACCGACCTCGTGATCCGCGACCGGTCGCAGCTCGACCTGACCGACCAGGCGGCGGTGCGCGCCTTCTTCGACCGCGAGGGGATCGAGCATGTGATCCTGGCCGCGGCGAAGGTGGGCGGCATCCTCGCCAACGACCGCTTCGGCGGCGACTTCATCCGCGACAACCTGCTGATCCAGTCCAACGTCATCGACGCCGCATGGCGCGCCGGCGTGAAGAAGCTGCTGTTCCTCGGCTCCTCCTGCCTCTACCCGAAGCATGCCGAGCAGCCGATCAAGGAGGAGGCGCTGCTGTCCGGCCCGATGGAACCGAGCAACAAGCCCTATGCCGTCGCCAAGATCGCCGGCATCACCATGTGCCAGGCCTACCGGCGCCAGTACGGCTTCAACGCCATCTGCGCCATGCCGTCCAACCTCTACGGCCCCGGCGACCATTTCGATCCGGAGACCTCGCACGCCCTGCCGGGCATGATCCGCAGGTTCCACGACGCCAAGATGGCGGGCGACGCGACGGTGACGCTGTGGGGCACCGGCACGCCGCGGCGCGAGTTCCTCTATGTCGACGACATGGCGGACGCCTGCCTGCATCTGATGGACCATTACGACAGCGAGGAGATCATCAATGTCGGCCCCGGCGACGACATCGCCATCGCCGACCTCGCCGCACTGATCCGCGACACCGTCGGCTACACCGGCACGCTGACCCACGATCTGAGCAAGCCCGACGGCCATCCGCGCAAGCTGATGGACGTGTCGCGCCTGTTCGCCACCGGCTGGCGCCCCAAGGTGTCGCTGGAGGAGGGGCTGCGCCGCACCTACGACTGGTTCCTGGAGAATGCGGCTCCGGACCGTCGCCAAGCCCCGAAGCAGGCTGCGGAGTAAAGCCCGATGCCGGACGATTCCATCCATCTGCGGGAGCCGGTCACCGACCGGCCGTCCAGCTCGCTTTCCCTGTCGGATGTGCCCGTGCCGGAAGAGCTGCTGCTGGTGGCGCAGAGCTATTGGCCGGAGCCGGCCGGCAGCGCGCCGATGATGACCGACCTCGCCACCGCCTTCGCGGCGGCCGGGGCCGAAACGACCGTGCTGACCGCGCGGCCCAACTATCCCGGCAACAAGGTCTATGACGGCTACGCCGACGGGTCGCAGGACAGCAAGACGGTGGACGGGGTGCTGATCGAGCGCCTGCTGACCATCCCGCCGGCCGGCGGCGGCATGAAGGCCCGCCTGATCCACGAGGGCGTGCTGCATGCCGGCTTCGCCGCCGCACTCGCCCGCGGCCGGGTCGGGCGGCACGACGCGGTGCTGTCGCTCTGCCCGTCGATCCTGTCGGTGGCCGTCGCCGACCGCTTCACCACGCCGGGCGGCCGCCATGTCGCCATCGTCCACGACATCCAGTCCGGCCTTGCCGGCGCGCTCGGCATGGGCGGCAAGGCGGCGGTCAAGGCGATCCGCGCCATGGAGCGCACCGCGCTGAACCGTGCCGACGCCATCGTCGTCCTGTCGGAGCCGATGCGCGGCGTGCTGGAGGAGCTGGGCGTCACCAAGCCGATCCATGTGATCCCGCCCCATGTCGATGCCGACGCCGTCCATCCGCTGCCGCGCCCCGACCAGCCGCCGACGGCACTCTACAGCGGCGCCTTCGCCCGCAAGCAGGGGCTGGAGCAGGTGCTGGACATGGCGGGCCACCTGGCGGAGCTGATGCCGCAGGCTCGGGTCAAGCTGCGCGGGCAGGGCGGGCTGGAGGACGAACTGAAGTCGCGCGCCCGCGCCATGGGGCTCGGCAACGTGATCTTCCAGCCGCTGGCGCCCAAGGACCAGCTGAACGAGGCGATGGCGGAGGGCGACGTCCATCTCGTGCCCCAGCGGCCCGAGGGGGCGGCCTTCGCCATGCCCGGCAAGGCGGTGACCATCCTCGCCGCCGGCCGGCCCTTCGTCAGCACCTGCCTGCCGGGGTCGGCGCTCGCCACGCTGGAGGCGCAGGTCGGCGCCTTCCTGTGCACCCCGCCGGAGGAGCCGCGCGCGATGGCGGAGGCGGTGGCGGCCCTGCTGTCCGATCCCGCCCGCGCCACCGCGATGGGCCGCCGCGGCCGCGCCTGGGTGGAGGGCAATGCCACCCGCGCCGTGGCGCTCGACCGATACGCCCGCCTTCTGTTGGGAGAGGCAGCATGAAGAAGCCCGCACTGGTCTTCAGTTGGGAGATGTTCGGCCCCTACCACATGGACCGGCTGGAAGCGGTCGGACGCCGCCTGGGTCATGTCTACGACGTGATCGGGCTGGAGGTCGGGTCGAAATCGCACACCTACGCCTGGGATTCGACCGGAACGGGTCAGAATTTCCGCAAGATCACCCTGTTCCCCGGCCAGTCGAAGGCCGACCTGTCGAAGGCCGCGGTCTACCGCGCCCTGCTGCGCGAATGCCGGCGCGCCGACGCGCGCTTCGTCTTCCTGTGCCATTACGAGGATCCGGACGTCTTCGCGCTCGCCCTGACCATGCGGATGATGGGACGCAAGGTCATCAACATGAACGCGTCCAAGTACGACGACAAGCCGCGCATCCTGTGGCGGGAGATGGTCAAGAGCGTCTTCTACTCCCCCTATCAGGCGGGGATCGGCGGCAGCCACCGCACGGTGGATTACTTCCGTCTGCTGGGGCTGCCCAAGGACCGCCTCTATATCGGGTACGACACCCTGTCGCTGGACCGCATCCGGCGCCTGTCCGGGATGGAGCCGGCCCCGGGGGAGTACCTTTCGCCGACCGCCACTTCACCATCATCGCGCGCTTCGTCCCGAAGAAGAACTTGTTCCGGGCGGTCGAAGCCTACGACATTTACCGGCGGCTGGCCGGTCCGGCCGCCCGGCCGCTCCACCTCTGCGGGTCCGGTCCGCTGGAGGCGGATCTGCGGGCCGAGGTGACGCGGCGCGGGCTGGACGGATCGATCATCTTCCGCGGCTTCCTGCAGGAAAAGGGGATTGCCGAAACGCTGGGGTCCACGCTGTGCCTGCTGCTGCCGTCCTTGGAGGAGCAGTTCGGCCTGGTGGTGAACGAGGCGTTGGCCATGGGGGTTCCGACCATCCTGTCCGACCAGTGCGGCGCCCGCGACGTGCTGATCCGCAGCGGGCTGAACGGCCACATCGTGGAGCCCGACAACCCCGAGGGGCTGGCGCGCTACATGCTGTCGGTCGCGGGAGACGAAACGGAGTGGCGCCGCCTGAGCCTGAACGGGCGGCCCTTCCAGGCATTGGCCGATGCCAGCTTCTTCGCCCAGTCGGTGGAGAAGGCCGTGGTGGCGCTGGGCGGCCCGAAGGCGGAGCGCAGCGCGGACACGGAGTATGCGTCCGACTATTCCGCCGACCCGGAGGGTGGCCAGCATGGCCGGTCCGCCGGAGCGGCCCTGACCGGGAGTTGACGATGGAACGGAACGCGCGCACCCATGTGATCGTCTCGGGACGGCTGCCGCCGCCGGTGGACGGGATGAGCCGGGTGACCGCCCTGGTCCTCGACCGTCTCAAGGACCGCATGCGGGGGCGCGGCCGGGTTGAGGTCGCCGACCTGTCGCCGGGGTGGAACGGCGGCGGCGCCGCCTACCACCTGCGCAAGATGGCGCGGGTGTTCGGGACGATGGGCCGGCTGGCCGCCGGGGTGGGCAAGGCCGACCGGCGATTCTACATGCCGGTCGATTCCGGCTGGGGGGCGCTCTACACCGCGGCACTCGCCGGGACGGCGCGGCTGTTCGGCTATGAGCGGGTGCTGCACCACCATTCCTTCGCCACCATCAGCAAACCGACCTGGCGGATGCGGCTGCTGACCCGCGTCGCCGGGGCGGACTGCACCCATGTGCTGCTGTGCCCGGCGATGCAGATGCGCTTCCAGTCGATCTATCCGGCGGCGCGCAGCTGCATGACCATGTCGAACGCCATCTTCTCCGCCCCCGACGCCGCCCCGCGCCCGCGGCGCGACGGCCCCCTGCGCATCGGCCACCTGTCGAACCTGTGCACGGAGAAGGGGCTGGACACGCTGTTCGCCCTGCTGCGCGCCCTGCAGCTGGAAGGGGTGGACGCAAAGCTGGTGCTGGCCGGTCCGGGGCTGAAGCCGAAGGACAATGCGATGATCGCCGCCGGGCTGATGGCTTTCGACGGGGCGGTCGAGTATCACGGTCCGGTCCATGGCGAGGCCAAGGAGGCCTTCTACCGCGACATCGACGTCTTCGTCTTCCCCACCCGCTACCGCAACGAGGCGCAGCCGCTGGTCCTGTTCGAGGCGATGGCGGCCGGCGTGCCGGTGCTGGCCTATGAACGCGGCTGCATCGGCTCCGACATCCCGGCGGACGGGCTGGTGCCGCAGAATGCCGATTTCGTGAAGGCGGCCGTGCCGATCCTGGCGGCCTGGGCCGACGACCGCGAGGCGCTCGCCGCCGCATCCGCCCAGACGCTGACCCGCGCGCGTGTCGCCTATGAGACGAGCCGCACCGGGCTGGATCTGCTGCTCGACCGCATCGTCGGTCCGCACCCCGCGACCGCCGCCGCAGCGGTGCCGGCCAAGCGCCGGGTGGCAGGGTAGGGGAGGCTTCCGCCGCCCCGCCCCCGCCGCAGCGCCTTACCGCAATAGCTCAGCGATGCCCGCTGATCTCCGCATGCAGCGGCTTGGTGTCCTCGAACGTCTGCTGCTGTTCGGGGGTGGCTTCCTTCTGGTGCTTCTGCTTCCATTCGGAATAGGGCATGCCGTAGACGGCGATGCGGGCGTCCTCGTCGGACAGCGCGACGCCGCATTCCTTGGCGGCGGCCGCATACCATTTGGACAGGCAGTTGCGGCAGAAGCCGGCGAGGTTCATCAGGTCGATGTTCTGCACGTCGGTGCGCTTGCGCAGATGCTCGACCAGGCCGCGGAAGGCGGCGGCTTCCAGTTCGATGCGGGTCTGGTGATCCAGATCGGCCATGGGGTCTCTACTCCTCCGGTTTTCTTGTTCTGTTAAGAGTGGGGTGGCCGGTGCAGCGTGACCATCCGGCCATGGGGATGAAAATCGCGCGAGCCGCCGCCGCCGGCGATGGTGCGCACCACCGCTTCGCGATCCACGGCGACGAAGCCGGCCAGCGCATCGAGCCCGTAATCGAACAGGCGCGGGGTCAGCGGCGTGCCGGGGCCGATCATCGCCACCCGCGCCCCGGCCGACACCCGCAGCAGGCGGGGCAGGGTGCGGTTGGCGAAGGCCGACGCGGTGACGGCCACCGCCTCCGCACCCGGCAGCAGCCAGTCGCAGGCGGCCTCCGGATGCTCGCCCTCCTGCGGGGTCATGTCGATGACCTGGGCGCGCGGCATGCGCCGGGCGACCTGCGGGAAGCCGCCGACCACCACGACGCGCCCCTCCACCGAAGCGAACAGGTCCAGCCCGTTGCCGGCGACCCCCTCCACGTCGGGACGGTTATAGTGGGCGTTCAGTGCCGCAACACCTACCGAAATCTCCAGGGGATCCCAGGACCGCGCGGCCATGGCCGCCAGATCGCGCAAGGACCGGCCGGCCCAGCGCCCGGGGTCGTCCGCCGCCGCGGGCGCCTGCCGGGCGGCGACGCCCAGCCCCTCCGCGGTTTCGACCAGGACCCACTTGTCGCCGGTGACGACGCGGCGGACCTCGGCCTCGGCGACGCCCTGAACCAGATCCGGATACATCCGTTGCGGCCCCCACCAGCGCCACAGGGCGTCGGCAGTCGGCGACAGCAGGTCGCAGAAGCCGCCGGTGGCGGCCTGCCATTCGTTGAGATAACGGCTGCCGACGCTGGTCAGCACCGGGATGCCCTCCGCAATCGCCGTCAGCATCTCGTCCGACAGGCCGTCGCCGTGCGATTCCAGCCCGGCGAACTTGTTGACCACCAGCAGGTCGACGTTCGAGGTGACGGCGTTGCGGATGGCCTGGCTCGCCTCCGCCACGCCGGTGGGATCGACGCGGCAGGATTGCGATTCCCGCCCCAGCCGCTGGGTGATGTCATAGGCGCGGCCGGTCGCGACATCGACCAGCTCCATCCGCTCCGCGCAGTCGTCGCCCGGCCCGTGGTTGCGCTGGACCAGCCCGCCGACGCGGAAGCCGCGCCGCTTCAGCTCCGCCGTGAAACCGTCCAGCAGCGCGTCGACCCCGTACGAACCGGGGCCGTGGATCACGGCGCCGGGACGCAGGGGCGGCGGGGAGGCGGGGGAAGCGGCATCGGGCGGAACCTTTCGCGGGACGGCGGGGAGGGCGAGGGCGGGCGCCTCAGCCGCCCCGACGGATGCGGTAGACGAAAACGGTCTGGTGGACCTCGTCCGGCTGGGTCTCGTGCGACAGCAGCGCGTTGTCGGTCGTGTTGCAGAAATGCTTGAAATCGATGACGGAGGCCGGGTCGGTCGCGAAGACCACCAGTTCCTCCCCCGGATCCATGCGGTCCAGCAGAGCCCGGGTGCGCAGGATGGGCAACGGGCAATGCAGCCCCTTCACGTCAAGCTCTCTCGCCGGCACCGGGCCCGCTCCACGATCGTTGAGGACGAAATCCTTACTCCGCCTGTGACTGTAGCGGGTTCGCGCCCGCTTCTCCAGACCCCGAGATTTTCCTCAAGCCGCGCTGTTGTACGGCCCAACGACGGGATTTCGACGAAAGGAACGCGGCCATGGCGAAGCAGCCGGATGACAGGATGGGCGACAAGGTGGTGGTCATCACGGGCGCGTCCAGCGGCATCGGGCGGGCGACCGCGCTGGAATTCGCGCGCCAGGGTGCGGCGGTGATCCTGGCCGCCCGGCGGATGGCGGCCCTGCAAGAGGTGGCGGAGGAATGCGTGGAGGCCGGCGGCCGGGCGATGGTGGTGCCGACCGACGTCACCGACCAGCGCGCCATGCAGCACCTTGCCGACCGCGCCATCGAGGCCTTCGGCGGCATCGACATCTGGGTGAACAATGCCGGCGTCATCGCCTTCGGCCGGTTCGAGGACATCCCCGACGAGGTGTTCGAGCAGGTGGTGCGCACCGATTTCCTCGGCACCGTCCATGGCTGCCGCGCGGTGCTGCCCCATTTCCTCGACCGCGGCGAAGGCGTCATCATCAACACCGCGTCGATGGTGTCCAACATCGGCCAGCGCTATGCCACCCCCTACACCGCGGCGAAGTTCGCGGTGCGCGGCTTCACCGAATCGCTGCGCCAGGAACTGGTGGACGAACCCGCCATCCATGTCTGCATGGTGATGCCGGCCTCCATCGACACGCCGCTGTGGCAGCATGCCGCCAACTACACCGGCCGGGCGGTGAAGCCGCTGAACCCGATCCACCCGCCGGAGGAGGTCGCCGCCGCCATCCTGTCGCTGGCCCGCAACCCCGAGCGCGAACGCTTCGTCGGCACCGAGGGGCGCATCGCCGCCGTCAGCAACGCCATGGCCCCGCAGTTGACCGAGCGGGCGCTCGCCCACACCATCGAGCGCGACATGTTCCAGAACCGCTCCGCCCCCGCCACGTCGGGCGGCGTGCTGACCGCCATGCCGGAATACCAGGGCGCCAGCGGCGGCTGGATCGAGCCGAAGCCGCCGCGCCGCCCCTTCTCCTGGACCAACCTGACGCTGTTCCTGCTGCCGGTGGTGCTGGCCAGCCGTCCGCTGGGCGCCGGCCGGATGCGTCACGTCTGGTGACGCCGCATCCGGTGGTCCAGGCACGGTGCTTGATCCGGCGTGCTTGATCCGGCGGCCGGGAGCCGTTATACGCTCGCCCCTTTTCCGGTGCGGCGGCTGGCCGCAGCGGTCATCCGGGCAGGAGGCGGGACATGACGGCGTGCGGACTCGATTTCGGCACCTCGAACACGACGCTGGGCGTGCAGGACGCCGGCGGCTTCCGGCTTCTGGCGCTGGACGGCGTGCGCACCACCCTGCCGACGGCGGTGTTCTTCGATTTCGAGCATGACCGGACCACCATCGGCCAGGAGGCCATCGACGCCTATGTGTCGGGGGTGGAAGGGCGGTTGATGCGCTCCATCAAGTCAATGCTCGGTACCGACCTGATCGACGCCGACACGGCGCTGCGCAAGGGACGTATCAGCTTCCGCGCGGTGATCGGCACCTTCCTCGATCTGGTGAAGGCGCGGGCGGAGCAGGCAATGGGGGGCGAGCTGGGCGACGTGGTGGTCGGTCGCCCGGTCCATTTCGTCGACGGCGACCCGGCCGGCGACGCCGCGGCGGAGGAGACGCTCGGGCAGATCGCGCGGGCCGCTGGTTTCCGCAACGTCTCCTTCCAGTTCGAACCCATCGCCGCGGCGCTCGACTACGAACAGCAGGTGGCGGGGGAGGAACTGGCGCTGATCGCCGACATCGGCGGCGGCACGTCGGATTTCTCGGTCGTGCGCATCGGGCCGGAGCGGCGCGGCAAGGCCGACCGGGCCGGCGACATCCTGGCCAACGACGGCATCCGCGTCGGCGGCACCGATTTCGACCGCGACCTCAGCATCGCCACCGCCATGCCGGAACTCGGGCTGGGCAGCGCGATGAAGCGCGCCGGGCTGCTGGCGCCCAAGAGCATCTATTTCGATCTGGCGACCTGGTCGAAAATCAACTTCCTTTACACCGCCAAGGCGATGGCCGAACTGGAACGCCTGCAGCGCGATTCCGCCGAGCCGGAGAAGATCGAACGCCTGATCGGCGTGGTCGAGCACCGTCAGGGCCATGCGTTGGCCATGGCGGTGGAGCGCACCAAGATCGCTCTCTCCGACCGCGAGGCGGCGGAACTGGCGCTGGACTGGGGCGACGGCGATCTGGCCCTGGCGGTGGACCGGGAGGCGCTGAACCGCGCCACCGGGTCGCTGGCGGCACGCATCGGAAGCCGCATCCGCGACTGTCTGGCTGAGGCGGGGGTCACCGCCGACCGCATCGACGCGGTGTTCCTGACCGGCGGCTCCACCCTGCTGCCGCAGGTGCGCGCCGCGATCCTGGCCGAAGCGCCGGACGCGCGGGTGGTGGAAGGCAACATCTTCGGCTCCGTCGGCCTGGGGCTGACGGTGGAGGCGCTGCGGCGGTATGGGTGAGAGTCGGCGCGGAGTTAGACCCCCACCTAACCTCCCCGCTGGGCGGGGAGGGACTGCCGCTGCTTTTCCGATCAAGCACTTATCCCCTCCCCCGCCCAGCTCTCGCACAAAGCTTCGCTTTGTGCTGACGCGGCAGGCGGACCGTGGGTCCGCTGAGAGCGGGGAGGGTTAGGGTGGGGGTCTAACGCCGCCTCACTTAACTCCTCTCACTGCACCACGATGCGCGGCGCCGCGCGGCCGGCGGAGCCGCCGCCGATCTTCTCCCACAGGCGGGTGGCGATGCGGCGGTAGGACTGGGCGTGCTCCGACTCCGGCTGCGACACCACGATCGGCTGGCCCTGGTCGGAGGTCTCGCGGATCGACAGGTGCAGCGGGATCTCGCCCAGGAACTCCATGCCCAGGTCGTCGGCCTCCTTGCGGGCGCCGCCGTGGCTGAAGATGTCGGTGCGGTGACCGCAGTTGGGGCAGCAGAAATAGCTCATGTTCTCGATGATGCCCAACACCGGCACATCGACGCGGCGGAACATGTTCAGCCCCTTGCGGGCGTCCAGCAGGGCGATGTCCTGCGGGGTGGAGACGATCACCGCGCCGGCCAGCGGCACCTGCTGGGCCATGGTCAGCTGGGCGTCGCCGGTGCCCGGCGGCATGTCCACCACCAGGATGTCGAGCGTGCCCCAGTTGACGTCGCGCAGCATCTGCTGCAGCGCGCTCATCACCATCGGGCCGCGCCAGATCATCGGCGTGTCCTCGGCCACCAGGAAGCCCATCGACATCACCTTGACGCCGAAATTCTCCATCGGCTCCAGGCGCTTGCCGTCGGGGCTGTTGGGCCGGCCGGCGATGCCCATCATGCGCGGCATCGACGGGCCGTAGATGTCGGCGTCGAGCAGCCCGACCTTCAGCCCGTTGGCGGCCAGCGCCAGCGCGAGGTTGGCCGAGGTGGTCGATTTGCCGACGCCGCCCTTGCCCGACGCCACCGCGACGATGGCCTTCACGCCGGGGACCAGCGGCTTCTGCGGGTCGCCCTGCGGCGCCCCGCCATGCGAATGCCCATGGGAGTGACCGTGGGAGTGGCCGTGGGAATGCCCATGCCCGCCCTGCTGCGCTGCCGCCTGGGGGGCTGCGCGGTGGGCGGTCAGCACGGCGGTGACCGACAGGACGCCGGGCAGGGCGTCCACCGCCTTCTCGGCGGCGTGGCGCAGCGGCTCCGCCTGGGCGCCGCGTTTGGGGTCAACCTCGATGGAGAAGGCGACATGGCCGTCACGCACCACGAGGCCCGACAACATGCCCAAGCTGACGATATCGCCACCCCGGTCCGGGTCGACGACGGTCTTCAGCGCCTGCATGACTTGAGCTTCGCTGATCTGCGCCATGGTTGAAAACTCCGCTATCTTCCCGATATTGGCGGATATCCGTTGGTGGAATCCTTGCCGAAGGGTATGGGGGACTATAGGACCGACGGATGACATCGGTAAAGGGAGGCGCGGGGCAATGCCGGTGCGCTTCCACATGATGGGACGAATCACAAAGTAAGGGGGACTCACTCGGATGCCGTGGAACAATCAAGGTGGGGGCGGCGGCGGCGGTCCCTGGGGTCCCCCGCCGGGCAACAATGGCCCGGGCAACCCGTGGGGCCGTCCCCAGGGCGGAGGAAATGGCGGCGGTGGCGGCGGCCCGCAGCCTCCCGACCTTGAGGATCTGCTGCGCCGCAGCCAGGACCGCCTGCGCCGCGCCATGCCCGGCGGCTTCGGCAGCGGCCGGGGCGTGGCCCTGGTCGTGGGCGTGCTCGCGCTGATCTGGCTTGCCAGCGGCATCTACCGCGTCGAGGCAGACGAGCAGGGCGTGGTCCTGCGCTTCGGCGAATGGACGCGCACCGAACAGCCCGGCCTGCGCTACCGCCTGCCGTCGCCGATCGAGACGGTGCTGCTGCCGAAGGTGACGCGCGTCAACCGGATCGAGGTCGGCTACCGCTCCTCCGTGGGCGGCGGGCGCAACGACCGCGACGTGCCGGACGAATCGCTGATGCTGACCGGCGACGAGAACATCGTCGACATCGACTTCACGGTGTTCTGGGTCATCAAGGACGCCGGCAACTTCCTGTTCAAGATCCGCGATCCGGAATCCACGGTGAAGAAGGCCGCCGAAAGCGCCATGCGCGAGGTCATCGGCCGCACCGACCTGCAGCCCGCCCTGACCGAGGCCCGCCAGCAGAT
This sequence comes from Azospirillum sp. VT-I1, assembly GCF_055698305.1. NCBI lineage: Bacteria > Pseudomonadati > Pseudomonadota > Alphaproteobacteria > Rhodospirillales > Azospirillaceae > Azospirillum > Azospirillum sp. VT-I1. Next base: position 50,954 of record NZ_CP168805.1, on the reverse strand, counting down.
CGAAACCTCGACCCGCCAGCTCCTGCAGACCATGCTGGACGAATACCAGGCGGGCATCGAGATCACCCAGATCCAGCTGCAGAAGGCCGACCCGCCGCAGCCGGTCATCGACGCCTTCAACGACGTGCAGCGTGCCCGCGCCGACCGCGAACGCGCCCGCAACGAGGCGGAAGCCTACCGCAACGACATCATCCCGCGCGCCCGAGGCGAGGCGGAACGTCTGGTGCAGGAGGCGTCGGCCTATCGCGAGCAGGTGGTCAGCCTGGCACAGGGCGATGCCGAGCGTTTCCGCAAGGTGTACGAGGCCTATGCACTGAACAAGGACGTCACCGCCCGACGCATGTATCTTGAGACGATGGAGGAGATCTTCCGCGGCAGGAACAAGATCATCGTGGACGGATCGGCGCAGAACGTCGTGCCCTACCTGCCGTTGAACCAGCTGGCCCCGAACGCCGCGCCGGCTCCGCAGCAGGCACCGCGCCAGGCTCCGCCGGCCAGTTCAGGCGGCAACCAGGGCGGGCCGCGGCCCGGCACGCAGACGCAGCCCCAGCCGCTGTCGTCGCTGCCGCAGAACCCGCTGATGTCCGGCCAGTGAGGAGGATCGCATCATGAACCGCACCCTCGCCATCGCCGGTATCGGCATCGTCGCCCTCGGCATCATCGCCTCGTCGTCCCTGTTCACCGTCAACGAGGCCCAGCAGGCGCTGATCCTGCAGTTCGGCGAACCGCGCCGCGTGATCCAGGAGCCGGGCCTGCAGGCCAAGATCCCCTTCATCCAGGAGGTCCGGCTGCTCGACCGCCGCGTGCTCGACCTCGATCCGCCGGTGGAGCAGGTGATCCTGGCCGACCAGAAGCGCCTGGACGTCGACGCCTTCGCCCGCTACCGCATCCAGGACCCGCTGCGCTTCTTCCAGACCGCCGGGACCGAGGCGGTGGCCGAAACGCGCCTGAACTCCATCGTCAACTCGGCGCTCCGCCGCGTGCTCGGCAACGTCACGGTGCTGGCCGTCCTGTCGGACGAGCGCGCCCGATCATGACCGACATCAAGGGACAGGTGAACGACGAGGCCAAGCGCTTCGGCATCGAGATCGTCGACGTGCGCATCCGCCGCGCCGACCTGCCGGAGGAAACCAGCCAGTCGATCTTCGCCCGCATGCGCTCCGAGCGCGAACGCGAAGCGGCCGAGGCACGCGCCCAGGGCCAGGAGCAGTCGCAGCAGATCAAGTCGCGTGCCGAACGCGAACGCACGGTCATCATCGCCGAGGCCCAGCGCGACGCGCAGATCCTGCGAGGCGAAGGCGACAACAGCGCGCTGAAGCTGATCGCCGAGGCGACGTCGCAGGACGCCGGCTTCTACGGCTTCTACCGCTCGCTGGAGGCCTACCGGAAGTCGCTGAACGGCAACGACACCACCATGGTGCTGTCGCCGAACGGCGAGTTCTTCCGCTACTTCAGCGGCCCGGGCCCGCAGGCGGGGGCGCTCCGGCTGCCGCGCAGGCGGCTCCCCAGGCCGCTCCCCAGGCCCCTGCCGCCGCTCCGGCGCAGTAAGGCCGAAGGTCCGCATACGAACGGCAAGCGGCCGGATCGGGGTTTTCCCCGATCCGGCCGTTGCTTTGCCGGGACAAAGTGGGCGGGCGCCGTGGTAAGAATTCGGCGGGCCTGTGATTTCCGCTGGTGCCGACTGGACCGGCACGCCATCTTGCGGCCATACTCTTGGACCAACACATATATGGCCCAGAACTGGGCGGCCGCTCCCGTCCATGGAACCGGCCGGACGTCTGGTAGGGAGAGCACGTTGATTCGCATACCCAAATTCGAACCCGCCGCGCGGGGCGCCGTGGCCGGGGCCCGGCCGCGTAAGGCGGGCGTCCGGCCGCTGGTTGCCGCCATCGTCTGGGGCATGACGTCGGTCATCGGCGGCGGCGCCGTCATCGGCGCCTTCACCGCCGCGCCGGCCCAGGCCCAGGCGGCGACGCCCAACCGCAACGCGCCCGGCAGCTTCGCCGATCTGGCGGAAAAGCTGCTGCCGGCGGTCGTCAACATCTCCACCAGCCAGAGCGCGCCGCAGCGTCCGCAGGGGCCGCGGCCGGAGATCCCGCAATTCCCGCCGGGCTCGCCCTTCGAAGACTTCTTCCGGGACTTCTTCGACCGCCAGCAGCAGCAGGACCAGCCGCAGCGCAAGGCGACCTCGCTGGGCTCCGGCTTCATCATCGACGCCAAGAACGGCTATGTGGTCACCAACAACCACGTCGTTCAGGACGCCGACGAGATCACCGTCATCCTGCAGGACGACACCAACATCAAGGCGGAGCTGGTCGGCAAGGACAGCAAGACCGACCTGGCGCTCCTGAAGATCAAGACCAGCCACCCGCTGGTCGCCGTTCCCTTCGGCGACAGCGACGCCATGCGCGTCGGCGACTGGGTGCTGGCGATCGGCAACCCGTTCGGCCTGGGCGGCTCGGTCACCGCCGGCATCATCTCGGCGCGCCAGCGCAACATCGATGCCGGTCCCTATGACGACTTCCTGCAGACCGACGCCTCGATCAACCGCGGCAATTCCGGCGGCCCGATGTTCAACCTGAACGGCGAGGTCATCGGCATCAACACCGCCATCTTCTCGCCGTCGGGCGGGTCGGTCGGCATCGGCTTCGCCATTCCGTCCAACCTGGCCAAGCAGGTGGTGGCGCAGCTGAAGGAATTCGGCAAGACCCGCCGCGGCTGGCTGGGCGTGCGCATCCAGGCGGTGACGCCGGAGATCGCCGAGAGCCTGGGCCTGCCCGGCCACAAGGGCGCGCTGGTCGCCTCCGTCACCCCGGACGGCCCGGCCGCCAAGGCCGGCATCCAGGCCGGCGACGTGGTGACCAAGTTCGACGGCAAGGAGATCGACGAGATGCGGCGCCTGCCGCGCGTCGTCGCCGAAACCTCCATCGACCGGGCCGTCCCGGTCGAGGTCTGGCGCAAGGGCAAGGCCCAGACCGTCCAGGTCAAGGTCGGCGAGCTGGAAGCCGCGGAGGAGCAGGGCCTGCTCGCCGCCAATTCGGACGAGAAGCAGCAGCCGAAGGACAAGCCCCCGGCCCAGAAGCCGACCGAATCGCTCGGCATGAAGCTGACCGGCATCACCCCGGAGCTGCGCCAGCAGTTCGAGATCAAGCCCGACCTGAAGGGCGTGGTCATCACCGAGGTGGCCGGCAACTCCACCGCCGCGGAGAAGGGCCTGCGCGCCGGCGACGTCATCCTGGAGGTCGGCCAGGAAGAGGTCCGCAAGCCGGAGGACGTCACCGCCAAGGTCCAGAAGGCCAAGGAGCAGAGCAAGAAGTCCGTCCTGCTCCTGGTCGACCGCAAGGGCGACCTGCGCTTCGTGGCGATCCCGCTCAGCTGACCGGCTGCGGGCGAAGGACAGGGGCGCCGGCGGGAGACCGCCGGCGCCCTTTTCTTTGTGCTTGTGCGGGTTCGCCGGTGAGGGCAGGGGCTCCGCGCGGCTCAAGTCCTGTCCAGCAGCATCGCCACCGCGACGATGCCGGCCAGCAGGGCGCAGAGCGCGGCGACGATGGCGAGGCTGCGCAGGTACTGGCGGAATTCCCCCTGCTTCCAGGCGCTGCGTCCCAGCAGCACCAGATAACCCGCCACCGCGGCGCCGATGATCTGCCAGGCCATTCCCGTCCCAACCCCATCCCGAACCCCTCCCCAGGATCGAGGAGGCTGGCTGGAAAAGCGCATGCAGGGCCGGGCGTGGTCAAGCCGTACGACCATGGCCGCAGCGCTCCCTATATCGAATGGTGGGGGTCTCCATTCGGGTTATCTGTTGGCATCACCACCGCAGCGACGAAAGCTTCAACTTCGTGTGAGAAAAATGCGGCATAGCTCGCTTATGAGGAGAAGGCATACGCAAATAAGTGGTGGTTAACAAAACAGTTAACGCCTTTGCGCGCGTCAATGTTCGCTGCTGTGATATCTTTGGATCCGGAAATCTTGGGGAGGCTTTGCGCATATGCCCAATGCGTTCTTCTTTTAACTCCGGAGAGTGGTACCGTAGGACGCGACACGGGGGTAACCTCCCCTAAATAACGGCCTGCCGAAGCTGTCGAGGGGTAATCGGCCAGTCGCCAATGCGTCGGGATCTTCCTTCGTGCAGCGGCCACCACCGACCCGAGGGTCGGCGATCACCTGACGATGCTCGGTTCAAAATTGCGGGAGCGGACAATGGACACAGTGCGCGCTTTTCTCATCGACTCGAACAAGCTGTTTCGCGAGGGGCTGAAGCGCCTGCTCGACGATTCGCCCTTCCAGATCCTCGCCGAGGCGGGAAACCTGCGCGAGGCGCTGGGGTCGGTCGAAAACGGCCTGAAGCCGCAGCTGCTCCTTCTCGACCTGCAGAATGGCGGCGACGAGGAAGCGGAAGGGATGCGCCGTCTGCGCGCCCTGCTGCCGGACACCCGCATGGTCATCCTGACCAGCGACCTCTGCACCCGCCGCCTCGCCAATGCGCTTGAGGCCGGTGCCGACGGCTATCTGATGAAGGACCTGTCGTCCGACGCGCTCGCCCAGTCGCTGAAGCTGGTGATGATGGGCGAGAAGGTGTTCCCGACCCATCTGGCGGCTCTGCTGATCTCCGGCCGCGTCAACGGCAACGGCACCGAGATGCCGGTGTCGCGCAAGGGCCTGTCGCAGCGCGAGGTGCAGATCCTGCGCTGCCTGCTGAACGGCGACAGCAACAAGATGATCGCCAACCACCTGAACATCACGGAAGCCACCGTGAAGGTTCACCTGAAGAGCCTGCTGCGCAAGATCAACGCATCCAACCGCACCCAGGCCGCCATCTGGGCGCTGAACAACGGCATCGGCGGCGAGCTGGCCGGCGCCGGCGCGGTCGCCGCTGCGGCGAACCAGTAACCCGCCTGTCCATTGCGCTCACCTGACCCTCCCCCGCCATCCCGGGGGAGGGTTCTTCCCATTTTCTTCCGTCGCTTGCTTTTGCCGCTTACTTGGCGAACAGCTGCGACATGTCGGCGAACGCCTTGAACTCCAGCGCGTTGCCGGCGGGATCGAGGAAGAACATGGTGGACTGCTCGCCCACCTGCCCCTTGAAGCGGGTGTAGGGCTCGATCACGAACTTCACCCCGGCGGCCTTCAGCTTCTCGGCCAGCGCATCCCAGTCGGCGGGCTGCAGCACCACGCCGAAATGCGGGACCGGCACATCATGCCCGTCCACCGGGTTGCGGTGGGCCGGGGCGGCGTCGGGGTCGCGCGGCTTCAGGTGCGCGACGATCTGGTGGCCGAACAGGTCGAAATCGATCCATTCGTCGCTGCTGCGACCCTCCGGGCAACCGAGCACGGTGCCGTAGAAATGGCGGGCGGCGGCCAGATCGTCGACCGGGAAAGCGATGTGGAAGGGCGTCAGCGTCGTCATGAGGGGGCGTGGCCTTTCGGAACCGGTTGGCAGTGGGCTGTTGGTGCGCCCAGCAGACCCGATCCCTCCGGGCTTGACAAACGAGTTCTCGGGCGGAGATTTATGAGTTCAACTCATGAGTCGGTTCGCCCCATGCCAGACCGCGTCCTGCCGTCGCTCAACGCCGTCCGCAGCTTCGTCGCAGTGGCCCGCCATCTCAGCTTCACCAAGGCGGCCGACGAGCTGGCGGTGACCCAGGGTGCCGTCAGCCGCATGATGCAGACCCTGCAGGCCGATTTGGGTGTGGAGCTGATCCGCCGCGTCGGCCGGGGCATCGAACTGACGCCGACCGGGGCCGCCTTCTATGGTGAGGCGTCGGCGGCGCTCGACCGCATCGCGGCGGCGGCACGGGCGGCCCGCGCCCAGGACGGCGGGGTGCTGCGGGTCAGCGCGCTGCCCACCCTGACCCAACGCTGGCTGATCCCGCGGCTGAAGCGCTTCCAGGCGGAGAATCCCGACATCCAAGTCGAGGTCGGCATCGGCGAACACCGCGTCGATTTCGCCAAGGAGCGGATCGACGTCGCCATCCGCTATGGGGTGGAAGATTGGCCGGGGGCGGAGACGGCGACGCTGATGCCGGAAACGATGGGCGTCTTCTGCGCGCCCTCGCTGCTGGAACAGGGACCGCCGCTGCGCCACCCCGCCGATCTGGCGCAGCACCGGCTGCTGCAGCACACCACCCGCCCCGATTCCTGGCGCGTCTATCTCGCCGCCTTCGGCCTGACCCTGCCGGAGGCGGCGCTGTCGCTGGCCTTCGAGCATTTCTTCATGATCATCGAAGCCGCGTCGGCCGGCATGGGGGTGGCGCTGCTGCCGGTCTTCCTGGTGCACGACGACGTGGCGTCGGGCCGGCTGGTCCAGCCGATGCCCGAGACGCTGCGCCCGCGCGGCCGTTACCTGATCGCCCACGCGCCGGGTGCCGAGCGCGCACGCCGCGTCCGCCGCTTCAAGGAATGGCTGCTGACCGAGGTGGAGTAGCCGCCGTAGCGGCGACGGCACTACGCCCCGCTCCCCGGATGGCTGCCGAGCGGCAAAGCCGTCTCGAACTTGATCTCCTTCAGGGCGAAGTTGGAGCGGATGCGGACCTGGAAGGGCAGTTGGAAGACGAACTCCTCCAGGAAGCGGTTGTAGTCGGCGATGGCCCGCACCGCGACCCGCAGCAGATAATCTGCGTCGCCCGACACCGCGTAGCATTCCAGCACCTCCGGCCGCTTGCGCACCGCGTCGATGAAGACCGCGGCGGTCTCGGCCGAATGGTGGTCCAGCGTCACATGGGCGAACACGCACTCGCCCACCGCCGCCGCCTTGGGATCGACCAGCGCGGTGTAGCGGCGGATCACCCCCGTCTCCTCCAGTGAGCGCAGGCGGCGCCAGCAGGAGGAGGGGGAGGTGCCGACCCGGTCCGCCAGTTCCTGCACGGTCAGGCGTGAATCCTCCTGCAGGGCGATCAGGATTTTGACGTCGATTTCCGATAGGGCGGCGGGCAACGGCTGATTTCTCCGGTCAGTCGGCGTCTGATGAAAAATCCTGCCAAAATCATAGGTGTGCCCGCCCCACTTTGAAAGCTATTTCCACGAACAGTCCGGCATACTGACCGCATAACGAACCAAGGGAGAGGCGACCATGGCCGACATGTGGGAAAACCCGATGAAGACCGATGGGTTCGAGTTCATCGAATTCACCGCACCCGACACCGTGGCGCTGGGTCGCCTGTTCGAGCAGCTGGGCTTCTCGGCAATCGCCCGCCACCGGTCCAAGGACGTGACGCTCTACCGCCAGGGCGACGTGAACTTCATCGTCAATGCCGAACCGTCGGGCTTCCCGCGCAATTTCGCCGCCCAGCACGGCCCGTCGATCTGCGCCATAGCCTTCCGCGTCGCCGACGCCGCCTTCGCCTACCGCCGCGCCGTCGATCTCGGCGCCTGGGGCGTCGAGAACCGCGTCGGCGCCATGGAGCTGAACATCCCCGCCATCAAGGGCATCGGCGATTCGCTGATCTACCTCGTCGACCGCTATGGCGAGCGCGGCAGCATCTATGAGGTCGATTTCGTGCCGCTGCCGGGGGTGGACCAGCATCCGAAGGGCGCCGGCCTGACCTACATCGACCATCTGACCCACAACGTCCACACCGGCCGGATGGAGGAATGGGCGGAGTTCTACACCCGCCTGTTCGGCTTCCGCGAGATCCGCTATTTCGACATCGAGGGCAAGCTGACCGGCCTGCGGTCGAAGGCGATGACCAGCCCCTGCGGCAAGATCCGCATCCCGATCAACGAATCCGCCGACAACAAGTCGCAGATCGTCGAATATCTGCGCGACTACAAGGGCGAAGGCATCCAGCATGTGGCGCTGGGCACCAACGACATCGTCCACACGGTGGAGACGATGCGCGGCCTGGGCACTCCGTTCCAGGACACGCCCGACACCTATTACGAGCGCGTCGATGCCCGCGTCCCCGGCCACAACCAGGATCTGAAGCGTCTCCAGGCGAACCGCATCCTGGTCGACGGCGCGCCGACGGAGGGCCAGGGCCTGCTGCTGCAGATCTTCACCCAGAACGTCATCGGCCCGATCTTCTTTGAGATCATCCAGCGTATCGGCAACGAGGGCTTCGGCGAAGGCAACTTCAAGGCACTGTTCGAGTCCATCGAACTCGACCAGATCCGCCGCGGCGTGCTGAGCGAGAACGCGGCCTGAGCTTGAACGAAATCAGCCTGTGCGTTGTGAACGCCGCCCGGCCTCAAGGCTGGGCGGCGCTTCCATGCATTCATCTTAGATTTCCATAACGATAGTTATGCATTTTTTGGCGCCCCCGCGGCGGCGCCCCCATGGGCGCCTTCCTGCCGGCCGGGATCACTCCGCGTGCGTGTGGGCGTCGAAGCGCTCGCGGTCGCTCTTGTCGCTCATAAAGATGGCGAAGGGACGCAGCGCGTCAGCATGGTTCAGGGTGATGGCGATCAGCACGGCCATCGGCGCCGCCAGCAGCGCGCCGGCGGCTCCCCACAGCCAGCTCCACAGCAGAAGCGCGATCATCACCACCAGGGGCGAAATCGCCAGTTGCTTGCCCTGCATGTGCGGCGCGACGAAATTGCCCATCACCTGCTCGATCACCAGCAGGCCGGCGGCGACCGCCGTCGCGGTGCCGGCGTCCTTGGTCGCCACGGCCAGCAGGACCGGCAGCGCCCCGGCCACCACCGATCCCACCACCGGCACATAATTCAGCAGGAAGGCTAGCAGGCCCCATAGCAGGACCAGATCGACCCCGAACAGCGATAGCCAGCCGATATAGAGCGCGCCGGTGATCAGCCCCAATACGCTGCTGACCACCAGATAGCGGCGGAACTGCTGGGCAATGGCGGCCACCGCCTCCACCGCCGTGCGGCAGCGGTCGCGGCCCAGCGTCATGACGATCTTCTCCCGCCAGACCGGGGCTTCCAGCTGCATCAGCAGGGCGAGGAAGACGGTCAGCACCAGAATGGAGGCCGTCTGGCCGGCCGATGCCAGGGCCGCCTTGGCGAAACCGGTGATCGGGTCCACCGGCACCTCGCCGCCCTGCCCGCCTTGCTGGTCCCCGCCCTGCCCGACTGCGGGCGCCAGATCGGCCTTGGCGCCCTGGATCCAGCCATCGACCTTCGCCCACAGCTTGCCGAGCGCCTCGGCATATTGCGGGAAATCCTCCGCCACCCGCTGCGCCACCAGCGCCATGCTGCCGAAGAAGGCGGCCAGGATGCCCAGGATCAGCAGCATCGACGCGGCAAGTCCCAGCCAGGACAGGCGGCGCGGCACCCTCTCGCGCACCCAGCGGCTGACCGGAGCGACGGCGACCGCGACGAAGAAGGCCGAGATGACCGGGATCAGGATGGAGGCCGCCGCCTGCAGCACCCACAGAACCGCCACCCCGGCCAGGATGCCGAGCAGCCAGAGGGCGAGGTTGACGCGGTCGATGCGTCCGCGGCCCTTCCCCTGCCCATCATCCCACTGCCCGCCTTCCCACTGCCTGCCGTCCGGTCCGCCGTCCACGCTCTCCGCCTCCGCCTGCCACATTCCGCGTCGCCGGGACGCTCGTTCTAGACGCGGTTCGGACCCATTCGGTTCCATCCGTCCGGCAGAGCATTTCCCGTGGGCACCGACCGCCTTGCACTGTCGCACTGTGCGAAAAAATGGCTTTCGAGCTTGATCTACAATGCTTTCGGCAAACACAAACAGCCACGCTCAAGGTAACGGTGAAAAATCTGCCGAGCAGCGTCCTCGGGTTTCCCCTGAGCGCGGAAGTTTCGTTTTTGGCTGATTCATGACGAAGGAGAGATATCCGTTTTTTGTCTCATCGATGCCACGGGAAACCGCCTCATTCATAATTTCCTAACCATAAGTGTTAGTACCCGATTAAGGCTAACAGACGAGCCTGCGGAACAAGGCGATACCCATAAAGCGGAGTTCCAAAATGGCTACCACCAACACCGACGGCACGATCCAGGTCACCTTCGCGGTCAATGCCTGGGGCACCGTGGCCGGCGGGAAATGGCCGCATTTCCAGCTGCTTGTGGATGGCAAGGTCATCGGCGACGCCACCGTCGCCTCCGCCACCCAGTCGCGCTACGTCTTCACCGCCAACGTGCCGGCCGACAAGGCCCATGCCCTGCAGCTGATCTACGACAACGACGACACGGTTAACGGCGTCGACCGCAACCTGTTCGTCAAGTCGTTCGAGGTGAACGGCAAGACCATCCTCGCCATCGATCCCTCGGTGAAATACGACACCGGCAAGATCGACGGGCTGAACGTCATCGCCGGGCAGAGCGAGATGTACTGGCCGGGCGCGCTGAACGTCGCGCTGCCCGCCACGCTGTTCTCGACGGCCCCGGTCGACACCGGCAACGAAAACGCCACCATGACCACGACCATCAAGGTGAAGGCCTACGGCATCAGCGCCGGCGGCCAGGCCCCGCACTTCAAGCTGCTGGTCGACGGCGAGGTGGTGGGCGACGCCTGGGTCAACGCGACCTCGGCCACCGACTACACCTTCACCGCCAAGGTGGACCCCAACGAGGCCCACAGGATCCAGGTCTGGTACGACAATGACGCCACGGTGAACGGCGTCGACCGCAACCTGTACGTCAAGTCGATCAACATCGACGGCAAGACCATTTCCGCCACCTCCGACATGGCCTCCTACGACAAGGGTCCGGTCGACGGCAAGTTCGTGGTCGCCGGCCAGGAAGGCCTGTTCTGGGGCGGCGCCCTGTCCTTCGGCGTGCCGGAGGAGTATTTCGGCGGCGCCTATGTCCCGCCGCCGCCGCCGACCCCGACCAAGCCGGTCGACATCATCGTCAACGCCTACGGCACCTCGGCCGGCGGACAGGCTGCGCATTTCAAGCTGCTGGTCGACGGGCAGGTGATCGGCGACGCCAAGGCCACCTCCACCACCGCGGGCTACAAGTTCACCGCCGACATCGACCCGACCAAGGCCCACACGGTCCAGGTCTGGTACGACAACGACGCCACGGTGAACGGCGTCGACCGCAACCTGTTCGTCAAGTCGGTGGTCATCAACGGCAAGACCGTCCCCGTCACCGACAGCATCGTCACCTATGACAAGGGTGCGGTCGACGGCAAGGACGTGGTCAAGGGACAGGAGGGCCTGTACTGGGGCGGCGCCCTGAACATCAAGGCCGGCGCCGACATGTTCAGCGACACGCCAGCTCCGCAGATCCCGGTCCCCACCCCGCCGACCAAGCCGGCCTTCTACGTCGCCACCAACGGCAAGGACAGCTGGTCCGGCAAGCTGGCCGCCCCGAACGCCGACGGCACCGACGGCCCCTTCGCCTCGCTGGAAAAGGCGCAGGCCGCGATGCGGGCCAGCTCGACCATCGACACCACCTATGTCCGCGAGGGCACCTATCACCTGACCAAGACGCTGGAGCTGACCTCGCTCGACAACGGCCACAGCTTCCAGAACTATCCCGGCGAGAAGCCGGTGCTGAGCGGCGGCGAGGTGGTGAAGGGCTTCACCAGCGAGGGCAACGGCCTCTATTCGGCCAAGCTCGCCACCGCCAGCAACCTGGACCTGATCGTCGGCGACGTGCGCCAGCATCTGGCCGAGAAATACGCCTATGACGCCGCCGACGTCACCAGCGGCTGGAAGTTCGCCGATGCGGCGTCGGGGGGCCCAGCGGCTGGTACATCCGCTCCCACGGCACCGAAGTGACCGCGGCCGACATCCAGCCGGGCACGATGATCCAGGTGATGGACGCCGAGCGGCTGGGCGACACGCTGACCAGCATCGAAAGCTTCAACGCCGCCACCCGCACGATCAAGCTGAAGAACGGCGCTTCCCTGCCCTTCGCGGAAGGCACCACCTACAAGCTGCTGAACAACGCCGCCTACGTCGATCAGGCGGGCGAGTTCGCGTGGCGCGCGTCGGACGGCAAGCTGCTCTACAAGGCCGCCAGCTCCGGCTTCGCGTCGACCGGCGTGGAGGTCCCGCGGCTCGGCACGCTGATCAAGCTGACCGGCGCCAGCGACGTCACCCTCGACGGGCTGACCTTCAAGAACACCACCACCGGCGGCGACGCCCTGCTGCTGACCAATGCCGACGGCAACCACATCAGCGACAACAGCTTCCTGAACGTCGGCACGGCGATCCGGCTCAGCTCGGGCTCGTCGAACAACCAGATCGCCCACAACACGCTGAACCATCTGGCGGAAAACGGCATCGAGATGGACGGCCGCAGCAACGGCAACACCATCTACGCCAACAGCATCAGCAACATCGGCGAAGTGCGCAAGGCGGTGTCGGGCATCTTCGGAACCGGCGTCGACAACAACGTCATTTCCAACAACGACATCGACCACAGCGCCCGCTACGGCATCTCGTTCAAGGATTACGGCGGCACCACCAACACGGCCAACCACAACAACGTCATCCAGTACAACAACATCTCCTACACCGGGCTCGAGACCGCCGACGGCGGGGCCATCGAGATCCTCGGCCGGTCCAGCGCCAACACGGGCCTGATCATCCAGGGCAACCGGATCGAGCATGCCAACGGCCTCGCCACCAGCGCCCAGGATACCTGGATGTACGGCCAGAAGGGCTTCGGCATCTATCTGGACGACATGGCCGGCGGCGTAACCGTCAGGGACAACTTCATCAAGGACGCCGACTGGGCCTCGGTGCAGATCCATGGCGGCGACAACAACGTGGTGACCAACAACTTCTCGGTCATCGCCAGCAACAAGGAAGACTTCATCCGCATCGAATGGCAGCCGGTGCACGGCACGGCCGGCGACCCGCACAACAACACGATCACCAAGAACGTGGTGATGGGGACCCTGCCGCTGGACGACTATACCGAACTGCTGAGCGCCAACGATTTCGTCATCGACCAGAACCTGGTCTACAACGTGCCGACCTACGGCGACCGCGACGTCAGCGCAAAGCCGATGTTCACCAATGCCTATTGGGGCGACTACTCGCTGCAGGCGTCCTCGCCGGCCTTCGCGATGGGCATCCACGACCTCGCCTGGTCGAAGATGGGCGTCGTCGGCACGGCGGCGGCCGGAATGGAGCAGTTCTGGGACGGCGTCTGATCGCAGGCCCAGCGGCGTCAACGGCAGCGGCACCGGGGGGACTCGTCCCTCCGGTGCCGTTGCCGTTTTCCACCGGCGATTCCGGCACCCGCAATCGCCGCGGCTTGGCTCCGGCGGAACCGCGCACCATATCGGGACCGCGAACCCGCGCCGAAGAAGGCGGGACGCACCCCAATCCGAGACCGGACGGACAGAGACCGTTTGTTATGACGCAGACGAACAGGGCCGCCAGGACGGCGGGCAGGCTGATGGCGGGCGGGATGGCGGCGGCGATGATGGCCGGCCTCCTGCTGTGCATGGCCGGCACGGCGCCCGCCCGCGCGCAGGAGGACCGGAAGCCGAAATTCGGTCCCGACGCGGTGCCGATCACCCGCTCCGCGGAGTATCTCCGCAGCGCCACCGCGCCGGATTACTGGGCGCTCAGCCCCTATTACGTGCCGCAGACGACCAACGCCTCCTGTTCGCTGGCCAGCGTGACCATGATGCTGAACGCCCTGCGCGGGCTGCCGGCACTGGCGTCGGACCGGCTGGTGACCGGCAGGCAGCTGCTCGACCGGCTGGACGACGACCATTGGCGCGCCGCCACCGCCGATGATGGCGAGGGCATCTCCTTCGGCGAGCTGGAGCGCTATGTCCGCCGCAGCCTCGCCGCCTACGGCATCGAGGCGGAGGTGGAGGTCTGGCGCCCGCGCGACGCCTCCCCCGCCACGCTGGCGGAACTGCGCCGCATCCTGACCGAGAACGAGCGCAGCGCCGACGACATCATCCTGCTGGCCTTCGACCAGGGGACGCTGACCGGCGATGTCGGGCTGGGCCACATCGCGCCGCTGGGGGCCTATGATCCGGCGACGCGGCGCGCGCTGGTGATGGACCCCGACCGGCTGTGGTACGTGCCCTATTGGACCGGCGACGACCGGCTGCTGGACGCCATGCTGAAGCCCGACCGCGCCGATCCCGAGGGCAGCGGCCTGATCCGCGTCCGCGCCCGCCGGGTTTCGGGATAGTCGGCGCTACTTCACTTCCTGGCTGGTGAGGTCCGAGGGATTCTGCGAGCGCGTCGGTTCGTTGGGCTGGTCGGGCTCGCTCGCCCACTGGTTCGGGCGCGGGACCGGCGTGCCGTTCAGGTCGGGCGGCGCCCGGCGAAGCTCGGCGAGCGCCTGCTGCAGTTCCCCGCTGCCGGTGGCGGCGGAACTGGTCGGGTTGGGCGGCTTGTTGCCCTGGGCGCTGGGGAGCGGATCCTGGCTCTGCTGCACATTGCCGTCGCGGGCGAGCGCGTCGCCGGCCGATTCCTTCGATCCGGGGTCGACCGACTGGGCCGGTTGCTGCTGAGCCGGCTCATGCTGGGCCGGCTGCTGGGCAGTGGCGGCGAGCGGCAGGCCGGCGAAGAGGCCGGACAGCAGCAGGGCGGCGGCGAACTTGCGCATGGCGCATCCTCAGGTTCGGGGGCATTCGGCGAGCCGGCGGCACCAATCGCCCACCGGCGCGTTGTAGCGGGGACGGAGTCCGCCTCCAGCCCATCAGGAACACCGCCCATGCCCACCGAGTTCCCGCCCGCCCCCGACTTGCCCTCAACTCACCCGGCCTCCCCGCCCGACCGCGCCGAACGGCGGACGGTCGGCGTCGTGGTGGAGCGGCGGCGCGTCGACAATCCCTGGGTGGAGGCGCGCTGGCAGCCGGTCCTCCTGGTTCCGGCGGAGCCCGGCCGGCCGGACTGGAGCGTGCTGGCGGAAGGGCCGGACTGGACCCGCCATTACGCCGGCACCGCCGAGATCGCCCTGTTCCCGACCGAGACCGAGAACTACAAGCACAATCTCGACGGCGGCAACCCCTGCGCCTACGTGATCCTGCGGCCGGGCGGTCCGGCGCCGGGGATGCGGCTGCTGGCCGTCACCGTCGACCCCGGCGAGATCGACGCCCATGCCGAAGCCGGCGACGACGTGATCGAGCCGCTGCCTCTGCCGATCCCCCTGGTGCTGTGGATGGACGGCTTCGTCGCCCGCCATCATGTCGAACGCCCCTTCCACAAGCGCAAGCGCGACCGCGCCGACACCGAAGCCCTGGCCCGGCACCGCCGGACGGAGCGGCCGCGGCATGGCTGACCCCGCAGGCACCGACGAAGGCTTCCTCGGCCGCTGGTCGCGGCTGAAGCGGGAGACGCGGACGGAGGAGGCACCGGCCGCGGTGCCGGTGCAGCCGGACGACGCGCCGGCCGCGCTCCCGGCAGAGGTCGCGGCGGCCCCTCCGGCCGAGGAGGAGGCACCGGACCTGTCCGACCTGCCCTCTCTGGACAGCCTGGACGCCGGCAGCGACTACACCGGCTTCCTGCGCCGCGACGTGCCGGAGGAACTGCGCCGCCAAGCCCTGCGCAAGGCCTGGGCCAGCGACCCGGCCATCGCCGGCTTCCGCGGCTTCGCCGAATATGACTGGGACTACAACGCCCCCGGCTATGGCGCCCTGTTGCCCACCGACGACATCGCCCGCCTGCTCGACGCTGTGCTGCCCGACGAAAAGCGGGAGGAGGAGGTGGTGGTGGAGGAGGTAGCGGTGGTGGTGGCCGATAGCCAAGAGGAGTTGGCTGACGGCGAGTTGCCGGGGGACGCCACCTGCCCTGACGCCAACCCTACCCCGCTGGGCGATTGCAGATCACACACACCTCGCGATGCAGCGATAATCCCCTCTCCCCCCGGGGAGAGGGTTAGGGAGAGGGGGAAGCACTCCTGGATTTACCCAAAGATCACGCAGCGCCTCCCCCTCACCCCGACCCTCTCCCCGGGGGGAGAGGGGGAGGCTGGGTGGAAACTCCCCTCACACGCACCGCCCGCCATCGACCTCCAGACACACGCCGGTCAGGAAATCCGCCTCGTCGGAACAGAGGTAGAGTGCGGAGTTGGCGATGTCGTCGGGCGTCGAGAGCCGGCCGAGCGGGATGCTGCGCAGGAACTGCTCGCGGCGTTCCGGCGTGTCCTGCCCCATGAAGCGGTGCAGCATGCCGGTCTCGCCGGCCACCGGGGCGATGGCGCAGACGCGGATGCGGTCGGGCGCCAGTTCGGCCGCCATCGACTTGGTCAGGGTGATGACCGCCCCCTTGGAGCCGTTGTACCAGGTCAGGTTCGGCCGCGGCCGCAGCCCGGCTGTGGAGGCGATGTTCAGGATGACGCCGCCGCCCTGGGCGCGGAACACCGGCACGGCATGGATGGCGCCGTGATAGATCGACTTCACGTTGACGGCATAGATGCGGTCGAAGGTGGCTTCGTCCACCTCCAGCATCGAGCCGTAGCGGTGGGTGTAGCCGGCATTGTTGACCAGGATGTCGAGCCGCCCGAACGCGCCGAGTGCTGCGGAGACGATGGCCTCGTAATCCTCCCCCACCGCGACGTCGGCGCGCACGGCGAGCGCCGTCTCGCCCAGGCTGTCGGCAACGCGGCCGGCCGCCGCCTCGTCCAGGTCGGCGACGATGACGCGGGCGCCTTCGGCGGCGAAGCGTCGGGCGATGCCCTCGCCGAAGCCCGATCCGCCACCGGTGACGACGGCGACTTTTCCTGACAAACGCATGAGCGGTTCCTCCCCGGCAATTCGCGATCCCATAAGCGCGCGGCCGTTGGGCGCGCGGACTCCGTACAACAGGGAACCGGCGCCTTCGGCCGCATCGAGAACACGGCGAAGAATGCATGATAGCGCGAAGCTGCCCGGTGGGGCAGTCGCCATCATCCGCTACATCGATTTGGAGAGATATAGGAGAGAATGGCGCGAGTGACGGGACTTGAACCCGCGGCCTCCGGCGTGACAGGCCGGCGCTCTAACCAACTGAGCTACACCCGCGCGATGGCTCCCGGTGCTGGACTCGAACCAGCGACAAGCGGATTAACAGTCCGCTGCTCTACCAACTGAGCTAACCGGGAACAGAGGCCGCCTTATAAAAGCGCTGGCGGATCCTGGCAAGCGGAAAAATGCAAAGCGGCGCATTTTTTCCAGAGAAGACCAAATTCGCGCCGTTTGCCTGTGACAATGCACATATGGCGCAGCCATGGGTTGCCGGCACCCAGGCTTGCTCTTGACAGTTCGCGGCATCTCAGGCTTTTTCTCGCCCTCCCCTCCCCACCATCTCCGCAGGCCCCGATGTCCGAGGTCGTCCCCTTCGCCGCCGCCCGCGAGGCGCTGCTCGCGCGCCTGACCGAACAGCTGCCGCCCTCGTCGGAATGGGCGGGCCGGCTGATGCTGATGCCGGACGGGAGACGGGTGGAGCCGATGCCGGCGGCGGATGCGGTGGAGTCGCTGCGCGCCTTCCGCGCCGGGCTGGGCGAGGCGATCGGTGCCGCCGCCTGCTCGGTCGGCGGCGTCTGGGTCAGCCGGGAAGATTGCCTGGACTGGGACGGGCTGCTGGCGCCGCTGGCGGTCGCCGCCGCCTATGTGGTCGGCCGCACCCAGTCGGCGGGCGGCTTCGCCGCCGAGCTGTTCCGCTGCAAGGACGCGCTGGCCGGATGGGGCGTGCGCGGCCTGCGCGGCGACCCGGCGGTGGCGCGCGCCGCCGGCTATGCGGTGGTGTCGGTCAGCCGCCGCCCGGACGACCAGGAGATCGTGCTGGACCGGGTGATGGACACCTTCGCCTTCGTCATGCGCAGCCAGGGCGAACCCACCGTCACCGCCGCGGACATGGACCGCCGGCTGGTCAAGCGGGCGGTGCCGCTGCGGCGGTGAATCCTCACCCCGCCGTGGCGAGCGCCGCCGCGCGCTCCGCGTCCTTGGCCCGGCGGGCCTTGCGCTTCAGCCACCACATCAGCGTGCCGGTGACGGCGAACAGCGGCGGCAGGACGCCGGACAGGAAGACCGCCCATTTCCACAGCGGCCCCAGCCCTTCGCCGGCATGCAGCGGGCGCTGCCACGCCATCACCGTCTCGCCGGCGCTGTAGGTGGCGGGATCCCGCAGTTCGGCGACGCGCGCCGTCCAGGGATCGACGAAGACCGTCGCAGTCGGGGCGCCATGCGCCTGCCCGGCCGCAGCAAGCCCGATGCGGTAGGCTTGGTCCGGCCGCGCCGGCGGCGAGACGGACCGCAGCTCGGCACCCGGCAGGGCCTCGCGCGCCAGGGCGACGGCGCGGTCGACGTCAATGGGGGTGGCGCCCTTCACCGGCTGGACCGTCACGGCGGCGCGCAGGTCGCGGGCCGGCAGGACTGACGACACGCCGGCCCCCAGGCTCTGCGGGAAGGCGAGATAGACGCCGGAAAAGGTGACGACGATGAAGACCGCCAGCGTCCAGATGCCGACCGCGCCGTGAAGGTCGCGGTGCAGGCGGACGCCGCGGGCGCCGGCCTTCACGGTGAAGGCGGCCTTCCAGCGGCCCGGCCGCGGCCACCACAGCACCAGACCGCTGACGCCCAGCACCAGCATCGCCACGCCCAGCCAGCCGACGATCTCGCGTCCGACGCGGTCGCGGATCAGCAGGTTGCCGTGCAGGATGTGAACCGTGCGCAGGAAGCCGCCGGACGCCTGGGCCGGATTGGCGCCCCCCACCACGGCCAGCGACACCGGATCGATGCGCAGCATCCCCATCGGTCCCTGCGGCGGCCCGCCCTGGGGAGCACCACCTTGTGCAGCTTGCGGCGCGCCCTGCTGGCCGCCGCGCGCCGCCACCAGACGGACGACCGCCGGATGGCCGGGCTCCTCGGGCAGGATCAGGAAGCCGGGCTGGGTCCCGGCCGGTGCCGCGGCGCGGGCGGCGGCCAGGATCGCCGACACCGGCTGCAGCGGTCCCTCCGCCGTCGCCTGGGCGGGCGTGTCGCCGGTCAGCCCGCGGATCTCGTCCTCCACCACCAGGATGGAGCCGGTGATGCCGAGCAGGACCAGCGGCAGGCAGAGGATCAGGCCGATCCACAGATGGATGTTCTGAAGTGTGCGATACCACAGGCGCTGGCTGCGCGGCTTGCTGGCGATTGCCATGGAGGCGACCTTGGGGGGACGGCTTTGGGGGTGACCGCTAAACGCGGACCTAGCGGATGAAGAACTGGACCGGAACCACCAGCTCGATGCGGTCCTGCGCCATCTCGTCCGGCGGGGCCGGCAGCGGGGAGGCGCGGCGGACCATCTCCACCGTCTCCTCGTCCAGCACGCTGTGGCCGGAACTGCGGTCGAGCTGGACCGACAGGACGCGGCCCTCGCGGTCGATGGTGAAGCGGACCTGGGCGACCCCTTCCTGTCGGCGTGCCTGGGCGGAGCGCGGATAGCGCTTATGCCGCTCCAGATGGCCGAGCACGCGGCCCTGCCAGCTCGGCACTGCCCGGCTGGGGGCGGCCGACGGCGCCGGGGCGGCCGGGGCGGGGGCGGCGGCCGGGGCCGGCGGGGCGGCGACGGGCGCCGGCTGCGCCTGCTGGACCGGCTGGGCCACCGGGCGGGGCGGCTTCGGCTTCTCCGGCTTGGGTTTCGGAGCCTCCTTCTTCACCTCCGGCTTGGGCTTCGGCGGTTCGGGCGGCGGCTTGGGCAGCACCACCTCCGGCTCGACCACCGGCGGCGGTTCCGGCGGCGGGGGCGGTTCCTCCACCACCGGTTCGGGCTCCGGCGGCGGCGGTTCGGGAAGCGGCTCGATCACCGGTTCGGGCATCGGCTCCGGCAGGGGGATGTCGATGGCGGGGGCCGGCTCCGGCGGGGCGACCGGCAGCGGGGCCAGTTCCAGCAGAACGGCGGGCGGCTCCGCCTCCGACGGGGTGATCGGCACATGCCACGCCACCATCGCGACGCCGGCCGCAGCATGGACGCCCAGCGCCAGCAGCAGGCTGCCGCCCCAGCGGGCGACGCCGCGGGCCGGCCGCTCGCTGCCGTCGTCGGGGAGGCCGGCGGACCAGTCCGCCGCGCCGTAATCGGAGGCAGCACTCATTGGGCGGGGGCCGTTTCCAGGCCGACGAGGCCGATCTTCAGGTAACCGGCGCCGCGCAGGCTGTTCATCACCTCGGTCAGCGCGCCGTAGTCCACCGTCTTGTCGGCGCGCAGGAAGACGCGCTGGCTCTTGTCGCCATGGGTGGCGGCGTCGAGCGCGGCGCCCAGCGCTTCCTTGGTGGTCGGGGTCTCGCCCAGCGACAGGGACTTGTCGGCCTGGATGGTCAGGAACAGCGGCTTGTCCGGCCGCGGCGTCGGCGTCGCGGTGGAGGCCGGCAGATCGACCGGCACGTCCACCGTCGCCAGCGGTGCCGCCACCATGAAGATGATCAGGAGGACGAGAACGACGTCGATGAAGGGCGTGACGTTGATCTCATGCGTTTCGGTCAATTCGTCGTCGTTGTTGGATCCCAGGCGCGCACCCATCGCCGTCACTCCGCCGCCCGGGAACCGCCATGGACCTGCGCTTGCGCACGGGGCAGCGCATGGCGGTCGATGTCGCGGCTCAGCAGGCGCAGCACCGCCGCCGACGCGTCGGTCAGCTGCGCCTTATGCCCGCCGATCGCGCGGGTGCAGGCGTTGTAGACCATCACCGCCGGAATGGCGGCGACGAGGCCGATGGCGGTCGCCAGCAGCGCCTCGGCGATGCCGGGGGCGACCACGGCGAGATTGGTGGTCTGCGCCTTCGAAATGCCGATGAAGCTGGTCATGATGCCCCACACCGTGCCGAACAGGCCGATGAAGGGACCGGTGGAGCCGATGGTGGCGAGGATGCCGGTGCCGCGCGCCATGCGCCGGCCGGCCGCCGCCTCGATCCGCTCCAGCCGCGAGGCGGCGCGGTCCATCAGGCCGTCGCGCGACGGCGCATCGGCCGACAGATGGGTCTCGGCGATCACCGCGCGGACCAGCGCCGCCGCGGTGCCCTGGCTGAAGCCGACCCGCTCCGCCGCCTGGGACAGCGACCGCGCCTCCTCCAGCATCGCCAGGGCGGCGCGAGCCTTGCGCTTGGCCGACGACAGCTCCACCGCCTTGGCGATGGCGATGGTCCAGGTCACCACGGAGGCGAGCGCCAGCCCCACCATCACCGCCTGCACCACCGGGCTGGCCGCGACGAACATGCCCCAGGCCGACAGGTCGTGCGGCAGGGAAGCCAACGCCGTCGCCGCCTCCGCCGCACCCTGTGCGGCACCCTGGGCGGCGGGAGCCACGCCCTGCGACACGCCCTGGGCCACATCGGGCACACCGCCCTGCACCGCCCCTTGCACCGCACCCTGAACCGCCTCCGGCGCCACCACCGGCGCGGCGGGCGCGGTGGCGGCGGGTGCGGCAGCCTGCTGCGCGCGGGCGGCGGCGCCGGCCATCAGCGTCCCGGCGCCGGCAAGGACGGCAGCCAGAACAGGACGGTGGCGAAACGATGTCGGCATGGCGGTCCAACTCCCCTCGACGCGTGTCCGGCACGCGCGGTGCAAAAACCCGATGACACTCCAGAGCAAAGCCCCCACCGCGGTTATAGTGCGAATGAGTCGCACTCGCACGGAAAATCGACCGGCGGCGCACGCGATGGGGACGTTTTTTGTGGGAATTTCAAATGGCTCGGCGGCCATCCCGTTTGCCTTGCGAACTGTTCAAGGATCGAAAAACGGCACGAGCCCGATGCTGCGATTAAGTCTCAATACCACCATTCATCCGCTCTGTCGCGGGGAAATCGCGAAGTTTTCAACCAATAGGTCCGGCAGAAATGAACCGGCACGGCGCAACAACCGGGCGCCTCCCCGGTTGAACCGTCGGTCGATACCGTCCCGAGGAGGAAGCCAATGGACCGCATTTCGGTTGTGGAGGAAAAGGGCAGCTTCCGGCTGGTCGCCTGCGACGGCCGCTTCGCCGTGGTGGAGGCACGGGCCGGACAGGTCTTCGGCATGCCGCAGGACCGCGACGGCGGCCGCGACGGGGCGCCCGACAATCCCGACGGCATCGAATCGGTCGCGAGATGGACCGCCGAGGACGAGGCGCGGGCCCTGATGCGCGACCTGTCCCAGCGCGGCGACCAGCTCTCCCGCCGCATCTGGTAGGGCCGCGGCGGCTGCCAGCAATCGGCCGGAAGTGATCCGCCGGGTCCACGCCTGCGTAGCGGGCAACGGGGAACCCTGTGGAGCGCAGAATGCACAGCAAGGGGAACGGCGAAGCGCCATCCACCCAGCCACTCACCTGGATTACCGGCGCCAGCAGCGGCATCGGCCGGGCGCTGGCGATCCATCTCGCCAATGCCGGGGAGCGGGTGGCGCTGTCCGCCCGCAACGCCGGGGAGCTGGCCGCGACGGCGCAGCTGTCCGCGACGCGCATGCGGGTCTTCCCGCTGGACGTCACCGACCGCAAGGCGACCGCCGCCACCGTCGCCGGCATCGAACGCTGGTTGGGTCCGATCGACCGGGCGGTGCTGAATGCCGGCACCCACATCCCGATGTCGCTGGAGGATTTCTCGGCCGACACCGCGCGGCGGCTGATGGAGGTCAACTATATGGGCGTCGTCCATGGACTGGAGGCGCTGCTGCCGGTCATGCGCGCCCGTGGCCGCGGTCAGGTGGCGGTGGTGGCCTCCGTCGCCGGATACCGCGGCCTGCCGACCGCCGCGGCCTACGGCCCGACCAAGGCGGCGCTCATCAACCTGTGCGAATCGCTGAAGCCCGACTGCGACCGCGCTGGCATCCGGCTCCAGCTGGTCTGTCCCGGCTTCGTCGACACGCCGCTGACCGCCCGCAACCCCTTCGCCATGCCGGACCTGATGCCGGTGGAGGACGCCGCGCGCGAACTGGCCGACGGGCTGGAACGCGGCGGCTTCGAGATCGCCTTCCCCAAACGCTTCACCCGCAAGCTGAAGCTGGCGCGCCTGCTGCCCTATCGTGCCTACTTCCCGCTGGTGCGCAAGGTGACGAGAACATGACGGACGATGCGAAAAGCCGCGGGCTCGACGCCTGGATCGCCTTCTTCGAGACGCTGAGCCGCGACACGCTCGACCGGCTGACGGCGCTGACGGTGCCGGAGGTCCGCTTCCGCGATCCGTTCAACGACGCCCATGGCCGCGACGCGGTGCGCGCGGCGCTGCTCCACACGCTGAACGGCTGCCGGGACCTGCGCTTCACCGTCACGCACCGGCTGCCCGCCGACGATCTGGCGATCCTGCGCTGGCGGTTCGAGGCGACGGTGACCGGCATCGGCCGGATGGACGTCATCGGCACCAGCGAGGTGCGGCAGGCCCCCGACGGCCGGGTGGCCGAGCACATCGACCATTGGGATTCCGGCGAGCATGTCTACCTGCGCCTGCCGGTGCTGGGCGCGCCGCTGCGCCTCATTCGGCGGCGGCTGGGGGCGTCGCCGCCGCACTGACGGCGCCCGGCTGGACCAGCCGCCCTTCGGGCAGGAAGAACAGGCTGACCGTGCCGATCCACAGCCCCCATCGATAGACGTTGGCGCGGTTGATCAGCGCGTCGCCCGGCTGCAGCCACATCCAGTCGTCGAAGCGCACGCGCCAGCGGCCGCCGCCGACCTTCAGCGCCATCTCGTAGGTCCAGTTCAGGGCGTTGCCGGCCGACCGGCCGACCGCCTTGCCGATCACGTCGTCGGCCCGCCCCTCATACAGTCCCTCCCCGGTCCGGACGATGCGCCAGACCCGGCGGTCGGTCTCGCCGTCGGCATAGTCGAACCGTTCGTCCAGCGTCAGCTCCCGCCCGTCCCAATGGCCGTCGATGACCACGGTGAAGCTGCGGCGCAGGGTGCCGAACCGGTCCTCGAACAGGCCCCAGGCGCGGGTACGGCCGGCGAAATAGCGCTCGATCCGCAGTTCCGGCCCATTTCCGGCGAAATCCTCGACCTTCATGGCTGGCGGCCTCCGCTCACGCCGCCGTGCCGGGCCGGCGGAAGCGCCAGAGCCCGACATCGATGGTGCCGGCGCGGAATCCCGCCTCGCAATAGGCGAGGTAATAGTCCCACAGCCGGCGGAACCGCGGATCGAATCCCATGGCGGCGACCCGCGGCGCGGCCTTGAGGAAGCGGCGGCGCCATTCCGCGCAAGTGCGGGCGTAGGAGGCGCCGAAGGTCTCGACATGCTCCACCGCCAGCCCGGCCCGCTCCGCCTCAGCGCGCAGGGCCGAGGGGCAGGGCAGCAGGCCACCGGGGAAGATGTGGCGCTGGATGAAGTCGCAGCCGCGGCGGTAGCGCTGGAACCGGGCATCGTCGATGGTGATCGCCTGCACCACCGCCGCGCCGCCGGGAACCAGCCGGTCGTGCAGGCTGGCGAAATAGCGCGGCCAATGCTCCTCCCCCACCGCCTCGATCATCTCGATTGAGACGATGCGGTCGAAGCTGCCGCCGGCATCGCGGTAATCCATCAGCCGCAGATCGACCGAGCCGGCCAGCCCGGCCTCCGCGATGCGGCTGCGGGCGAAGGACAGCTGTTCCGCCGAAAGGGTCAGCCCGACGACGGAGGCGCCGCAGCGGCCGGCCAGATGCTCCGCCATGCCGCCCCAGCCGCAGCCGATCTCCAGCACCCGCTCGCCGGGCCGCAGTTGCAGAAGCTCGGCGACGCGGCGGATCTTGGCATCCTGCGCGTCCTCCAGCCCCTGCCCCTCCCCTTCATAGAGAGCGGAGGAATAGGTCATGCCGGGGTCGAGCCACAGCCGGTAGAACTCGTTGCCGAGGTCGTAATGGAAGGCGATGTTGCGGCGGCTGCCGCGGCGGGAGTTGGCCCGGCTGCGGTGGAACAGCCGGTTGACGGCCGACGCCGCCATGGTGCCCTTCAGCACGCCCTTCAGCGCCGTCTCGTTGCGGATCGCCAGTTCGATCAAGGCCGGCAGGTCGCCGCTGTGCCACAGCCCGTCGCCATAGGCCTCCGCCATGCCGATCCCGCCGCCCAGCACCAGCCGCCGCGCCGCCGCCCCGTCGAGCAAGGCCAGATCGGCCCTGGGACCGGTCGTCCCGTCGCCGAACCGCATCGTCCGCCCGTCCGGCAAGCGCAAGTTCAGTTCGCCGACGCGGATGCGGGCGGCCAGCCTCAGAAGCGCGCCGGTCCACAGATCGTGTCCGGTCACCAGCCGCAGCCACCGGGGATGACGGCGAAGTGCTGGCGCAGCGATGTCGGTCATGCGGGATAGCCTTCTCGGAAACGGTCAGGAACGGGCCGGAGCGGTGGTGCTCACGACGGTCACCGGATGCGCCGGCGCCGGCGGGCGCGGGCGGATCGCCAGCCCCTTGCGCCAGAGGTGCAGCGCCTCCCAATGGATGCCGGCGACCACCTTGGCGGTCATCAGCGGATGGCGGACCCAGCTGCGGAGGATGGCGCCGTCGGTCAGCTCCACCCGCCGCAGGGCGAGCGAGGCGTGCAGCACCGGCCCCGCCGCATCGGTCTGGCGGATCGACACGGCCAGCGGCTCCCCCTGCTCGCCCGCGGGCGGGCGGATGCGGAAGTGATAGGCGGTCTCCATGTCCATGAAGGGCGACACGTAGAACCGCTTGTCGCAGCGCTGGCGCACCAGCCCGTCCGCTCCGGGCTCCGCCGGGATCAGGTAGGCATGGCGCTGGCCGAAGGTGTTGGTGACCTCGTGGATGACGGCGGCGAGCGTCCCGTCCCGCCGATGGCAGAACCAGACGCAGAGCGGGTTGAAGACGAAGCCCAGCACCCGCGGGAAGCACAGCAGCCGCACCGGCCCGCCCGCTTCGATCCCGGTCGCCGCAAGCTGCGCCTCGGCCCAGGATTTCAGCTTGGTGCCGTTCTCGCCCAACGGCCCGAAGTCGCGGTCGTGGAAGCCGGTCAGGCCGAAGCGGTTGTGGGCGAACAGCCGCAGCTCGCGGTCCATCCGGGGAAGCTCGTCCAGGTCGGCCAGCAGACTGAACACCCGGTAGGACAGGCGGTGGCGCACCGGTTTCACCCGATGGTGCATCACCGTGCCGACATAGAGGCCGGAGGCGAAGCGCCGCTCCTCCCGATACCGCTCCATCACACGGCCTCCAGACGGGAGGGGACCGGGACGGGCGAAGGGCCGAGATGGATGCGGCCGGACTCGTTCGCCACGGTCCAGGGCCGGCGCAGGCCGCCCAGCGCCTCCGCCACCGCCAGCCCGGCCTGCGCGCCGTCCTCGTGGAATCCGGCGCCGAAATAGGAGCCGGCGAACCAGGTCCGCCGCTGTCCCTGCAGGGTCCACAGCCGCTTCTGCGCCGCGAGCGCCTCCATCCCGAAGATGGGGTGGTCGTAAAGGACGCTGCGCAGGATGCTGCCCTCGCGCGGTGGACGGGACGGGTTCAGCGTGACGAACAGGTCGCGGTCCCGCGGCAGGAAGCCCTGCAGCCGGTTCATCCAGTAGGTGACGCAGACGGCATCTTCACCATCGGCGCCATCCTTTCTGCCGTCCCCCTGCCGGCTGAGATAGTTCCAGCTCGACCACACCGCCCGGCGCCTCGGCATCAGGGCGGCGTCGGTGTGCAGGATGGCGAGGTTGCGCTCGTAGCCGAAGGCGCCCAGCAGCCGGCGCTCCTCCTCGCCGGCATCCTCCAGCAGGGAGAGCGCCTGATCGGCGTGGGTGGCGATCACCACATGGTCGTGGGCGCGGACGGCGCCGCGGCGGTCGCGCACCAGGACGCGCCCCTCCTCGCGGGCGATGCCCTCCACCGCGCAGTTCAGGCGCAGCGCGCCGGGCATGTCCGCCAGCATGCTCTCGACATAGCTGCGGCTCCCGCCCTCCACCGTGCGCCAGACCGGGCGGCCCTTGATCTTCAGCAGGCCGTGGTTCTCGCAGAAGCGGACGAAGGCTGCGGCCGGATGGTCGCGCATCGAGGCGGCCGGGCTGGACCAGATGGCGGCGGCCATCGGCAGCAGATGGTCGCGGACGAAGGCGTCGGAATAGCCGCCGCGGTCCAGGAACTGGCCCAGCGTCAGCGTCTCCGCCGCCGGCCCCTCCGACAATTCCGCCAGCAGCCCAGGCGCCTCGCGGTAGAAGCGCAGCAGGTCGGCCAGCATCCGCCAGAAGCGCGGGCGCAGCAGGTTACTCTTCTGCGCGAACAGCGTGCCCAGCGAGCTGCCGGCATATTCCACCCGCCCGCCGTCGAGCGAGGCGGCGAAGCTCATGTCCGTGGCGCGGGTCCGCACGCCCAGCCGGTCGAACAGCGCCACCAGATTGGGATAGCAGGGCTCGTTGTAGACGATGAATCCGGTATCGACCGGCCCGGCGCCGTCGGCTTCCACCGTGTTGGCATGGCCGCCCGGCCGGTCCTCCTTCTCATACAGCGTGACCCGGTGTCCCTTCGACAGCAGCCACGCCGCCGACAGCCCGGCGATGCCGGCGCCGATCACGGCGATGTCGAGCGGGCCCGATGGCGGAAGGGCAGGTTCGGAAAGCGGCATGGCGGTCGGCCCTCTTCGGGGTCTTGGGCGTGATCGGGACCGGGCCCTATCCGAAATGGGTAGGCCCGGCGCAGGTGATCCAGATACGGCGGTCGGCCGCGGTTGGATCATGCCACGCTCGCGCTTTCGGCGCGCCGGTCGAGTGGACGAAATATGCCCCGATAAATGAGCTGCGGGCGGTGATCCGAAGCGGCAGCGTCGGCGTATCCTGGCCATGATCGCACCGCTGGCCTCACTGCTGTCGCATGCCACCGGCCCGGACCAGAGCAGGACCGGGCCATCCCGGCCATTGCCCGCCCGATCTCCGCCCATCCGGTCGGCGGAGGATGCGGTGGCGGCCGGGCTGTCAGCCGATCTGGTGGCGGTGGCTTCCGGCGACCGGGCGGCCTTCGCCCGGCTGTTCGGCCACTTCGCCCCACGGGTGAAGGCCTACATGCTGAAGCTGGGGATGCCGGCCCAGCGGGCGGAGGATCTGGCTCAGGACACCATGCTGTCGGTGTGGCGCAAGGCCGCGCTCTACGACCCGGCGAAGGCAGAGGCGGCGACCTGGGTCTTCACCATCGCGCGAAACCTGCGCATCGACGCACTGCGCCGCGAACGCCATCCGGAGGTGTCGGACGACGAGTTGCTGGAGCATGAGGACGACCGCCCGCGGGCCGACGAACTGCTGGACGGCGACCGCCGCGCTCGCCGCCTGCGCGGCGCGCTGGCCTCGCTGACGCCGGAACAGGCGGAGGTGGTGCAGCTGTCCTTTTTCGCCGACCTCGCCCACCCGGCCATCGCCGAACGGCTGGACGTGCCGCTGGGCACAGTGAAATCGCGCCTGCGTCTGGCCATGGTCAAGATCCGCAAGGCGCTGGGAGACGACGACCGATGACCGCCCGCCAACCCACCGCCGCCCAGGCCTTCCTGCCGAACCACCACCCCAGCGACGCCCTGCTGGTGGCCTATGGCGCCGGCAGCCTCGCGGAAGGGCTGTCGCTGGCCGTCGCCGTCCATCTCGCCCACTGCCCCGACTGCCGTGCCGCCCTGGCGGAGGTGGAGGCACTCGGCGGCGCCTTGCTGGAGGATTTGCCGCCCGCCCCGCTCGACACCCTGTCGCTGTCCGCCACGCTGGCCCGGTTGGATCTGGAGGAAGCCCCCACCAATCCCTGCAAGGCCGGGCGGACCGGTCTCCCATGGGGCGGGCGCCGGCCGGTCGGCCCTGGTCCCGGATGCGGCCCGGTGCTTCCGGCGCCGCTGCGGGCCTATGTGCCGGGAACGAGCGGACTGGAGGGGCTGTCGTGGCAGCGGCTGGCCCCCGGCGTCCGCCGGGTGGAGCTGATGCCGCGCAGCGCCTCGGGCGGCGCCGCCCAGCTTCTGCGCATCGCCCCCGGCACCGCCCTGCCCCATCACAGCCATGGCGGGCTGGAGCTGACCGTGGTGCTGAGCGGCCATTTCGCCGATGAACTCGGCCGTTACGGCCCGGGCGATCTGGCCGAAGCGGACGGCGATACCGACCACCAGCCCATCGCCGACAGCAACCGCGACTGCATCTGCCTGATCGCCACCGACGCGCCGCTGCGCTTCACCGGGCTGATGGGCCGGCTGATGCAGCCCTTCATCGGGCTTTAGAGTGTGACCGGTTCAAGCGAACCCGCCTGAACCGTCAAACACACGGAAGACTCCGGAGGGGCAGCGCCGGATCGTCACGCCACCGCGGCCAGCGGCGTCAGCCCGCGGGTCAGCCGTTCGACCTCGCGGTCGAAGACACCTTGGTCGGCGTCCGGCAGCTCGAACTTCACATGCAGGCGGCCATGCTCGCTCGACTTGATGCGGGCGGGAACCGGCCGGGCGACGCCGTCGATGCGCAGGAGCAGCGGCGCGCCCGCCGGCCGGTCGGGAGCGCCGGTCAGCATGGCGCCGCCGCAAGACAGGTTGGCGACGGTGGCGCGGACCGGCGCCGCGCCGGCACTCTCGACCGCGCAGCCCACCGACACGGCGAAGCGCGGCCGCTGGCGGCGGTCCACGTCGGTGGTGGCGGTGCGGACGACACGGATCAGCACGTTGCGCAGGGCGTCGATACCGCCGGCCACGTCGACGGCCACGGTCCGCACCTCGCCGGCGCGGTTCTGGGTGGACTCCGCCTCGGTGGAGACCCGGCCGATGCGCAGCGACACCTCCTTCGCCGCCTCGCTGGTCTGA
Organism: Azospirillum sp. VT-I1; assembly: GCF_055698305.1. Classification (NCBI taxonomy): domain Bacteria; kingdom Pseudomonadati; phylum Pseudomonadota; class Alphaproteobacteria; order Rhodospirillales; family Azospirillaceae; genus Azospirillum; species Azospirillum sp. VT-I1. The sequence continues at coordinate 21,482 of NZ_CP168805.1, read as the reverse complement.
CCGACGGAACGGGCGATCTCGTGGGTCGCTGCCGCCTGTTCCTCCACCGCCGCGGCGATGGTGGAGGAAATGCCGGCGACCTCGTCGATGGTCTCCGACACCTCGCCGACGGCACCGACGGCCGACGCCGTCACCGCCTCCACCTCCGCGATCAGCGAGCCGATCTCCTCGGTGGAGCGCGCGGTCTGGCTGGCGAGGTTCTTCACCTCGTTGGCGACGACGGCGAAACCGCGCCCGGCATCGCCGGCGCGCGCCGCCTCAATGGTGGCGTTCAGCGCCAGAAGGTTGGTCTGGCTGGCGATGTCGCCGATCAGCCGGGCGACGGCGCCGATGCGCTCCACCGACACCGACAGCCGCTGGATGGTTGAGCGGGCGAGACCGGCGCGGTCCACCGCCCGGCCGGCGACCTGGGTGGCGCTTGACACCTGCTGCCCGATGTCGGCAATGGCGGCCGACAGCTCCTCCGTCGCGGCAGCGACGGCTTCGGCATTGCTCAGCGCCTGCTGGGCGGCGGCCGCGACGGACTGGGCGTTGTCGCTGACCTGCACCGCCGACTCGGTCATTGCTCCGGCATTCGCGCTCATGCGGGTGGTGCGCTCCGCCACATGGTCGACGGCGACGCGGGTCTCCTGCTCCACCTTCTCCGCCATGGCCTCCAGCGCTTGGCGCCGCTCATCCTCGCCGCGGCGGCGGGTCTCCTCCTGCTCCGCGCGCAGCCGGGCATTCTCCTGCGCCCCCTGCTGGAAGACGCGCACGGTGTCGGCCATGTGGCCGATCTCGTCGCGGCGGTCGGTCAGCCCGATCTCCACGTCCAGCGTGCCGCCGGCGAGCGCCACCATGCTGCGCCGCAGCCGCTCCATGGGCCGGATCATCGCCGCCTCCAGGAACACCACGCAGGCGGACGCCATCAGCAGGATGGTCAGCCCGGCCCCGATCAGAGTCAGGCGCAGCCCGTCCGCCGTCGCCCGCACCTCCTCGATGCCGGCGGTCAGCTCCGTCAGCCGGCCGGAACTGACGGCGACCACGCTGGCGCCCAGCGCCTCCAGGCTGACGCCCATCGTCTCGGCGACGCTGTCGAATTGTCCCATCATCGGATTGCCGGCCGCCGGCCCGCCGTCGACATAGGCCTTCGCCATGCGTTGGCCCATCTCGTAGAAGGGCCCGAAGGCGCTGCGGGTCTTCTCGATCTCCGCGACCACCTGCGGAAGCTTCAGCTCGCGCGCCAGATCGGTTGCCTTTGCGGTGTGCTCCTCGAAGCGGCGGGCGAAGTCGGCCGCTTTCGCCCCGCCGTCGTCCAGGCCGTCCAGGCCGCGCGTGGCCGACAGGTCGGTCAGCCATTGCTGGGTCTGCACCACGTCGTACCGGATCTCAGCCACCAGCGCCACGAGGGGGATGACCCGACCGACCACGTCGCCGGTCTCGCGCTGGACCTCGGACAGATGCTCGGTCTGCCGCCCCATGTCGCGCATGGTCAGGACCGAGGACAGGCCGACCGCGGCGAACACGAACACCGCGACGGCCACCACCTTCGCCCGGATGGAGATGATGTGGAGAATGTTGGCGGAAGAAACCATGATCCGGCATTTCGAACGTTAAGAATACAAACGATTTACGCCCTTGGACGCCCGGATACTCTAAACTGTTTCACCACCTTCGTCACGGCAAACAGTTTGAAATAGCTGATACTTCCGTCTGATCGACTTCGCCTTCTCCAAGTTATTTCATTTTCATTTGCGGAAATAAAAAATCAGGCCGCAATCTCTTCCATTGCGTCAGACCATCTCGCCCCGGGTTTCGGCACTTTCCGCAGGCTGCAGACGCTGCGACAGCGCCTCCTTGGTGGCGGCGGCGGTCTCCTCCAGCGCCTCGCACAGCGGGTCGCCGGGCAGGTGGGTGCCGGACGCCTGCAGCCGCTGTTCCATCAGCGAGGCCAGACGGCTCAGGCGCACGGCGCCGATGTTGGCCGCCGTCCCCTTCAGCGTGTGGGCGATGCGGGGGAGATGGACCGTGGGGGTGCCGGGCGCGTCCTCCGCCCCGCCCGGCCGGCCGGCGTCGCGGATCGCGGCGACGCTGTCGTCCACCGTCCGGCGGAAGGCGGCCACCGTCCTCGTCCAGGCATCCTCGCCGATCACCGCGCGCAGGGACTCCGCCTGCCCGGCGTCGAGAAGCGGCGCGCTCCGCCACAGCCCGTCATCCGCAGCGGCCGGCGCCGAACCGGCCGGCACGGACGCCCCCACCCCTGCCTTCGCCCCCGCCCCCGCCCCTGCCCACTGGGCAGGCGGCGACGGACCGGCCGCGGCCGGCTCCGTCCGGGAGGCCGTCACGCCGCCCAGGACCGCGAACAGATCGGCCGACACGATTGGCTTGGTCAGGTAGGCGGTCATGCCGGCGGCGAGATACTCCGCACGGTGGCCGGGCATGACGTTGCCGGTCAGCGCGACGATGGGCAGGCGGGACGCCGGGCCCGGCATGGCGCGGATATGGCGGGTGGCGGTGACGCCGTCCATCACCGGCATCTGCACGTCCATCAGCACAAGGTCGAAGCCGCCCTCCTCCACCAGCCGGACGGCCTGCAGCCCGTCCTCCACCGCGGTCACCCGGTGGCCGGCACGGCGCAGCATGGTGACGACGATGTCGCGGTTGATCTCGTTGTCCTCGGCGACCAGCACGCGCAGGCCGCCCTCGTCCTCCTCCGCCCACCGGTGGACCGGCGGCGCCGGTTCGGGGGCGCAGGGCGCGGTCGGGACGCCGTCGCACGGGTCGGCGGCGGGTTCGCAGCGCACGGTGAACCAGAAGATGCTGCCCTTGCCCTCGGCGCTGGCGACGCCGATCCGTCCGCCCATCAGCGTCACCAGCTCGCGGCTGATCGCCAGCCCCAGCCCGGTTCCGCCGAAGCGCCGGGTGGTGGAGCTGTCGCCCTGGGTGAAGCGGCGGAACAGGGTCGGCTGCACGTCCTCCGGAATGCCGATGCCGGTGTCGGCCACCTCGAAGCGCAGGTAGAAGGGGCGGCCCGGCTCCGCCTCCTCCAGCCCGACCCGCACGGCGACGCCGCCGCGGTGGGTGAACTTCAGCGCGTTGCCGACCAGATTCACCAGCACCTGCCGGATGCGCCGCAGGTCGGCACGCACGCGCTCCGGCACCGCCGGGGCCACCTCCCGCGTCAGGATCAGGCCGCGCCCGCCGGCCGTTGGCTCCAGCAGGTCGAGGCAGTCGCGCATCACCGCGCGCAGTTCGAAATCCACCGGCTCGACCTCCGCCTTGCCGGCTTCCAGCTTGGACAGGTCGAGGATGTCGTCGATGATCTGCAGCAGCGCCTTGCCCGACCGGTTGGCGACGTCCAGCAGCTGGCGCTGCTCCTCGTCCAGGTTGGGGCCGTCCACCAGGGCGAGCGCGCCCAGGACGCCGTTCATCGGCGTGCGGATCTCGTGGCTCATGGTGGCCAGGAACTCGCCCTTGGCGCGGTTGGCCTGATCGGCGGCCTCCTTGGCGCGGCGCAGGCTGGCCTCGATCTCGCGCTGGGCGGTGACGTCGCGGAGCGCGCCGGTGACATAGCGGCGGTCGCCTTCGCGCCAGCCGGCCAGCGACGCCTCCAGCGGGAACTCGCTGCCGTCCTTGCGCCGTCCGGTCAGTTCGCGCACCTCCGACCGCGGGGTGTCGGCGGCGCCATCGCGGTAGGTGGCCAGCAGCCCGTCATGGACCGCGCCGACGGCGGCCGGCATCAGCCGGGTCATCGGACCGCCCAGCACCTCCGCCGCCCGGTAGCCGAACAGCCGCTCCGCCGCCCGGTTGAAGGCGTCGACGGTGCCGTGTTCGTCGATGGTGACGATCGGCTGGCCGACCGCCTCGAACATGGCGCGGTAGCGCGCCTCGCTGGAGGCCAGCCGGTTGGCGGCCGTCTCCCGCTCGGTGATGTCGGTGGCGGAGCCGCGATAGCCGCGGAATCCCCCGCTGCGGTCGAAGATCGGCCGGCCGCTGACGCTGAAATAGCGCGGCCCGGCGGCCGTCATCACCCGGTAGCGGAAGTTGCGGAATGGTTCCCGCCGCTCCATGGCGCGGCGATGCTCCTCCCATTTGGCGCCGTCGCCGGGCTCGCGGATCGCGATGTCCTCCCGCCGCAGGCCGATCGGCAGGGAACCGTCGGCGATGTGCGGAACCAGCGGGCCGGCCAGGCTGGAGAAGCGCAGGTCCGCATCCATCTCCCAGTACCAGTCGGAGGCCGTCTCCGCCTGGTCGCGGAACCGCTCCTCGCTCTGGGCGAGGCGACGGGCCACGGCGGCGAGCCGGGCCGTCTGCCGCGTCGCCAGCAGCGCCAGCCCGAACAGGCCGAAGCTGCAGGCCGCCGCCCCCAGCAGGTAGATCCGCTGCCGCCGCCGGGTGTCGGCCATGAAGGACGCCTCGTCGAAGGCGGCGGTGACGATCAGCGGATAGGTGGACAGGGTACGGTAGGATTGCAGGCGCAGAATGCCGTCGACGGCGCTGGCGGTGCGCACGAAGCCGGTGGGCTGCCGCCGCGCCATGACGAGCGTCGGCGAATCGTTGAGATCGCGGCCGATGATGCGGTCGTTCATCAGCGAGCGGGCGCGCAGGATGCCGTCGGTGCCGATGATCGCCACGGCGCCGTTGGGGCCGACGTCCAGCTCCTCCAGCGAGCGGCTGAAATAGAAGGGATCCATCGAAGCGACCAGCACGCCGGCAAAGCTGCCGTCCCTGCGGTCGATGCGCCTCGTCAGCTGGATCGACCATTTGCCGGACGCCCGGCCGAACACCGGCTTTCCGATGAACAGGCCGGCATTGGGGTTGTTGACATGGACGCGGAAATGCTCGCGGTCGGCCAGATGGACGCGGGCGGGCGCGTCCTCGACGCTGGTGTGGGTGAGGTCGCCGCGTTCGTCGATGATCGCCAGCTGGATCAGGATGCCCGACCGGTCCACCGCCTGCCGCAGCATCCGCGCCGCGCCGTGGCCCCAAACGTCGCCATGCTCGCGGAAATCGTCGATCATGAACAGGAGGATCTGGTCGGCCTCGGCGATGGTGCGGGTCGCCTGTTCGGCGACGACGCGGGCAAGGTTGCCGCCGTCGCGCCTGGCCCGCTCCATCGCATCCGCATCGTCGTAGCGGGCGAGCGTGAAGGCCGCCGCCCATAGCCCGGCGGCGATCACCAGCGTCGCCGCCCAGACGGCGGGGATGAAGCCGTGCTCCTGAAGACGCTCCCCCATCAGCCCTGCGCTCCGCCGGCGTGGCGCCCGCCCGCCCCGCCCGCGGCGAGCGCCGCCACCCCGCGCGCCAGCCGCGGCAGGTCCACCGGCGTCGGCAGCACGAGGTCGGCAGGCCCGGCCGGGTCGCATGCGGCCTCCGCGCCGTAAAGCACGCAGGGCAGGTCGCCGCGCAATTCCTTGAGCCGGCCGGCCAGCGCTGTGCCGGCGGGCAGCGCGCTCAGGCCCGGACCGATCACAACCGCGTCGAAGAAGCCGGGCTCGTCGGCGACGACGTCCAGCGCATCGCGCAGGTCGTCGCAGACCGAGACCTCGAAGCCCTGCTGTTCCAGGCCGGTCTGGAACCGGTCGCCCGACGCCGGGTCGGCCTCGACGACCAGAACCTGCAGCACCGGGACCTTGCGCTGCGGCACCGGGTTCGGAAGGGCGGCGGGGACGGGCGCCGGCCGGCCGGCCGGAACGGCGGGGATGTAGAGCCGGACGGCGGTGCCTTCGACAGGGTGGGTCAGCAGGCTGAGGCCGCCGTCATGGCGCCGCGCGGTCGAAAGGGCCGTCGGCCAGTCCGCATCCTCCCGCGGCGGCTGGCCTTGCCGGTAGCGCTTGCGGACGGACAGCAGCGGATCGACCAGGGCGAACAGCAGGTCGTCGGCCAGCGGCGCGCCGTTGACGCGCAGCTCGAACAGGGCATGCACCCCCTCGCGCGGCTGCAGCAGCCGCTGCACATGCCAGCCGGCGCCGGCGGCGTCCCCGTCAGGGTCTCCGCCGCCGCGAGGAACGCCGGAGGGGCCGGCGCGCAGGGAGAAGCGCAGATCGACGCCGCCGTCGGTCACCAGAACGATCTCCGCCGCCAGTCCGGCGAGCGTCCGGGCCACCAGCCCGGCGTCGCACAGGGGATCCGGCGTGGCCGCGTCGTACCGGACCGCCAGACTGGCCGGGACCGCCGACGCCGCGCGCAGAAGGCTTGCGGCCTCGTCCAGCACGCAGGTCGCCCGCTCCTGGACGACGGAGGCCGGCTCCATCCGCGCCGCCATCACCAGACGGCGGAATCCCGGCCGGGCGCGGTCGACGGCCAGCAGAAGCCTCTCGGCATAATCGGCCTGCGGCGAACCGGCAGGCAGATCGGCGGCGAGGAAATCCGCATAGCCGGCCACCGTGCCCAGCGCGTTGTTGACGTCGTGGACGATGGCGCAGGCCAGTTCCGCACGGGCGTCCATCGCCGCGATCTGCTGGGCGCGCAGGCGGTCGGACATCCGGTGCTCCGCCTCACGCAGCGCCTCCTCCAGCGCGGCGATCCGCACGGCATCCGCGACACGCCTGGCCTCTTCCTCCGCCTGTCCGGCCGGCGCCGCGGGGGTGGCCTGCGGCTGCGGTTGTGGCGGCCGGCGCCGCGCCGCCCAGGCACAATAAAGCGCCAGCCCGGCCGCCGCACCGGTGCCGGCGGCGACCAGGGGAAGCGCCCAGGGGGAGCGGCACCCAGCGGATCAAGCACGGGCAGGAGCAGCGTCGCCGCACCCGCCAGCGCGGCCAGCGCCGGCACCGCGACGCCGTGACCGGACGCCCCCCGGGCGGCCGGGTCAGGGGCGGTGGCAGGGGCGGCGGCAGGGGCCGTCGGAACGTTAGGCCGTGGCAGGGACTGGTCGGATGGGCTCATCGGCGACTCGGAGTGCGGCCATTTGCGGTTGCGCGCCCGCCTTGCGGCGGCCCCGGGCCGCGGGCGGAACGGGAAAGGCGGCCGGATGGAGCGGGACTATAGCAGACTGGCCGGGACCGCGCTGCTGGGACCAGCCCTATGCGTCACTCCGGCCGCCCAGCCGGCCGCGGCAACCGTCAGGACGCCGCCTCGTCCAGGCTGCGCGACAGCAGCCCCGCCTGCTGGGCCCGGCGGACGGCGTCGGTGCGGTTGCGGGCGCCCAGCTTGCGCAGGATGCGGCGGGTGTGCAGCTTGACCGTCACCTCCTGCAGGCTCAGATGGCGACCGATCTCCTTGTTGGTCGCCCCGGTGGCGAGCATCGACAGAACCTGCTGTTCCCGCTCGGTCAGGGGGGACGATAATGCCCCCTCCCCCTCCGGCATGGGATCGTCGGCCTCCTCCGCCTCCTCGATGTCGAGCGACAGGTCGGTCATTTGCATCAGGTCGAGCGCCACGCATTTCGGCACGAAGCTGCCGCCTTCCGCCACCAGCCGCAGAGCCTGCGCCAGCACGCGGCGCGGCGTGGTCTTCGGCAGATAGGCTTCGGCGCCGCAGCGCAGCACCTCCAGCGCGGTCACCGGATCCTCAGCCCCCGTCACCACGGCGACCGGCCCCTGGATCCCGGCCTGGCGCAGCACGCTGACCGGGTTGCTTCCCTCGGCACCCGGCATGCGCCAGTCCAGCACGATCAGGTCGTAGCGGAAGGTCGGGGCGGGCGCGCCGTCGGGAGGCTGCCGCACCGCCGGCAACTCCAGCAGCGAACCGATGCAGCCAACCTCGGCGTCCGGCCAGGCCTGCCGGACCGACAGCTCAAGCGCATCCCGGAACAGGGGATGGTCGTCTGCCACCAAGATCTTCATCAAACAGCCTCCGCCACCCTCGGCAACCGCCCGACCCGTTATATCAGCATTCCCCTTTATGCCGGTCGAAATCTTAAGTTTTCGTGGCTACGGTATATTTCACGCCGGTCACATTGGGACAAAGTTCGACCAGGCCGCTTCTTGCCCCCCGCGGGATAATATCCCCACTATCCCATTTCCCGGCGCTGCTATCCCAGACCGAACCGCCACACGGCACCTCAACCGGTTATTCTGTGCTCAGAGATACTCAATCCAGCGCGACCCGCCAGCCCCGTGGCGGACCTATGGAAGCGGCACCCATGGACATGACCCTCTACGAGCTGCGGGCAAATCGCGCCTCCTCCCCGGCCCCTTCCCCCCGACCGGCACCGTCCTGCTGGTCGACGACGATCCCGACTTCCGCGGGATGGCCCGCATCGCCTTCACCCGCGCCGGCTACACCGTTCGCGAGGCCGAGAACGGCAACGCCGCGCTGGCGCTTCTTGCCGACCATGCCGTCGATCTGGTCGTGACCGACATCATCATGCCGGAAGCCGACGGGTACGAGGTGATCCTGCGGCTGAAGGAACAACCGTCACGGCCGCCATTGATCGCGGTCACCGGCGGCAGCCTGCGTCTGCGCATGGAACTGCCGGGAATGGCCCGCCTGCTAGGGGCCGACGCGGCGTTCGAAAAGCCGGTCGACCTGTCGGCCCTGCTGGCGGAAGCCGGCCGGCTGGTCGCCGCCCGCAAGGGGAACAAGGGAGACAAGGGGGACGCCGCGGGATGAACATCCTCATCGTCGACGACGACCGCACCAACCTGTTCATCATGGGCGCCATTGTCCGCCGCCTGGACGACGCCGAGCCCGTCGCGATGGAAAGCCCGCTGGACGCCATGGAGTGGCTGCGCGGGAACGAGCCCGACCTGATCCTGCTGGACCAGATGATGCCGGAGATGGACGGCATGGAGCTGCTGCGCCACATCCGCGAGGATTCGCGGCTGGACACGGTTCCGGTGGTGATGATCACCGCCAACACCGCGGTGGACATCCGGGTGCGGGCGCTCGACGAGGGATGCAGCGACTTCCTGACCAAGCCGATCGTCGTGCCGGAGGTGCAGGCCCGCCTGCGCAACCTGCTGGCCCTGCGCCAGAGCCGCGCCCTGCTGCGCGACCGCGCCGCCCTGCTGGCCGACGAGGTGGAACGGGTGACCGCCGCCCTCCAGCGCCAGGGGGAGGAGCTGGTCAACCGTCTGTCGCGCGCGTCCGAATACCGCGACCCCGAGACCGGCGCCCATATCGAGCGGATGGCGCTCTATTGCCGCCTGATCGCCGAGGCGGCGGGCTGCGGCGCCGCCTATGCCCAGGAACTGCGCAAGGCGGCGCCGATGCACGACATCGGCAAGATCGGCATCGCCGACATGATCCTGCTGAAGCCGGGACGGCTGACGCCGGAGGAGATGACGGTGATGCGCCAGCATGCCACCATCGGCCACCGCATCCTGGCGAACAGCGACATCCCGCTGCTGCGGCTGGCGGCGGAGATCGCGCTCAGCCATCACGAGAAGTATGACGGCAGCGGCTACCCCAACGGTCTGGCCGGCACCGCCATCCCGCTGTCCGGCCGCATCGTCGCCATCGCCGACGTGTTCGACGCGCTCACCTCCACCCGGCCCTACAAGCGGTCCTGGACGCTGGAGGAGGCGCGCGGCTTCATGGTCGAGCAGCGCGGCCGTCATTTCGACCCTGGCCTGCTCGACGCCTTCCTGTCGCGCTGGGACGAGGTCTGCGCCATCCACCGCGAGAATGCCGACGAACTGCCGGCGCTCTGCGCGGAGCATACGTGAAGCGGCTGGTCGTGAAGCGGATGGGCGTGAAACGGCGCAAACGCCGTCAGTTGACGATGCGCCCCTAGTTAACAATACGCCAAGTGCCGTCGGGCTGCAGGCAGGCGGTGCCGTAGACCGGCTGCGACCGGCCGCCGACGATGGCGCGGCTCTGGTATTCGCGGCATTGCTGGCCGCTGCGCGAGTAATAGACCGGCCCGGCCGGATCGACGCCGACCGCGGCCGGCGGCGGATTGTAATACTGCACGACCGGCGGCGGGGGCGCGTAGACCACCGGCGGCGGCGCGTAATACTGGACCACCGGCGGGGGCGGCGCGTAGTAGCGGTGGGGGTGGTAATAGCCGTAGGCCGGGAATACCGGCCCGAAGCCGATGCCGACCGACACCGACGTGCGCGCCTGCGCCGGTCCAGGAACCACGGCCACCGCAGCGGCCGCCGCGGTCGCCAGCATCACCGCACCCAGGGCAAGCGCCCTCCGCACCGTCTTCATCCTCAGTCTCCCGGTCGCGGCACATCCCTTCGCGGAACCCGGCAGCGGCCCGGCCGCCGGCATGCCCGACGGGACATCATACACCGCTCCCGCGGCGCATCACAGGGGCTGCGCGCGGGGGAGCGTTGCGAAGCGGTCGGAGGACGGATCAGATGTCGAGCGGCAGGTTGTCGGGGTCGAAGCCCAGCTGCTCCACGATGGCGCGGGCGAGCGGGATGCTGGTCTCGAACCGCCATTCGGCCATGCCCGGCCGGTATTCCGACACGTTGGGGCGGCCGTTGGCGAAACGGCGCGGGTGCAGCTCGTACCAATAGATGTCGCCGAGCGCCACGCCCTGTTCCTTGGCATAGGCTTCGGCGATGCCCGGCCAGTCGTTCACGGCAGGCTGGGGCGACCCGGCCGCCTTGGCGATGTCGGTCTGTTCCAGGAAGGCGACGATGCGCTTCCCCTCGCGTTCGAAATCGGCGACCCGGATGGTGACGGGCTGCTTTCCCTCACGCTGATAGGTCCACTCGCGGTTCTTTTCGACCAAGGCCTTGTCCACGGCAAATGCTCCGGTTCACTCCTGCAAAGGCTAACCGACCGGCCCGCCTTAAGCCAACTGTTCCGTTGCCTTATCCGAACGAGCCCCTAGCCCTCGCGATCCCGTGCCCCCCGGCACGGCGGATCAAAGGTTACCAAAGCACGGCGCTTTTTCTTTGTACACGGGAATTGTAACGCCCGGCCTGCGCCGGGCGTCCTTCTTTCCTTCCGGCACATGCCGTCCGGCCGACCGGCCGCCGGCCCGTCAGTATCCCAGCGTCATGCCGTCGGGGTTGCGCGGGTCGGAATAGCCGTACAGCCCGTCTTCGCGCAGCTGGATGGTCTGGGTGCGGCCCATCGTCGGCTTCACCGCGACCTTGTGGCCCATCTGTTCCAGCAGGCGGACGGTGTCGGGGCTGAGGCCCTTCTCCACCCGCAGCTCGTCGGGGGTCCACTGGTGATGGACGCGCGGCAGGGCGGCGGCCTCGGCCGGGTTCATCGCGAAGTCGATGTGGTTGATCACCGTCTCCATGGTGGTGGTGATGATGCGGCTGCCGCCGGGGCTGCCGGTGACCAGCCAGGGCTTGCCGTCCCTCAGCACGATGGTCGGCGACATGGAGCTGAGCGGCCGCTTGTAGGGCTGGATGGCGTTGGCGTCGCCGCCGACCAGACCGAAGGCGTTGGGCACGCCCGGCTTGGCCGAGAAGTCGTCCATCTCGTTGTTCAGCAGGATGCCGGTGCCAGCGGCGACGATGCCGCTGCCGAAGTTGAGGTTCAGCGTGTAGGTGGTGCTGACCACGTTGCCGCGGCTGTCCGCCACCGAGTAATGGGTGGTCTGGTCGCTCTCGTAGGGGGCCGGCTTGCCGGGCTTGATGCTGCTGGCCGGGGTGGCCTTCTCCGGATCGATCTTCGCCGCCAGCTCGTCGGCATACTTGCGCGAGGTCAGGCCCTTCACCGGCACCTTGGTGAAGTCGGGATCGCCCAGATATTCGGAGCGGTCGGCATAGGCGAGCTTCATCGACTCCGCCATCAGGTGGATCGACCGGGCGCTCGCCGGGCCGTATTCCTTCAGCGGCCAGCGTTCCAGCATGTTCAGCATCTGGATGATGTGCGTCCCGCCGGAGCTGGGCGGCGGCATCGACTTCACCGTATAGCCGCGGTAGCTGCCGCTGACCGGCTCACGCTCCACCACCTTGTAGGCCTTCAGGTCCTCCTTGGTGATGTAGCCGCTGTTGCGGGCCATCTCCGCGGCGATCTTCTCGGCGATCTCCCCTTCGTAGAAGGCCTTCGGCCCCTGGCGGGCGATCATCTCCAGCGAGTTGGCGAGGTCGGCGTTGACCAGCGTCTCCCCGGCGGTCAGCGGGCGGTCGCCCTTGAAGAAGATGGCGCGGGTGGCGTCCCACTTGGCCAGATGATCGCGCTCGACCTCCAGCAGGCCGGCCAGCTGCGGGGTGACGGTGTAGCCTTCGCGCGCCAGCCGGATCGCCGGGGCCATCACGTCGGCCAGCGTCATCGTGCCGTATTTCTCCAGCGCGTGGGCCAAACCCGCGACCGTGCCGGGGATGCCCACCGCCAGATGGGTGTAGAGCGAGCGGTCGGGCACCACCTTGCCCTGCGCGTCCAGATACATGTCGCGGAAGGCCTTGGCCGGCGCCATCTCGCGGAAGTCGATGGCGACGTCCTTCCCGCTGGCGGCGTCATGGACGATCATGAATCCGCCGCCGCCGACATTGCCGGCGTTGGGCAGCACCACCGCCAGCGCGAAGCCGACGGCCACCGCCGCATCGACCGCGTTGCCGCCGCGCTTCAGGATGTCGACGCCGACCTCCGTCGCCAGCCGGTGTTCCGAGGCCACCATCCCGTTCTGCGAGCGGACGGGATAGAAGATGTCGTAGCCGATGTCGTAGCGGACCGACGCGGGAGCGGAGGTGCCGGCGGGCGCGGCAGCCGGGGCCTGTTGGGGAGCCTTCTGGGCGAGGACCGGCGCCGGCAGGACCAGGGGCAGGACCAGGGCCGAGCCGACGCAGAGCGCCGCCACCGCCGCAATGGAGGAACGGGGCCGGAAAGCGGGAAACCACATGCGGTGAATCTCCTGAGCGGGACGACAGGTCGGGGGCTGCAGCCCGGGTCCCGCAGGATGTCACACCCACGGCGCCCGGTCTTCACCCCGTCGCTGGTCTGCCCAACAATTCACCATCAGGGTTAATGGCGTCGCTCATTCCCGTGAATGGCCTGTGACGGCCGGTGAATGGATTGCGACACGGGTCTCAGGGCACGGGTCCCAGGACGCGGTTAAGGGCGTGCCCGTCAGTAGGACTCCGCCATGTGCGACCGGCTCATGCGGTCGGAACCGGCGTCGGCGGACCCGTGGGAGCCGTGATGGCCCAGCGAGTCCTGGCGGCCGCCATACAGGCGCTCCTTCATCGGGCAATGGCCGCTCATGCCGCGGGCGACCAGGGCGGCGCCGACCAGACCCATGATGGCGCCGGGAACGCTGGCGCCCTTGCGCAGGCCGCCCGCCGCGACGGCAAGGCCGAGGCCGGTGGAGACGATGCGCTCGCCCATGCTGAGGTTGGTCTGGCCTTCGAACACGCTGTCATAGGCATGGCGGATGGTGGATTGGGCGTTCATGACTGCTCCGGAAGGCAATGGGAGGAATCGGATGCCCTTCCAACGCCGCCGCAGCCCGGTCTGTTCCCCGGCCTCAGTCCTCGGCTCCCGCCCCCACCCCCGCCATTTGGCGGATGGAGCGGGCCAGCCGCGACGGTTCCACCGGCTTGGACAGCACGGTCAGCTCCACCTCCTGCGCCGCGGCGGCGGTGGTCAGGTCCTGGGCATAGCCGGTGACCATCAGGATCGGCGTCGCGTCGTCCTTGGCGCGCAGGGCGCGGGCCATGTCCAGCCCGGTCATCCCCGGCATCATGTGGTCGGTGACGATCACGTCCGGCCGGAAGCCATCGTCGAGCAGCGACAGCGCCGCCGCCGCGTCGGCCGCCTCCCGCACCGCGAAGCCGGCCTGCGCCAGATACTCGGCGGTGGCGGTGCGCACCAGTTCCTCGTCGTCCACCAGCAGAACGGCGCAGCCGGCCCCAACCCCGGTCCCGGCTTCAGCCCCGGCCCCGCCATCCTCCCCGGTGCGGCCGGCGGCCGCGTCCTCCGCCTTCCCCTGCCCGGCCCGCGCGGCGTCCGGTTCCTCCAGGGCGCGCGGCAGGTAGAGCGTCACCGTGGTGCCCCGCCCCGGCCGGCTGTCCAGCTCCACCCCGCCGCCGGACTGGGTCGCCAGCCCATGCACCATGCTGAGCCCCAGCCCGGTGCCGCGCCCGACCTCCTTGGTGGTGAAGAAGGGCTCGAAGGCGCGGGCGGCGATCTCCGGCGGCATGCCGGTACCGGTGTCGCACACCCGCAGCACGACGTAGTCGCCGGCGCCGAGGTTGGGCACCGCGTCGGCGGCGACCGCCCGGTTGGCGGCCATGATCCACAGGGTGCCGCCGCCGGGCATGGCGTCGCGGGCGTTCAGCGCGAGGTTCAGCAGGGCCATTTCCAGTTGGGTCGGGTCGATCATCGCCGGCCACAGACCGGGGGCGACCTCCGGCTCGATCCGCACCGACTGCCCCAGCGTGCGGCCGAGCAGGCGGCTGACCCGCTCCACCAGCCCGGCGACGTCGACCGGGATCGGCCGCAGCTGCTGCCGGCGCGAGAAGGCCAGCAGATGCTGGGTCAGGGTGGCGCCCCGGTCCACCGCCTGCAGGGCCAGACGGGCCGGGCCGGTGATCCGCTCGTCGTCGCTGCGGCTTTCGATGACGTGCAGGTTGATGCCGATGGCCTGGAGCAGGTTGTTGAAGTCATGGGCGACCCCGCCGGTCAGCTGGCCGATCGCCTCCATCTTCTGGCTCTGGCGCAGGGCGTGCTCCGCCTTCTCGCGCCCCTCCACCGCGAGGCGGGCGGCGTCCTTCGCCTGCGCCGCCGCCTCGTAGGCGCTGAACTGGCGGGCCAGCGCCCATAAGGACAGCAGCAGCGCGGCGACGCCGATGGTGCCGGCGGCGCCGATGGTCCAGGCCTGGATGCGCCATTCGCCCAACACCGCGTCCAGCTTGCGGGTGACGTTGACGACCAGCGGGTAATCGGCCAGCGCCCGCGTCGCCACCATCCGCGGTACGTCGTTCTGCCCCAGGGTGGACAGGTAGACGCCGGACCGGGCCTTCTGCAGCACCTCCAGGAAGCGGCGCGGGCCCAGCGGGCGGCCGATGTCGGGCAGGAAGGGATAGCGGGCCAGCAGGATGCCATCGCGCCGCCACAGGCTGATGCTGCCGTCGCCGTCGGGCTGCAGCGCCTTGTACAGCCTTTCGAAATAGCTGAGTTCGATGGCCCCCAGGACGAGGCCGACGAAACTGCCGTCCGGACCGCTGATGCGGCGGGCCAGATAGATGGTCCAGCTGCCGTTGCCGCGGTTCTGCACCGGTTCGCTGATGAAGGGCTCAGCGGTGTCGTGGTCGCGCAGATAGGCGAAGTAATCGCGGTCGGCCACATTGACCGGCGGGATCGGGTAATAGCGCGAGAAGTTGATGAGATGCCCGTCGGCCGCGATCATCGTCACCGCGTCCAGCTGCGGCAGGCCGGAGATCCGCGCCCGCAGCATCTGGTAGGTGTCGCGCCCGCCCATCCGGCGGACATAGTCGGCGGGGGTGGCGATCCCTTCGGTCTTCATCTGGTCGATGATGGTGGTCACCACCAGATCGACGCTCTGCATCGCACGGGTGGTCTGTTCGGCCAGCGACAGGTTCAGGGTCGACAGCTCGCGCTCCGCCCCCTGCAACTCGTGCTCGTGCATGCTGTCGATATAGTGGACCGTCGCCGCCAGCAGAACGGCGACCGACAGCCCGCCGATCAGCAGCAGCAGGCGCAGCGGCCGGCTGGCGCGCAGATGCGCCAGCCAATGCCCGACCGCGGACTTCGGCAGCCCACCGTCCGGTTGCGCCATCCTGTCGGAAGAGATCAAGGCACGCCTATGGTGTAGTGTCTAACCGTTCAGCCGGAATGTTCCGGACGCCCTACCGATCCGTCAAGACAGTCAAGGTTAATAGGACCTTGACAGCCGCAACCTGCAAAATGCCGGATCAGGCCCGCGCCCGCACCGCCCCCGGCAGCTTCAGCACCGACAGGGCAAGCCCGGCGAAGACCAGCAGCCCGCCGGCCAGCTTGATCGCGGTGAAGGTCTCGCCCAGCAGGAGCGCGCTGGAACTCATCCCGAAGATGGGCACGAGCAAGGAGAAGGGGGCGACGAGGCTGGCCGGATAATGCCGCATCAGGAAGCCCCAGGCGGCGAAGCCGAACAGGGTGGCCCCCGCCGCGATATAGACCAGCGAGCCGACGCCGACGACCGTCAGGCTGGTGAAGGCGTGGAGGATGCGATCCGGCCCCTCCAGCGCCAGCGACATCGCCAGCAGCGGCAGCGGCGGGATCAGGCTGACCCAGACCATCAGGCTGAACAGGTCGGGCGCCTTGGCCTGCTTCATCACGATGTTGGACACGCCCCAGGCCGCCGCCGCCGCCAGTGTCAGGGCGAGGCCGAGCAGCGAGTCGCCCGCCGGCATCTCCAGCGCGATCACTCCGACTCCGGCGAAGGCGACGGCCATGCCGGCGATCTGCCGCGGTCCCGGCCGGTCGCCCAGCATCAAGGCGGCGAAGATGGCGGTGAAGAAGGCCTGCGCCTGCAGCACCAGCGAGGCGAGCCCGGCCGGCATGCCGACGTCGATTCCCAGGAACAGCAGCGGGAACTTCACCACGCCCAGCATCACGCCGATGCCGATGACGAAGCGCCAGGGCACCGGCGGCCCCTTGACCCAGCCCAGCACCAGGACCGGCAGGGCGGCCAGCGCGAATCGCAGGCAGGAGAAGAGCAGCGGCGGGAAATCGCGCAACCCGACCTTGATCGCGACGAAGTTGAAGCCCCAGACGGCGGCGACCGCCACCGCGAGCAGAATGTGGGAAGCACGCATGGTGCGAAGGCTAAACGGGCGCCGACGGGCCGGTCAATCGGCGGCGGGGCGTTCCCACCGCGGGGCTGACCTGCGCAGTCCCGTCACGGATCGGCGTGCAGGATCCGGCATTCGTCCGACGCGTTGATCGCCCAGGACGATCCCGACAGCACCATCGCGCCGATATCCCCCAGGCCGGTGCTGCGGAAGCTGACGCGGCGGGAACGGGCGAGCGGCTCCAGATCCTCAAGGTAGCTCTTGGTCGGGATGGCGACATAGAGGCTGCCGTTGGGCAGGCCGCGGGCGCCGAGCGACATCCGTGTTCCCTGGTCCAGGCTGGCCGTCAGGTCATAGCGCTCGCCAGGCTTCACCGTCGCTCCGCTGTCCGACGGGGTGAAGCCGGACAGGATGAAGCCCGATTCGGCGGAGGCGGTGCGGAAGGTCAGGCGCGGGGCGGCGTCCTGCCCGACGGGGATGCCGCGCTCCGCGACACAGAAGGCCTTGCCGCCGGGCGGCGTGTGGATGGTGACGGTCCAGCCCTTGCCGGCGCTGAAGGGCTTGGCCGGTCCATCCGGCAGCCCGGCTGCGGGCGGCGGCGGGGCCGGGGGCGGCGGCACCGTCTCGCAGGCGGCGAGCGCCAGCGCAAGGCCGGTCAGCAGGGCCAAAGGCGTCGCCGCCCGGACGGCGCGGCATCGGCCCATGGCCGGCAGCGGTCGGGCGACGGGTGCAAGGTGCAGCCGATCCATCGCGGCGTCCTCCCCATCCCTGATTTCGTTACGGGGTCTCGTTGCGGCGACTCCCATACCACGTTCGCATGCATCCGCGCGACCGTCGCGGCGACCGCCCCGCCTGTGCTAGAACCGGGGGCCCTGTCGCAGCAAGCCCCCGGTTGCCATGCCCCACGCCGACTTCATCCACCTGCGCGTCCATTCCGCCTATTCGCTGTCGGAAGGTGCGATCAAGGTGAAGGAGCTGGTCAAGCTCTGCCTGAAACAGCAGATGCCGGCCGTCGCCGTCACCGACACCGGCAACCTGTTCGGCGCGCTGGAATTCGCGCTGGCGGCGTCCGATGCCGGCGTGCAGCCGATCATCGGCACCGTCCTGGGCATCACCCGCGTCGGCCCGGCCCAGACTAAGCCCGGCCTGCCCGGCAAGGCGGCGGCCACCCCCGACCAGCTCGTCCTGCTCTGCCAGAACGAGGAGGGCTACCGCAACCTCGCGGCGCTGGTGTCCAAGGCCTTCCTCGAATCGGACCCGCTGGCCGGTCCGCAGGTGCCGCTGGATGCGCTGGAAGGGCATTCCGGCGGGCTGATCGCGCTGACCGGCGGTCCCGGCGGCTCCATCGGCCGGCTGCTGCACGAGGGGCAGAAGGATCTGGCGCTCGACGTGCTGGAAAAGCTGAAGCGGCTGTTCCCCGGCCGCCTCTATGTCGAGCTGCAGCGGCACGAGGGCGGGCGCGGCCATTTCGCGGCCATCGAGAACGCCATCGAGCCGGCGCTGATCGACCTCGCCTATGCGCACGACCTGCCGCTGGTCGCCACCAACGACTGCTATTTCGCCACCGAGGACATGTATGAGGCGCACGACGCGCTGCTCTGCATCGCCGAGGGCGCCTATCTCAGCCAGGACGACCGCCGCCGCCTGACGCCCGACCACCGCTTCAAGTCGGCGGAGGAGATGCGGCTGCTGTTCGCCGACCTGCCGGAGGCGGTGGACAACACCGTCGCCATCGCCCGGCGCTGCTCCTTCCTGCTGAAGCCGATCAAGCCGATCCTGCCGCCCTTTGCCTGCGAAGGCGGCCGCACCGAGGACGACGAGCTGCGCGCCCAGTCGCGCGCCGGCCTGGAGATGCGGCTGGAAAAGGTCGTCTACACCCCGGACATGACGCCGGACCAGCGGGAGGAGACCCGCAAGACCTATTTCGAGCGGCTGGAGTTCGAGCTGGACGTCATCGTCAAGATGAAGTTCCCCGGCTACTTCCTGATCGTGTCGGACTTCATCAAATGGGCGAAGAACCACGACATCCCCGTCGGGCCGGGCCGCGGTTCGGGCGCCGGCTCCGTCGTCGCCTGGGCGCTGACCATCACCGACCTCGACCCGCTGCGCTTCGGCCTGCTGTTCGAGCGCTTCCTGAACCCCGAACGCGTGTCGATGCCCGACTTCGACATCGACTTCTGCCAGGACCGCCGCGAAGAGGTCATCCGCTACGTCCAGAACAAGTACGGCTACGACCGCGTCGCCCAGATCATCACCTTCGGTAAGCTGCAGGCGCGCGCCGTGCTGCGCGACGTCGGCCGCGTGCTGCAGATGCCCTACGGTCAGGTCGACAAGATCTGCAAGATGGTGCCGAACAACCCGGCCAACCCGGTGACCTTGCAGCAGGCGCTGGACAGCGAGGAGATGCTGCGGCAGGCGCGCGACAGCGACGACACCGTGCGCCACCTGATCGACATCGCGTTGAAGCTGGAGGGTCTGTACCGCCACGCCTCGACCCACGCCGCCGGCGTGGTGATCGGCGACCGGCCCCTGCAGGAGCTGGTGCCGCTGTACCGAGACCCGCGCTCCGACATGCCGGTCACCCAGTTCAACATGAAGTATGTCGAACAGGCCGGTCTGGTGAAGTTCGACTTCCTCGGCCTGAAGACGCTGACCGTGCTGAAGACGGCGGTCGACCTGATCCCGGAGAAGCCGGACCTGACCACCGTCCCGCTGGACGACGAGAAGAGCTACCAGCTGCTCAGCCGGGCGGAGGCGACGGGCGTGTTCCAGCTGGAAAGCTCGGGCATGCGCGACGTGCTGCGCCGGCTGAAGCCGAACCGGCTGGAGGACATCATCGCGCTGGTGTCGCTCTACCGCCCCGGCCCGATGGACAACATCCCGAAATACATCCGGGTGAAGAACGGCGAGGAAAAAGCCGACTACATGCATGACAGCCTGGAAGGCATCCTGAAGGAGACCTTCGGGATCATGATCTACCAGGAACAGGTCATGCAGATCGCCCAGGTGCTGTCCGGCTATTCGCTGGGCGGCGCCGATCTTCTGCGCCGCGCCATGGGCAAGAAGATCAAGGAGGAGATGGACAACCAGCGCAAGATCTTCTGCGACGGCGCAGAGGCGCGCGGCGTGAAGGCCGATCTGGCCAGCCTGATCTTCGATCAGGTCATGAAGTTCGCCGGCTACGGCTTCAACAAGAGCCACGCCGCCGCCTATGCGCTGGTCGCCTACCACACCGCCTATCTGAAGGCGAACCATCCGGTGGAGTTCATGGCGGCGTCGATGACGCTCGACCTCGGCAACACCGACAAGCTGAACGTCTTCCGGCAGGAACTGGCCCGCCTGCGGATCAAGCTGCTGACGCCGGACATCAACAAATCCGACTCCATCTTCGGGGTGGAGCAGCTGCCCGACGGGACCAAGGCGGTGCGCTACGCTCTGGCCGCGGTGAAGGGCGTCGGCCTGCCCGCCATGAAGGCGGTGGTGGAAGAGCGGCGCAAGAACGGCCCGTTCAAGAGCCTGTTCGACTTCGCCCGCCGGCTTGATCTGAAGACCATCAACAAGCGCCAGCTCGAAAATCTCGCCTGCGCCGGTGCCTTCGACGGGCTGAACCCCAACCGCGCCCAGGTCCATGCCGCGCTGGAAACCATCATCCGCTATGCCCAGGCCGAGGCGGCGGAGCGCGACAGCGGCATCGGCAACCTGTTCGGCGGTGGCGGCGGCGGCCTGCCCGAACCCGACATGCCCAAGGTCAAGGATTGGGAACCGCTGGAGAAGCTGAAGCACGAGTTCGGCGCCATCGGCTTCTACCTGTCGGCCCATCCGCTGGACGCCTATTCCGGCCCGCTCGGCCGGATGAAGGTGGTGCGCTCGGCGGAGTTGCAGACCGCCATCGCGAAGGGCGGCTCCACCCGCTACAAGATGGCGGGCATCGTCGTGTCGAAGAAGGAGAAGACCGCCAAGTCCGGCAACCGCTTCGCCTTCGTCGAGCTGTCCGACGCCACCGGCGGCTATGAGGTGACGCTGTTCTCCGAGGTGCTGGCCGCCAACCGCGACCTGCTGGAGCCCGGCCGCCCGGTGCTGATGACGGTGGACGCCCAGCTGAACGGCGAAGAGGTCCGCCTGACCTGCCAGGAGATCAAGCCGCTGGAGGAGGCCGTCGCCTCGGTCAGCGCCGGCCTGCGCGTGGTGCTGCGCGACCCCGGCCCGATCGAGAATCTGCGCGCCACGCTGGACCGGCTGTCGCGCGGCAAGAGCCGGATCAACGTGCTGGTGGAGATCGACCCGCTGAAGGAGGTCGAGATCGAACTGCCCGGCAGCTACACCATCACCGCGCAGAGCCGCTCGGCCCTGAAGGCGGTGCCGGGCGTGGTCGAGGTAGCAGAGCTGTAAGGGCCGGCGGGCGAGGTTTTCACAAGCGCCGACGGAACGCTCACCCGCCGGTCGCTTCCTCCTCCGCCTGACGGCGGCGGAAGCCGACCAGGGCGGTTTCGTCCAGCATCGCGGCATCCTTGCGCTTCTGCTTGTCGCGTTCGCGCTTCTGCCGCTCCTCCTCCGCCAGTTCGTAGCGTTTCAGTTCCTGGAAGGCTTCGGCCATCTCGTCGGTGGCGATCTCGATCTGCGCCTCCACCTGGGCCAAAGACTCGCCCAGCCGCCGGCCGCGCTCCAGCGCCGCCTGGGCGAAGTTGGAATAGGTGAAGGAGACGGAGAAATCGTCGCGCACGGTATCCTGTTCGTGCGCGATCTCTTGCTTGACCTTCTCGATCTCGTTGCGCAGCCGGTCGGCCAGCGTGTGGAGTTCCGCCAGGACGCGACGCTTCTCGTCCAGTTGCAGCTTCTGCAGGCGGATGATCGTCTTCAGGCTCATTGCGGCCACTGCACCCCAAAGATTTCAGCGAGCATGGCGTAGCT